>NZ_DASYHE010000057.1:0-58853 GCF_035998965.1 Sphingopyxis sp.
TCGGGGAAATAGCGATCGACGACCCACGGTCCGCGGACCTGGAGCGCACCCGCCTGCTCACCGTCCCAGGGGAGCGGCGTGCCATCGCCGTCGATAATGCGCAGTTCGATGCCAAATTGCATGCGACCCTGCTTCGTCAGCGGGAGGTCGTTCGCGAAATCCTCGCCTTCGGCCATCAGGAGCGGGGAGGGCGTCGAAATCACGCCGAGCGGATTGGTTTCGGTCATGCCCCAGAGCTGCAGCACAGTGACACCATATTTGGCTCGGAATGTCTCGGCCATCGCCCGGGGGACGGCCGAGCCCCCAATCACGAGGCGCTTGAGATTGCCGACCCCCGTCCCCGTAGTGTCGAGATGAGCGAGGTACAAGGTCCAGATCGTCGGCACACCACCCGAAAAGGTGACGCCCTCTTCGTTGATCAGGTCGGCAAGACTGGCACCGTCCATCCTGTCACAAGGAAGCACTAGCTTGCAGCCGTTGATCGCTGCCGTGAAGGGAAGTCCCCATGCCGTTGCATGATACATGGACGAGCAGGGCATGATGACATCAAAAGCGCTGAACCCGAAGGCACTGCTTAGACCGGCCGCCATCCCGTGAAGAACGATTGAGCGGTGGCTGTATAGGACGCCCTTGGGGTCGCCCGTCGTCCCCGAAGTGTAGCAAAGAAATGCGGCTGCCTTTTCATCGAAGCTCATCCAGGTGAGGGCTCCGTCCTCGCTTGCCAGCAACGCTTCGTAGTTCAACGTGTCGGCAACATCTGGCGCGATCGTTCCGCGCTCCGCGAGAAGGACATAGCGCTCGATACCCGGAAGGAGAGGACGCAGCCGTGCGACGAGCTCGGCTAGATTGGGCTCGAAGAAGAGAATGCGGCTCCCTGCATGAGCGATAGTGAAGGCGATCTGCTTGTCGCTGAGACGCGGGTTGGCGGTGTGCAATACGGCGCCCATGCCCGGCGCCGCATAGAAGAGTTCGAGGTGGCGGTGGGAGTGTTCCAGGCGAGCGAGGAGACGCCGTCGCCCGTCGCAATCCCGAGGACGCCAAGGGCCTGCGCAGCCTGACGCGCACGCTGATCGCAGCGGTGCCAGTCATACCGCCAAACCGGCTCCACGACAGCCTTCGAGACGATCTCCCTCTTGCCGTGCGCGCGCGCTGCATATTCCAATATTCCGCTGATCAGCAGCGGCGCGTCCTGCATCAATCCCCGCAACATGCTGCATCCTTCTTCGCCCCACTGCGCCGTCGCGCGCACGGTTCCGCCTCTCGGTTCCGATCGCCGCGCTGGCTGTCAATGACCGTCATCATGCTGGCCCATGGGCAAACTCCACGGGCCGCGATTGCATTCAGCCAGCAATTCTCAATGATCATATTGCAGCGGCACGGCTTAGGTTCGATCGCCCCCGAGATGTTCTCGCCCGCGTTTCAAATTATTCACTCGCTGGTTTCAGCAACAGCGACAGGAACCGCCAATCGGACCAATCACCTTTTTTCCCCGCCGCTAAGGCGGCAATGTCGAGTTTCGCCTGCCTCACGATCGTAAGCCGAAGCGACGGAATGATATAGAGGCGTTGATCGCCCGCGCCGGCGGCGACGACCATATCCGCCGGTAGTTCGGCGGCATGACTGGTGATATCGGTGGGCCGAGTAACAATATCGACAGCCGGCGTGCTACGGGGTAGCCACCAAGTGAGACCGTAGGCAGGATTGACCTGGCTACCCTGGAACATCTCGCCGAATGTCGCTTCGTCGACAAGTGGCCTGCCTTCGAGCTTTCCGCCCCCGCGGACGAACTCGCCGATCTTCGCCCACTCGGATGCGGCCAGCACTAGGCCCTGCGGCATGAGCGGTGCGCCATCGGGGCCGCTGCGCCAATCGCCGACCGTTACGCCTAGCGGCATTAGAATGCGACGCTCGATATAATGGCGAGGGTTGCCGTCCTCGCCTTTGGCGACGAGCTTTCGGCGCATGATTTCGCCGACGACTTGCATCGGAGCAGGGCCATACTGGAATTTCCCGCCCGGTGCCGCCGCGAGCGGTGCCTTGACCGAGTCCAAATACCCTTGGGGTCTCCCGACGGTTGAGGCCTGACCACCTGTCATCGACAGCAGTTGGCGAAGCGTGATCTGTTCCTTTTCGGCGTCGCCCTTCCACTCAGCGAGCGTCTCTGATGCCCGCTCGTCGAGCGTCAAAAGCCCGTCCTGTACGGCCGCCGCCGCCATCAGCCCGACAAGACTCTTGGTGCCCGACCAGAGTTCCTGCGGTGTCGCAATATCTGCAGAACGGCATCGAACCTCGCCATCCTCAAGGATCAGCAGCGCCACGCCAGAGTTTGCCTCGGAATAGGCGATCGCCGCGGCACAGCCGGGAAGAGGAGCGGGTTCGCCTGCCGTGGCCGGCTGTGCCGCAACGGCTGCTGCGAAAAAGAGGATGGTGCGCTTCAAGTTCCGACTCCCATTTTCTGGTGCTTGTCATTCTCGATATTATCGATAATAATTTCATTCGCAATCATCGATTGCTCGCGTGCACTGTCCGATTAGGATGGTGCCGGTAGCAGGGAAAGCCGAACGGAGAGAAATGGGCGCGACGAAGACCGAAGACGACAGTGCACCGACTCAAGACCGCGTCATTGCGCGTCTCTTGACTGACGACATCGTCGAATGGCGCATCCAGCCGGGATCGTGGCTGCGCGAGCGCGAAATCGCCGCGCGCTTCGGGGTGAGCCATGCGCCCGTGCGCGAAGCATTCCGTCATCTTGCGCGGATCGGTCTCGTGAAGGTGGTCCCGTGGCGCGGAACCTATGTGATCGATATCGACGAGCATGCCGCGAACGAGGTCTATGAGCTGTGGAAATCCCTGTTCGGTGTAGTTTGCCGCCTGGCTGCGGTCGAGATGACGGATCGCGACGGGCGCGAACTGATGCACCGTCTGGTCGAATATAAGGATGTCACCCAGCGCACCGAAAATACGTTCGAGCATATCAAAGTCTCGAACCGCATCGGCCGCTTCATCGCCAAGCGGAGCAATGCGCCGCTCGCGCTGGAGCTCCTCGACCGGGTCGCGCTGCTCGCGCGCTGGCAGCACAATGTCTATACCGACAGCTATATCGAGACGCATGGCAATGACGCCGCGAAGCGATCGGCCATCCTCTACGACGCGCTTTGCCGCCATATCGTCACGCGCGATGGCGATGCCGCCGATGCGGTGGCGCGCGATCTGATCGGCGTTACTCAGAATAGTTTCGGGCGCGCACTCGAGGAATATAAGGCCCGGCACGCAAAGACTAAGCCCAGCCGCCGCCGCGCAAAAGTGACATGAGCCGCCTCCCGACCGACCGCCGCACGTTGCTTAAGGCGGGCCTCGCGGCGCCGATCGCATTGCAGGTTAACTCCGCTGCCGCTGTATCTCGGGATTTGACCATGTTCGGCTCCGAACGCCTCTTCACCGACGTCCAAAGCTATACCGAGGCCGGCAACAAGCAGTCGGGCGGCGAGGGCGATCGTTGGACCGCCGACTGGACAGCGAAGCGGCTGTCCAGTGCCGGATTCGAAGTCGAACGCCAGACGTTTGACGTGCCTTGGTTCGAGGCCTCGCGCTGCGACCTCAGGCTCGGCGACATCACGATACCGCTCGTCGCACAACCGCTCGCCATCGAAACCGGCGAGGCTGGACTCGCTGCGCCGCTGCGCCTCGCAGAAATTCCTGAACGCCTCGACGGCGCGATCGCCGTAGTGCGCCTGCCTTTCCGCCGCTGGTCGAGCCTCGTAGATCGTGCAGCGCGCGAGCCGCTCGCCGATGCGCTTGCGCGCGGTGCGAGCGGGGTCATTCTCATTACGACCGGGCCGACGGGCGAGGCCTTGCTCCTCAATGTCCCGGCCGGTCATCCCGTATCGGAAAAGCCACTTGCCTTGCTCGCGCCGCGACTCGCCGCCCCGGTGATTGAAGCCGCGCGCCACGGTGCCGCGGCGAAATTAGCGCTGCGCGGGCGCGGTGGGGCTCGGGCAGCTCAGAATATAATCGGGCGACTCGTTCGCTCCGGCCGCCCTTGGCTCGTCGTCTCGACGCCGCGTTCAGGCTGGACCGATTGCGCCGGCGAGCGGGGGCCGGGCATCGCGATGTGGCTCGCGCTCGCCGACTGGATGCCCCGAGCGTTTCCCCAGCACAGCCTGCTCTTTCTGTGCAACAGCGGGCATGAATATGAGAATCTCGGTGCGAGCCATATCGCCGACAAGTTTGGTCCAGCCCCCAGCGAGACGGCTTTCTGGTTGCATCTCGGCGCCAATGCCGCAGCACGTGACTATCAGGAAATGCCGGGGCGCTTGCTGCCGCTGCCGAGTGCCGATCCCTATCGTTTTCTCATGACATCGCCCGAATTCGTTGCGCGTGCGCGCGAGATATTCAAAGGCCAGCCAGGGTTGGAAATGGCCTATCCTTCGGCGGAAGGCACAGCGGGCGAACTCTCGGAAGTGATAAAGGCCGGCTACACACGTCATGCTGGCATCTTTGGCGCACACCGTCATCACCACGCTGTGACCGACGATTTATCTACCGTCACACCTGACCCGCTTGCCGCTACGGCGCGGGGCGTCCGCGACCTGCTGAGCGCCGTCGTCTCCTAAACCCGTGACCCACGTGCAATGACATTGCGCTTTCCGGCTTGACTCGCTCGCGTTTTCTGCACAAAATTATCGATAATAATTGCGATAACAAAATGGGGAGAGTGACCATGGGACGCAGGGCGAACCTTCTTTTCTGCACGGCCGCAATTTGGGTAGCCGTCGCTCCGCCTGCTTTCGCGCAAGACAGACCGCCCGAAGCTCTTCCGGACGCGGCGGAAGCGAACGATGACGGCGCGATCGTCGTGACGGCGCGGCGCCGCGAGGAGCGGCTCGCCGACGTTCCTACAGCCGCTTCTGTCATCGATATCACCTCACTCACCGATCGCGGCGGCGCAAGCGGCAGCGGCGAATTGCTAGCAGACCAGCCGAGCGTCAGGTTCAACAATCTCAGCTCATCGATCACTTCCGAGATTTCGATCCGCGCCTCGTCGACCGCGCGCGCGACCAATGGCGATCCCAGCGTCGGCCTGTATCGCAACGGTGCCTATATCGCCGGTGGTCCCGTGGGCGGGCGAAACTTCACCCGCCTCGATCTCCTCGATATCGGCCGGGTCGAGGTGCTGCGGGGGACACAGGGCGCACTCTATGGCCGCAACGCGGTCGGCGGCGCGATCAATATCATTTCGGCCGAGCCCGAATTCGATCTCTCAGGCTGGGCGAGTGCGCGCTACGGCTTCGAGAATAACAGCTTCCAGACGCAAGGCGCGATCAATGTTCCGCTTGCCGAAGGTCTTGCGATCCGTCTCAGCGGCGATCTCGTCGAGCAGGACAAGGGCTTCTTCTACAATCCGGACAACGACGTCTATTTCGACCAACAGAAGGGTCATGGTCTGCGCGGCCAGATCCGTCTCAAACGCGGACCCGTCGACGCGATCATCATGGCCGAGACCCAGCGGCTGACGACCCCGGCGGTTCATTATCAGATTTCCATCCCCGCCGGCACGCCAGGCTTCCCGGGGGGATATACCCAGGATCGCTTCCGCTATCCCTGGAACACGGCGCCCCGTGCCAGCCAGGATGTCGATGGACTGCAGGCGATTATCCGCGTGGACTTGGGCGGCGCCGACCTCACCTCGACAACATCCTTTCGCAAGCGCCACTCGGAATATGACCTTGACAATGACGCGGTGAGCCCGGCCGAACTTGCGCGCGCGCGCGCTGCAGGTCAGATCGGGGCGCTAACCCCGCTCGACCCGAGCGGCGCCTCCTATGTCGTCGACACCACCGACAATTTCTCGCAGGACATCCATGTGACGGGCGCGAGCGACCGTCTGACCTGGCTCGTGGGCGCCGAGATGCTGCTGCTCGACAGCGATTTCTCCGTGACGACGACGCGCACGCCGACGCTTGCCAATCCTTCTCCGGGCAACATCGCCCCCGCCCGGCTCCATTTCGAAAGCTATGCGGCTTATGGTTCGCTCGGTTTCGATATCACCGACAGCCTCAACTTGACCGGCGAGCTCCGCTATACACGCGACAGCCGGAGCATCAGCGCGCGGCTCTATGATCTCGCGACAGGCCTGCCAACAGGCGGGTCATCGCGGATTATCGACGACAACATCAGCGCCGACAATCTCTCCTACAATGCGACGCTTTCGTACAAACTTACTCCAAATATTCTCGCCTATGGCAAGGTCGGCAGCAGCTACCGCGCCGGCGGTTTCAACACGCGCCTGTCCGATCCCCGCGCTCCGAGCCCGGTACAGGTACTGTTCGGCAACGAAAGCAGCACCTCCTATGAGGTCGGCATCAAGGGCAGCCCGGTGCGGCGCGGCTATTTCGCAATCGCGGGATATTATACCGAGCTCAAGGATCTGATCGCGCAGGTCGACGATGGATGCGCGCTGACCAACGCGGCCTGCCCGGTCGCCGCGGTCGCCTATCTCACTAATGCCGGTAATGCGAAGAGCTGGGGTATCGAGGCAGAATATAGCCACGGATTCGACCTTGGAGAAGGCGACGGCCGCCTCGCGCTCAGCGGCTCGCGGCAGGGCGGCAAGGTCAAGACGGGCCGATACGACGGTCTCGATCTCGCGCAGGTTCCCGACTGGCTCGCCTCGGCGAACCTCAATCTTCGCTATCCGGTCACCGGCGACGTTGCCTTGACGAGCAATGTGCTTGTCAGCGGACAATGGGGTGGCAAGCAGGAGCTGACCGCAACGTCGGTCGACCTCGACAATTATGTCCTCGTCAATCTTCGCATCGGCGTCGACTTCGGAAAGGTCAATGTGAGCGCCTTCGCGAACAACCTCTTCGACAAGCTCTACTATGTTGCCCAGGCGCCGACGATCAACCGTTACAGCCAACCCCGGGTGATAGGCGTCGAGGGCCGCATTTCTTTCTAGGGGATATGCTTGCCCGCGGCCTGCGGCCGCCAGCCGAGACGAAAGGGACGGCGAAATGCGGCAATGGGTCATGGCAGCATGTGCTGGAGCCGCGACGCTGCTCGCTTCAGCATCCGCCGCGGCGGCGGTTGCCCCTCCGCAAGCGACGCTGGCGCAGGGGCGACTAACGGGCGCTGCAGAGGCAGGAGTCGAGCGTTTTTTCGATATTCCCTTCGCTGCGCCTCCCGTAGGCGCGCTCCGCTGGCGCGCGCCGCAGGCTCCGCCGCGCTGGGCGGGTATTCGCAATGCCGCGAAGTTCGGACCCGCTTGCCCGCAGATGGTGCGGCCTGCGCTCGTCGCCGGTGGAGTAGCGGATGATCAATCCGAAGACTGCCTACAGCTCAATATCTGGCGCCCGGCCGGCGCGCGGAAACTTCCCGTCATGGTCTGGATCCATGGCGGTGCGCATGTCATCGGGTCGGGTACGTTCCCGGCTTTCGACGGTACAGCCTTCGCAAGGCAAGGGGTCATTCTTGTCACGATCAACTACCGGCTCGGCGCACTCGGCTATTTTGCCCACCCGGCTCTGAGCGCAGCCAAGCCGCGTCGCGAGGCGCTCGCCAATTATGGCCTCATGGACCAGATGGCCGCCCTTCGCTGGGTCCAGAAAAATATCGCAGCCTTTGGTGGCGATCCGGGGAAGGTCACTTTGTTCGGCGAGTCCGCGGGGGCAATCGGCGTGACGACGATCCTCGCCCACTCCGAAGCCAAGGGCCTGTTCGCGCGCGCCATCGTACAGTCGGGCGTCGGCCTACTCGACCCGCGCCCGCTTATCGAGCAGGAAGCGCTAGGCACGGCATTGGCGGCTCGCGCCGGCGCGCCGCCTTCGGCGACGATCGACGCGCTCCGGGCGCTTTCGGCCGACGCGCTCGTCGCGGCCGGCGATGTCCGGACGCCGGGCGCGATGGTCGGCCCCATTCTCGACGGCGAGCTGGTGCGCGAAGCGCCATGGCGCGTTTTTGCGCGCAGTGAGCCGATCGACGTGCCGCTCCTCGTCGGCGCTAACAGCAACGAAGCCAGCGTAATCCTCGCCATGGGCGTGCCGCCGGCGGCCGCGCTCACCTATCTCGGGCCCGACCAGGCGGCGGGCCGCGCCGCCTATGGCACCGGGCTCGCCGATGACGAACTGGCCCGCCAAATTCTGGGCGACGCCTGGTTCGTCGCACCGTCGCGATGGCTCGCGGCGCGGACGTCCGCCGGCGCGCCGTCCTACCTCTATCATTTCGACTATGTTGCAGCAGCGCGCCGCGATCGGGCGAAGGGCGCCGGGCATGGCTCCGAAATTCCCTATATTTTCGGGACGCTGGGCTATTTCGCTTCGCTCGCCGGCCCCGTCGACGACGAGGATCGCCGCTTCGGCGAAGGCGTGTCCGCCTGCTGGGTCGCTTTCGCGAAGAATGGCGTACCCGACTGCGCGCTGGTGCCTGACTGGCCCCGGTACCAGCCGACTGACGACCGTCTCGCACATCTCGCGCCCCGGTCAGCCGTCGTCGCCGGTTTTCGCAAGGCGCAACTCGACCACCTGCTGAAAATCCATTTCGCGGCAGGCCAACCCAGGCCTTAGCCCGCTCGGCCAAACAGGCCCACCGTTTCGAAACGTGCAACGAAGCTGGGAGAGATAAAATGTCTGGACGACGGAAATCGATATGGCTTGCCGCCGGCGCCGCATTGGTCGGCGTAGCGGTTTTTGCGGCGCAAAGTGGCTTCGGGAGCAGCGACGGCGGCGAAACGCGTCCGATGGTCCAACTGCCACCCGCGCCGTCCGCCGCCAAGGCGACGGCATCCGCTGCGTCGGCGCTCGCGACCGCAAGCCTCACAACGACCGTCGGCGGTTACACCTATGACTGGACAGCGCTGAAGGCCGCGATCGTCGCTGACACCGAAGTCGCTAGTGGCTATTTCATTGTCGGGAACGCGTCCGATCCCACTTATCTTTTCGAATTCGACAAGGGCAGTTTTGGCATCGACCGGGTGACACCGCTCGCCTCGGCTTCCAAATGGTTTGCTGGCGCGCTCGGCATGCGCATGGTGCAGGCGGGCATTGCCACGCTCGACGATCCGATGCGGCCACCACTCGCCTTCTGGACGACGAGCGGAACGAAGAAGGATGTCAAACTCAAGCATACGCTGTCGATGACATCGGGCTTTAATGCGAGCCCGCTCGTCGGCGGCTGCCAGCTTCTCCCGACTTTTGGTCTCTATAACTGCGCCAAGAGCATCCACGACCTGCGCTACGACATCCTGCGCCCGGGCAATGCGCCTGGTGCTCAATATAGCTACGGTCCTCACGGCATTCAGGTCGCAGGGGCGTATTTGGAGGCCAAGGATACAAGCATAGAACCAGGAACGTCGCCAGCACGCGAGCGGAACTTCCACGAACTGTTTGCGCAGCACGTCACCATCCCGCTCGGGATGTCAAGCACCACGTGGTACGATCCCCACCCCCCCGCGACCGTCCCAACCAATCCGTGGGTGGCCGGCGGCGCCTTCTCCACGCCGCGCGACTATGCGAAACTGCTGCGCGCGTTCCTCGGCGGCAGCTTCATCACCAACATGACGGCCTTCACGCAGCCGCGCACGATCGGACTGCCGCGTGTTTTCGTTCCGGCGAGCACAGTGAACTGGGAATATGCGCTCGGCTCCTTCGTCGAATGCGACACGCCCTCGGCGTGCGCGACGTCGAAGATCAACTCTTCGCCCGGCGCCTATGGCTGGACCGGCTGGATCGATCGCGAGACCGGCTATTATGCCCTGATCGCGACCGAAATATCGAGCGGAGGCGACCGCAAGGGCGTCGAGCTCGAGCAGGTCATGCAGGATCTGATCGAGGATGCGATTGCGAACCGCACTCCGGCGCCCTGACCCGATCGGCAAAACTTCGCCTATGGTGCCTGGGCCAGGCCGCGCCGTGAGGTAGCGGTCTGGCTCAACGGAGGGGGCTGGACACCGCGTGGTTGTGCTGACAGCCGGCTTTCGAAGGGCATGAAGGACCGCTTTCTCGATCATGGAGCGGTTCAATACGAACGCGAGTAGAGCAAGTAGAACCGAAGGCGGACCATCTCGCCCTGCGCATCTTGCTCGAGCGTTCGGCGCGACGCATGACAGCGCCAAACGCGGTGCCGCAACTATGCCCTAAGACTTAGTTCCGCTCGATAACTCGCCGCAGCCGATCAGCGATGATCAAAAGGTCGCCGAGGCAGGACCGCACCAGCACGATGGCTGCGAGAAGTGCCACGACTCTTGCGCGATGGTCAGGCGACGTAAGCACCTCTACCACTCGCTATCAAGGTTCCGTCTGCAGACACAATCCGCGTCCCGGCTATGCTTATCTGCCGACCCAGTTTGACCGGCCTGCCGATCGCCCGCATCAGCCCTGGCAAGGCCGGTCGGTGAAAATCGACGTGCAAGTTTGCCGTAGCCCGCGCAGACCCTCCCATGGCAATGACCGTGTAAAGGCCGGTAAGATCGATCAGCGCCGATAAAATGCCACCATGCGCTGCGCCGACCGTCGGATTTGAGATTATTTCGTCTCGCCAGGGCATTGAGATCACCAACTCGTCGGTGCCGACCTCGGCGATCCTGAGCCCGAGCCAGCGGTGGAAAGGCGCAAGCAACAGCAGCTCCCCCAGTTCCTCAAGCCCAGGGGCGACCCGTGGGGCGTTCATGACTTCATCTCCATTTCATGGGTGCTGAGCAAAAACTCCACAATTGACTTGCCAAACGCGTCATTCTCGTCGCCCACCACCATATGGGTCGCATTCGCGATGTCGCTATATGCCATATGCGGGACCAATCTTCGGAAATGCTTGACGGCTTCCAGCGAAACTAGGTCGCTCGACCCACCGCGGATCAGATGCACAGGCAAGGCTAAACTGGCAGCGGCGGCGCTCAGTTCGCTGCGGCCATTGTCGCTTGAGACACCGCCTTGCCGCGTAACTCCTTCGATGAAGGTCGGGTCCCAATGCCAATAGAAGCGCCCATCGTCCTTGCGGCGCAGATAGTGGGCGAGCCCAGGCGAGGCCTTCCGGCTAGGCCGATGGGGCAGATAGTCGGAAATGACCTCAGCGGCCTCCTCCACCGACGCAAACCCTTCGCGCGCATGGGCCGCCATGAAACCGACCACGCGGGCAACGCCGCTCGGTTCCATCTGCGGCGTGACGTCGACCAAGGTAAGCGATCCAAAACTCCCCGGTGCGCGGTTTCCCTCCGCAATGATCCCAGCCAGCCCCCCAAGCGATGCGCCGATCATCGCCGGCTTTCTTCGCATCGCCGCAGCGATCTCAACGAGATCGGCCGCGAAATCGGAAATGTCATAAGCCCCATCACTGGCCCAAGCGCTCTCGCCGTGCCCGCGCATATCGACGGCGATCGTCCGAAAACCGTGGCTCGCGAGTTGACGGGTCACCGACTTCCACGCCCGGCGGGTCTGGCCGCCGCCGTGCGCCAAAATCACCGGAAAGCCCAGTTCCGGTCCATCGATCGACGCCGCGATTGCATGGCCCGCTTTTCCCGCAAGCGTGATCGTCCGATCATACATTCAGGCATCATACTGTATCATATCTTACAGTAAAGCATGTTCATATGCCGATAGTGGCTTTACAGTTTCAGCCGATGGTCGACTTTCGCAGCACCAGCGATGCTTCTCTCGGGAAAAGTCTTCTGACGGACTCAGACGAGTTTGTCTTTGTCATCGAAGAAGTGCCACGCAAACTTCGCCGCTTGTTCGACGCCTCAATGGCGCGCTTCGGATTGACCCGAACCCAGTGGCGCGCGCTCGTCTATATTTATCGGACCCCGGGCATTACCCAGACCGATCTCGCCAAATGCTCGAACTGGAGCGTGCCAGCGTTGGCCATGTTGTCGACCAGCTGGAAAGAATGACGCTCGCGGAACGGCGCGCTGCCAAGGGCGACCGGCGCGTCTGGGAGCTTCATCTCTTACCCCGAGCGATCGAAATCCTGCCCCAGCTGCGCGCCGAAGCCGACATGATCTACGCGCGGCTGCTCCATATGATTTCACCGACTGAAATACGCGCGGTCCGCGCATTGCTGACGAAAATGTCAGGCAATCTCGAAAGCGGATCGGAAGACATGCCTCCTCGATAGAAGCATTGAAAGATTTGAAATGGCCGACGCCATTCATCGTCAGCAAGCCGATTTCCCCAATTGGCGCCGCTCGCGTTTGCGGCGGCGCACCGCCGCCGTTCTGCCCCCTCTGCACCAAATCGCCAGCACTGACGACTAACGAATTGCGAATATGGCGGCAGGGAGCCCTACCTAACCTCTTGTCGTGTCAGCAAAATCGTCCGACCGAGCCGGCGATCTTTCGGCGGTGAGGGCTCTTCCTCGAGGCAGACCGCTCTTGGCTTCGCATGCCAACGCCAATTGACCGACGAGCCATTTTGTGCAACGTGTTGTCTACTAGGAAACGAATCTCTGCTTGGAGACCGACATGGCTCAACCCGAGCGCTTCATGCGAGGACAGAGTGCCGGTGGCTGCGCTTGTGGCGACGGGCCGGTCTTTGAAGTGAGGCTGGGCGCCGACGGTCAGCCTCTGGCATTCGCCGACGCCTATCCCAACGCGCTTCCAATCCTGAAGAGGCTCGCACGCGGTCGGGTACCGAACAAGCTAGTGCTTCCCCTTTCGGCGGATCGCCCGACACGACACGTCTGATATCGGGGCAGCGGGGACTACCAGATCGCTCTCGACGGGCTCGCCGAAGCCGGCCGCTCTTTGCCTCGGGCCCTGCGCGTTGAAGGATCGAACGTTCGCGACGAGCGGGCGATAACAACCCTATGCTGCCAGGTGCCGCTCAGCACATCGCCCCGGTCATGACGACACCCCTCTCGGGACTCGCGATAAGGCTTGCCCCGAATCAAAACAAACAGTACAGACTGACTGATCATTGGATTTGAGGTGGCAAATGCTGGAGCAGCTACGGTTCGTACGGATCCCGGTTCAGTCGCTTAGCGAAGCCACGCGGCTCGCCGTTGATACCGTCGGCCTGCAGCACAGCGAACGGTTGCCGGAAGCCGAACGGTTCCGTTCTGACTCTCGGTCCTATTGCCTGGAGTTCGACGGTTCCGGGAGCAGCCTCCGGCCCAGCGTGGCGGTGTCGCTGAGAACCGTCGAGCAGCTGCAGGAAGTCTCCGGGAAACTCAGGGAGCGAAATTGGGATGTCGAGGCGATCCCTCACGATCTGTGTCGAAGCCGCCGCTATCACGCGGGGCTCGCCTGTCGCGACCTAAGCGGCAATCTCATCGAGCTGGTCGTTCGGGCCGAGGAGAGCGGCGAGCGATATTTTCCATCGCGCGATGCGGGAATTGTCGGCCTGTCACACGTGATCCTCGGCAGCCGGGACCCGGCGTCTGACGCCGCTGTGTGGGTGGACATCCTCGGAGCGCGGATCACCGATCGGGTGGGCGACGCAATCTACCTCGGCTGGGACGATCAGCATCACAGGATCATGATTGTGCCGAGCAAGCGCGAGAGCTTCCTCGTCGTGGGGTTTGAGGTCGAGAGCATCGACGCCGTGATGCAGTCGAAATATTTTCTCCTTGACCGGCAGGTCGGCATTGTCCGCGGCCCAGGCAAGGAACCCGCGAGCGGTGAAGTGTTTCTGACCTTCAGCGGGCCCTCGCCCGACAGCTATTTCACCTATTCGACCCGATCGGATCCGTCGCCCGTCGGACGCCGGCCACGGCAGTTTGCCGATTCTCCCGCCTCGCTATGCAGTTGGGGTTCGACCTCCAACCTCGAAGAATTGGGAGGAACGTTGCCATGACCATCAACATCATTGACATCGCTTATACTCGTCTCAAGACACCGGATGTCGCGGCCGCTACCGATTTCGCCACGCGAATACTTGGCCTGGAGCCTGTCGATCGCGCGGTTGATCGCCTGTCGTTTCGCTCCGATAGTCGCATGAGCACGATGAGCTACGAGATCGGCGACCCATCCGAAACGATTGTCGGCTTCGAATTGGCGAATGGGGAGGATCTCCTCAATGCGGCGAAAACGCTCGAAGCATTAGGGTATGAGGTGTGCTACGGTTCGCATGAGGAACGCGAGCAGCGGCACGTTTCCGAATTCATAGCCTTTCGTGACCCCAGCGGGGGACGCATCGAATTCGCGGTTTCGCCGCAGATCGGTGGCAATGGCGCGCAGCTGTCTCGCGACGCGGGAATTACGGGTTTCAGTCACGTCGGTCTGTTCAGCCGGGATCCCGGTCGCGATGAGCATTTCTGGACCCAAATATGCAATGCACGCGTCAGTGACCGGGTAGGCGAGCTCCCGCTGCTCCGTCTGAGCCAGATTCACCACAGCATCGCGCTCGTCCCCGCAGACCGGTGCGGTATCCAGCACATCAACCACCAGGTTCAGTCGATCGACGATGTGCAGCGCAGCTACGCGCTGCTTAGCCAGCATAAGGTTCCCATCGTCTTCGGACCCGGCCGGCATCCGACTTCGGGCGCGCGGTTCGTATATTTCGAGGGTCCCGACGGGATGGTCTTTGAATATTCCGTCGGCGTGCGCGAGGTCGACGAAGAGACCTACAGGGAACGCCAGTTCGGCTTTGAACCGAAGAGCTTCTGCATGTGGGGCGCAACCCCGAAAATCAAGGAGTTGTCCACATAGACTTGGGCCCCGGTGGGCAGCGGGCATGGGATGAATGTGACCGCATCGCGAGGTGACGCGGGCGGCGAAATAGCAAAGAGAAAGGATGGGAGATGACGGTTCCGGAGGCTTATCTTCAAGACATTGTCTGGCCGGCAAATTTTAACGAAATCCCCAAGGAGATTTTCGTCCGGCAAGACCTCTACCAAGCCGAGATCGACCGGATTTTCCGTGGAGCCGAGTGGCATCCCGTTGCGCACGAAAGCGAAGTGCCGCACCCGGGGGACTTCAAAACCTGCAATCTTGCGGACGTCCCCCTGCTCATCATCCGCGGCGACGACGGACGGGTCAGGGCATTCTTCAACGCCTGCTCACATCGCAGCACCCAGATCGAGGTAAAGCCTTCGGGCAATCGAGCCGAATTCGAATGCCCCTATCATCGGTGGCTGTTCAACAAAGAGGGCGAGTTGGTCGGCTGCCCCAATCAGCGCGAATTCATCCCCGGTTTCGACAAGAAAGACTATCCGCTGACCCAGCCGCGGCAGGAATCGGTCGGCGGCCTCCTGTTCGTGACGCTGTCGCCGGACACCGAAAGCCTCGACGACTTCCTGCAGGAAGCGAAAGGGTCGTTGCTGGACATCATGGCCGGTGACGGACGCCTCAAGCTGATTGGCTATCATCGGGTCCGGTATCTGACCAACTGGAAAGCCTATAGCGACAACGACGGCTATCATCCGCCGCTCCTGCACCAGGCGTTCACGATGCTCAACTGGCAGGGCGGCGCAGGCCGCCAGTATGCGACTACCGGACGTGGCCATTATTGCATCGAAACCGAGTTGACCGTTCCCCAGCCCACGAGCGTAATCCGCGATGCTTCGGTCATCGAGTTTCGCGACGAGGGGCGGCCGAAAAACGCCAGCGTGCTCGCTCTCTTTCCGATGCTCGTCGCCTCAAATTACCTGAACGTCATCAGCATCCGTTTCGCTACGCCTGTCGCAATCGACGAGGTGGAAGTCACCTACGCCTATTTCGCGCATCAGGACGACGATGACGCGATGGTCTTGCACCGAATAAGGCAAAGCTCCAACGCGATCGGCCCGTCCGGCCTGATCAGTATGGAAGACGCCTCGGTTTTCCACCGGGTCCAGATCGGCAATCGCACCCCCGGCAAGGCCATCTTCCAAAAAGGCGTCACCGATCCATCCCGGCTCGGGTTCGAATTCCGTCAGAACGACGAGAGCGGCAATCTTCCGCACTGGGAATATTATCGCGCCGCCATGGGCTTCCGGAGGAGGGAGGCATGACGCGCTTGACGCTCGACGAGCTCGCGCGGCTCGATGAACTCCAGTCGGCATATATGTCGGCACTGGACGGGAAGAAAATGCGGTCGTGGCTCGACACGTTCGAAGATGATCCGAGCGCGAGTTACATCTGCATCGCGCGCAACGATGTCGAGAGCGGCCTGCGCGTGGCGATGATGCTCGACGACTGCCGCGACAGGTTAATCGATCGCTGCACCTTCATCGAAGACATATGGGCGGGTACATTCCAGGACTATCGTACCCGGCATTTCGTTCAGCGCGTGCACGCCAGCCGCCGCGCGGATGGTCTCGTCGACATGGTCTCGAACTTCTCCGTGATCTTTACCCCCGACGATACCGGGCTGCCGCAGCAGCTGGCCGCCGGGACCTACGAGGACATTATTCGAATGGAAGACGATCAATGTCGCTTTCTGTCGCGGAACGCGGTGACCGACAACGCGGTCGTGCCGCGGTATCTGGTGTTTCCTTTGTGAGCGGTGACAGAATAACCTTATAAATCAATTACTAAATAATCGGGAGGGAGACCGAAAATGAAAGGCCTTTTTGCATCCAAAGCGCTGCTGATGATGACGGCAGCCGTGACCGCCGCGCCATCCATGGCGCAAACGGCGCCCGTTGGCGGTTTGTCCGCGCCCAGCCCGTCGGCCCCAGCCGAGGATCAGGATCAAACCTCGACGCAGAGCGGCCTCGTAGATATCGTCGTGACCGCGACGCGCCGGGAACAGAAGTTGCAGGATGTGCCGGTCGCGGTGACCGCCGTGACTTCGGAATCGCTTGGCCGTTCGGGTGCGGCCGACATCCGGAATCTCACTCAGGTCGTGCCCGGCTTCTTCGGTGGCCGCGCTGCGGGCGTGTTCCTGCCCGTTATCCGCGGGGTGGGGTCGAGCAGTATTTCGGTCGGGGACGAGTCAAACGTAGCAACCTATGTCGATGGAATCTACCAGGGAGACCCATTTTCCACCTGGACCGATCTCGTCAAGGTCGACCGCGTCGAGGTCCTGCGCGGGCCGCAGGGGACAATATTCGGTCGGAACGCGACGGGCGGGTTGATCAATGTCATTACGCCTGATCCCAGTTTCGACTTCAGCGGCATGGTTTCGGCGCGCGCGGCCGCCCTCGAGACGGGCGACGGAGACTATAATGTGCGCGGCTATCTGACTGGTGGCCTGTCCGATACGATTGCAGCCGATATCGCCGGAATTTACCGCAAAACGGACAGTTTTGTCGACGATCTCGTGCGCGGTGGGAAAGCTGGCGGCTATCAGGTTGTCGATGTCCGCAGCAAGCTGATGTACCGCGGCGAGAACGGAAACAAGATCGTCCTCACGGGAGAATATTTCGATCGCAAGGGCTCGGAGAATGTCTACCAGCCCTATGAGAATAACACGGCAGGTCGAGCCTTTCCCGGCGCGATCCTCCCGTTGAAACCCTGGCAGCTGTCCGCCGATCTGCGCCCCTCGCTCGCCACCCGGCGATACAGTGTCGCCTTGCAGACACGCTTCGATCTAGGCGGGGTCAATCTGGAGACGACCGGGGCATATGCCTCCAACCGAACCTCTCAGGCGACGGATTCGGATTCGTCGAATATCTTGCTCGCGACTTTTGTGGCCCCCAAAATCGCATCGGAATATTATAGTCAGGAAGTGCGCCTGCTCTCGTCCGGCTCCGGGCCGCTTCAATGGATCGCTGGTTTATATGCCTTCCACCTCTCCGGCGACGCCAACTTCATTCTGAGCAGTCGCGCTGATCCGAGCCAGCCACTGCTCGTGCGCACATTCGACCCCGTCCTGAAGACGACCTCCTATGCCGGATTCGCCGAGGCGACGCTTGAGGTCGTCCCGCGCCTGTTCGTGACGGGCGGCATTCGCTACACCCATGAGAAAAGAAGTTTCGATCAGATCGTAAACGGCGTCGCCCTTTTTCCGCAGACAGCGGAAAAATCCTTTAACAGGGTCACGTATAAAGGCACGGTCCGGTTCGAAATCGGACCGGACACGAATATCTACGCGACCTACAGCACCGGCTTCAAAAGCGGTGTGTTCAACATGACTGGCGTGTCGCCTCTCGCGGTCGATCCCGAGACGCTCAAAGCCCTCGAAGGCGGTATCAAGTCTGACATCACGCCCTGGCTGCGCGCCAATCTCGCCTTGTATCGTTATGATTATAAGGATTTGCAGGTCACTGCCCGCGATCCGTTGGGTCCCGGTTATGTCCTGCAGAACGCCGCGAACGCCACTCTTTACGGCGGCGAACTCGAAACCACTTTGGCGCCAACCGATCATTTCCGGGTCAACGCGGCGGTCGCCTACGCCCATGCGGAATATGACGATTTTCCGCTCGCGCAAGTTTTCATTCCCCGGCCAACGGGAGGCAATATCGTGTCGCAAGCGGATGTGTCGGGCAACCGCCTACCGCGGGCACCTCGCTGGACCTTTAACATCGCTCCAAGTCTCGACGTACCGCTCGCATCGGGAATGTTGAACATCAACGGCACCCTGTTCCGCAGTTCGGTCGTCTATTTCGACTTCCTGAATTCCGTGAAGCAGGATCCCTATACGGCGATCAACAGCGAAATTTCGTGGCGAACGGATGACGAAAAGTTTCGGTTCTCGATCTGGGCGACGAATTTGACCAATGAGAAGATCATCCAGGAAGTTCGGCCCGGCGCGCTTGGCACCGATCTCAGGTACGAGCTGCCCCGGCGTATCGGCGCCGGCGTCGAAGTGAAATTCTGATGCGATCGCCGGTCATAGGCTGGCTCGCCCCTCAAGGATTGAGAGCATAGATGGCAATTCCAGATCAGTACGACCTTTACTATGATGGCGGGTGGCATGCACCGACGGCGGGCGGGTACAGTCCCTCGCACAATCCGGCCAACGGCTCGCTCATCGCACATGTCGCGCAGGCAGAAAGCGAGGATGTCGACCGGGCAGTCCTCGCTGCCGCCGTCGGATCCAGGGTCTGGCGCGATGTGCCACCCCTCGAACGTGCCCGGCTGCTGCGCGAAGTAGCGGCAGTCATTCGCCAGAATGCAAAGGAATTGGCGCAACTCGATGCTCTCGATTGCGGCAACCCGGTCCGTGAACTGGCGGCCGACTCCCATGTGGCAGCCGCGCTCATCGACTATTTCTCCGGGCTGGTGACGGAGATGAAAGGTGCTTCGGTCCCCGTCGGACCAGATGCGGTCAACTTCTCCGTCAGGCAGCCATTTGGCGTCGTCGCCCGCATTCTGGCCTTCAATCATCCGTTTCTGTTCTGCGCCGGCAAGGTTGCCGCTCCCCTTGCAGCCGGCAATGCGGTAATCGTCAAGCCATCCGAACAGGCTCCCCTGTCAGCACTCCGCTTCGCCGAGCTGATCGACGGCTTGTTGCCGTCGGGTACGTTCAGCGTCCTTACGGGAGGAGCCGAAACGGGGGCGGCGTTAGCGGCCCACCCCAAGGTGGCGATGATCAGCTTGGTGGGGAGCGCGGCTGCAGGTCGCGCTCTGATGCGCGAGGCCAGTCCAACGCTCAAGCCAGTCTTGCTCGAACTTGGCGGCAAGAATGCCCTGATAGCCTATGGCGATGCCGATCCCGCCGAAGTAGCAAAAGCCTTGATCCAGGGCATGAATTTTGCGTGGTGCGGCCAATCATGCGGGTCGACGAGCCGGGCGTTCATACATGAGGACATCTACGACGCGGTTCTGGCTCGTATCGAGGAGGAAGCCCAGCGGTTTCAGCCGGGCGATCCGTCCAACGAGGCGACTTCGATGGGCGCGATCATCAGCGCGAAACAGCATGAGCGCATAGTCGGATTCATCGATAGCGCCCAGGCGGAAGGCGCTCGACTGATATGCGGCGGGGGGCCACCGGCCGACCAAGCTCTTGCGCGCGGCCTGTACATCGAGCCGACAGTGTTTGCCGACGTTACCCCTGACATGCGCTTGGCCCGCGAAGAGGTTTTCGGGCCGGTGCTCGGAATCCTGCGATGGTCCGACGAGCCGACGATGATCGAGGTCGTCAACGAACTGGAGTATGGATTGACCTGCTCAATCTGGACACGAGATCTCGAACGCGCGCACCGCACCGCCATGGCCGTCGACGTAGGCTATGTCTGGATCAACGAGACCTCACGCCACATTCTTGGAGCCCCCTTCGGCGGAATGAAACAGTCGGGCATCGGCCGTGAGGAATGCCTCGGCGAACTGCTGGCGTTCACCCAGGAGAAAAATATCTTCATCTCGTTGGGATCGGGCAACCGGTGACGGGCGGGGGCGCGCCTCCTGTGCTGCAACCGGCGCTCGGCACAGCACGCACGCCGCCTGGCGAGGGCGAAGCCGCGCTGGCTGTGGCGGGGGCGGCTTTCCGCCGCCGCATCGCCATGTTTTTCCTGACCTTTGCTCTCACACTCAACTTTGTTGACCGGCAGATCGTCAACATTCTAGCCGAACCGATCCGGGAAGAGTTGCAGCTGGCGGACTGGCAAATCGGGCTGATGTCGGGCCTTGCCTTTGCCTTGCTTTATAGCGTCGCCGGAATCCCGCTCGCGCGCTGGGCGGATCGCGGCAACCGGCCAAAGATCATGGCATTTTCCGTTCTCGTCTGGAGCGGGTTCACCATCGCCTGCAGCCTCGCGCGAAGCTTTCCCCAACTTTTGGTGGGGCGTGTCGGAGTGGGGATTGGCGAGGCCGGCCTGACACCTGCCGCAAATTCGCTCATCGTCGATTATTACCCACCCGAGCGGCGCGCGTCGGCGCTTTCGCTCTACTATCTTGGCGTGCCGTTGGGAACGTTGGCGGGGATGGCATTGGGAGGGCTGGTTGCCGATGCCTATGGCTGGCGCACCGCCTTTCTGGTGGCCGGCATACCAGGTGTCGTCCTTGCCCCCTTTTTGCTGCTGGTTTTGCGCGAACCGCGCAAGGCGCACGCCGCTCTGTTGCGAACGGCGCCGCCGGGCGCTCTCGCGGCGGTAAAGACGCTTTGGGCGGTTCGCACCTACCGGCTCATCGTGATCGCGACTGCGCTGCAAGCCGCGGTAGGATATGGCTTCGGACCTTTCATCGCATCTTTTTTTATCCGCAATCATGGCCCGGAGATCGTCGCCATGGCCACCCAGGCCGGGATGGGGGTTTCGGGGTTCCTGGGCCTGACGCTCGGTCTTTCCACAGGTCTCGCAGGCGCCGCCGGCGTGTGGCTCGGTGGGTTGCTGGCCGATCGGTTCGGCCGGAGCGACGTCCGAGCCTATGTAACCATCCCTGCGTTTGCGTCGCTGGCGGCCCTTCCCTGTTATGCCGTCATCTTCAGCATCGACAGTGGCGCGCTGGCGCTTGCGGGCCTTGCGCTTCCCAACATGCTAGGGGCCATGTGGATGGGCCCGGTCCACAGTACCCAGCAAAGCGTCTCACCGCCGGAGATCCGTGGCGGCGCGACCGCCCTCTTCCTTCTGGTCTTGAACCTGGTCGGCGTGGGTTTGGGACCGCTGTTCGTCGGGACGGCCAGCGACGCGATCTCGTGGCAGTTCGATCAAGATTCCGGCAGGAGTTTGCGTGCCGCCCTCATCCTTACAAGCCTGGTCGCACCATTCTCCGCATTTCTTTTCTGGCGCGCGCGGTCGTCGATCGGGCGCGACATGACCAGGTGGAAGGCCGTCAATCCAGTGTGACACAAATTGTTCATCATCATTGTCTGGAGAATGAAATTGTCAGCGGAAAATCATCTAGCAATGGGCGCCGGCGGCACCTTGCCGGCCGGCAAGGGCGATCGCGCGCCGTCAGGACCGCACCGCATGCCGGACCGCCTCGACATACGCGGCCGCGACTATGACGCGGCAGGCCTGCGATCGCTTGTGGCACCGGGCTGGATTCATTCGGCGGTGTATACCGACGCGAAGATTTTCGATCTTGAACTCGAGCGGATTTTCCACACCGGTTGGCTGTTCATCGGCCATGAGAGCGAGATTGCAAAAACGGGCGAGTTCAAGCGTCGGCAGATGGGCCGTCAACCGGTCATTTTTGTTCGCGGCCAGGATGGCGAGATCCGCGTTTTCCTGAACCGCTGCCGACACAGGGGCGCAATCGTCTGCGAGGTGGACGAAGGCAGGGACAGCTTTTTCCGCTGCTGGTATCACGGCTGGACCTATTCCAATGCTGGCGAACTGGTCAGCGTTTCCGGGCCCGACGGCTATGGGCCGAGTTTCGACGCGAGCGAAAACGGTCTCACGCCGGTGCCGCGGGTCGAAAATTATCGCGGCTTCATATTCGCGGCTTTGAGCGAAAAGGTCCTTCCGCTCGAGGACTATCTCGGCAACGCAGCCAAGGTGATCGACATCCTGGTCGACGCGGCACCGGGCGGAGAGTTGAGCGTGCGAGCCGGATTCAACCGGACGATCTATAAAGGAAATTGGAAGCAGGTCGGGATGGATGGATATCATCCGTTGTTCGTCCATGCCTCGGTGCTGGCGACATGGGAACGACACACCGATTCGGGTCACAGCCTCGGTGCCACGCACAGTGCGAACCCCTTCGACTTCGACGGAATCTCGGAAACGCGCGACTTCGGTCATGGCCACACGATGCTCGATTTCCGTAAGCATCGGCTCAAGCACTCGGGAAAATATCGCGCGCTTCTGGAAAACACGCCGGGAGGGGCAGACTATATCGACGCGCTCTATGCAGAGCATGATGTTGCCTGGGCGGACATGCTGCTTGCCATGGCGGGCGATCCTCACGTCGGCGTTTTTCCAAACCTGCAACTGATCAACAACCAGATCCGGATCGTTAATCCCCTGTCTGTCGACGAGACCGAGGTCGTGATGTTCCCTGTGCTGTTCTCCAACGTCAGCACCGAAATCAATGCGCTGCGACTTCGCCAGCATGAATCCTTTTATGGACCCGCAGGATCCGGATCGACAGACGACGCCGAGATTTTCGAGCGGGTGCAACTCGGCCTGGAGGCTAATCTCGATCCGTGGATCAATATATCGCGCGGGATGGAGCGCGAGTGGGTTGATGAAGATGGGACGATCGTCGGCCATGTTTCCGACGAGGTTCCGCAGCGCGCTCAGATCCGGCAATGGCTGGCGATGATGGCCGAAGAATCGCCCGATGGGAGGCGTTAGGATGAACATGGTAGCAGCAGATCTTTGCGATTTCACCGTCTTCTCGGAATTGAAGGAGAGCCGGGCAATCCTGCCCGGGAGCGACATTTTCGGCAAAATCGAAGCATTTTTGTATTTTGAGGCCGAATTGATGGACAGCCACGCCTATGACGATTGGCTCGCGCTCTGGGAGCCGGGCGGCCTCTACTGGGTTCCCTCCAATCAGGCCGACCTCGACCCCGATCGGTCCGTCTCGATCATCTACGAGCATTATGACCAGATCTCGGATCGAATATTCCGCCTGAAGGATAAGCGGATGCATTCGCAAAGTCCGAAGTCGCGTCTGATCCGCATCGTCTCGAACATTACGGTCGCCGCATCCGGCGGATCCGATGTCCTTGTCAGTTCAAACTTCATCCTGGGCGAGGCGCGCTCCGGTCAGCATCAATCCTTGTTCGCGCGCGCGACCCACCTCCTGAAACAGGGGGCCGATGGCTTCAAAATCTTGGGCAAGAAGGTCTATCTGATCAACAATGATGCGCCCATGCGCAATGTGACCTTCCTGCTATGAGAGGTGCAGGCGAAGGAGCGGGCAAGCCGCGCCGTGAGCAGCCACTCATCGCTACCGTCATTGGCGATCCGGCGGGTATCGGTCCAGAGGTCTGTGTCAAGGCACTCGCCGCCGGCAACCACGCGGCGCGGCACCTATTGATCGGAAGCATCGACGCTGTCCGGTTCGCGGCCGCGGCGAGCGGGATTAGCCCTCCCATCTACCAGGTGGAAACGCCGGATGAGGTGTCCGGTGCGGTTGGCGAAATCGCCGTTCTCGACCACGGCTCGCTGGCGAGGGGGGCATGGGATATCGGACAGTCGGGCGCCGCTTCGGGCCGGGCGGTGATAGAATGGATCCGCTTGGCCGAGCAATTGGCTCGCAATGGAGAGATCGATGGCTGGATCATGGCCCCGGTCGACTCGCAATCACTCAAGGCGTCTGGCGAAATATCGTCGATCGACGATCTTCAGCCGACTGGAACCTATCTATTGCGAGTCAGCCCCTCGTTGCGGATCGTCCCAATCACCGAGCATATCAGCATCGCCGAGGTCCCGGGCACTGTCTCTGCCGCGGCGGTGTCGTCGCTGATCGGTCTCGTTGACGAGACTTTCAGGCGTTGGGGCGTCAATGCCCCCAGGATCGGCGTCGCCGGCCTGAATCCGCACGCGATGGGAACTGAAGAAGTGCGCGAGATCGCGCCGGCGGTCGAACGGGAGCGCGCGGCGGGGCGCCGCGTCGAGGGGCCGGTGTCGCCCGATTCGATATTTCGTCTTGCCATGGAGGGGCGATACGACGTCGTTGTCTCAATGTATCATGACCAGGGCCAGATTGCGCTCAAGACGGCTGCCTTCGAAGGCGCGTGCACCATCTATATCGGCCTCGATTATGTTCATCTGACCGTACCGCACGGATCTGCCATGGAAATTGCGGGACAGGGCATCGCCCAGCACGCCAGCATGGCCTCCGCGATGAAGATGGCCGAATCACTCTGCTTCGGGAGAGGGTTTTATGCCGGCGACGATTGACCCCGGACTTCAGATGCAGGTGCGCATGGCGGCGCGCGGCCTGGCGCACGCCGGGCTCGTGCACGCGTTCGGCCATTGCAGTGCGCGCATCGATGCGCGGCACTTTCTTGTCTGTGCCGCAATGCCCATGGGGCTTATCAAGGACGAACCCGGTACTATTGTCTCGGTCGATGGCGCCCTTCCCCAAAAAGTGCTTGGCGAAGTGCGCGCGCACCAGGCGATTTATGCCGCGCGGTCCGATGTCGGCGGCATTTGTCGCATCATGCCCGCCGCCACCATGTCGTTGTCGACGCTCGGGATCACACCGGCGGCGCGGCACGGCCTAGGCGCCTATTTCGCTCCCCGGCCGCCGCTTTGGGACGATCCCAGGCTCCTGCGCGACGACGCTTCAGCGAGAAATCTTGCAATTGCCCTTGGCGAGGCTCGTGCGATCGTCATGCGAGGAAACGGAGCGATTACGGTCGGGCAAGATCTGAAGGAAGCTGCGACTTTTGCCTTCTTCCTCGAAGACGCCGCGCGGGTAGAGCGCGACGTGCGCTCGATGGGGTTCGGCCCTCAACACGGGCTTCTCGATGAAGACGAGATACGCGCGCGCCAGACCCTGGCCGGCGGCGTCGTTGAGCGGATGTGGAGTTGGCTGACGGCGATGGACGTGACCGAAGGTCGAGGAGCAAGCGGCGGATGACGTCAGGCGCGGTGCTCGCATATGCCCCGTTGCCTCGCCCGAATACCAGCAAGAAAGAGGAAACGATATGACCGACATGACCAAGACAGACACCTTCGCGGGGCGCGTCGCGCTCATCACGGGCGCGGGACAAGGAATCGGGCGGGTTTTCGCCAAAGGCTTCGCGCGCGCCGGTGCGAAAATCGCCATCGTCGAACTGAACGAAGACAGCGGACGGTCGGTAGCGGCCGAGGTCGAAGCGGAATGTGGCGCCGGCACCGTTATCGCCATTCGGGCCGATGTGGCCGATCCGGCAGCCGTCGACGCCGCCATAGCGGAGACATTGGAGGCCTTTGGCCGCATTGACGTCGCCATCAACAATGCGGCGATCTTCTCGACGCTGAAAATGCGGCCCTTCGAGGAAATCCCGTTTGACGAGTGGAGACAGGTCATGCGCGTGAACGTCGATGGCGTAATGCTGGTGTCCAAGGCGTGCGCGCCGGTAATGCGAGGTAATCGTCATGGGCGCATCATCAACATCTCGTCCGGGGTGGTGACTATGGGCCGACCGCACTATTTACATTATGTGGCTTCCAAAGCGGCGGTGGTCGGTATGACGCGCGCCATGGCGCGTGAACTCGGCGCCGACGGGATCACGGTGAATGCGCTGCTTCCGGGCGCAACCTTCACGGAGATCGAGCGCGAGACGGTGACGCCCGCGCAAAAGACCCAGATATTGAACATGCAGTGCATCAAGCGCCACGAGACCGCAGACGACTTGCTCGCCGCAGCGCTTTACCTCGCGTCCGACGGCGCAGAATTTGTGACGGGCCAGTCGATAGCCGTCGATGGCGGTACGACGTTTCGCTGAACAGGCCCGCAACGAGGCGGGCGGAATGGCCAGCCGGGTGCGGACGGCATCCTGTTGCATCTCGCAGCTATGACTTTGACAAGCCCGATAGGAAAGCTATGCCATCTGTACGTTCGGCCGCATGAGGGTCTCGGCAAGAGGTGTAGCAGACGCAGTGGCGGACATTTCCCCAGCTCACGACAATTCGCACAAGCCACAAGGCGAACGCAGTAGAAAGATGCGGGCTCGAATCCTTTCGGCCGCTATCAATCTGTTGCGCGAGAAAGGTTATTCGGCGTTTCGCGTCGCAGACGTTGCCGAAAGCGCAGGCGTCTCTCGCGGAGCGCAGCTTCACCATTTTCCGACAAAGGACCAACTAGTCGCCGCCTGCCTGGAGCAGGTTTTTTCGGCAGCCCTCGAGAAGGCGACCGTTGCCGCGGGTAAGGCTATCGAAGATGACGGCCTCCTCGAGGCTGCATGCGACGATGCAGAGGCATTCTTCTACGGTGAAGATTTTTTGATCGCGCTCGACCTCGTCATCTCGGGAAACAAGCTTCGGGCCCTCGCCGACGATGTTCGCGGTATGTCGCAGCAACGACGCGTCGGGGCCGAGCAAGTCTGGGTCAGCCGTTTTGCCAAGACCGGCCTGTCTCCGTCTGACGCCGAAGACATATTGTGGCTGCTGTGGAGCGTGCTCCGCGGATTGGCGGTGCGAGCCCAGATCGGAAAGGACCCCGAGCGGGCAAGGCGCGTCACCGAGCTGACAATTGCCTTGCTGTCCGGCTATGCGCAGTCGCTGCGGGAGCGGAACGACGGGACGGGCGGCCCAGACGCTATTGGTTGAAGCTTGCGATGACAAGCTTCTCGCCGCGCAGTGATTGCTGCCGAACCATCGGGTCCCGTTCCCTCAAGCCGCGTAGACATTACCATAGCGTTCGCGCAGTTGCTTCTTGTCGATTTTCCCTGTTGCCGTAAGTGGCACCGCGCCGACGAGGATGCGATCGGGCAGCTGCCATTTCGCGAATTCCGCGGATAGGGTTGATAGAATTTCCTTTTCGTCGGGAAGGATTCCATCATGAGGCTCGACGATCAAGAGCGGGCGCTCTTCCCATTTAGGGTGCGGAATGCCGACGACCGCGGCGATCTTGACCCCGCTGCACCCAGCGGCAACATTCTCAAGGTCGATTGAGCTGATCCACTCTCCTCCCGACTTGATGACATCTTTGGTGCGGTCTGTGATTCGCATGAACCCCTGGGCCTCGAGTGTCGCAACGTCGCCGGTATCGAACCACCCGTCGACATCGGTGCAATCCGCCGGCTGACGAAAATAGCGCTGAACCACCCACGGACCCCGCACCTGTAGCGCGCCTGCCGTCGCCCCATCGTGGGGGCAGGGGTGCCCGTCTTCGCCCAAGATGCGCATCTCGACGCCGAACTGGAGCCGTCCCTGCCGCGTCCACAATATATCCTGCATCGCTGCCTCGCCGAGGTCCGCGACGGCCGGCGTCGGTGTTGCGATCACACCGAGCGGGCAGGTCTCGGTCATTCCCCAGAGCTGAAGGACATCGACATCATGGTCGGCCTTGAAGCTTTCTGCCATCGCGCGAGGTACGGCGGAGCCCCCGATCATAATCCGCTTGAGCGTTCCCGTGTCGCCGCCGGTTGCCTCGAGGTGGGCGAGATACATGGTCCAGATCGTGGGCACCCCACCGGTAAAAGAAACCGCCTCCCCTCGGATTAGGGCCTGGAGGCTAGGACCGTCCATGCGGTCGCCAGGAAGAACGAGCTTGGCGCCGCAGAGCGGCGCCACGAACGGAAGGCCCCAGGCGGTGGCGTGATAGAGCGAGGAGCAAGGCATCACGCAATCGAACGACGTGAGGCCGAACGCGCTCGCCAAGCCCGCTCCCATCGCATGCAGAACGACTGCCCGGTGGCTGTAGAGAACCCCCTTGGGATCGCCTGTGGTCCCCGAGGTGTAACAAAGAAACGCCCCGGAATTTTCATCGATTTCGGGCCAGGTGATCGAGACCGGTGCCGACGCGAGCAAGGGCTCATAGGCCAGCGCCCCGAACCCCTCGCCGATGCCGACGCCTTCGTCGGACAGTACGATGTATTTTTCGATATGCGGGAGGCTGGGCGCAAGCCGCTCGACGAGCGCGGCGAGGTTGGGCTCGAACGCCAATATGCGACTCTCGGCATGGTTCAAGGTAAAGATCAGCTGATCGTCGGGGAGCCGGGGGTTGGCGGTGTGAAGCACTGCCCCAAGGCCCGGGACCGCGTAGAAGAGTTCCAAATGCCGGTGCGTGTTCCAGGCGAGCGACGATATCCGGTCACCGCTCCCGATCCCGGCAAGGGTGAACATGTTGGCAGCCTGCGCTACCCGGCGGGCGAGCGCTGCATAATCATAACGCCACAACCGATCGCTGCCGATTTCGCGCGACACCACTTCCCGGGTTGCGTGCGCGGCGGCGGCATATGTCAGGATCGTGCCGATCGCCAGTTGCGCAGGCTGCATTTGTCCCGTGATCGTCATGCATGCATCCTTCGACAAGTAGCAGTTGAACGGACCGTCTTTACGCGACAGCAAACAAAGTCCGCCAGCACAAGCCACCGAGGCTCATGCTGGCGGACACGGCGGCAGCCCGGCCGCACGCGATCCGCGGGATCAAGCCCTTGGACCGCGTTTGGGCGCGTCAGAACCGGAGTTCGGCGCTGACGCCCACTTTTCTTGGCTGTTCGTAAAAGCCGTCAGTTGCCTGCGCCCCGACACGAATGGTCTGGAAGACCTTTTCGTTGGTGAGGTTGGTCGCCCAGAGGCTGAATTTCCAGCGATCACCGGTTGGGGCAAAGGATATCGACGCATTGGTAAGGGTATAGCTCGGCTGGGAGAAAATATTCTGGAAGTCATAATAGAGCCGGGTCGAGTAGAAGGTGTTGACCGAGACCCCAAGGCGCCCTGCATCGAACTCATGGCCCCAATCGACCCCCAGGTTGAACGTCCACTTCGGGGCGCGGGTCATCACGTTACCCGACGCGTCCGCCGGGGCAACAGTGTTGCCTCCGTCGGGGCGCGGGAAAAAGCTCTGCGCGAGCGGAAAATCACGATAGCGCGCGTGGCTGTAGGCCGCCGAGCCGCGGATGTTGAGATCGTCAATCGGTTGGATAATCGCCTCGAACTCGCCGCCATAGATTTTGGCGCTCGCTGCGTTCTGCAGGACGTAGCTCGGACCCGACGCGTCTTTGGCCTGAACTTGCAGATCGTCGTACGTATAGTGATAAACGGCGAGGTTCGTGCGGAGCCAATTGAAGGGGTCGACCTTGATGCCGGCCTCCCATGCCTTGATGTTCTCGGGATTGACCGGATTCGGCGATGTGCCCGCCATATTGTAGACGCCGCTTTTGAATGCGGTGCCATAGCTTGCATAAATGCTTCCGTCGGGTGCGAACTGGTACCGGACTGCGCCGCGATAGTTGAACTTGTTGAACGACTTGGCGGTCTTCGGAACGACCAGATTTCCATTAACGACCTGTTCGAAGGTCCGCCGCTCGGTGGTGTACCGCGCGCCGACAGTGATGAACAGGTCGTCGACGATCTCGTAGGTTCCTTCGGCAAAGCCCGCGAACGAGCGACCCGATAGTGCGGGATCAAGGTTGAGGGTGGTCGGAGGGATTCCAGGCCCCGGCGACGTGACGAGATCCAACTCAGTATGACCGCCGAACTGGTAGAAATAGCCGCCCAGGAGCCACTGGAATCGGCCGGGGTCGGCAGACGTGAACTTGATTTCCTGGCTCCCCGATTCCGTCGCAAATGTTGCAGGGAAATTACCGAGGAAGATGTTCGAGGCGTCCGAATCGGTTTCCTGGTACCAGCGCAGATTCATGAAGCCGCTCGTCGCCTCGAGGTTGAAGCCGTCGAACTCGAGTTTTACATGCAGCGCCGCACTCCAGCGCCGTAAGTCCAGCGTAGGAATGCTGGTCAGTGACGCCTGCCAAGCGTCGGTCGGAAGTATAACGCCCGGGAAGCGACGGCCGGCCGTATTCCCATTGACCGGCTGGGGCGAATTGGTCGTGCTGTTCTGGTCGAAGAATTCGCCGGTCAGGATGACCTTGGCATTGTCGGAAGGCTGCCACAGCAGCTTGCTGCGAAAGTTGATCACTTGCTGGTCGCCGAGCGTGCCGCCGCGCACCAGATCGTCGATATAGCCGTCGTTCTTGCGATAGAGGGCGGCAAAATCGGCAGCCAATTTATCGCTAAGGCCGCCGGTGATATAGAAGCGGGCATCATAATCGCCCGCGTCCCTCCGCATGCGGCCGTAACGCAGCGACGCCTTGCCGCGCAGGTCAAAACTGGGGTCGGGGGTAATCACGTTGATCAGGCCGCCGGTGGCGTTGCGGCCAAATGTCGTGCCTTGCGGTCCGCGCAGCACTTCCACGCGCTCGACTTCGACGAGATCGATCCAGTTGGCGGCCGACTCTGGCTGGTAGACACCATCGACATAGGTGGCGATGTTTGGCTCGTCGCCGATCGAGATGCCGGTCGACCCGACGCCGCGAATGACGGGCTGGAAGACACCCATGTTGCGGCTCCCGATGAATCCGGGAACCACCTGGGTCAACGAGCGCACCGTCGAAACATCTGCCGCCGAGAGCGAATCGCCGGTGATCGCGGTCACGGCGACAGCAACGTCCTGCAGACGCTCCTCGCGGCGCGTGGCCGTCACGATGATGTCGGAGATACCCGAACTCGACTGCGCCTCGGGCTCGGGTTCGGCAGCCGGGGCCGTATCCTGGGCTTGGCCGGCCGCGCTCCAGGCCAGTGCGAAAAGTGCGATGCCGCTCGCGAGGGCGCGCCCGCTATTATAACTGTTGGTCCTCATGTCCATTCTCCCTCTCCCTGATTCTTTTTTTCAATTCGTCCGCACATGCTCTTCAAGAAAATCCAGCCGGTCGTTTCCCCAGAATATCTGGTCGTCGACAAACATAAGCGGCGCGCCGAATACGCCGCGGGCGTAAGCTTTCGACCGCGCTTCGCGATAGGCGCGCTTGCCCTCTTTCGAATCCACGAAGGCCATGACGGCATCGGCTTCGAGACCCGCCGTTGCCGCCGAGGCGCGCAATTCGTCCCGGTCTCGCGGATCGATTCCGAGGCCCCAGATGCGCCGATAGGCATCCCGCACGAAGCCTTCGGCGGCACCGTGACGGGCCGCGAAGATTGCGGCTGTGTTCCAGCCTCCGCACTCGAAGCTCGATGGAAAGGTAAGCGGCACGTCGTACCGCCGAGCCCAACGCTGCAGATCCGCGGTCAGAACCTTTATCTTCGCCGGCACCTCGCGGTTGGACGGGCCGTAATTGCCCGCCGCAATCTTTGCTTCGGGGATGTCGATGGGATGATAGGCGAGCGCCCGGCCGTGCCGACGCGCAATCTCCGGCAGACGCAACTGTGCGAGATAGCTGAACGGGCTGATGAAATCGAAGTAGAAATCAATGGTGGCGGTCATGAGACCCTCTCTTCGATTCCCACCATCTCGCGGTAATTTTGCCAGAAGCCGATGATGGCCCCTTCCGTGACAAGATGATCCGCATCATCGGCGCCGCCGCCGCCCATCGCGATATAGGATCTTGCCTTTCTGTCCGAGCTGACCGCCTGCTGCACGATCTCGACCGCCTCGCCATCCTCCATCGAGATCATGCCCGCCGGTCCGATGAGGTTCGATTGCTTGAGGCGGATCGCGTCCATCTCCGCATCATCGTCCGCATAGCCAAATTGGGTCCACACGAGCTCGAACGAATCCGGTCCGTGGGTGACGATCTGGCGAACCGCGAGCGTGTTCGAGATCTGCTGCAAAATCAGGTTGGGATAAAGGGCCAGGATGACGAGGGTGATGCCGTCCGGAAACTCGCTCCGGCCCGCGAGCAGCGACGGATCCTGGAGCGAGAAGCTCGTGTCGAAGCTGCGCGAGTCCTGATAGACTTCGCTGTCGCGCGCCGCGTCGTTGCTGCCCGCCTTCGAATAAAGGAACGAATGCCGCTTGCTCTCGTCCATCAGGCATTCGCCGGTTTGCGTCGAACGATAGAGGCCGAAAGTATTGTGAAACAGATGGAGGAGGCTTGCGTGATAGGGGTCGCGCGTATTTTCGGCGTATAGCTTCCAGTTGCCGTGGATGAACTGGCGTTGATTGCCCAATATCTTGATCGGGCGGCACATGATCCGCTCGACATGCTTGGTGATGAGCGGACCGAGATAGTCCGTCAGCGGCTCCACTTCTTGCGAGAATGTCGCGAAAACCAGCCCATTCAACGCTTCGACGCGCAGCTTGACCAAGCCATGTTGCTTGAGATCGAAATCCGCCGGCATCCCCCCCTTGCCCTTGATCCCGCGGCGGAACGGGACGCCCATGAGGTCTCCGTTCAATTCATAAGCCCATTGATGATAAACGCATTCGAGATGCGGCACATTGCCTTGGCGTGCGCGGCATACCGTCGCGCCGCGATGCGCGCAGCGGTTCACAACGACATGGAGGCTCTGGTCCTTGTCCCGCGTCACAACGACCGGCGTGTCGCCGATGAAGGTCGATTTGAAATCACCGGGGTTCGGGACTTCGGCCTCGAGCGCAACGAAGTTCCAGGTGGGGCCGCGGAAGAGATGCTCCTGTTCGGCCTTGTAAAAGGCATCATCCGTGAACACGGAATATGGTATCCGGCAGCCAATGGGCTCCTCGGTGTCGGTCGACACTTTACCTACGGCCGTATCTTGAACATTGAGCATATCGCAACCTCGAAATGGGCTAAATGGGGCGGACCATCAAAGTGTCGATCAGGTCCGTGTCGAAAATCGCCTTCTTTGACCGAAAAAGAAATTTCCCGGACGAAAACACTATTTCATCGACATATTTACCAGCATTATACACAAATGATCGGCCGGTGTTTCTTGTCTGGAGCACTAGATAGTTTGTATGTGCCACAACCGCATCTGAACGAACCTCGTGAATGCGGCTGGTGCTGATGATGTGTCGATAGTGATGGACCGGAAAAATGTTGGCGCGCCGGAGCGAGACGATGCGGTCTACAAGCATGCCCCTGCTGTCACAGAAGATCGTCGCAACCGGCAATCCGCGGTCGGCATTCTCTCGCGGCAATACGGAATAGTGGCAGTCCTCGACGAACAGATCGGGCCACGCTTCGAGCTGATCGTCGTCAATCAGCTCGGCGTGCAGGGCAATAAGGTCCGTCACTTCCCGGAGGAGCTCGGTGCGAGGCAGAGTGGAAAGGTCCATAGCCTCAGCTCTCCGGCGCACCGGGAGCGTCGATCGTCACCCAGCCGTCCTCGATCGTCACTTCATAGGTCTTAAGCGGGATCTGGCAGGGATAAGTTGTCGCGGCTCCGCTCGGAATGTCGAAGGCGCCGCCATGATAGGGGCATTCGATCGTCGCACCGTCCTGATAGCCATCGGTAAGCTGCGCGTTGCCGTGCGTACATGTGTTGGCCGTGACATAAATCTGGCCATCGACGTTATAGACCGCGAGCGCCGGGAAGGCGCCTGCCGGTATCGCAACCGGCTCGCCGTCCTGGGGGGCGTCAATTGGGCACAGGCGAAGTCTCTCCATTTCAATCACATCCATCTCTTGAAATATCCTAAGGTGGTCAGCCGAGGGGGATGTCCATTCCGTAGCCCTCGGCTTCATTTCCATGGCCGAAGAGGTCGCGCAGATAATGTTCCTGCTGCGGGCCCGCCTTTTTCGCTCCCCAGCCAAATTCCCACAGCCACCCTGACGGATTTGCGCAGTAGAATGTCAGCGCTTCGTCGTTCGCGTGCTTTCCGAGCTGGAGTGCGACATCGATCTTTCGTTCGCGCACCGAGTCGTGGGCAAGGCCAAGATCGTCGAGCTCGCTGTACTCGAGCATCAAATGGTTGATCCGCTTGTCCATCGGACCGAGGCCGAAAGCCACGGAATGTTGCCGGTCGTTGCAATGCATGAAATAGGGGGCAGCGACCTCACCGTTCGGCAAAGCGAGGTGGTACTCGACCGAGCCCCGCAGCCCGAGCAGCTGATAAAAGCGAACCGCTGCGGCCACATCATCTTGACGCAGGATGCAATGGCCGATCCCTTCGGCGCCGGTAACAAAACGACCGAACATCGGGCGGCCGGGATGAAAAGGGCGGTAATTGTCGACCTGGGGGCCGAAGAAGATTTCGGTGGGATTACCGCCCGGATCCTTGAGCTTGGCCAAGCCGAGGACCCGGCGCTCGCGCGCCGCTTCGTCGCTCGCTATTTCGACTTCGATATTCTGGACTGTCAGCTTCTCGACAATTTCGTCGAACTCTACCGGACCCGCAACGCGCCAGCCAAGATAGGCAAGATCGTCACCGCCATCAGCATGCAGCGTGATGCGGTGATGCCATTTGTCCATTCGCAGATACGCGCGGTCGCCTTCGCCTTCATCGACATATTCCATGCCGCCGACGCCGCACGCGAAGCTCTTCCATGCATCCAGATCAGATACCGACAAGCCTAGATAACCCAGCTCGGTCACGCCCACCATATTTCGCACTCCCAAATCTCAAGCCATTTTTGGCTTTTATACGCCTGAACCAGCCTGGTTGACGTGTCGCACATGATGCAACGCGATTCGAATAGGGCAATTTAGATCATTGTGCAACCCATTGCACAATGAGCCACGCATGCTATGTTGGGTCATTCGGGATCGGAAGAGTCCAAAGAGTTGAGCCGAGAATCGTTGATCCAAATAGTTGACCTACGAATCTCGGTGGCCGGAAATGGAGGAGAGGATGTTGCAACCTGACGGAAACGGCGCAGCCGTGGCAGAGCTTGAATCACTGCGTTCGCGTATCGATGCATGGCTCGTAAAAGACGAGGGAAGCGGCCGCTTTCAGATCGACCGGGAGGCCTTTACCGACGCGGACGTGTTCGCTCTCGAGCTGAAATATATCTTCGAGCGCAACTGGGTCTTCATTGCGCACGAGAGCCAGGTCGCAAAGCCGAACGACTTTCTCACGACTTTTATCGGCCGCCAGCCCGTCATCCTGACCCGCGACCGGGCCGGGGAATTGCATTGTCTGATCAATGCCTGCGCGCACCGCGGCGCGCGCGTTTGCCGCGAGAAGAGCGGAAACCGCCGCAACTTCACCTGCCCCTTCCACGGTTGGACCTATAATCCCGCGGGCCAACTCCTCGACGTGACAGATGAGGCTGGGGGTGGCTACGCGCCGGGCTTCAAGCGGGAAGACTATGGTCTAGAACATGTTGCGCGCATCGAGATTTACCGGGGCTTCATTTTCGCCAGTCTCAACCCCGAGGTCGTTCCTCTTGAGGACTATCTCGCGGGCGCGAAGACATTCATCGATCTCATGGTTGATCAGTCGGTCGAAGAGAAGCTCGAAGTTCTTCCAGGCGCTACGCGCTACCGCTATCGAGGGAACTGGAAGCTGCAGGTCGAAAATGGCCTCGACGGCTATCATATCGGCACGGTGCACGCGAATTACTTCATGACGGTCGCACGCCGGGTCGACGGGACATCGAAGAACGATACCAGGGCGTTCGATTTCGGTCGCTGGGCTCAGCTCGAGGGCGGCTCTTTCTCCTTCGACAACGGCCATTGCGTGCTCTGGAATGACTATGCAAACTATCAGGACCGGCCGAATTACGAAATCCTGGACTGGTTGAAGCGCGAGCGCGGCGAAGAGCGCGCTACCTGGATGAACGGCCGGATACGCAATCTGGAGCTGTTCCCTAACGTCTTCCTCATGGACCAGACGAGCACCCAGATCCGTATCATCCGGCCCATCTCGGTGGATGAGACCGAGGTGACAACCTACTGCATAGCTCCGGTGGGTGAGAGTGACGACGCCCGCGCCTTGCGCATCCGCCAGTATGAAGATTTCTTCAATGCAAGCGGCATGGCTACGCCGGACGACCTGACCGAGTTCAACAATTGCCAGGTCGGTTTCGGTGGCGGGGCTGGCCGGATGAACGACATGTCGCGGGGATCGACACGGTGGGTGCAAGGCGTCAGCAGCCACGGCGAAGCCCTGGGCGTCGACGCCATCCTTAGCGGCACGGCGGTGGCCGACGAGGGGCTTTACGTCGCGATCCACGACGAATGGATATTGCGCATGCGCGGAGCCATTGCGAGCGAAGAGGCCGAGCGCGCGTTACCCCCGAAGCCGGAGATGGCGAAATGAGCAGCGAAGTTGCGCAATGGACCGCGATCCAGCGATTTCTCGGGCGCGAAGCGGCCGCTCTCGATGCCAAGGATTGGGATAGCTGGATCGATCTATATCATCCCGATGCCGAATATTGGGTCCCCGCGTGGGATGACAGCGGCCGATTGACCGAGGACCCAAGGCGCGAGATTTCGCTGATCTATTATCCGACCCGGGCAGGGCTCGAGGACCGCGTCTATCGCATTCGGACGGGCCGGTCGTCGGCCAGTTCGCCGGCCCCGCGCACTTCCCATATCTTTTGCCTGCTCGCGGTCGACCATGAGGACGACGTCATTCGGGCGCGGACGAATTGGTCGGTGACCTCGGTCTTGGAGGATCGGCCGACGGTCTACAGTGGGTCGGCCATTTACGATCTCGAACCGATGGGCGACGCCTTTGTGATAAAACGCAAATATACCGTCGTCATCAACGACCTCGCGCAGACGATGCTCGATGTCTACAGCATTTGAGGTCGGCGTAGCGTCGCAGCAGGCCGGATTCCGGCCCTGCATCGGTACCATGGTCGGCGAGCCGGCAGGCATCGGACCCGAGGTTACCGTTCGCGCCTGGGCGTCAGGCCGCGTGCATGAGGTGTCGGTTCCCCTATTAGTGGGGTCGGCGGCCTCGGTCGAACGAGCGCTTGACCTGACTAAAGTGTCGGCCCGCCTGCGTGTCATGCGTTCGCTCGAGCCGCTCAGCGACGACCCGGCAGTCATCGATATCCTGGATACAGGTGCGCTGGACGACCGCGCGCTCCCCTTCGCGAAAGATACGCTCGAATCGGGCATTGCGACCGCCAAGTGGCTAGCCGAACTCGATGCGCTCGCGCGCGACGGGGTCTTCGCCGGCACAGTGATGGGTCCGATCAGCACCGGATCGCTTAAACTGGCGGGAAAGCTGGATATGGTGATCAGCCCGACGCCGGGCGAGAGTTATCTGCTCCTCCTCACCGGACCGCTCCGTGTCGCCCACCTCACCGATCATATGTCGATTCGGGCGGTCTGCGACCTCATCACGCCCGAGTTGATCGATACCGCCCTACAGCAAATCGACGCGGCGCTTCGAAGCTGGGGCGTCGCCAACCCCAGGATCGTGGTCGCGGGTCTCAATCCTCATGCCATCGGCGATGAGGAAGATCGTGCCATCGGTCCTGGAGTCGCGCGCGCGCGCGCGCGCGGCATCAATGTCGATGGACCATCCGCGCCCGATACCGTCTTTCGCCAATGTATCGAAGGCCGATACGATCTCGTGCTAGCGATGTTTCACGACCAAGGCCACATAGCCGTCAAGACATGGGGATTCTCGGGAAACTGCGTGATCATGATGGGGCCACCCTATCTCCATATGTCGGTCGCACACGGCACGGCATATGACATTGTGGGAACGGGCAAAGCCGATCCATCGATGATGCTGAGTGCCATGCGGACTTGTGGGGTGCTGACCGCCGGAAAGGGCTTTTCCGAGGTGGATCGCTGACGCGCCGGCCCAACTCCGGCGTGAAGCACGGCCATTCGCGCGCTGTGCTCAAGTCGTCCACAAGGATATGAGATGCTCCTTTACTATGCGCCTGGCCTTTGCTCGCTGGCACCGCACATCGCGCTGCGCCGGATAGGGGCAGAGTTCGATATTGAAAAAGTCGACATGCCCACGCGCAGAACCGAGCATGGCGCCGACTTCCGGTCGATAAAGCCTTCGGGAAAAATCCCTGCTCTCCTTCTGGATTCGGGCGAGCTTCTCACAGAGACGATAGCGATCCTTCTCTATGTTGCCGACCTGGCACCGCGCGCGGGGCTCGCCCCGCCGGCCGGAACAATCGCTCGCTACACGCTGACGGACAGCCTGAGCTTCATCGCCTCCGAGCTGCACAAGAGCTTCGTGCCGCTCTTCTCCAAAACCGCGGGGCCGGAGATCCGCGCTGAGGCAAAGCGGGACGTCATGCACCATCTCCAAGCGCTCGACCTGGAATTGACCGACAAGAATTATTGCTTCGGGGACGCCTTCACCGTGGCCGACGCCTATCTCTATTGCATCCTCGGGTGGCCCTCTCGAGTGGAGATCGGTCTCGCGGGCTTCCCCGCTTTGACGCGCTACCGCGCCCGGATGGAAGAGGAGCCCGGTGTCCTCGAAGCCGTGCGAGCCGAGAGCCTGAAGTGACCGGATCAGAGGCGCCGGTTTCATTTACCGGTTGCAAACGCGTTTCCCATGGTGCAAAACATTGTCCCAAGAGGGCTGCGACATGATGGCCCGTGGAACGGAGATTGAGTGATGCTTGAAGCCGTTTGGGGGCAGGTCGCCCGACATGATGATTACATGGTTGCTGGCCAATGAGTTCGGCGCCCGACATGGTCCGGCCCGAAATCGGCAAGACATTCGTCGCTGACGGGATCAAAACCAACTATCATGACACCGGCGAGGGCAGGCCGGTCCTCCTCGTCCACGGTTCGGGCCCCGGGGTCACGGCATGGGCGAACTGGCGGCTTAATATGCCCGAGATTGCTAAGGAATTCCGGGTCATTGCTCCCGACATGATTGGCTTCGGCTACAGCGACTCGGTGGGTCGGATCACCGACAAGGCCATCTGGACCAATCAACTGGTCCGTCTTCTCGACGACCTGGAAATCGACCAGGTCTCGATGGTCGGAAATTCCTTCGGCGGCGGCGTGACGCTCGCCTTCATGATCGCCCATCCCGACAGGGTCGATCGTGCCGTTTTGATGGGAGCGGCTGGACTTGAATTCCCGCTCACGCCGGCGCTCGATTTCGTCTGGGGTTATGAGCCATCCCGCGAAATGATGCATGAGTCGCTGAAGATGCTCGCATGGGACCAGAGCCGGCTGACCGACGATCTGATCGACTCCCGTTATCACGCGAGCATCCGCCCAGGAGCGCATGAGCCCTATCATGCGACGTTCGGCGGTTCCGACCGGCAGGCCAATATTGCTATGCTGTCGAGCCGCGAGGAAGATATCGCCGCGCTTCCCCATGAAGTGCTCGTCCTGCACGGCAAGGCCGACCAAGTCATTCCGCAAGAGGTGTCGCTGCGCCTCGGAAACCTGATCACACACTCAGACGTCCGCTTCTTTGGAGAGTGTGGCCATTGGGTACAGATCGAGCGGATGGCCAGTTTCAATCGCGCCGTGATCGAATTTTTCAGTCACGGCCTAAAATTTTAAATTTCCCGGGAGAGCGGTGATGGCAATTACAGGCGTGATGCGACCAGGCTTTGTCCAGATGCGCGTCCTCGATCTCGAGGAGGCCATCCCCCATTATCGCGACCGGATCGGGCTGGAACTCGTCGGTCGTTCGGGTGACCGGGCATTTTTCCGCGGGTTCGACGAATTCGATCGACACAGCGTCATCCTGCGCGAGGCGGATATGCCCGGTCTTGATCGGATCGGCTTCAAGGTTTGCCGCGACAGCGACCTCGAAATATTCGCAGACCGTTTGCAAGCCACCGGCGTCGACGTCGAATGGATCACCGCGGGCGAGGAAGAGGGCGTCGGACGCAAGCTGCGCTTCGCGGTTCCTACCGGGCATATCTTCGACCTTTACGCCGACATGGAATTATCGGCAGACGGTCCTCCCACAAAGAACCCGGACGTCTGGCACAGTGAGCCGCGCGGCATGCGCGCTATGCGATATGATCACTCGGCGCTCAACGGCATCGATGTCGCGGGATCGGCGCGAATCTTCGTCGAAGCGCTCGATTTTTCCGTTACCGAGGAACTCGTCGACGAAGCGAGCGGCACTCGGCTCGGCATCTTCCTGAGCTGTAGCAATAAGGCTCACGATATCGCGTTCCTTGCAGGCCCCGAGGATGCGAAAATCCACCATACATCGTTCCGCCTGGAATCCTGGAACGACGTCGGAAATGCTGCCGATATCATCAGTCGCTATGATATCTCACTCGATATCGGCCCGACGCGCCACGGTATCACGCGTGGTCAGACCATATATTTCTTCGACCCTTCGGGAAATCGGAACGAGACCTTTGCCGGCGGTTATGATTATTACCCCGATAATCCTCGCCGGTCGTGGGGCGTCGAACAGGCGGGCAAGGCGATTTTCTATTATGAAAAGGCGCTCAACGACCGCTTCATGACCGTCAATACCTGACTTCCTGCGATGGTCGAAAACTACCACACGATTGCACACGGGTCCGCCTTGGAGGCGGTCGCCGCTGCCGTAGGGCATGGCACCGCCGGCGGAACGCCCGTGGTCGCTGCGGTCGTGGGCGCGTCGGGGGAACTGGTCGCGTTCCTGAAAGGCGGCGCGGCTCCCTTTCACTCCGAAAAGATCGCTCAGGACAAAGCCTTCACGGCCGCAAGTTTCAAAGTGCCGACGGCAGCGGTCTACGAACTGGTCTCGGGCTCCGAAGCCTTATGCAACGGCATCGCGCATCAGCCGCGGGTCGTGATGTTCGGCGGCGGTGTCCCGATCATAGTCGATGGGAATTGCATCGGGGGAATTGGAGTCTCGGGCGGCTCCGAGGAGTTCGACATCGCCTGCGCCCGGGCAGCCGCCGCCTCGATTGGTGCGAAGGAGTTCTGAATGGTACAGGTTCAACAGCTTGCGGTCGAACCGGAAGAGAGAAACCGACCTGTCGCTGCGGATATCTTGAACTTTATCGACGGACGGTTCGTAAAGGGCGGCTCGGGGGCGACGTTCCCCAACATCGACCCCGCCACCGGTCGGGAGACGGGGCGCGTTCATGAGGCGACCCGTGAGGATGTGGATCGCGCTGTAGCGGCGGCCAAGCGTGCGCTCACAGGACCTTGGGGCAAAATGACAACAGCCGAGCGCATTCGGCTCATCGCTGCTGTTGCGGATGAGATCGAACGGCGCTCGGAAGACTTTCTCGATGCAGAAGTGGCCGATACGGGCAAGCCGAGAGCGGTCGCGGCGCACATCGATGTTCCGCGCGGCGCGTCGAACTTCCGGATGTTCGCCGACATCGTCACGACCCTCCCGACAGAATCGTTCGGTACCCCGACGCCTGACGGGAGCGGTGCGATCAATTACGCTGTGCGTAAACCGAAGGGTGTCATCGCGGTCGTCTGCCCGTGGAATTTCCCGCTCTTGCTGATGACCTGGAAAGTCGGCCCGGCGCTGGCCTGCGGGAACACCGTGATCGTCAAGCCGTCCGAAGAGACGCCGCGGACGGCAGCCCTTCTCGGCGAAGTGATGGACGCGGTCGGAATGCCCACGGGGGTCTACAACGTCGTCCACGGCTTCGGCCCCGGCGCAGCAGGCGAGTTCCTCACCGCCCATCCGGACGTCGATGCCATCACCTTCACAGGCGAAACCGGCACCGGGCAGGCCATAATGAAGCAGGCTGCCGTCGGCGTTCGCGACATCAGCTTCGAACTCGGCGGCAAAAATCCAGCGATCGTCTTCGCCGATGCCGATCTTGAGAAAGCAGCCGAAGGCATTTCGCGCGCCGCCTTTCTGAATAGCGGGCAAGTGTGCCTGGGGACCGAGCGTGTCTATGTCGAGCAATCCGTCTTCGAACCTTTCGTAGCCAAGCTTGCCGCTGCCGCTCGCGCACTGAAACCCGGGAACAAGGGTGATCCGCATTACCTCGGGCCGATGATCAGCGAAGAACATCGGCAGAAAGTGCTCGGATATTATGAGCGGGCGATCGCCGAAGGGGCAATCGCCGTTACGGGCGGCGGGGTACCCAACGTCGATGCCGCGGCGGCGGGCGGGTTCTGGGTCGAACCCACAATCTGGACCGGCCTCGCTCATGATTCGACCGTCATGCGGGAGGAGATTTTCGGTCCTTGCTGCGGGATCATTCCCTTCGACACCGAAGACGACGCGATAAGTTGGGCGAACGACACGGATTATGGCCTGTGCGCTACCGTCTGGACAGAAAATCTCTCTCGAGCTCATCGCGTCGCGGCGGCAATGTCCGTCGGCGTGTGCTGGGTGAACTGCTGGTTCCTGCGCGACCTGCGCACGGCATTCGGCGGTTCGGGGCAATCGGGAATAGGCCGCGAGGGCGGAGCGCACAGCCTCGAATTCTACACCGAGCTCGAAAACATCTGCGTGAAGATATGATCATGTCCGAACAAAATACACTTGACCCTGACATCATTGAAGAAGCAGCGATCGCCCTGCGAACGGCGGCCGAAAAGCGCTCGCCGATCCCCCCGCTTCGCGAAAGCCTCAGCGGCGGTGGCGTCGCGGCGGCCTATGCGGTGCAGGAATTGAACACCCGCCACGCACTCTCCTCGGGGCGCCGTCTCGTCGGACGCAAGATCGGGCTTACCTCGCGGGCGGTCCAGAAGCAGCTCGGCGTGGACCAGCCCGACTATGGCATGCTCTTCGCTGATATGGATGTGCCCGAGGGCGAGCCGATCGGGCTCGGGCGGGTCATCCAGCCAAAGGTCGAAGCGGAAATCGCGATCGTGGTCGGGCGCGACCTCCTTCAGCCCGACCTTACGATCGCCGAACTGATCCGGGCGGTCGAATATGTCGTGCCCGCGATCGAGGTCGTGGACAGCCGCATCGCCAATTGGGACATCCGGATCTTGGACACCATCGCCGATAATGCTTCGAGCGGTCTGTTCGTGCTTGGCGCCGTTCCGCGCAAGCTCGACGGGCTCGACCTACGCGCGTGCGGGATGGTGATGGAATGCCGCGGCGAGCCTGTTTCTGTCGGCGCGGGCGTCGCCTGTCTTGGCAGCCCGATCAGTGCCTCCTTGTGGCTGGCGCGCGTCATGGCACGCGAAGGCCGTCCGCTTCTTGCCGGAGATGTTCTTCTGTCGGGCGCTCTCGGACCCATGGCAACCGTCGCGGCCGGCGACGTCGTCGAGGCCAGAATCAATGGAGTCGGGACCGTCAAAGCGGCGTTTGCAAGCTGAGGCGATCAACCGGAAAGGGATAAAGAGATGGCGAAGACGAAATGCGCGATCATCGGATCGGGCAACATCGGCACCGATCTCATGGTCAAGATATTGCGGGGCTCGAGCGAACTCGAACTTGCCGTTGTGGTAGGAATAGATCCCGCCTCCGAAGGCCTTGCGATGGCGCGCGCGCGCGGCGTAACCACGACCCACGAAGGTATCGATGGACTGCGCGCGCTTACGAATTACCCTGACATCGAGCTCGTTTTCGACGCGACCTCAGCCTATGCGCATGTCGAACATGCCAAGGCCCTCGCAGCGGATGGAAAGCTTGTCGTCGATCTGACGCCCGCCGCGCTCGGCCCTTTCGTGGTACCGCCGGTCAACGCAGCGGTCTCCTCGGGCGCTCGCAATATCAATATGGTCACGTGCGGCGGACAGGCGACGATCCCGATTGTCGCTGCGGTGTCGAGCGTCACGCCGGTCCATTATGCGGAAATCGTCGCGTCGGTTTCGTCCCGGTCGGCCGGACCCGGTACAAGGGCCAATATCGACGAGTTCACGCGCACCACGGCCAAGGGCATCGAGGTTGTTGGGGGAGCGGCCAAAGGCCGCGCGATCATCATTCTCAATCCGGCCGACCCGCCGATGATCATGCGCGACACGATCTTCACCCTGACCGACTTGGTTGACGAGAGCTTGGTCTGCGATGCCGTCAAGGCGATGGTCGCCGAGGTCCAGCGTTATGTGCCAGGGTATCGATTGAAGCAGGACATTCAGTTCGAACGGTTCGGATCGAACCGGCCGCTAAAGATCCCGGGCTATGGCGAATTCGAAGGAATGAAGACCAGCGTCTTCCTCGAGGTCGAAGGCGCCGGCGACTATTTGCCAAAATATGCCGGCAACCTCGATATCATGACCGCTGCGGCAAAGGCTGCCGCCGAAGTCCTCGTGCGTCAGACGGGGAGAATCGCAGCATGACCTTCGATCCATCCAGCCAGTCGCTTTACATCCAGGATGTAACGCTCCGCGACGGGATGCATGCCATCCTTCACATGTATGGCACCGACAGCGTGCGAGCCATTGCAAAGGCGCTCGACGCAGCCGGGGTCGATGCCATCGAAGTCTCGCATGGCGACGGCCTCAACGGGACATCCTTTAATTACGGGTTTGGGGCCCACACCGATTGGGAGTGGATCGAGGCAGCGGCTGATGTCATCGAACATGCGGTGCTGACGACGCTTCTGGTTCCGGGCATCGGAACGGTCGAGGAACTGAGGCGCGCGCACAGTCTCGGCGTCCGCTCGGTGCGCGTCGCTACCCATTGCACCGAAGCCGACGTTGCAAAGCAGCATATCGGGATTGCGCGGGACCTCGGCATGGACGTCTCTGGCTTCCTGATGATGAGCCATATGATCGATCCCGAAGCGCTCGCGCAGCAAGCCTTGCTCATGGAGGGATATGGCGCCCATTGCATCTATGTAACCGACAGCGGCGGAGCCCTCGACATGGACGGCGTCCGGACCCGCTTCGAAGCTTACGATCGGGTCCTCAAGCCCGAAACGCAGCGCGGGATGCATGCGCATCACAATCTCTCGCTCGGCGTCGCAAACTCGATCGTCGCGGCGCAGGCCGGCGCGGTGCGCATCGACGCCAGTCTCGCCGGCATGGGTGCCGGGGCGGGCAATGCCCCCCTCGAGGTTTTCATCGCCGCCGCCGATCGCAAGGGCTGGAAGCACGGGTGCGACGTGATGGGCTTGATGGACGCCGCGGAAGATATTGTGCGGCCACTGCAGGACCGCCCGGTGCGCGTCGATCGCGAGACTCTCAGCTTGGGCTATGCAGGCGTTTATTCCAGTTTCCTGCGCCATGCCGAAAAGGCGGCCGAACAATATGGTCTCGATACCCGCCAGATCCTGGTCGAGCTCGGCAGGCGGCGGATGGTCGGCGGCCAGGAAGATATGATCGTCGATGTCGCCCTCGACCTCGTTCGGGACCAGGAACTGGCGGTGTCGCAATGAGCGATTTGGCAAGTCTGGCCGAAATCCTGGACCGGGCCGCGCACGAACGCGTGGCTACGCCGCAGTTGACCCATGCCCGACCCGAGCTGACGGTTGAGGACGCTTATGAAATCCAGCGACTGTCCATCGATCTTCGCCTCCAGCGCGGCGAGCGGCGTGTCGGCGTCAAAATGGGTCTCACGAGCCGGGCCAAGATGCAACAAGTGGGCGTCGACCAGATGGCTTGGGGCCGACTCACCGACAAGATGCTGATCGAGGAAGGGGGCAGCCTTGCGCTCGCTAACTTCGTCCACCCACGCATCGAGCCGGAAATCGCCTTCCTGATGTCGGCTCCCCTCGCCGGTAGGGTTACGATGGCCCAGGCGCTCGCCGCGGTTGCCGCGGTGGCGCCTGCGATGGAGGTGATCGACAGCCGATACGAGAATTTCAAGTTCGCGCTCGCCGATGTCATCGCTGACAACAGTTCTTCCTCGGGCTTTGTCGTCGGAAGCTGGAACGACCCGCACCAGGATATCTCGAATCTCGGGGTCATTCTCGAAATCGACGGCGAAGTCGTCGAAGTGGGGTCCAGCGCCGCCATATTGGGGCATCCGCTACGATCGCTCGTTGCGGCCGCGCGCATGGTGTCGGAGGGCGGCGAGCGCATCGAGGCCGGGGATATCGTCCTGGCGGGCGGGATCACAGCTGCTCCGACCCTTGCCAAGGGTCAGTCGATCCGCACGACTGTCCAGAATCTCGGATCAGTTTCGATCAGGGTTGATGCCTGATGCCGATTATCGAGGTCACCTTGCTCGAGGGACGAACGCCGGAGGCGAAGGAAGCTCTCGTCGCGGCGCTGACCGACGCCGCCGTATCCGCCGTCGGGGCGCCGATCGAGTCGGTTCGCGTCATCCTGCGTGAGGTTCCCGCAGCACATTTCGCAGTTGGCGGCCAGTCGTTCGCCGCGCGGCGCGCGCGCGAGTCCGGGGGATAGTCGCTATGCGCCCGCATCTCGTGGAAATCGTGGGAGGCAGCGCCTTTCCATGCCCGGACGGGGAGCGCGTGCTCGTTGCCATGGAGCGCAGCGGAGCGAGCGACATCGGCGTCGGATGCCGGGGCGGCGGCTGCGGAATCTGCCGGGTACGGGTTATCGAAGGCGCGCATCGGCTCGGCAAGATGAGCAAGGCGCATGTATCGGACGCGGAGCTCCAGGCGGGTTATGCCCTTGCTTGCCGGCTCTATCCTCTCGGTCGTCTGACGATCGAAGTTGTGGAATAAGGTGGAGAAGCGACATGTCGACAAATCTGAAGGCGATTGAAAGCAACTATGGCATTCGCGACGAATATGGCCATCTGATTGGCGGAGAATGGGTCGGGGGCGCCAGCGGCAAGACAATCGCGCTGCTCAACCCTGCTACGGGTGAGACGCTCGCCCGAATTCAAGCTGGGAACGCCGCCGATGTTGGTCGGGCCGTGGCGGCGGCAAAAGCGGCCTTTCCCGCATGGTCCCAGAGCAGCGCGGCGGAGCGGCAGGACCTTCTTTACGAAATTGCGCGCCGCCTCAAGGCGCGCCTTGAAGAATATGCCGTCCTCGAAACGCTGAACAACGGTAAGCCCATCCGCGAGTCGCTGTATTTCGACCTGCCCAACGCGATCGGCCAGTTCGAACTCTTCGCGGGTGCCGCCTACGGCCTGCATGGCCAGACGCTGGACTTTCCCGATGCGATCGGCATCGTGCACCGCGAGCCGCTGGGCGTCTGCGCCCAGATCATACCGTGGAATGTTCCCCTGCTCATGATGGCGTGCAAAATCGCGCCGGCTCTGGCGGCGGGCAATACGGTGGTATTGAAGCCGGCCGAAACGGTATGCCTCTCGGTGCTCGAATTTTTCGTGGAGATGGCCGATATTCTGCCGCCGGGTGTGGTGAATGTCGTCACGGGTTATGGGGCCGACGTCGGAGAGGCGCTCGTAACCCATCCCGACGTGCGCAAAGTCGCTTTCACGGGATCGGTCGCGACCGCGCGCCGCGTGATCCAATATGCCTCGGCGAATATCATTCCGCAGACGCTCGAACTCGGCGGAAAATCGGCGCACATCATTTGTGCCGATGCCGATATCGACGCGGCTGTCGAGAGCGCAACGATGTCGACCGTCCTTAACAAGGGCGAGGTGTGCCTCGCCGGGTCGCGCCTCTTCCTTCACGAGGCAATAGAGGAAGAGTTTCTCGAGAAATTTCGTGATGCGCTCGGCAACATCAGGCAGGGCGATCCGCTGGACCCTGCCACGCAGCTCGGAGCGCAGGCTTCGACTATGCAAATGGAGAAGATCGAATCCTACCTCGCGCTCGCGATCGAGGAAGGGGCGACGGTCTTTGCCGGCGGCGCGCGTTCGGCGGATGCCGGGCTCGCGAAAGGGCATTTCGTCCAGCCGACAATCTTCACCAAGGTCGCAAACGACATGCGAATTGCGCAAGAAGAGATCTTCGGTCCTGTTACCACAGTGCAAAGCTGGCGCGACGAGGACGAGATGATGGCGCGTGCCAATGACACGAGCTTCGGCCTCGCCGGCGGCGTGTGGACCCGCGACCTCGCGCGCGCGCATCGCATTGCAAGGAAGCTTGAAACCGGGACGGTATGGATCAACCGATATTATAACCTCAAACCAAACATGCCGCTCGGCGGATACAAGCAGAGCGGGTTTGGCCGGGAGTTTAGTCACGAGGTGCTCAACCACTATACCCAGACGAAGTCGGTGATCGTGAACCTCGACGAGGGCAAGCTTGGAATGTTCGATCAATAGGGTGACCAATAGTGATCAATAGCATTGCGGTCGTCGGCGCAAACATGGCCGGCGCAAGGGCGGCGGAATCACTGCGCAGCGCAGGTTATGACGGCCATATTCATCTCATCGGCGAGGAGCCGTGGCGCCCTTACGAACGGCCGCCGCTTTCGAAGGAGTTTCTGTGGGAAGGCGGAACGCCTTCTGGAAGCTTCTATCTTCATGACGAGCATTGGTACGCCTCGAACAAGGTCGAGCTCCGCCTGGGCGTGCGAACAACGGCGATCGACCTGCGCGCCGGCGCGCTGAGGCTCGCGTCCGGCGAAGCGGTTCAGGCGGACCGCATTCTCCTGGCAACGGGCGGCGCCGCTCGCCGCCTGCCTTTGCCAAGGGCCGAGGCTGCCAATGTGCACCATCTTCGCACCCTTGGCGACGCCGCCGGCCTTGCCGCCGATCTGCGGCCCGGCGCGCAGATCGTGATCATCGGAATGGGCGTCATCGGCGCCGAGGTTGCTGCCAGCGCGCGGCGAATGGGCTGCAATGTTACCGCTGTTGAGCCGTTCGCTTCGCCGATGATCCGGGCACTCGGGGACCATTTTGGAGCTTGGCTCGGCGAGCATCACCGGATGCAGGGCGTTCGTGCGCTCTACGGCCGATCGGTCAAAGGTCTTCGCCTGAGCGGCGCGAAAGTCTGCGCCGTCGAGCTCGATGATGGCGAAGAACTTGCCTGCGACGCAGTTGTTGTGGGTATCGGGATCGTCCCGGCCGTCGAACTGGCAGCGGATGCCGGCCTGATCGTCGGCAATGGGATCGTAGTCGACGCGCAATGCCGTACCAGCAATCCCGTCATCTTCGCCGCGGGCGACGTCGCCGAGCAACCCGACTTCTTCGGCGGCCGCGTGCGAATGGAGACCTATCAGAATGCAGCCGAGCAGGGCGCAGCTGCAGCGGCCGCCATGCTCGGTCAACCCGTCGAATATTGCCGCCCGTGCTGGTTCTGGAGCGACCAATATGATCTGAACATACAAGTGACCGGGCGCATCGACGCGCAGCAGCAGCTCATCATGCGCGGGAGGGTGGAGGATGATGCCTTTTGCGCATTCTTCCTCGCAGGAGATCTCGTCATGGGCGCGCTGACCGCGAACCGGTCGGCAGATATGGGAGTCGCCAAGCGCCTTGTCGAACGCCGCGCGCGCGTCGGACCGGCGGAGTTGGCCGATGTCGATGTCCCGCTGCGCGAAATATTGAAGAAGTCTGCTTCCTAGGTCCCCGAACTTCAGCCTATCCCGCCTCCGGCAACATAGAGCGTCTGTCCGGTGATGTAGGAGGCCTCGGGGGCGCCGAGAAAACAGATGGCGGCAGCTATCTCGTCGACCTCGCCAAAGCGCGCCATCGGGGTATCGCGCAGCGTCTGCCTTACGACAGCCTCGAACCCTGCCTTGTCTGCCTCGGTGGGCTCGGCCGGATTTCTGGGTGTGACTCTCGTGACGTTCACGCCGCCTGGCGCCACGCAATTGACCCGAATGGGCCTGTCTTCGAGATCCTGGGCAAGCGCCACGGTCAGCGCAGCAACGCCGCCCTTCGCTGCGGCATAGGGCAAGCGGTTGATCCCACGCGTCGCGACCGAGCCGACGTTGACGATCGCACCCTGGCCCGCCGCCAAAAGATGCGGGAGCACGGCATGACAGCACCAGATCGTAGGCCAGAGCGAACGGTTGATCTCAGCCTCTATCTCCTCCGCGCAATAGTCCCAGAAGGGCTTGGCCCAGATCGTGCCGCCGACATTATGGACCGCGACATCGACGCGCCCATGCCGCTCGATCACATTCCCGTAAAGCGAACAGGCGCCGTCTCTTTTCTCAAGGTCGTGAATTTCACCATAAGCGTCGAGCCCGTCGGAACGAAGGCCCGCAACGGCCGCCATCGTGGCGTCCTCGGCGCGGTCAGCGATGGTCACTGTCGCGCCTTCCCGGGCCATTCGGGTCGCAACCGCCAATCCGATGCCTTGGGCTCCGCCCGTAACCACGGCAATTTTATCGGCATATCGCCCGGAGGAAATCATCGTGAGCTCTCCATTATTGCGCAACTAAAATTGATAAATATCAACTGGATAGAATTGTTACGCAATGGTTGATTCAGGAATTACATGTCGCAGCTTGCAAACACAAGGAGTAATGCATTACACTATGAACAACGAAAGGGCCGTGATTCTGCAGGTCCAAAAGGAGAGGGATGATGCGCAGCCGGCTGCTCCGACCCGATGATATCAAAGGCGCCTGGGCCATCGTGCCGACGCCCGCTACCGAAAACGCCTCGGACTGGCGCTCAGAGAACACGGTCGACCTGGATGAAGCCGCGCGGGTGGTGAACGGGCTGATCGACGCTGGAATTGACGGCATTCTCAGCATGGGAACTTTGGGAGAGGCGGCAACGCTCACCCACGGCGAAAAGCTCGATTATATGCGAGCGATTGTCGATGCGGCCGGCGGCCGCGTTCCCGTGTTCGTGGGCACGACCTGCCTTAACACGCGCGATACGATCGCCCTGACCCGGGAAGCGCTTGCGCTTGGCGCCGACGGGACCATGCTTGGCATTCCGATGTGGTGCGCGCCCGCGCTCGACGTTTCCGTGCAATTCTATCGCGACGTCGCCGAGGCCGTCCCCGAAATGAATATCGCCATTTACGCCAACCCCGAAGCGTTCAAGTTCGATTTTCCGCGGGCATTCTGGGCGCAGGTCGCGGAAATTCCCCAGGTCGTGACCGCGAAATATATCGGGGTCGGTACGCTGCTGGCCGATCTCGCGGCCGTGAAGGGCAATATCAAGCTACTCCCCATCGATTTCGATTATTATGCGGCGGCGCGGATGGTCGACGAGATCGATGCCTTCTGGTCCAGTGGCGCCGTTTGCCATCCGCTCGTGACGACGAGTTTGCGCGATATTGTCGCGAAGGCGAGGGCAAGCGGCGACTGGGCGGCCGCGCGGGCGCTGCAGGCGCGTCTGGGCCCCACCGCCGCGCCCCTGTTCCCGAATGGGAGCTTCAAGGAATTTTCAACGTATAACATCGGCCTCGAGAAGGCCCGAATGGACGCTGCAGGGTGGATGAAAGCGGGACCAGTTCGGCCGCCCTATCATCTCGTACCCGAGCCGTTTCTGGCCGGGGCGCGCAAATCCGGCACGATGTGGGCCGATCTGGGACGCGAGCTGGAACGCGAGCAATCCACGCCATTATCATTGGAGGCAATCCCATGACGAAGCTAGATTTGGACTGGCCTCACAATTTCAATGAGATTCCGAAGGAAGTTTTTGTACGCAAGGACGTTTACGACACCGAACTGCAGCGCATTTTTCATGGCGAGGAGTGGCATCCGGTTTGCCATGAGAGCGAGATCCCGGAACGGGGGGATTTCAAGACGTTTCGTCTCGCCGGTATTCCCCTGCTGATCGCGCGCGGCGATGATGGTATCGTTCGCGCCTTCTTCAACGCCTGCTCGCACCGCGGGAACCAGCTCGAAACCGCTCCGATGGGTAACAAGCAGGAATTCGAATGCCCATATCATCGCTGGCTGTTCAGCACGCGGGGGGACCTGGTCGGGTGTCCGAACCAGCGCGAGTTCGTGCCTGGCTTCAACCGCTCCGACTATCCCTTGGCCCAACCCCGGATGGAGAGCGTCTACGGCGTCGTGTTCGTCACCATGTCCGCTCGAACCGAACCCCTTCTCGAATGCCTCGGATCGATCGTGGAAACGCTCCGCGAGCTCGTGGGGGGGGACGGCCGCCTCAAGCTGCTCGGCTACCAGAAGGTCCGGTACAACACGAACTGGAAGTCCTATACCGACAATGACGGCTATCATGCACCGCTCCTGCACCAGGCCTTCAATCTCCTAAACTGGCAGGGCGGTAAGGGGCGCCAGTTCACCAGCACGAAACGGGGCCATATAGGCTTTGAATCCGAGCTGTCGGTTGCCCGTGGCGATACGATGCTCGAAGATCCGTCGATCATCGAGTTCAAGGGGCAGGACCCCTCCGTCGGATCCCGGATCGTCAGCCTCTTTCCGACCTTCGTTGCAACGAAGCATTTGGACGTTATCAACCTGCGGTTCGCGACGCCCATCGATCATGAGCGGGTCGAAGTGCATTACGCTTATTTCGCGCATGCCGATGACGATGAGGAGATGGTGCGGCACCGCTTGCGCCAAAGTTCGAACCTCTTGGGTCCGAGCGGCCTGATCAGCATGGAAGACGCGTCGATTTTTCACCGGATTCATATCGGGAACCACACGCCCGGCGCGGCCATCTTTCAAAAAGGTGTCCGTGACAAAGAGAAGATCGAGGACGAGTTCCTTCAGAACGACGAGAGCGGAAATCTTCCGAGATGGGAATATTATCGGGAAATAATGGGTTTCGAAAGGCGCGCAGCATGACCTTGGCGCCCGAAAACTTTAATCGCGCGCTCGACGACTTGCTCGTCGCGGACGCGGACGCACTCGACAGCAAGGATATGCAGCGCTGGCTATCCAACTATGTGGAAGAGGACGACGCATCCTATATCTGTCTGTCGCGTGAAAATGAGGAACAGGGGCTCGCGCTGGGCTTCATGTACGACGACTGCCACGCGCGCCTGCTCGACCGAGTGACCTATATCACGAAGATATGGGCCGGGACATTTCAGGACTATCGAACTCGGCATTTCGTTCAGCGCGTCGCGGCGGACCGAATTGATGATAACACCTGGAAAGCGCGGTCCAACTTCAGCGTGTTCATGACGCCCGAAGACAGCGGCGTGTCCGAAGTCCTCGCGACGGGGCAATATGAGGATCTCGTTCGAGAAGGCGCGGATGGAGATCTTAAGCTTCTTTCCCGTCGCACCCTCCTCGATACGACGGTACTACCCCGCTATCTGGTCTATCCGATCTAGTCACACCTGGGAGCGATGGTGAGAGCCAGCGCCCTTGGATATGTACGTCATCGGGGTGACAACGGCCCTCAGGCCGTCGTCCAGTCGCGTGCGCCAAAATGGCGTTCGAGCATCGGGCGCATGATGTCCCATCGCTCAAGCTGGCTCCAGTGTCCCGACCTATCGAGAACATAGAGTTCGGCATGCTGGAGATGCTCAAGCAGATAGAGGCTCGTATCGAGAGGGACGATCCGGTCCTGCCTGCCGTGAAAAATCAGCACGTCGTGCGGAAGCTTGCCCAAGATCGACGGCGGCATTGCAAGCGTTTCGATCCCGACCTTCATCGAATCGATCATCTTCGACGCGATGGACATGACAGCGGGATCGGTCGCAATTTGATAGCGCGACGATACGATCTCTTCCATTCCTTCGAACTTGTCAGCGTCATAGGCGAAGCTGTGCATCAGCTGGCGATATCGCGCTGGGCGCGGATCGGAATAAAAGGAGAGCAGCCGAACCAACTCCGGCGTCCGCGGCGCCGGGGCACCTATCGACCCCATGAGAATGACCTTATCGAATCGTTCGGGCGTTTCGCTCAGAAGCTGCAGTGTCAGCGCGCCGCCCATCGAATTTCCGACGATATGGGCGCTGTCGATCTCAAGCGCGTCCATCAGTCCGAGGCATTGTTCGACGCGGACACCGATCCACGCCATGACATTGTCCGGGAACGGATCCGGTATGGTGGACTGGCCAAATCCGATCAGATCGGGTGCGATCACGAAGAAATTTTCGGCGAGATCGGGCATTAGGTGGCGCCAGTTTGATGCGGCGTGCGCACCCGGCCCGGCGCCATGCAGAAGTAATATGGCAGGCTTCTTGGGATCGCCGGCGATCATCGTGTGCGACGTAAGCCCGCGTCCTTCGATTTTCTCTTCCCGGATGACATCCGAACCCATGAAATCTCTCCCTTCCGTCTTATCGATGGCATTCCATCCGACCTGGACATTGCACAATGGCTATCGTGTTGTCCATTGTAAACTCTAGCGACCTGCCGACTGGACTCTCATATCTCATTGTGCAATGCATTTGCCAGATAAGCAATTGTGGGACGGGGAGTAGCCGAGATGGACGACGAGACTGTTGCATCGCTCGCGCGTGAACTGGATGTCGCCGAGGCGAGCCAAACACCCGTCCGGCAGCTGTCGCTTCGCTTCCCTCAGATGACGATAGAAGATGGATATCGCATCGCCCGCGCGTGGGTTGAGCTCAAGAAGGCGGCGGGACGTCGGTCCATTGGCCGCAAGATTGGTCTGACATCGCGTGCGATGCAGGCGTCTGCTGGTATCACCGAGCCCGACTATGGCACGTTGCTCGATGACATGGCGTTCGAGGAGGGGAGCGAAATTCCCATCGATCGCTTCATCAATCCGAAGGTCGAAGTCGAATTGGCCTTCATTCTCTCCCGGCCGCTGGGTGGTCCCGATGTGACGACACGGGCTGTTCTCGCTGCCACTGAATATGTAGTGCCCGCCGTGGAGATCATCGACAGCCGCGTTCAGCCGATCGACGCGGAGACCGGCAGCGCCCGGAAAATCCAGGATACGATTGCCGACAACGCGGCGAATGCCGGGATCGTCCTCGGCGGCCGGCCCATCCGGCCGGACGCCATCGACCTGCGATGGGCCGGCGCCATATTATCTCGCAATGCCGTCATCGAGGAAACAGGAATTGCGGCTGGCGTGCTAAACCATCCAGCGCGAGGGGTCGCGTGGTTGGCAAATCGCTTGTCGCAGTGGGGAGAAGAGTTGCAGGCGGGCGAAATCCTGCTGGGCGGTTCTTTTACCCGCCCGGTCCCTGTGTCGCGCGGCGACGTGATATCTGCGGATTATGGCAGGCTCGGCTCGATCGCGATGCGGTTTGTCTGACATGTCGTCAGCAAATCCTCCCAACCATTTCAAAGTCGCGCTCGCCGAAGGGCGGACGCAGATGGGATTCTGGCTGGCGCTGGCGAACGCCGACATCGCCGAAATCTGCGCCGGACTGGGGTTCGACTGGCTCCTTGTCGATGCCGAGCACGGACCGCAAACTCTGCCCGGGATAATCGAGCAATTGCGGGCAATAGCGTCCTGCCCGCCCTGCGCTGCCGTCGTGCGCGTGCCTTCATCAGACCCCGTCGCGATCCGTCAAATCCTCGACTTGGGAGCGACGACCCTCATGGTTCCGATGGTCGAAACGGCTGAGCAGGCCTTCCGGTTGGTCGAAGCATGCCGCTACCCCCCATCGGGCAGCCGAGGCATCGGCGGTGCAAGGGCATCGCGCTGGGGCGGCATTGCGACCCATGTTGCCGATGCCAACGAGCGGCTTTGTCTGATTGCGCAAATCGAGACGATTCAGGGTGTCGAGAATATCGAAGCAATCGCCGGCGTCGACGGGATCGACGCGCTGTTCATCGGTCCAGCCGATCTGGCAGCGTCGGCCGGGCTCTTGGGAAGCGCCAACCGGGAGCGGGTGCGCGAGCTCACGATGGGCGCGTTGTCCCGCATCCTTGCCGCGGGAAAGCCAGCGGGAATTCTGTCGCGCGATCTCGCGCTTCTCGATGCACATCTCGCCGGCGGCGCAAGCTTCGTCGCTGTCGGAATAGATGCGTTCGCCCTCGCCGATGCGGCACGCGGGCTGCTCGATCGATTCCGCCAGTGACCGCGATCCGCGCGCCGGTTTTGGCCTTGCACAATAAGCAACGGATTGTATGCTGTGTCCAAATAGGAAATCGGGAGCGGGCTATGCTAGTGCCGAATCGACCGGATACAGGCGGCCTCCGCCGGCGGGGGCGATGACGTTGCAAAAGATCGTGATCGCGATCACCGGCGCGACAGGATCAATCTACGGTCTGCGTCTGCTGGAAATGCTGCGTGAAGATCCGAGCTGCGAAACGCACCTCGTGGTCTCCCAGGCAGCCGTGCTCAACATCCGCGAGGAACTGCCGCTAACGCTGAAAAAATTTGAAGCGTCGGCTGACGTGGTTCATAACATACGGAATGTCGGCGCCAGTATCGCGAGCGGATCGTTTCTCTGTGACGGCATGATTGTCGCGCCCTGCTCCATGCGCACCCTTGCGGCGATCGCCAATGGGCTCTCCGACAATCTGATCACCCGAGCTGCCGACGTCATGCTCAAGGAGCGTCGTCCATTAACGCTCATGGTGCGAGAGACGCCCCTGAACCTTGCCCATCTTCGAAACATGGCAGCCTGTACCGAAATGGGGGCGATAATTTTCCCACCCGTCCCGGCGTTCTACGCTCGGCCATCGTCGATCGACGAAATCGTCGACCATAGCTGCATCCGGGTCCTCGACCAGTTCGGCATCCATCGGGCCGCCGATCGCCGATGGACCGGACTGAAGGGCGCAGAAGTGATGCCTCTGGCGCAGGCGGATAAATCGGAAAGGACAATTTGATGGCGGCAGTGCTGATGCGCCGGGAGCTATTGGGCGCCGGGGTTTTTTGCGCGGGTCTGGTTGGAGCCTCCCGCTTCCGGTCAGGAAGTGCGGCGGACGAAGAGGCCGTTCTCGTCGTCAGCCAGCCAAGGGTTGAGGAAAGCGAGCGTTTTGCCGCGTCCCTCATATCGTCTTCGAAAAAGTCTCTCGCGCTGGATGTCGGAAGCGGGCTGGATGAGTTGCTTGGCGACTGGCCCCGCGGCGCGCAGGTGATTGCAGGCCTGACCTCCGACCCCGCTGCAATGATTGCGGCCCAGTTGCTCATCGAGAGTGGAGCGGAGCCTTTGCTTCGATGGGAACATTCCTATGAGGCGGGCCGCTGGACACACCGCATCGGCGCCGCCCCCGGCTTGGGCGCGCTCCCGCAATATACTTGGCCCGCCGTCGTTGCGCAGAAAGTTCGCGATGAGCTGGACGGCCACAAATCATCACCGCGCCGGGCCGCGTGCATTTCGGGGGAATGTGCACTCGCCTCGAATAGCCCCGGCCTACTTGTGACCTGGGCCTTTCGGCTTGCCGGAGAAACGCGGTGAGGCCGCCGCTGCCCGAGGGAATTGCGGCGGCCGACTTTTCACGGGCCCTCGATGAACTCGCAGGCGTCGTCGGCAAAACCTGGGTTTTCGTCGACGAGCTTCCGCTGTCGACTTACCGCGACGCGTATTCGCCGCTTGCCGATGGCACTCTGCTTCCTTCTGCCGCCGTCGCTCCGGAAAGCGTCGAACAGGTGCAGCGGATCCTTGCCATCGCCAACAGCTTCCGATTGCCGATCTGGACCATCGGGACTGGACGGAACTTCGCATATGGCGGGCCGGCACCCCGCAAATCCGGATATCTTGTCCTCGATCTGAAACGGATGAACCGGATCATCGAAGTCAACGAAAAATATGGATATGCGCTGGTCGAGCCGGGCGTTTCCTACATGCAGCTTTATCGCCACCTGCAGCGGATCGGCAGCAAATTGTGGATCGATCCGGCAGCGCCCGCCTGGGGCGGCGTCATGGGGAACGCGCTCGAGCATGGCGCCGGCTACACGCCCTATGGCGATCACTTCATTATGCAATGCGGGATGGAAGTTGTGCTTGCCGATGGCCAGGTCGTTCGCACGGGCCAGGGAGGCATCTCTAACAGCAAGCATTGGCAGATCAGCAAACATGGGCTCGGACCGCAGTTCGATGGCATGTTCACCCAGTCGAATTTCGGCGTCGTCACCAAACTCGGCATCTGGCTGATGCCGGAGCCGCCCGGTTACAAGCCGTTCATGATCACCTTTCCACGCGAAGAGGATCTCGAGCAGATTTTCGAGATCACGCGCCCGCTCAAGGTGAATCAGGTGATCCCTAACGCAGCGGTCGCGGTCGACCTATTGTGGGAGGCCTCGGCGAAGACCACGCGGCGACATTATTATGACGGCAAGGGGCCGCTCCCGCCGTCGATCCGGACGAAGATCGCCGCGGACCTCAATCTCGGGATGTGGAATTATTACGGCGCCCTCTACGGACCACCGCCCATGATCGAGAATAATTGGAAATTGATCGAGGAGGCATTCAGCAACATTCCGGGCGCCAAGTTCCACTTCGCGCGCGAGAATGATCCTGCGTGGGATTATCGCGTTAAGCTCATGCGCGGCGAACCCAATATGACCGAGTTCAGCATCATGAACTGGATCGGCGGAGGGGGACACGTCAACTTTTCCCCGATTTCCGCGCCCGACGGGGCGGAAGCCTTGGCTCAATATAATCTGATCAAGAAACGCTGCCACGAATTCGGCTTCGACTACATCGGGGAGTTTCTGGTCGGCTGGCGGGACATGCATCACATTTTGATGATCATGTACAATCGGGCCGATGAAACGATGCGCAAGAGCGCCCACGATCTCTTCAGTCTCCTGGTGGATGAGGCCGCGGCGGCGGGGTTCGGCGAATATCGTACTCATCTCGCCTTCATGGACCAGATTGCTGGAACCTATCGTTACAACGACGGGGCGCTTTGGGATCTCCATCACCGCCTGAAGGACGCTCTCGATCCCAACGGCATTCTTTCGCCCGGAAAGCAGGGCATATGGCCGAAGTCGGCGCGTCCCTGATGCCACGCGACCCACGCTCCCAGGAGATTCATGATGCGTAAGGACGAAGTGAGGGGGCTTGACCACTGGATCGGCGGGTCACCGGTTGCCCCTGGCGACGGCGCTTATTTCGAAAGCCTGAACCCGATTGACGACAGTCTCTATTCCCGGGCGGCTGCCGGGACTCCGGCCGACGTCGATCGAGCAGTTGAGGCGGCCGACACGGCCTATCGCCGGAACCGCGACCTTTCCGCAGCCGCGCGCGAGGGATGGATGATAAAGGCTTCGGCTCTCATGGAGCGTGACGCATCGCAATTTGCCGACACGCTCGTTGATGAAATCGGCTCGCCGATCGCAAAGGCCGGTTTCGAGACCCGGTTCGCCACGAGCTTCTTGCGCGCGGCCGCAGGCGTTCCCCGGCGCATTCGCGGCGAGACTATTCCATCCG
>NZ_DASYHE010000062.1:0-57284 GCF_035998965.1 Sphingopyxis sp.
ACAGCTTCTTGCGGCCCTGGGCGCGGCGGTTGGCGAGAATCTTGCGACCGCCGACCGTCGCCTTGCGGGCGCGGAAACCGTGGCGACGGGCGCGCACGAGGTTGCTCGGTTGAAAGGTACGCTTCATCGCGGTTGTCCCTAAATCTCTTGCAAGGCTCTAACAGAAAAGGGCCGCCAAACGTGGGCGGCCACTGATGGAGGCGCGGATAAGCGAGAGTCGGCGGAAAGTCAATTGCCCCCGATCGCGTTCGGCGATCAATTGTCATCGCGGCGGTTTTTCCAGCGCTTCGCCATCGGCGGCGATCACCGCCTCGCGCGCGCGCCGCCGCGCTGCGCTGGTCCGCCGCATCACCCGGTCGGTCCAGGCGGCATAGCGTGGGTGGCGCCATTTGAAGCGGACATAGACGCGCTTGGCCCACGCGCTGTTCTGGAGGCACAGCATCAGCCCGAGCGGGAACAGGATCAGAAAGCCGGGGCCGGGGAGCACCCCGACGATCGGCGAAATCAGGATCAGCAGCACGCCGAGCACGAACAGCGCGAGCCGCACCTGCGCGGTCGATCGCAATCGCTGGTAAAGGCTGCGTTTGGCCATGAGGACCGATGTGGGTAGGACAGCCCCGCGCAGCAAGACCAAAACAGTGGGGGCGCGGCAGCGACGCACCCCGCATTCGCCCCGGCCCAGCGGTCTTTTGGAACGCTTCGGCCAGCGCGCCACCGACACCAAGGAACGATCCTTTCACCCCACCGTTGCCCAAGCATCGAAACGAAAGGGGCGGTTGGCCCTGGTGTCGGAGAGAGAGAATGAAAAAGCTTCTGACGATTTTTGCGATCAGCGGGTCGATGTTGTTCCTGTCTGCGTGCAATACCGTTGACGGTGCAGCCAAGGACGTTGAATCGGTCGGCGACTGTGCCGATGGTGTCCAGGGCAACTGCTAGGCGCTAGGAGCGCCCGACCCATGATGATCAGTTGAGCGTGACGAACCGCGCCATGTCGTCGCGGGTCAGGTAACGCACCTCGTCGAACGGGGTGCTGTTGGTCAGCGCGTAAAAGGCGCGTGCCTTGGCGTCGTCCATCCCCATTTCGCGGTAATATCCCAGATATTCGGCATGCACCGGGTCGCTTGCGGCATAGTCATTCGCCTCGCGCCCCGTGTCGTCGGCCCAACTGTGCACGCCGAATTCGGCGTCGGGCGCGGCGCGGCGTGTGGTTCCTGCAAGCCAAAGCTCGACCGCGCCCGACCGCACCGAACCGCCCCTCGGCACGACGGTTTCCATCCCCGCGCGGCGGATCGCGCGCGCCAGGATCAGATTCGCGTGCTCGTCGAGGCTGCCGGGACAGTCGACCATTTCCAGCCGCTTTAGCCGCGGAAACGCCGCGAGCATCGCCGCGAACTGGCGCGGCGTCGCCGAGGTCACGTCGCCCGCCATGCGCACGGTGCTCGCGTCAATCACCGCAAAGGGACCATAATGCGCCTTGGCCCGGCCCAGCGTGGCCAGCGTCGCGCTTGGTGCGTAACGCCGCGTTGCCGCCATATCGGCGTCCTCGGCCAGCGCGTCGCCGTCGAGCAACGTATCATCGTCGTCGAAGACCGCGCCATCGTCATCAACGTCGCCGGACTCGTCCCACGTCCAGCTCACGCTCGTGGTGACGGTCAGCCCCTGCTGCGCCTGCGCGGGCGCGAACGCCAGCACCGCCGCGCAAAGCGCGACGAACAGGGTGCGGACAAGAGCGACGGGCGAAACCATGCCCCCGCTCTCGCGCCCGCGCGCTTGCCAAAAAGCAAAGCAGCAACGTCAGCGCCGCGTTAACCCCGTTGCGGGACGCTTTCCGCGTCAGTCGCGGTCAGGGGCGCCGCCGGGGAAATAATGGCGATAGGGACGTGCGCCGTCGATCGCGCGCGCGACCGACGGCCGTGCGAGCAGCCGCGCGCGATAGGCGCGCAGATTGGCAAACTGCGCCGGAATTTCATGCACCCAGTCGGCGTAGAACAGCGACGGCGCCGCGGCACAGTCGGCCAGCGTGAAGCCGTCGGGGGTCGCCCAGCCGCCACCCGCCAATTGCGTGTCGAGCCAGCGATAGATGGTGTCGAGCGCCGCCCGCGCCTTGGCGACGATCATCGGCGCATGTCCCTCGGGGCCGCGAATGCGGTCGTTCACAATGTCCTGCATCACCGCCATCACATGCAGGTCGAACACGCGGTCCATCTGCCGCACCCGCAACGCTGCATCGGGATCCGCGGGAATCAACCGCGGCTCGGGCTGCACGCGGTCGAGATATTCGATGATGATCGACGTCTCGAACTGCGTCCGCTCGCCATCGACGAGCAGCGGAAATTTCCCCACCGGCCACAGCGTGCGCAATTGCTCGCCATGCTCGGGAAATTCGGGATCGACATTGCGATAGTCGAAATCGATCCCCTTTTCATCGAGCGCGATCTGCGCCTTCCAGCTGTAGGACGAAAAGGGGTGGGCATAGAGGATCAGCATCGCTCAGCCCTTCACCGCGGCTTCGATCGCCGCAATGTCGATCTTGGTCATCGTCATCATCGCCTCGAACGCGCGCTTGTTCACCGCCGGGTCGGGGTTCGCCATCGCGTCGGTCAACACGCGCGGGGTGATCTGCCAGTTCAGACCCCATTTGTCCTTGCACCAGCCGCACGCGCTTTCCGCGCCGCCATTGTCGACGATCGCGTTCCACAGCCGGTCGGTCTCTTCCTGGGTGTCGGTGTGGACCTGAAAGGAAAAGGCCTCGCTGTGCGGAAAGATCGGGCCGCCGTTGAGCCCGATGCACGGCACGCCAAGTACAGTGAATTCGACGGTCAGCACGTCGCCTGCCTTGCCGCCGGGGAAATCGCTCGGTGCGCGGTGGACGGCGCCGACATGGCTGTCGGCAAAGGTCGCGGCATAGAAATTCGCCGCCGCTTCGGCGTCCTTGTCGTACCACAGGCACAGGCTGACGGGGTGTCGGTTCGTGCTCATCTGTCTCTCCTTGTTCCGTGCGCCTCTCTGGCGGGGAGGCGCGTCAGCGCTTGCGCGGCCCGACAAAGCCGACGGCGGCGCCTTGCGGGTCGATCGCGTTCAGGGAAAATTCGCCGCCGGGGATTTCCATCGGTTCGCTGGTCACTGTGCCGCCATTGGCGGTTACCGCAGCATGGGCGCGGTCGATGTCATCGACGCCGATATAGAAATTCCACACCGGGACCGGATAGCCCTCCATCAGTGGCATCACCGCGCCGATCATGTCGCCCCCGCGCTGGATAAAGCGATAGGCGCCGAGTTCGCCCATCGGCATCTCGCCCTCCTGCCCCCAACCGAAATGCTTGGTGTAGAAGGCGATGGCTGCATCCGGGTCGGATGTCGCCAGCTCGTTCCAGCGGATATGCTGCGGCTCGGTCATCGAAAACACGTCGCTGGGTCCTTCGGGGGCATCGGCGGGCGGGATCGGGTCCATGATGTAAAAGGGCGCGCCCTGCGGGTCGGTGACCATCGCCATGCGCCCGACGGGCAGGTCGGTCGCAGGCATCTGCACCGCGCCGCCATCGGCCTTGATCGCCGCGATTGCGGCATCGACATCGTCGACTTCCAGATAGCCGATCCAGAGCGGCCGCGCGCCACCGGCGAGCATGTCGGCATTCAGCGCCAGCACCCCGCCGGCGTTGCCGCCCCCGCTGCGCCCGATCATGCGATAATCCATGTCGCCCGCGGCGGGGTCGGCGTGGGGGGCGATCGTCCAGCCGACCACGGCGCCATAAAAGGCGGCGGCACCGTCGGGATCGGGGGTCATCAGTTCGTACCAGATAAAGTTGGTGGGGTTGTTCATCGTCTCTCTCCTTTCAATCCTCCCTGTCGCGGAGCGATGGGGAGGTGGCAGCGCGGAGCGCTGACGGAGGGGCCATTGCGCGACGTCGCCGCCCCTCCACCACCGCTTCGCGGCGGTCCCCCTCCCCATGGCTTCGCCACAGGGCGGATGGTTGCATCACGCCTCGACGATCGGCGTAAAGCCGCCATAGATCATGCGTTTGCCGTCGAACGGCACTTCGGTGCCGTCGGGCTGCATCCGCTCGTCGGCCATGACCTTTTCCCAGCCCGCGACGCGCGCTTCCTTGCTCGGCCATTCGACCCAGCTGAACACGACGGTTTCGCCGTTCTGCTTGTGCGCGGCGCGGGCAAAATCGGTGACCTTGCCGTCGGGGACATCGTCGCCCCATGCCTCGACGACGCGCGTCGCCCCATGGTCGCGGAACACTCGCGACGCCTTTTCGGCGAGCGCGCGATAGGCGTCCTTGTTACCGTCGGGGACGGGCAGGACATAGCCATCGGCGTAACCCATTGTGCCGCCCGCGCGGTCATCGACAATCGAATCGAAACCGCCGATGATCATCCGCTTGCCGTCGAACGGCATTTCGCCGCCCATCGCCGCCATGCGCGGGTCGCTCATCATCTTTTCGTTCGCGGCGTCGCGGGTGGCCTTGTCGGGATATTCGAACCAGCTGAACACGACGGTCTCGTCGTCCTTCGCCTGCACCGCGCCCTTCAGGTCGTTGACCTTGCCGTCGGGGACATCGTCGCCCCACGCCTCGACCATTCGCGTCACGCCAAATTCCTTGAACAGCGGCGCCGCATCGGCGGCATGTTGGCGATAGGCTTCCTTGTTGGCGGTCGGCACCGCCACGACAAATCCTTCAACATAGGTCATCTTGTCTCTCCTTAGGGGGGTGGGAAATTCAGGCCGTAACCGGCTCTTTGCTTAACGATAACAGCTGCGCGTCCATCGCGCGCTGGAAGGCCGGACGTGCCGTGCAGCGATCGAGATAGGCGGCGAGGCGCGGATATTCGGCGATCAGCCCCGCCTCGACGCCTTCGCGCAGCACCGTCGCCATCGCGATGTCGGCGATGCTGAATTCGCCGACCAGATAGGGCTTGTCACCCAACGCATCGGACAGGCGGCCAAAGCGGGTGCGAATAAACTCGATCAGCCCGGGGCGGCGCAGCTTCGCCCATTCCTCGTCCTTCGAGAATATATCGACATTGCCCAGTTCGAACATCATCGGCTCGACGCTGTTCAGCGCCGCGAACACCCAGGCGGTCGCGTCGGCGCGGGCCTGCGCCCCGGTCGGCAGCAACCGCGCATCCTTCGCCGCCAGATGCAGCATGATCGCGCCGCTTTCGAACAGGGTGATGGCGCCATCGCGCAACACCGGCACCTGCCCCCAGGGTTGCAGCCGATAATGATCGGCGGGGCGATCGACCGCGCTGATCAGCTTTTCGGCATAATCGATCCCCAGTTCCTCGCACGCCCAGCGCGGACGCAGGTCGCGGACAAAACCGCGGGCAAAGTCGGGAACCCAGTCGAAGGCGATGATTTCGATATTGGCATTGGGATTGACGGGCATGATCTAACTCCTCTTGCCTTTGATGTACGCGACGATCGACATCGCGTGACCGTGGCCCAGGTCGAAATCGCGCTTGAGCCAGTCGATCACCGCACCGGGCTTGACCCCGGGCGCGAGACCGGTGGCGTCGGCCAGCCCCGCGTCGATCGCAATCGCCTTCAGTTCGTCGGCCGACTTGCCGGTCTTGGCCTCGACATTGTTCAGATAGGCCTGGAAACTCATCATCGGTCTCCCGTCGGGAAGGGAACGGCGGCCTTTTTTGCAAGGGTGGCTATCCGTTCCCCTCCGCGGCTCGGTCAGGCGGCGGCTTCGGCGGGCTCGCCGGCAGGGATCGCGGCGGGGTCCATCCACATCACTTCCCAGATATGGCCGTCGGGATCTTCGAAGCTGCGCCCGTACATGAAGTCGCCATATTCCTGGGTCGGGGTCGGGTCGGGCTTGCCGCCCGCGGCGGTCGCCTTGGCAACTTGCGCATCGACGTCGGCGCGGCTGTCGGCGGACACGCAGAGCAGCACCTGCGCGCTCACATGCGCGTCGGGGATCTCCTTCGACGTGAAGGTCGCCCATTTTTCATGCGTCAGCAGCATGACGTGGATCGACCCTTCGGCGACCACCATGCACGCAGCGGTGTCGTCGGTGAAGGCGGGGTTGTTGACCGCGCCGACCGCTTCATAAAAGGCCTGCGACCGGGCAAGGTCGGTCACCGGCAGGTTCACAAAAATCATCTGGGGCATCGTCTCTCTCCTTGGGGGGTAGGTTGGGGTAAGTCAGCGCGGGGGGCTGACGGGGCAATGACCTGCCACGTCAGGGTGCACCGCGCGGTTCAAACAACATGCGGACATAACGCTTCAGATGGGTGACGCTTTCCCGCGCAATCGCCGGGTCGTTCGTCGTTTTGGCCAGGATGAAGCTGCCCTGCAGCACCGCCTGGATATGCTGCGCCAAACCGAGCGCGGTGACATCTTCGGGGGCGCCGTAAACTTCCATGGCGGCTGCAACATCGGGGGCGAGAGCTTCGCAATAGGCGTTGATGCTCGCCTCGCACGCCGCGCGGATCGGCTCGCTCGTCGCAAAGGCTTCCTGCACCATCGTGCCGACGAAGCAGGTGAAATCCTCGACCGGACCGTCGAGCATCGCAAAGCGGAAATCGATATGGCCGAGCAGACGGGCGAGCGGGTCATCCAGCCTGGTGTGCGGCGGCATTTCGAACATCGGACGCGCGCGCTCGGTCCACGCCTCGGCGGCGGCGACTGCCAGCGCTTCCTTCGACGCGAAATGGTGGAAAAATGCGCCTTTGGTGACCCCGGCGGCGGCGCAAATCTGGTCGACCGTCGTCGCGGCATAGCCCTGTTTGCGCACCGTCGTGTGCGCCGCCGCGATCAACGCCGCGCGCGCACTGCCGCGCGGCGCGCGGACCGCGGCGATGCCCGCGCCGACGCCCGCCACCGCCTTGTCGGCGGGGCGAGCCTCGGGGGTGGAAGAGGGCTGATTCGGGTTCACGCGAATGGGCATACCGACTGGTTGGTATGTTGTCAAATGCCGATCCGACCCCACGCTACGCGGCACCTTCGTCAACATCCGAACCGGTACAAAAAGCGACTCGACCGCGCCCCATTTTGTCGCCAAAAAGGACGGAACAAACAGGGGACATTGATGGTCGCGATCGTTTCCACCGTCGCCTATCTCGGGCTCGAGGCGCGCGGGGTCGAAGTGCAGTGCCAGATTACCCCCGGCCTGCCGCGCTTCGTCGTCGTCGGCCTGCCCGACAAGGCGGTCGGCGAAAGCCGCGAGCGCGTCCGCGCTGCGATCGCCGCGATCGGCCTCGCGCTGCCGCCCAAGGTCATCACGGTGAACCTGTCGCCCGCTGACCTGCCCAAGGAAGGCTCGCATTACGACCTGCCGATCGCGCTCGCGCTGCTCGGCGCGATGGGGGTCGTCGATCCCGAAACGCTGTCTTCCTATGTCGTAGTCGGCGAACTTGGCCTCGACGGCCGCGTCGCCGCATCACCCGGCGTCCTGCTCGCCGCGCTCCATGCGGGCAGTCAGGACCGCGGGCTGATCTGCCCGGTCGCGCAGGGGCCGGAAGCGGCGTGGGCGGGGAATGTCGAGGTGCTCGCGGCACCCGACCTCCTCTCGCTGCTGAACCATTTCAAGGGCAATGCGCTGCTCCCGCCGCCGCGCCCGGGCGAGGTTGAGCAACCGCGGCGCATGGCCGATCTGGCGCAGGTCAAGGGGCAGGAGGTCGCCAAGCGCGCGCTCGAAATCGCCGCGGCGGGCGGGCATAATCTGTTGATGGTCGGGCCGCCGGGGGCGGGCAAGTCGCTGATGGCGGCATGTCTGCCGGGCATCTTGCCCGACCTCGACCCCGCCGAAGCGCTCGAGGTGTCGATGATCGCCTCGGTCGCGGGCGGGCTGGAGGGCGGCCGGCTGATCCGCGCGCGGCCGTTCCGCTCGCCGCATCATAGTGCGTCGATGCCCGCGCTCGTCGGCGGCGGGCTGCGGGTGCGGCCGGGCGAGGTCAGCCTCGCGCATCTGGGCGTCTTGTTCCTCGACGAACTCCCCGAATTTCAGCGCACCGTGCTCGATTCCTTGCGCCAGCCGCTGGAGACGGGCGAGGTCAGCGTCGCGCGCGCCAACGCGCATGTCACCTTTCCGGCACGAGTGCAGATGGTCGCCGCGATGAACCCGTGCCGCTGCGGGCATCTGGGTGACCCGGCGCTCGCGTGCAGCCGCGCGCCGCGCTGCGCCGCCGATTATCAGGCGAAGGTCTCCGGCCCGCTGCTCGACCGCATCGACCTGCATGTCGAGGTGCAGGCGGTCAGCGCCGCCGACCTTGTCCTGCCGCCCCCCGCCGAGGGCAGCGCCGAGGTCGCCGCCCGCGTCGCCGCGGCGCGGGCGCGCCAGACCGCGCGCTACGCCGAGCACAAGGCGCGCACCAACGCCGAGATCGACGGCGAGTTGATGGAGGCAGTCGCGACCCCCGACGAAGCGGGGCGCAAATTACTCGCACAGGCGGCAGAGGCGATGCGGCTGTCGGCGCGCGGCTATACGCGGGTCCTGCGGGTGGCGCGGACGATCGCCGATCTGGCCGGGGCGGAGGCGATCGGGCGCATCCATATTGCCGAAGCGCTGAGCTATCGGCGGCAGGCACCGAGGAACTGATGCTGAGCTTTGAGACCGACATCATCGAATGGCGCGGCCCGCCGCCCTATCTGTTTGCGCCGGTCCCCGATCATCTCGTCGGCGAGGTCCATTATGCCGCGCGCGAGGCGAGCTATGGCTGGGGCATGGTCCCGGTGAAGGCGCAGATCGGCGGAACAGAATTCACCACCTCGCTGTTCCGGCGCGGTGACACCTATGTCCTGCCGATCAAAGTCGCGGTTCAGCGCGCCGAGGGCTTGGGGCTGGGCGATCGGGTCGCGGTGACGATGGAGATCAGCCGCGTCATCCGCCGCTGAGGTCGCGGTTGAGCGCGGTGCATGGCCGCTATCGACCCAATTGCGGACATCAAATTAACGTGTAGATTGACGAGCAATGGGCAAAGTCACGACCACATTTCGGGGGATTTTGAAGCAGGTTGTGGAGACGTTTTCTATCGTTTTCACTGCTGCGGCGCTGACTTCCCATTTGCTGAGGGGCGATGCCCGCATCGAATCCGCTGTGCTAATTGCGGGTTTCTTGGCCACCGTCCAATTTCTGTATTGGTTTTTCCCGGTACTTTTTCGCGCCGGAGTAGCCGGAAATCAATTCCGCAGATACTAAGTAGCCGAACCCGCAGGTTGAGAGCGGCAGCTTCCCACCCCGTAGCGGTCCTTCCCCGTAGCGGTCGTTAGCCCAGGGTCAGATGCCCAGCGCCGACTTGTTCTCAACGACTTCCAGCGGTGGCGGCGCTTTGACGGCGCCCGCCCCGTGGCGGCGATGCGCCAGCTTGCCGTCGATCTTGCCGCCATTTTCGATCGTGATATTTTCATACACGACATCGCCGGTGATCCGTGCGGTGGCGTGGACGATCAGCGTCTTGGCCTCGATCGACCCGTCGACCAGCCCCGCAATTTTCGCGGTCTCGGCGACGACGGCGCCCTTGATCTCGCTCGCCTCGCCCTGGACCAGATTGGCGCATTTCAGATCGCCGTCGATCTTGCCGTCGACGTGCAGGTCGACGCTGGCGGCGACATTGCCGGTGACGACGACGTCCGATCCCAGGATCGAAAAGGTCGTGTGCCGCGCGCCGGTCGCCATCTTAGCGGGCGCCACGGGCGGCAGCGACGGATCCGACTCGCTGCCTTGCGTCGTCTTTGACTTCGAGAACATCGGCTTTGGCCTCCAGGAAGCGGCGCGGGTTGACCGCGACACCGTTTAGACGGACTTCGAAATGCAGGTGGCTGCCGGTTGAACGACCGGTCGAGCCCATTTTGGCGATTTGCTGGCCGGCGGCGACTTGCGCCCCGACCTTCGATGTAAACCCCGACAAGTGGGCATATCGGGTCATGATGCCCTGACCATGATCGACCTCGACGACATTGCCATAACCCGATTTGGTGCCGACGAAGCTGACGCGGCCGGGAGCGGCGGCAAGGATCGGGGTGCCAATCGGACCGCGGAAGTCTAGCCCCGAATGCATCGCGGCGCCGCCGGTGAAGGGATCGCTGCGATAACCGAAACCCGACGACATCATCAACACGTCGGCGGGGTTGCCCGACGGGACGGCGACGAGGGTGCGTTCGAGCACTTCCATGCGGAACAACGCGCCTTCGAGCGCGGCGAACGAGGGGCCGAGCGACTTCGCTTTGCCCATGCGGCCCTTATACGGAATGAACGGACCACCGCGGCCGGTTGCGGCGCCGCGTATGATCGCGGTGGGATTGAGCCCGAGCTGCGCCACGGCCGTTTCGGCATTGGCGGCGCGTTCATTGACCGCGGCGAGCAGGCGCGTGGACAGCGCCTCCTGACGCGCGGCGACGCGCGCGAGCGCCTGTGCCTCGGGGGGGAGGCTGGGGTCGATGGCACTGGTTTTCAGGGCAGGCTGGGCGGTTTCGCCATTCGTGTCGCTCACGCCTTCGGCAATCGCGGCGGGCTCGGACCCGAAATATGTTTTCTGCCACTCTTCGAGCTGGTTCTGCCGCTCTTCGAGATCGGCGGCGGTTTCGGCGACGCGGTCGCGATATTGCGCGATCCGCTTTTCGGAAGCAGCAGCCGCCGCGGATTGCTGCGCAACGGCGGCGCGTTCGTCGGCGGTGAGCAGCTGGGTGACCAGCACCGCGAGCGTCGCGCCAGCCCAGGCAAGCAGCACGACGGCAGCGATCAGCGCGACGCGCTTTTGCCAGACGGCGCTGATCCGCAGGAACCGGACATGGCCGTGGGTGCGAATGAAGATTTCATGGTCCTGAAACAGCGCGTTAAAGCGCTGGCGCCAATGGCGCAGGCCCGTAGATTTCGATGACAAGTGGCGACCCCATCTTGTTGTTCTGTGGAGCCCTCCGCCCCGATTGATGGGCGCCTTAACAGGCCGTTTGCGGCGCGGCGAATCTTTGCAGGGCGACTCGCGCCGAGTCGAACCGGCCATGCGGTGAACGGTGTCAAACGACGGGAACGCTGCCATTTTGGCGAGAAATCCGCCGCGAATCGCCGAAATATATTGACGGCTTGCTTACCAATTTTTGCTAGGGCCAAGCGCATGGATTCCATGGTCGAAACCGCCGCTCCGGGCACTCAAGACGCGTCCGGGGCGCCGCCCTCGGCCCGCACGACGCGCCCGCGGTCGGCGGTCAGCGCGGGGGTAGGCATTGTCGGCCTCGCGGGGCTAGTCGGATATTTGCTGCTCGCGCGCTACGCGCCCGACATCGCCGCCTTCCTCGGTATTGATTGGGGTACGCGCGGGCCGATGAACGGCCCGAACTCGGCGATTGCCAGCGTGCTGGCGTGCGGGGTGCCGATGGTGTTGTGGTCGGTGTTCGTCGATAAGGTGCATCGCAATCCATCGACCGGGATCGACTGGGCGCAGCGCCGTCCGTGGCGCGAAACGGTCGATATCAGCCTGACCAAGCTCGCCGGGCTCTGGGCGACCTGGGGGCTGATCGCGTTGATTTACGCGACGATGCGCTATTATTGGACGGGCAATTACGCCTTTTCGATGGATCTGCTTGAACGGGTGGCGCCGTGGCTGCTGCTCGTGTCGGTGCCCTATATACTGTGGCTCGACCGCCGCATGGTCGAACCGCGCGACGGCTGTTATCAGTTCGGCCGCTGGCTGATTGCGCCCGGCCAGCCGGTCGACGGCCGCGCGATCGGCCATCATCTGCGCGCCTGGGCGGTGAAGGGGTTTTTCACCGCCTTCATGCTGTCGATCGTGCCGGGGAATTTCTCGGCGCTGGTGACCGTGCCGATGAACGAGGTGCTGGCCAATCCCTATATGACGGGCATCTGGACACTCAATTTCCTCTATCTGATCGACGTCCATATCGCGACGGTTGGCTATATCCTGACCCTGAAACCGCTTGATGCGCATATCCGCACCGCCAACCCCTATGGCATGGCGTGGGTCGCGGCGCTCGTCTGTTACCCGCCCTTCATCCTGATGAGCGGCGGCCCGCTCGACTATCAGTTGTACGGTGCCGACTGGGGGCATTGGCTGGCGGGCCATGAGACGTTGCTGATCGTCTGGGCGATCATGCTGGCGTTGCTGACTGCGATCTACAGCTGGGCGACGATTGCGTTCGGCATCCGCTTTTCCAACCTGACCCACCGCGGCATCATCACCCACGGGCCATACCGCTTCACCCGCCACCCCGCTTATGTGTCGAAAAATCTGAGCTGGTGGATCGGCGCGATGCCCTTTCTCGTCACCGCGGGTGGCTGGGTCGAGGGTGTGCGTAATGTGGTGCTGCTCGGGCTGGTCAGCGGCGTTTATTATTGGCGCGCCAAGACCGAGGAAAAGCATCTCCTCGCCGACCCCGCTTATGTCGCTTACTGGAACTGGGCGCAGGCCAACGCCTTGGTCCCGCGCCTGTTCGCGCGGCTGACAGGGCGCGAACGTCCACTGATCCGGCTCGAACCCGACGAGCGCGTCGGACCGGTCGCTTGAAATCTCGTCCTCCCCATGGTTTCGCCACAGGGAGGATGGAGCGGACTCAGAACTTCACGCTGGCTTCGACCCCATAGATTCGGGGTTCGTTGACGTAGCTGGTGATGTTGTTGAAATCGATGCCGCCGGTCGGCGATGCATCGTTGGTGATGTTGCGGACGAACCCCGCGACATCGAAGCGGTCGGTGCGATAGCCGACGCGCAAACCACCCTCGATCATCTTGTCGTCCGAGAACTCGACCGACTGATAGAGGAAGAACTGGATTTTTGAGCGGTAATACCAGTCGGTGAAGGCGTAGATCGCGCCGTTGCCGACGGGGAATTCATAACCCGCCGTCCCGTTCAGCGTCCATTTCGGCGACTGCGGCAGCTGGTTACCGTCGATCGAGAAGATGCCTGGGCTACCAGGACGCGCCGGATCGAGCACGGTGCAGGGCGTCGCCGAACCGCAGCCCGCGACGAAGGCATTGGCGTCGTCGATCTTGGCGACATTCCACGCCCCGCCGATCGAGAAGGTCAGGCCTTTGGCGGGTGCCGCCTGCAATTCAGCCTCGATCCCGTGGCCCTTGGCGTCGACGTTGAGCAGGCTCGCCACGTTAGACGTGCCGCCGACCGCCGTGAGCTGCAAATCCTTGGTGTCGAAATAATAGCCGGTCAGGTTGAAGCGGACGCGGTCGTCGAAGAACGCGGTCTTGATCCCCGCTTCATAGGACATCGTCTCTTCCTGATCGGCGGTCGAGATGGTGCGCGAGAAGGTCAGGCGGCCCTGCACCGACGGCGCACGGTAACCGCGCGCGACACGGGCGTAAAAGGTGAGGGCGTCGGACGCCTCATAGGTTGCGCTGGCGTCCCACGTCAGCAGCTTGCCCTTGACCGTCGCGGCCTGCGGCGGGACCGGGGTGTTCGGATCGACGACGAAATTTGGGCGGGTTTCGATCGGACGCGACGCGACGAAATCGCGCGTGTCGTGGTTGTAGCGCGCGCCGGCCTGCAGTTTGAAGCCATTGTCGAATTCATAATTGACCGAGCCGAAGATGCCATAAGCTTCGCTGTCCTGGCGCTGGATCGCGATCGCCGACGGGGTGGCATCGGTCGGCCCGCCGAATTCGAAGCTCGAGATGTCGAGGCCTTCGTCGAAATAGAAGGCGCCGAACTGATAGCCGAGGCCGCCGCTGTTGTTGGACGCGATGCGGATTTCCTGCGTGAACTGGTCGAGGCTGGGTACATTGTCCTGGCTCTGCGCCTGGAACGGGATGAGCCCCGGACCCGATACCGGCAGGAACACCGCGCCGAAGCCGCCGTCGATGTCGCCGCGGCTGCGGAAATTGCCGTTCCAATAGGAGGTGATCGAATAAGCGGTCACCGGCCCGAAATCATATTCCAGGTTCAGCCCGACATTATAGGTGTTGAGCTTCTGGAAGTTCAGGCCGTCCTGATAGACTTCGTCGCGCTCGAATTCGGTGCCCGCGCCGCCGAGGCCGACGAGCTTGTTGCTGCCCGGCACCTGCGTGTTGGCGCGGAAGATGATCGCCGAACCGTCATAGATGCGGACCTGACCGGTCACGCGGCCGGTAAAGGGACCGCTTTCATATTGCAGCTGGAACCGCGCGGCGATGTCGTCATAGCCGCCGAGATCCTTGGCTTTCGTCGTCGCGATATTGTCGACCCAATTGTCGCGGTGCTGGAACAGGGTCGACAGGCGGACCGAGAAGCCGTTGTCGTCCGCGGCGCCCGCCGCGACCTCGACCTGGGTGGTGCCGTAGCGACCATAGCTGGCGCGGGCATAGCCGCCGGTCTTGCCGGGCTTGACGGTGTCGAATTTGACGATGCCCGCGGGGGTGTTGCGGCCGAAGAGCGTACCCTGCGGCCCGCGCAGCACCTCGATGCGGTCGAGGTCGAAGATCGGGAAGCCCTTGAGGATCGGGTTTTCGAGCACGACGTCGTCATAGACGAGGCTGACCGGCTGCGACGCGTTGAGGTCGAAATCGGTGTTGCCGAGACCGCGGATATAGAAGCGCGGGAAGGTGCGGCCGAACGAGCTTTCGATGTTGAGGCTGGGGACGCGGCCCGCGAGCACGCGCACGTCGCTGCCCGACGAGGTGATTGCATCCAACGTATTGCCCGACAAGACGCTGACGGCCACCGGCACGTCCTGCAAGCTCTCTTCGCGGCGCTGCGCGGTGACGATGATATCGCCGAGCCCGCTGTCTTCGGCGGCGGCAGGCACATCTTGCGCGGCGGCGGGCGCGGCCCAGCCAGCCGAGGCGAGTGCAAAAGCTATAGCGGTGGCGGAAGGAAAGTGGCGCATGGGCAAGCTTCCTGAAACGGAGTGACGATGGGAGAGGCGAAAGACCAACTTCTCTTTGGCTTTCGGCGCGCGCACGATCAATCGCGGAAGCGGGCGCTGCTGACTTTCGTGTCAGCAGTGTTGCGCAATTGCTGCACTTTTGGGACGAAAATACCCCTAGAAGCTGAGCTCGTCGTAGATTTTCGACAGGTCGTGGTTCCACGGTCCTTCGTAGCGGTCCATCAAATCATGCGCGGGCGATTTGCCGCTCTTGGCGATGCGGCGCAGCGGTTCGAGGAAGCCGACTTCATTGTCGCCCATCGAATTGACCTCGCCGCGCGCGGCAAGGCCAGCCGCCGCGATGTCGAGCACGCGGTGGGCAAGCTCGCCCACCGTGCCACCGCCGGGAGCCGGGGCGTCGAGCCCTTTGCTGGGAACTGTGTCGCGCAGCAGCTGCTGGTCCTCGATGCTCCAGCCTTTGACCAGATCCCACGCGGCGTCGAGCGCACCCTGATCGTAGAGCAGGCCGACCCACAAGGCAGGGAGCGCGCAGATGCGGTTCCACGGGCCGCCGTCGGCGCCGCGCATTTCGAGGAAGCTTTTCAGTCGCACTTCGGGGAAGGCGGTTGAGAGATGATCATTCCAGTCGGAGATCCTCGGTTTTTCGCCGGGGAGCGCGGGCAGATCGCCCTTCAGGAAGTCACGGAAGCTTTGCCCTGCGGCGTCGATATATTTGCCGTCGCGGAAGACGAAATACATCGGCACGTCGAGCATATAGTCGACATAGCGTTCGTAACCGAAGCCCTGCTCGAACACGAAGGGCAGCATCCCGGTGCGCGCCGGGTCGGTGTCGGTCCAGATATGGCTGCGATACGACATGAAGCCGTTGGGCTTGCCCTCGGTGAACGGCGAACTGGCGAAGAGCGCGGTCGCGATGGGTTGCAGCGCCAGCGACACGCGGAATTTCTGCACCATGTCGGCTTCGGAGGAATAATCGAGGTTGGTCTGGATGGTGCAGGTGCGCAGCATCATGTCGAGCCCCATGCTGCCGACGCGCGGCATATGGTCGAGCATGATCTTGTACCGTCCCTTGGGCATGATCGGCAGTTCGGCGCGCGTCTTGTCGGGCCACATGCCGAGCCCCAGGAAACCAAGCCCGAGTTCGGCGCCGACTTCCTTCACCTGTTTCAGGTGGCGGCCGGTTTCGGCGCAGGTCTGGTGCAGATTTTCGAGCGGCGCGCCCGAGAGTTCGAGCTGGCCCGCGGGTTCGAGGCTGACGGTGCCGTCGCTACCGGCGAGCGCAATCACCTTGCCGCCCTCGATCACCGGTTCCCAGCCGAAGCGGGTGAGCGCCATCAACAGATCGTGGATACCGCCGGGTTCGTCATAGGACGGAGCGCGATGATCGGCGGTGCGATAGACGAATTTCTCATGCTCGGTGCCGATGCGCCAGCGGTCCTTCGGCTTTTCGCCCTTGATCATGGGGACCGCGAGCTGATCGCGGCTTTCGACGATGGGATCGTTGCTGTCCGAGGCGGTGCGCGTGCTCATGTCGCGCCATTATACGGTTCGGTACAGAATGCAATCGACTGTTGAAGGCGCGCTATTTTACCAGCCCGCGCAGGTTGAGGGTGAAGCTCGACCCCGGCACCATCGCTCCCTTGGGACGAATGCGGACATGGGTGACATTGGCGTCGACGCCATTGGCATCGATAGTCGGCACATAGGTCCAGCTCGCGCCGCCATTGTTCGAAAATTCCAGATCGTCGGTGGCATTCGCCAGACTGGTGAAGCTGTAGGTCAGCCCGCTGCTGCCTGCGGTAAAGCGCACCGGGCCGGGGCCGGGGGCATAGGTGCCGACGAACAGGCTGAGGTTCGCGGGCAGTGCGTCGGTGACGATGACGCTGTTGTTCGTCGGGCTGGTGCTGGCCGGTGCGGTGACGGTCAGCGTGTAATTGGCAAAGCCGCCGGGGATCAGCTTGGGATTGGTGAGGCCATTGATTGGGTCGCTGAACGCGGCCGACGTCTTTGTGATCGCCAGCGGCGCCACATAGCTGTTGGTGAAGGTGCAGACGATCGCGGTGTCGGCAGCATTCACCGTCAGGAGGTTGCCCGCGAGCGCGGTCGCGTTCCCGGTGCAGGCCAGTGCTTGCCCGTAATTGGCACCATTGCCGACGGTGAAGGTCTCGCTGAGCGTGGCGCTTTCGGCGGCATAGACAGTGACCGCGGCGTTGGTGTCAGTCTCGTTGGCGCTGTTGGCGACCGACGCCAGGATGGCGTTGTTGATCAGGCCGCTGGTTGCCACGGTGACGGCGTTCGCCAGCACCGCATTGACCCAGGTCTTGCGCACGACGAGCGTCGCCGAGCGGCGGCTGTTGGTCCAGGTGCAGGTGAGCGAGCTGCCCGAAGGCATTACGACGGTGCGGCTGAGCCCGCTGCCCGCGGTGGCGACGATGGCATTGTCGCTGTTGCGGCGGCATTCGATGCTGCTGTTATAATTGACCGCCGCGCCGGTCGTATAGGCTTCGGTCAGGGTCAGCGTGCTGCCGGGAGCCGCGACTGCGGTGGCGTTGGTTGCCGCGCCGCCGACGGTCGACGATCCCGCGGTCGGTGCCGAGCCGCCGGTGATCGCCAGGCTGACCGCGTCGCCAGCGATGCCGGTGACCCAATTCTTGGTCAGCACCACCGGCGAATCATTGTCGGTGATCGTATAGGTGCTCGCGGTGCGTGCCGCGCCGCCGCAACTCGACGTACTGGAAACGGTGTAGCCGGTACCCGTTCCCAGCGCGATCTGGATCGTTTCGCTGCCTTCGGTCAAGGCGTCATCGATAATCTGGATGCCGAGCGGAACCGCGGTGTTCTGATACGTCCCCGCGGGAATGGTGACGGTAAAGCTCGCGCCGCCGCCGGGGGTCGTATAGTCCGTACCGCGCACCGCAGTGCCGCCGGTGATGCTGACATTGACGGTGCGCGCGGTGAACAGCGTGCCGTTGACGGTCAGCGTCGGCAGGTTCGCCGTCGCCAGCGATTCTACGCCTGACGCCGAAGTGGTCGACAGCTCGACAAACGGGTTCAGCGTGATCCGGATATCGTCAAGGAAGTTCCCAAAACTGCCCGGATCGGTGGTAATGAACTGGACGCGCTGGACGCCGGACGCGCCGCTATAGGTCGCCGCACCGTTGTTGACGTTCCACACATTGTTTATCGTCGATGCCTGGGTCGCGAGATTCTGGATGAGCGCGCCCGACATATTGGCGATTTGAAACCGCGCGGTCTGCGTCGCGGGGCCGCCTGACCGGGCGCGATGGGCAAATGTCCACTCGATCGACTCGCCATTGACCATGCAGATATTCTGGTAAAAGGCGCCGGGAACATTGGCGTTCATTTCGGCAAACACCGACCCCGCGAAGGCCGGGACGCCGTTGAAGTTCGTGTCCCAAAGCTCGATTTCGCCTGATGCTGAATCCCAACCGGGTACCGCGCCGTTCGAGTAGATCTCGTAATTTGCGGCGCCCGGTCCCTGTGGGTCGTTCGATTCGAACGATGGGTTGACGATGACGCGCTGGGCCAATGCCGGGGGCGCCGTCACGAACGCGGCAAGCATAAACAGGGCGCTGCACCGGAATCGACAAGGGCGCGGCATCAGTTGATCGTCACGTTGAAGATGATCGCGAGCGCGGTTGCGGGTGCCAGCGTCGGCGCGGTGGCAGCCACGGTGGTGCCGGTGATCGATGCGCCGAAGGGGTCGCTTTCGTCGGCACCGCTGGCATTGTCGTCCTCGACCGTCGCCGCCCCTGCGCAGGTCGTGCCGCTGCGTAGCGAACCGGGGACAAAGGCCGTTGTCGCGGGCAGCGCATCGGCGACGTTGATCGCGGTCGCGGTGCCGCTGCCATTGTTGGTGACGAGGATGCAATAGCGCATCGTCGCGCCGGGGGTCGCCTTGGGATCGGTGGTGCCGTTGGTCGGATCGCTGATGACGCTGCTGGTCTTGGCGATCGTCAGATTGGCGGTCGGACGACAGAAGGTCATGTCGTGGATCGCGGCGCCTTGCTGCCCCGGATCGGCGGGCGCCAAGCCATGGCTGCCATAGGTGATGACGATCGTATCGACCGGCGTCGCAAAGGTGACGACGACATTGCCGTTGGCGCTGTTGTCGGCCGAGGTCACGTCGCCATAGGCGCTGTTGCCGATGACATAATTACTGATCCCGTTGGTCAGCGTCGGCGTGACCGGCGCGCCATTGAAGCTGCCGGTCACGGTCAGCCGGTCGGCGAACTGGCCCGCGGCATAGTCGATGTCGAAAACCCGGAACTGGGCACCGGGGACCGCCGTCGGCAAGGTCATCGTCGTGGTGATCGCGCCCGACTGGCTGGCGAAGTCGGCGATCTGGAAGATCGAAAATTGTGCTGGGGACAGGCCGCCGGTGACGATATTCTGCCGTGTCGGCGACTGACCGCCATAGGTGGCGTTATTCAGAAATACCCCGCCGCTGATCCCGATATTGAAATTCAGCGTGCCAATCGCGGTCAATGCATAGGTGCCGCTGGTCGATCCTGCGGCCCAGCTGACGCCGTCCCAATCATGCACCGTGCTGCCGACCGGGCAGACGAGGGTCGGCGGCGTCCCGGCGACGCGGGTTCCCGTTACGGTGAAGCTGGCGGTGTCATAGTCGTCCTCGCCCGCCGCGCCATTGCCGGGGGTCGAATCGAAATCGAACGCCGATGAGGCGCTGACTTCGGCGACATTGGTGATTGTTGCACCTGCGGTCGCGGTAACGGTGCCGGTGATCGTCAGGGTGCGGGTGGTGCCGGGCGGGATGCTGCCGACCGTCCAGACTCCGGTGGTGCTGTTATAGCTGCCGAACCCTGAGGCGCCGGTGAAAGCGAAACCGGCGGGCAGCACATCCTGCACCGTCACCCCGCTCGCGGTCAGTGCCGATCCGCTGGCGTTGGTGACGCTCAGCACATAGTTGATGCTGGCGCCCACGGCAGGCGCGGCGTTGCTCACCGATTTGGTCAGCGACAGATCGGCCGATGGCGCGATGGGCACCGTTGCCAGCGTCAGGTCGCTGCGGGTGAAATTTCCGGTGTCGCCGTTCAGCGAATCGCAGATGGTCAGCTGCCATATGCCGGCAGACCCTTGGCCGTTGAAACTCGCGAGCGAGCCCTCCGGGCTAAAGGTCCGTTGATAGGGCGGCGCGGCGGTGGTATTATCGTTTGCGGTGTGGGTGGTTATGCTCGTCGCGGCGCTGTCGTCGAACAGGACGTTCAGATGGTCAGCCGACGTGCCGACATTGGTGATCAGATTGACCACCGTGCCGGTCGGCGACACCAAAGTCGCCCGAATGTCGCCGCGATAGCTGTGGCTGAATTGCACCCCGATGTTCACGTCGCTGATCTGTGCGTTCGCGGCGACGGTGAAATTGCGCACCATCGGACTGGTACAGGTGGTCGCGGTCTCGCTAATCGTGCCGGTGATGGTGTTGCTATAGGTCGTGGTCGTCTGCGCCACCGCCGGATTGGCGACGAGCGTCAGCGCCAGCCCGACGAACGCCACCAAGGTTCGTATAAGCTGCGCATACTGGCCCCCACGCCAGCAAGATCGGCTCTGGTCCTGCCGTTGCATCGGGCCGCTATGCCCATGCACAGCTAATATGCGGTTAAAATCGGGGACTTGGATCGAAATCTGTCCGGGAACGGAACAGCTTCGCGCGTTCAGGCGCCGTCCGTCCAATCACCATGCTGCGCCATCCACAAGCCGATGGCGGCAATCGCTGCCGTCTCGGCGCGCAGGATGCGCGGACCAAGCGCGATACGGCGCACCTCTGAGGTGGCGAGCAACAGGTCACGCTCGCGCGCTGTAAAGCCGCCCTCGGGGCCGGTCAGGATTGCGGCGGGGGCGGGCGCGTCCACGGCGGACAGCGGGACGCCGCCCGCTTCGTCGGCAAACAGCAAGGCGCGGTCGGCGGGCCAATCGGCCAGCAACTGCGCCAATTTGATCGGTTCGCCCAGCACCGGCAGCGCGGTGCGACCGCATTGCTCACATGCCTCGACAATCTGCGCCTCCAACCGCTCGCGCTTGACGCGTTCGACGATCGTGCGTTCGGTAATCACCGGCTGTAATCGCGCGACGCCCAGCTCGGTCGCCTTTTCGATGATCCAGTCGAGCCGGGCTTTTTTGACCGGCGCGAAACACAGCCAAAGGTCGGGAACGCGTTCGATCGACCGCGTCTGATGGTCGATACGGACGGTGAGCGATCGTTTCCCTGCATCGGCGACGCTGGCCAGCCATTCGCCGCTGCGGTTGTCGAACAACAGGATCGGCGCACCGATTTTCAACCGCATGACATTCAGCAGATAATGGGCGGCGGGACCGTCGATCGTCGGCCCGGCATCGACCGCCAGCGGCATATCGACAAACAGGCGGGGCGTGCTGGCGGGCGGCCAGGCGGGCGTTGCGGGCATGGTTCAGCGATAGCAGACGCCGACATTTTGCACAGCCGCCGCGTGCAGCGCGCCAACTTGTCCCGATCCGGGTCAAATACCGCCATTCGGCGGCATATCCCGCGGCCTCCGATTAGCGATTTGGTAAGCAGTTCCGCCCTAGTGCGAACTACCAGCCACGCATCTGTAGTGGGCCGCGTGTCTGGACCAAGAGGGGTTAGACCATGCGAGGGACCGTTTTCAGCCGACTGCGGCTGGGTACCAACAGTCTGTTGCGCGACAAACGCGGCAACGCGATGATGCTGACGGCGGCGGCCATTGTACCCGTGCTCGGTATGATCGGCTCCGGGATCGACATCGGCCGCGCCTATATGGCGCAGCTGCGGCTGCAGCAGGCGTGTGACGCGGGCGTGCTGGCCGGTCGCCGCGCGCAGGCGGGCGGCACCTATACGGACGCGGCGAAGGCCGAGGCGAACAAGATGTTCGCATTCAACTATACCGCCGGCGCCTATGGCAGCACCGGCGTGACCTTTTCGTCGCAGGCTTTGAATGCGTCGGATGTCACCGGGTCGGCATCCGCCCGCCTTCCGACCGAGATCATGAAGATATTCGGGTTTGACGACTTCAACCTGGCCGTGACCTGCACCGCCAAACTGGAAGTGTCCAATACCGACATCATGATGGTGCTCGACGTGACGGGGTCGATGAGGAACGTCAATTCGGGCGACTCCGTAACCCGTTTGGAGGCGCTGCAGGCAGCGTCGATCGATTTTTTTGACACGCTCACCACTGCCGACATGGGCGATGGTCGCCTGCGGTTCGGCATCGTCCCTTACAGCAACACGGTAAATGTCGGCGCGATCCTGCTGGAAGAAAATCCAAGCTGGATCGCGGACCAGGTGGAAATGCCGACGCGTTTCCCGACCTTTATCGATGTGTGGGGCACCGGGACAACAACGACCGGGTCGCCCAGTGGCAGCACCTATCCAGGCAACCCCACGTCGGGCAGCAACTGGTCCGGCTGGTCCAACTTTGGAAGCGGCATCACGCAAGCCAATTGCAGCATTCCGACGCAGGCAGAAGGTGGAACAGCGAGCAAGTCGGGCGCCGCGCGCAGCACGCAGACCGACCAATATGTCGATGGCAACGGCAACCGCATTACCACGTCCAACGTCGAACAGGACTGGACCTACACGCGCTATGAATATCGCTGGAACACCGGCTCCAACCCCAATCGCTGCCAGCGCCGCACCAGACCGCACATCTATACCGAAACATCGCCCTCCACGCTGACGCAGCCGCCGGTGAAGCAGTTCAGCTATTTCACTTATAAAAATAGCAGCGAAGATGACGAAATGGACGTCAGTCCGGCCAAATATGGCAATCCGCTCACCTTCAAGACCGGTACGCGCGGCGTCGAAGAGACTTTCACTTGGGATGGCTGCATCATCGAGCGCGCGACCAAGCCGTTCGGTCCGACCAGTACCGCGCCGTCCGACGCCTATGATATGAACATCGATCTGGTTCCGACGTCCGATCCGCTGACGCAATGGCAGATGTTTCTGCCGGAATTTGCCTATAGCCGCAGTTCGCAGACGGAAACCACATCCAATGCCATAACGAACGTCAACAGTTTCGGCGATCAAGCGGATAGCGGTTCGGACACAGCTGCTTGCCCACCGCCAGCGATGCGGCTGACCACCATGACCGCTGCTGATCGCGACACATTTATCGACCGGATCGAAACCTTGCGACCACAAGGCTTTACCTATCACGACGTCGGAATGGTATGGGGCGCGCGGCTGTTGTCGCCGACGGGCATATTGGCGGGCGATAATGCGACCGCGCCGAACAACCGCCCGATCAACCGCCACATCGTGTTCATGACCGACGGCGAACCGACCGCGCCGCGCAACAATTTCTCGTTCCAGAGCGAGGAGCGCTCGACCGGCCGTATCGGGGCATCCAGCGACACCGATGCGGTCAACCGGCACACCAACCGCTTTCAGCAGATCTGCGCGCAGGCCAGGGGCAACAATACCACGATCTGGGTCGTCAGTTTTGGTACAAGCCTGACCACGAACCTGCGCAACTGCGCGTCGCCCGGCGCCGCCTATCAGGCGAATAACGCCGCGCAGCTCAACGAGCAGTTCCAGGCGATTGCCCGGCAGATTTCCAAGCTGAGGCTTTCGCAATGATCCGCCGGTTGATCATCAATCGCCGCGGCCTTGCGCGCGATCGCCGCGGCACGGCGATGGTCGAATTTGCCCTGACCGCACCGGTCTTTTTGCTGCTGCTGCTCGGCATCATCGATTATGGTTGGAAATTCTATGCCCAGCATGTGCTGCAAGGCGCCGTCAGCAATGCGGCCCGCGCCGCAACGCTGGAGGGCAATGCGCTGAATCAGGCTGGCCTTGATGCGTCCGTCCGGGAAAAGGTGCTGGTGGTATTCAAGGATGCACAAGTCAGCTTTTCGCGCAAAGCCTATGAAAGTTATGACGCAATCGGCAGGCCTGAGCCGTGGGTCGAAAAGTTGCCGGCGAACGGCGTCCGCGACGCCAACGAGTGTTTCACCGATCTGAACAACAACAATAGATATGATGATGACCGTGGTCTGGAGGGCAATGGCGGTGCCGAAGACGTCGTTCTTTATACCGTCAGCATGACCTTCACCAACGTGTTGCCGGTCTGGCGCATGCTGGGTCAGTCGGACCAGACGACGCTCCGATCGACCACTGTGCTGCGCAACCAGCCCTACAACAACAACACCGAAACAAGCAGGCCCATATGCCCATGACCGCTTTCCCTTTTTGGACAAAATTGGCTGTCCGCCGCATGGCGCGGCGTCGGCTCGCGCGCGACAACCGCGCGACCGTCTTGATCGAAATGGCTTTTTGCATTCCGCTGCTGGTCCTTGTCGGTTTTGGCGGAATCGAAATGGCCAATCTGGCCTTGGTCAACACCCGAATCAGCCAGATCAGCCTCAGCGCTGCCGACAATGCGTCGCGAATCGCGTTCGGCACCAATATGTCGCTGCCGCAGGTCCGCGAACTCGACATCAACGAGGTTTTCACTGGCGCCGAGGAGCAGGCGCGCGGGCTGAATCTGCGGGGGAGAGGGCGAATTGTCTTGTCCAGCCTGGAACGCAACGCCGATGGCGGCCAAACGATCAAATGGCAGCGCTGCTATGGCGACTTGCCGGTTCAGTCCCTCTATGGCCCCGCGGGTACTGGAGCCACCGGGACGGGATTTCCAGGCATGGGACCCGTCGGCAAGCGGGTGGTCGCGGTTCAGGGCACCGCGGTGATGGTGGTTGAACTCACCTACACCTACCAACCGATTGCCTATGGCAGCTGGCTGGGGCCAAAGACGATTCGGTCGGAGGCCGCGTATAATGTTCGTGAAGGACGCGATCTGACGCGCGTCTATCCGTCCGCGGGCGTGACGCCGTCGCTTTGCACCACGTGATGAACGCCGTCGTCTGACGAACAATCGGGCATTTATCGACGACGCAACGGCTGCTATCGCCCGCGCTCCATGACCGCCACCCATCCTCCCGACTCCCAGCTGCGTGGTTTTGTGGCGCTGCTGCCCGCTGCGGTGCGGCCCTATGCGCTGCTCGCACGGTTCGACCGGCCGATCGGCTGGTGGCTGCTCTATTGGCCCTGCGCTTTCGGGCTGGCGCTGGGTGGCGGCGCGGTCAGCCATTGGCCCCTGTTTTTGTGGCTGCTGCTCGGCGCGATCGCGATGCGCGGCGCAGGCTGCGTTTACAACGACATCGTCGATCGCGACTTGGACGCCAAAGTGGCACGCACCGCGTCGCGCCCGGTCGCCAGCGGCGCGGTTTCGGTGCGCAATGCTGCGCTATGGGCGGTGCTGCTGTCGCTGGTCGGCCTGCTCGTGCTGCTCCAATTGCCGTTGCCCGCGCAGATCGTCGCGCTCGCCAGCCTCATTCTGGTCGCCGGTTATCCCTTCATGAAGCGCATCACTTGGTGGCCGCAGGCGTGGCTGGGGCTGGTGTTCAGCTGGGGCGCGCTGGTTGCTTGGGTCGCGGTCGGCGGCGGCGGCGGTATGGCGCTACCCCTGCTTTACGCGGGCTGCATCGCGTGGGTGATCGGTTACGACACCATCTATGCATTGCAGGATATCGAGGACGATATGCTGATCGGGGTCAAGTCGAGCGCGCGCGCGATGGGGCGCCATGTGAAGGGCGGGGTCGCGCTATGCTATGGCTTTGCACTCGCTTGGTGGGGCGGCGCGTTGTGGGCGGTACGGCCCGATCCGCTGGTGCTGATCGCGCTGCTGCCCGCGGCAGTGCATCTGACGGGGCAGATCGTGACGCTCGATCCAACGAATGGCGAGGATGCGCTGGCGAAGTTCCGCAGCAACCGTTTTGCCGGGCTCCTGGTATTTGCCGCGATGCTGGTCGTCGGAATGGCGCCCTGATCACTCCGCCGCCAGCAGTTCCTCCGCCGCTCCCAGATCGACCGACACCAGCCGACTGACCCCCTTTTCGATCATCGTCACCCCGAACAGGCGGTGCATGCGCGCCATCGTCACCGCATTGTGGGTGACGATCAGATAGCGCGTGTTGGTCTCGCGCGTCATGCGGTCGAGCAGGTCGCAGAAACGTTCGATATTCGCGTCATCCAACGGCGCATCGACTTCGTCGAGGACGCAGATCGGCGCCGGGTTGGTCAGGAACAGGCCAAAGATCAGCGCGACTGCGGTGAGCGCCTGCTCGCCACCCGACAGCAGGGTGAGCGTACCAAGGCGCTTGCCGGGCGGCTGGGCCATGATCTCCAGCCCCGCTTCCAGCGGATCGTCCGAATCGACGAGTTCGAGATGCGCCTGGCCGCCGTCGAACAGGGTCGTGAACAGGCGCTGAAAATGGCCGTTGACGGTCTCGAACGCGGCGAGCAGGCGGACGCGGCCCTCGCGGTTGAGGTTGCCGATCGATCCGCGCAGGCGGTGGACGGCTTGCGTCAGCTCCTCGATCTCTGCGGTGCTCTTTTCGCGCTCGGCGTCGAGTTCGACCAGTTCGTCGGCGGCAACGAGGTTGACCGGGCCGAGTCGTTCGCGCTCGGCGATCAGCCGGTCGTGCAGCGCGGACTCTTGGGTCGCGTCCGACACGCTCTCACCGTCGAACCCGACCTTTTGCGGCAACAGCGGCGGTGGACATTCAAAGCGTTCGCCCGACAGGCGGCCCATCTCGATGCGGCGCAGCTCGGCATTTTCGGATCGCGCGATCGCACCCGCACGGGTTTCGCGCGCCGCGGCGACACGCTCGCGGATGGCACTCAGTGCGGTTTCGGCCTCGCGCAGCGCGGCTTCTGCGGCGCGCTCCTGTGCTTCCGCCGCCGCGACCTTGTCGCGCAGCGCAGCTTGCTGCGCTTCGGCGGCGGCGCGCTGTTCGGCGAGCTTGGCCGGGACGTCGGCGAGCTTGGCGGCTTCGGCAGTGAGCGCATCGGCGCGCTTGTCCATCTCGGTCACCCGCCGCGCCGCTTCACCCGCCCGGGCCTTCCAGCTCTTGATTTCAGCGCTTACGACCGCTTGCCGCTCGCTCAGGCTGGCGAGGCTGCGTTCGTGCGCGGCGAGGGCTTCGCGGGCGCTGTTGGCGTCGCCTCGCGCGCGTTCGGCGACCTGTTCCTCGGCATCGAGTGCGGCGCGCGCGATGCTGTCATCGGGGAGCGCGGCAAGCGCCGCTTCCTGCACGGCCAACGCCTCGGCAGCTTCTTTTGCCGCATCAGCGATCTCGGCGAGCCGCCGGTCGAACAGCGCCGTGGCATCGCGATGCCGATCGAGCGCAGCCTGCGCCTGATCGGCGGCGCGCAGCGCCGTGCGACGCGCTTCGTCGGCCTGCGCCAGCGCCTTGCGCGCCGCGGCGGCGGCTTCGGTCAGCTCGGCGGCTTTGGCGGCGGTGGCATCGCGCCGGTCGCGCAATTCCTGCACGCCCAGCTCGACTTGCGGGCGCTGCGCCGCCAGCGCGTCGAGGCGGTTCTGGCGTTGCAGGCGCTCGGTCGCGGTGGCGCCGTCGCCGCGCGCGACAAAACCGTCCCAGCGGCGCATCACGCCATCGGTCGTCACAAGCCGCTGGCCGACCGCGAGCGGCTGGCCGCTGTCGGTGTCGGCGACGGCAACTTGCGCCAAGCGGCGCGCGAGTGCGGCCGGCGCTGTCACGAATTGCGCGAGCGGCTGGGTACCGGTCGGCAGCGCGGGATCGTCGGCTCGCGTCTCAGCGCCGCCCCAGCTGCGCGCTGCGCCGCCGTCGGTCCCGGCGTCGAGATCATCGCCCAAAGCAGCGGCGAGCGCGGCCTCATAGCCCGGCGTGACGCGCAACTGGTCGAGGATGCGGTCTTCGTCGCGACGCCCGGCGGCCAGGGCGCGTTCGAGTGTCGCCGCTTCGCCGTCGAGCGCAGCGAGTGTGGTACGCGCTTCGGCCAGTCCGGCTTCGATGCCTGCCAGATCGGCGGCGGTCGCTTCGCGGTCGGCTTCGGCGTTTTGCAGTGCGGTTTCGGCGGCGGCAATCGCGGCTTCGGAGGCTTCGGCGGCCGTCACGCTGTCGGCATGGGTCGCTGCGAGCGCGGCGCTGTCGCCCAGCGCGGCGATTTCGGCCTCTACCCGCACCTTGTCGCTCGCGATGCGGCGGACCGTGGCGTCGGCGCTGTCGCGCGCCGATACCGCAATGCGGCGATCGGCGGCCTCGCTCGCGGCCTTGGCACGCGCCTGTGCCAGCGCAACCTCGGCGTCGCGGAGGCGCGCCTGCGCCGCGAGATTGGCGTCGGCGAGCGCCGCCTTGCCCGCGTCGTGCGCGGCGATGGCCTGCGCCAGGGATTTGGTTTCCGTATCGAGCGCGGTCAGCGCGCCATGCGCTTCGCGGGCCAGCTCGCCTTCGCGATCCCGGTCGTCGGCGAGGCGCGCCTGCTGCGCCGCCAGATCGTCGAGGCGCTGACGCGCGGCGCGCTCTTCGCCCTGCAAGCGGACCTGCGTCGCGGTTGCTTCGGCCAGCGCGTCGCGCTGCGCCTGCGCATCTTGGCGCGCGGCGGCGACCCGCGTGGCGACCTCGGTCTGCGCGGCAGAGACGGTTTCCAGCTCGTGCTGCGCGGTTTTGACCGCCGCCTCGGCGGCATCCGAGTCACGGCGCGCCTGATCGGCGGCGGCGGCGGCATCGCGCCAGCGTGCGTAGATCAGTCGCCCCTCGGCGATGCGGATGTCATCGCTCAGCTTCTTGTATTTCTCCGCCGCGCGCGCCTGCCGCCGCAGTGCATTGGCGCGTACCTCCATGTCGGCGGTGATTTCGGACAGCCGCGTCAGGTTGGTTTCGGTCGCGCGCAATTTCTGCTCGGCATCCTTTCGGCGGACATGCAGCCCGGCGATCCCGGCGGCTTCTTCCAGCATCGCACGGCGCTCGGTCGGTTTGGCGGCGATGACATTGGCGATCTTGCCCTGGCTGACCAGCGCGGGGCTGTGTGCGCCGGTTGCCGCGTCGGCAAAGATCAGCGCGACGTCCTTGGCGCGCACGTCGCGGCCATTGGCGCGATAGGCGCTGCCGGTACCGCGCTCGATACGGCGGATGATTTCCAGGTCGTCGCCGTCGCCGCCATCGGACAGCCCCGCGACGAGGGCGCCTTCGGTGTCGCAATGGAGTGCGACCTCGGCAAAATCTCGCGCCGGGCGCGATGCGGTGCCGGCAAAGATGACATCTTCCATGCCGCCGCCGCGCATCGATTTGGGGCTGGATTCGCCCATCACCCAGCGGATCGCCTCCAGCAGGTTCGATTTGCCGCAGCCATTGGGACCGACGACGCCGGTGAGCCCGGGCTCGATGCGCAGTTCGGTGGGTTCGACGAAGGATTTGAAACCGGTCAGGCGCAGGCGTTTTATCTGCACGGAATGGCCCCGTGCAGGTCAGCGAATCGCGGATGGTGCAACGCTGCTGTCACATTTCCCCCTGCCAGCCGTCATGCCGTGCGGGCGGGGGAGTCGCAAGGGGCAGATATCGATCCTCCCTGTGGCGACGCCATGGGGAGGTGGCAGCGCGAAGCGCTGACGGAGGGGCTTTGGCGCTGGCGTCGCTGCCCCTCCACCACCGCCTGCGGCGGCGGTCCCCCTCCCCACCGCTTCGCGGCAGGGAGCATTGCATATTTTCAGCGCGCGCCCATCGTGCGCAGGCGGTCGCGGAGCGGACCCCAGGTGTTGATGCCTTCGACGACCTGGCCGTTGAGCACAAAGGTCGGGGTGCCGGTGATCTGATATTTCTCGACCCCGGCATTGGTGCCCTTTTCGATCGCCGACACATTGTCGACCTTGCTCAGGCACGCCTGGATGGTCGCGGCGGGGACGCCGCGCTGCTGGTAAAATTGATCGATGCCCCAGCCCTTGGCGAGCGCGGTGAAGCGCTGTTCGGGGGGCAGCTGCATGGCGGCCTCGATCCCCGGCTGCGGCTTCTGCGCCCCGGCGATGAACGCCTCATGCTCAAGGAAGGTCGCGTCGGCGAGCGGGAAGAAACGGTCGGGGCCGGCGCATTTTGCAATGGCTCCGGCGATGGCATCGACCGGATGCAGCATGAACGGGGTCAGCTTGTACGACACACGGCCGGTGTCGACGAAATCGCGCTTCAGCTCATCGTGCGAATCCTTGGTGAACTGGGCGCAATGGCCGCAGGTAAAGGCGCCAAATTCTTCGAGCTTGATCGGCGCGTCGGGGTTGCCCATCACCACCCCGTCGCCGTCGAAGCTGACGACCTGCGACCAGCTCTTGCCTGCGGGCGCCGCCACCTTGGCGACGACATCCTGTTCCTTGGTGGTGTCGCTGGCGCCGCCGCCGCAACCGGCCAAGGCGAGCGCGCCGAGCGAAGAGAGAAGGGCGGTACGAAGCGATGCGGTCATGATATGCTGTTCTCCGGAAACAAGATGGCAGGCTTTTACGATCCCTTGATCGCGAGGTCGAGTTTCGATTTGAGCGCCGGCCAGGCGACGACTTCGGCGTTGCGGCCGTTGATGAAAAAGGTCGGGGTACCGCCGACGCGATCGGCGCTGCGTCCGATATTGGTCATCCCGGTGAGTTCGGCCTGTGCCACCTCGCTATCGAGCGCGGCGTCGAGCTGCGCCTGCGTATAGCCGCGCGCGCGCATCAGCGCGGTGAGGCCCGTATCGGCGGCGATCTTGCGCGCGCGTTGGCCAGTGGTGCCTTCGAACCAGCTGGTCTTCTGGGCGTCGGTGGCGTTCTTCACCTTGGCCGTCCACGTATCGAAAGCAGCAAAAATCGCCTGATGATTGCGCGCGAAGGCGGCAGGACCGCCACAGCGTGCGAGCAGCGCCGCCGTCATGTCGAACGGGTCGCGCACCAGATTGCGATATTCGAACAGGACCAGCCCGCGGTCGATATACTGCGTCTTGAGCGGCGCCGAGCCCAGCTTTGCGAAGTCGGCGCAGACGTGGCAGGTGTAGCTGAAATATTCGACCAGCCGGATTTTGGCCGCGGGGTTGCCGACGACATGCGCACCGATCGGGCTGGTGGTCACGGTCGCGGACCACAGTTTCGCCTTGGTAGGCGTCGCGGCGATCAAGGTCAGTGCGGCGCCCGACAATGCCAGTACCGCAGTACGGCGATCGAGCGGGGAATCGTCATATGCGGCCATCGTCGGCGGGTCTTTCTTCAACTGATCCGGGGAAGTTTGGGTGCGGCGGCCAGTCCTGCCGCCATGCGTTCGAGCACGGTGCGCAGTTCCGGGTCGCCAATGTCGCGCAGGCTGTCCCCCAGCTCGGCGGGTACGGGTTTGAGCATGGCTGGTGGCTGAACGGGCGCGGCGGGGGTGACGTGGCCATGCGTCATCCGCACCTGCGCGACCGCGGCATAGCCAAAGAAGCGGTTGACCGCGGCGATGATGTCGGGGGCGAAATGCTGCAACATCGGGGCGTGCGCGCCGCTGATCGTCAGGTGCAGCGTGCCGCCTGCTTTCGCGCCGACCGGAAAGCGGATCATCGCGGGCTGGGTCACATCGGCGAGCCGGTCGCCGACGATCTCGCGCCAGCGGCTGACCACCGAGCTTTGGATGAAACCGAATTTGCGAAAGGCGGCGCGGCCGATTTCGGGGACAAGGTCGGAAATCATACGCGCCTCGCCGCCGCGCGGACGTTCATAGACGCGCGGCGCGGGCTTGGCGGGCTTTTTCGCCCCGCCTTTCGCCTTGGCCTTCTTGGTCGGCCCGTCGTCTCCCGCGTCTTTCGTCATCGCGGGTGCCATGCCATAGGCGGGGGGTGAGCGTCCAGACTTCCGACATCGATGAGGTTAGCGCGCGCGATTTCGCGCCGCGGTTGCTGGCGTGGTACGACCGCGCCGCGCGGGTGCTGCCGTGGCGGATCGCGCCGGGCAGCGGCGCAGTGCCTGATCCCTATCGCATCTGGCTGGCCGAAGTCATGTTGCAGCAGACCACCGTCGCGGCGGTTGCAGCCTATTTTGCGCGCTTTACTGAACGCTGGCCGACGGTTGCCGATCTGGCGGCGGCGGAGGACGCCGATGTCATGGCGGCGTGGGCGGGGCTCGGCTATTACGCCCGCGCCCGTAATCTGCTCGCCTGCGCGCGGGCGGTGGTTGCCGAGCATGATGGGCGCTTTCCCGATAGCGAGGCGGCTTTGCGCGCGCTGCCGGGGATCGGTGACTATACCGCGGCATCGGTCGCGGCGATTGCCTTTGGCCGACCGGCGGTCGTCATCGATGCCAATATCGAGCGTGTGATCGCGCGCCACCGCCTGATCGAAACCCCGCTACCGCTCGCCAAACGCGAGATTCGTGCGGCGTTGGCACCGCTGGTGCCGCCGGATCGCCCGGGCGATTTTGCGCAGGCGCTGATGGATCTGGGCGCGACTATCTGCACCCCGCGCGGCCCCGCGTGCGCAATCTGCCCGCTGCTGGCCGATTGCCGCGCGCGCGGGCGCCCCGATATCGAGCGCTTGCCGCTCAAGCCGCCCAAGAAAGCGAAGCCGCATCGCCACGGGCTGGCGCATTGGATCGAGCGCGACGCGCAGGTGTGGCTCGTCCGCCGCCCCGACAAAGGCATGCTCGGCGGGATGCGCGCGCTGCCGGGAGGCGAATGGACCGATGCGCGCCCGAGCGAGTCGGGCATCGCCGAGGTCGACCATGGCTTCACCCATTTTGACCTGACGCTGAAACTCGTCCGCCGCGAACCTCCCCCCGAAACCCGCGATGCCGCAGCGGAAGGCATATGGTGGCCGATCTCGGACCTTGACGCGGCGGGGCTGCCGACGCTCTATCGCAAACTGATCGACAAGATGCTGGAGAGAGACGGATGAACATGATGGTTTCGCGCCGCGCGCTGCTGGGCGGTCTGGCGCTGGGTGGCAGTGCCGCGCTGCTGCCGCGCGCTGCCTTCGCGTGGAAGGAAAGCGGCGCACAGCTTTACCCCGCGACCCACGCTTTCATCAAAGGCTTCGTCGACCGCCGCGAACTCGCCGGTACCCTCGCCGCGATCGGCAAGGGACAGGCGCCCGCCGACTTTTTCGGCGCCGGGGTGCAATCGATCAGCGATGCGGTGCCGGTCGGCCCCGACACATTATGGCGGCTCTATTCGATGACCAAGCCGGTGACCGGCATCGCCGCGATGCTGCTGATCGAAGACGGCAAGATGAAACTCGACCAGCCGATCGCCGATTTCCTGCCCGCTTTCGCCCAAATGCAGGTGCAGGTTACCCCCGACGGGTCGATCATCGACCTGCGCCCCGCCAAGACACAGATTACGGTGCGCCATCTGCTCACCCATACCGCGGGGCTTGGCTACAACATCATTCAGAAAGGCCCGATCAAAAAAGCCTATGATGACAATGGTATCGTCGGGGGGCAGGCGAGCCGGATGGCGCTGCCGGGCTTTGCTGATGTGAAAGCCGCGCCGAGCTTGGCGGTGATGGCGGATCGACTCGCGGCGCTGCCGCTTGTTTATGAACCCGGCACCAAATGGAGCTATTCGATCAGTCTCGACCTGCTCGGCCGGGTCATCGAGGTGGTGTCGGGGCAGCCGTTCGACGCGTTTTTGAAGGCGCGGCTGTTCGATCCGCTGGGGATGACGAGCACCGGCTTCATGGTCGAGGCCAAGGACGTCGGGCGGTTCACCAGCAATTACGCGGCGTTCGGCGGCGCGTTGATCCCGTTCGACCCGGCGACCAGCTCGATCTATCTCGACCCGCCCCCTTATCCCTTTGGCGGGGGTGGGCTGGTGTCGAGCGCGCGCGATTATGACCGCTTCCTCGCGATGCTGCTGGGCGAAGGCGAGACGGACGGCAAACGGGTCATGAAGGTCGAGACGGCGCGCCTTGCGATGTCGAACATGCTGAGCGATGCTGTCGATCGCAAGGGCACCTTCGTCGATGGCCAGGGCTTTGGCGCCGGGGGGCGGGTGTCACTGCCAAGCTCACCCGGCGGCGAGGGATTGTTCGGCTGGGCGGGCGCCGCGGGAACGATCGGATTTGTCCACCGCAAACTTGGTTACCGCGTCGGCGGCTATACGCAGATCATGCCCCCCGAAACCGTGTCGTTCCAGGCAAAGTTCGGTGAGACGGTGATGAAGGATGTGATGGCCTGATGCCGCTCCCGCTGGGTTTCACCGGGGCGTGGCTGGACCGCGCCGACCAGCTGCGCAGTGATACCGCGAAGTTCGCAGCCGCCGCCGCCGATCCGCGCGCGCGCTGTCTGGCGCTCGACGGGATCGATTTCGTGCCGGGCGAGGGCGGGGGGCTGCGCTGGGACGCGCTTGATCTCGCGGACGACCGCGCGCTGCTGCTGCTCGGCCTCGACGAAGGGGGCATTCCGCATTTCGTTCGCGAAGCAGCGCCGGGTGGGCGCATCGACGCGCGCTCACGCACCGTCATGCGCCTGCTGCCCTTGTTGTCGGGGCCGGAAGCGGCGCTGTACGGCGGGGCGCGTAGCCTGATCGACTGGCACGCGCGGCATCGCTTCTGTGCGGTGTGCGGATCGCCGACCGACGTATTTCGCGCCGGCTGGGGGCGCCGCTGCGGCAGCTGCAACGCCGAACATTTCCCGCGTGTCGATCCGGTCGTGATCATGCTCGCCGAGTGCGACGGGCGGGTGCTGGTCGGGCGGCAGGGCGGCTTTCCGCCAGGCTTTTTCTCAGCGCTGGCAGGGTTCGTCGAACCCGGCGAATCGCTGGAGGAGGCGGTGGCGCGCGAATTGTTCGAGGAGGCGGGGATTCGCGTTGCCGACGTAACCTATGTGGCGAGCCAGCCGTGGCCCTTTCCGTCATCGCTGATGATCGGCTGCCGCGCCGTGACCAGCGATCCGGCACTGACGCTCGATACGACCGAGATCGAGGCGGCGATGTGGGTCGACAAGGCCGAGGTGCGCGCCGCGCTGGCGGGTGACATGGGGGCGCCGTTCCTGGCGCCGCCGCCACTGGCGATCGCGCGTTATCTGCTGGAGGATTGGGCGGGATAGATCCTCCCTGTGCCGCAGGCATGGGGAGGGGGACCGTTCGCGAAGCGAATGGTGGAGGGGCCTTGCGACGGTAGCGCCAAAGCCCCTCCGTCAGCGCTTCGCGCTGCCACGTCCCCATGGCTTTGCCACAGGGAGGAAGTTTAGATTAAATCCGCCGCCCGGTAATCCGGCTGATTTCCTTCGCCACCATCGCCTCGACCAGCGACGGCAAATTGCTGTCGAGCCAGTCTTTCAGCATCGGGCGCAGTGCGTCGAGGACGACGTCCTCCATCGTGCGGCCCGCAGCGGCAGGCGCCGCAACCGTCGCGGCGGCAACGGCGGGTGCGATCGCGGCGGTCAAGGCTTCGAGCGATTGGCGCGCCGCATCGGCGCTGGCTTCGGATACCAGCTCGTCAGCCGCCGCAGCGGTTCCGGCGCCGTTGTCATCTTCTTCGTCCTGGAGGTCCAGAATGTCGTCGGCTTCGGGGACGCGGATTTCGCGCGCGGCACCGGGGGCTTCATCGCGTGCGATCACGCGCCTGATCGACGACAAGATATCTTCCATCGATGGTTCCCGCGACATATCGCCCATAACCAACCCCCTAAACCATCGCGATTACCGGATGGTTAACTATGCTCTTACCGATTGGGGGCGTGTTTTGCCAAGCCTTATTGTCGCGGCAGCGCGGGCGGGCCAACCGGAACGCTCGCGGTCGCGGCGGGAACGGCGCGGGTGTCGGTCGCCTGTTGCTGCGGCGCGGGATCGTCGGCCCAGTCAGAGATCTGACCTTTGACGCGGTTGTAGTTGACCTCTGGGTCATAAAGCGCGCCGCCTTCGATCCCCAGATCGCGGGCCTCAGCCTTGCCCATCGCGGCGAGGACCGAGAAGGCGGCGACATAGGAGTTGCGCTGCGCCGACACCAGCTGGACCTGCGTGTTCAGATATTCCTGCTCGGCGTTCAAAATGTCGAGGATCGACCGGGTGCCGACACTGTTTTCGGCGCGCACGCCCTCCAGCGACAGGCCGTTGGCGCTCACCGCTTGCTGCGTCGCGGCGATGATCTGCTCATTGGCGCGCCACGCGGCATAGGCGCCGCGGGTCTGGGCGATGACGCTGCGTTCGACCTCGACGTAATTTTCGATCGCCTGGCTGGTGCGCGACTGCGCTTGGCGCACCTGCGCCGACGGGCGGCCGCCCTGAAAGATCGGGATTGACAGGGACAATCCGGCCGAGGCGCTTTTCGTGACATTCTCGGACGTCGGATCGTTCACCGAATTCAGGTTGTTGTTGTACCCGCCGCTGGTCGTCGCCGACAGCTTGGGCAGGCGGCTGGCGCGCGCGACGCCGATGTCGGCGCGGCTGGCGTTGACGATCTGGTTCGCGGCTTCGATGTCGGGATTACTGATCAGCGCGATCGCGACCGCCTCGTCGGGCGAGGCGGGCAGGTTCGGCAGCTGCGGCGGCTGTTCCAGATCGACGGGCGCCTCGCCGACCAGGCGGGTGTAGGATTCGCGGCTGGCGACCAGGTTCGCCTCGGCGGTGCGCAGATCGCCTTCGGCGAGCGCGAGACGCGCCTCTGATTGCGCGACGTCGGTGCGGGTCAGGTCGCCAATTTCGAAGCGGTCGCTCGTCGCCTGCAAATTGGTGCGCAGCACCGCGACATTTTTCTGGTTGAGCTGGACGATCGCCTGATCGCGGATGACGTCCATATAGGCGCCGACGGTCTGGGCAAAAATGCTCGCCTCGGTCGCGCGAAGGTCCGCTTGGCCCGCCTCGACGCGAAATTTGGCGGCCTTGACGGCGTTGCGTACCGCGCCGCCTTGATAGATCGGTACCGACAGCTGGCCGCCGACGCTGACGAAGCGCTTGGGCGAGAAAAAGCTGTTGCCCGGGATCACCAGATTTTCCTGATAATCGACCCCGACGCCAACATTCGGCAGGCCGCTCGCTTTCTGGATTGGGACATTTTCATCGTTCGCGCGCTGTCCGGCGCGCGCCGCGGTCAGCGTCGGGTTGTTTTCATACGCCTTCGCCAGCGCCTCCTGCAAAGTTTCGGCCTGCGCCGCCGACGACAGGGTCAAGGCGCCGACGGCCAGACCGGCAAGCCAGCGGGCGCGGGGGAGAGGCCGTTTCTTATCGGTATCGAGCATCGTCATGTCAGCCTGAAACAGGGAGGGAAATGGCTTTTAGAATGTAAAGCCCGCCGGCGCGGCAAAGCCGGGCAGCGGCGCGACGTCCATGTCGGCAAAGCTGCGCAGCGTGATCGCATCGCCCGCCTTGACCCCCTGGACCAGCCGCGTCACCGCGCCGTCGGGACGCGCGGCGACCAGGCGGCCGCCTTCGGCCAATTGCGCGGTGAGCGCGTCTGGCAGCGTTTCAATCGCGCCTTCGACCAGGATGCGTTCGAACGGCGCGGCGCTCGGCGCGCCCGCGCTTAGAGGTCCGGCGACCCAATGGATATTGGCGTCGGCGGTCGCCGACTGCGCGATCGCCATCAGTTCAGCCTGTTCCTCGACCGCATGAACTTCGGCGCCGAGCCGCGCGAGCAGCGCCGCAGTATAGCCGGTCGCGCTGCCGATCAGCAGCACGCGCTGGCCGGGGCGGATCGCGGCGGCCACCAGCATCCGACCGGTGACCAGCGGTGGGTTGAGCGCGCGGCCGTGGCCCAGCGCGATCGCGCGGTCCATATAGGCGACGCTCGTCAGATGGGCGGGCACATGCGCCTCGCGCGGTACCGCCGCCATCGCGCCGACCACCGCCGCGTCGATGACGTCGTTGGTACGCAGCTGGCTGTCGATCATGGCAGAGCGCATGTCCGCCGCGGTGATTTCGCTAAACTTGGTCGCCATCAGCCTTTTCCGATTCCCTGGGGGCATGAACCTGTGCGGGGCAGCTCTAGCCCAACCCATGCTGTATTGCAATAGTAATACAGCATCTGTCCGCATAGACGCGCATAGCGGGCAACGCCAGCGCCGCCAACCCCGCATCATGGGCGCAGCGCGGTGCGCGGGCGAATCCTTGACAAGGCGGCGAAACCCCCTCACTAGCGGCGCCGTCCAACCCCCGGCCCATCCTTCAGGGATGCGGTTATTTGGCATGAGGCCCGATGGCGGAGTGGTGACGCAGCGGATTGCAAATCCGTGCACGCCGGTTCGATTCCGGCTCGGGCCTCCAATACCCTGTCAGCAGACGGTTGCTGATGGTTGAAAAACCCCTAGTTTTCTGCTAGTTATGGGGCATTCACTGATTGCCGGTGATGGTCCCTGATTGCCCGTAATTATGGCTGTTGGGGGCTTTTTTTGGGGCAGCCGAGGCCCCCAAATTTGCGAGGCCCCCAAATGGCTCTGACCGATGCGGCGATCCGACACGCCAAGCCAAGAGAGAAGCCCTACAAGGTTGCGGATGCAAAAGGTCTGTACCTCCAGGTCAACCCGAGCGGCAGTAAGCTGTGGCGGGTGAAATATCGCATCAATGGAGTTGAGCGGAAGTTGGCACTCGGCTCGTATCCCGAGATCAGTTTGGCCGAGGCGCGGGAAGCACGTGACGCCGCCCGCAAGCAGATAGCGCATTCGATCGATCCAAACTTCACCAAGCGGGAAGCGAGAATTGAAGCGGCTGTGCGCGCTCGCAACAGTTTCGCGCATGTGGCCGACGATCTGATCCAGAAGAAAACTCGCGAAGGTCTGGCCGCGCCGACGCTGAAAAAGATGCGTTGGTTCGTAAAGCTGCTCGGTCCTGAATTCGGCAGGCGTCCTATCACCGACATCACCCCGCATGAGATTTTGCATGAACTCCGCAAGCATGAGCGTCGGGGTCGGCTGGAAACAGCAAATCTCCTGCGGTCGTTCGTCAGTCGTGTCTTCCGTTATGCCGTGGCGACCGCGCGCGCGGACCGCGACCCTGCGCATCTATTGATCGGCGCGCTGACCATTCCGAAGGTGAAGCATTTTCCTGCAATTACGGAACCCGTGGCGTTCGGCGGATTACTGCGCGCGATCGATGATTATCAGGGTGATCCGGCCGTCATGGCGGCCTTGAAGCTAACGCCGCATTTGTTCCAGCGTCCCGGCGAGATGCGCCAGATGGAATGGAGCGAGATCGATTTTGACAAGGCGGTCTGGACGATCCCGGAGGGCAAGATGAAGATGCGCCAGCCGCATGCCGTGCCCCTTTCGCGGCAGGCGCTGGCTATCCTTGCGGACATGCGGATCCTCTCGGGTTCCGGCCAATATGTCTTTCCGTCGGTTCGCACGCGGTCCCGGCCCATCAGCGACAACACGCTGAACGCCTCGCTGCGGAGAATGGGATTTCCGAAGGACCAGATGACGGCGCATGGATTTCGCACCTCCGCATCATCGCTTCTCAACGAATCGGGCTATTGGAATCCCGACGCGATCGAACGGGCACTTGCGCACGCGGTCGGCGGCACAATACGTCGTATTTACAATCAGTCAGCCTATTGGGCCGAACGCGTCGAAATGGCCCAATGGTGGAGCGACTATCTCGACGATCTGCGTGAAGGAGGAAACCGATGCCCGTCGCCGAGACCTCAGCTTCGACCGGCGTATGGCATCGGCCGGCCGATGCACATCGGAGCCTCGCGCGGATTGCCGCTCGCCTCTTATACGCCAAGGACAAGGAGGAGCTGGGGTTAGAAGAAGTCGACCGCGTCGCGGTCGCCATCGAGCGCGCGGTCAGGCGCCGATTCCTGATCCTGGCTACGTCATTCCTGCTCTGCATTCTGCTTTTGTTGCTCCTTCTGGTCGTCTGGGGCGCGGCGGCATTGAATGGAGATGACATGGGTCGGGCCGCTTCTGTTGCGGCGATCGCCCTGCTCGCGATTGCGGCCTGCGTTGCGGCGTACTGGCGGCATTTTCAGTACGGATTGGGGATCGCCGAGAAAAAGCGAGCTCCCCTCTACGGTAGTAGCCGCCGTTCAACCGTCGAAACGCTCGAGAAGCTCTTCGACTATCTCGGTCGCCGAACCGGGCCTGCAGCCTATTACTACGACCGCGGAGGCAGGCGGCATCCAATCCACCGCCGCCACTTTTACGGACGGCTGCGCGGCTTGCTGTTGTCCGAAGTCGCCAGCGACCGCGCGATCGTGCTCCCACCGCATGGCTTCTGGTTCAGCGCTCAGATCTTCGTCGATGCTGAGCCGGAGGACGTAATTCAAGCTCTGAAGGTCCGGCCCAGTAGCGGGGGGCGCCCGAAGGAATATGATTATGCGGCAATGCTGCTCGCCTTGATCGAGCACCCGACGCTTCGCGCGATCGATCCGGACGAATATCGCGCCGAAAGCAAGATCATGGATCTCATCAGAGATCGCTGCGAACCGAGCGACGAGCACGGTAACGATATTCCCGTTCCGGAGAACACGCGACTGCGGCAATTTGCGAAGGACATCGTCGCGGCAGTAAAAATAAATCGGGGCGCCGGCTAGATCGGAGCTTCGGGAGATACCGAAAACTCGCCGAAAAGCGCCAAAATCATTAGGACGCAGTTACCGAAATTTCCAACCGCTCGCAGATTTGCGCGGGTTCGGGTTACCGGACGACGCATGCGCAATCATGTGCAACCTGAGCTGTCTCCCACCAACAATCGTCACACACGGAGACCCTCATGGAACCTCTCGTCCTTTCGATCAACGAAACCGCCAAGGCGCTCGGCATTGGCCGGTCGTCTGTGTACGCCCTCATTAAATCGGGATCGCTCGACGCGATCAAGATCGGTACGCGCACCTTGCTGACGACAGAATCGATCCGGCGCCTGGCTCAATCCGACAGATGATATAGTCGGCGGCAAAACCGCCGATTTTCTTCGCAACATTAAAACAGGAAACACAAAGCCGAGTTCAAATGGAGCGCGGCCTGAAATGAGCGCGCACTGGCGGCGGCAGGCTGCCGCCAGAGATCGCGCGTTTTTGCGGTAGGCCGCGCAGCGCTCTCGGCTCGCTGATCTTGGCGGGGCGGCGGCTAAGCCCAAGCCCGCACGCACGCCGCCCCGCCTGCGGCTTCGCCAAGGGCGCGTCTGTTGTCCGATGTTGACGCCGCGCTGACCGCACGGCGGCGTTGCCGGGTTTGCCGGCCACGGACTGCGTGTCGTTCGGCGCACGGCTATGGGACCGCTCGGCCGTCGCGCAAGCCGGGCGATGCCCGGCTCTTCCACTTCGTTGCAGCCCTTCGGGTGCGCGCCGGCCTTTGGCGCGGTCCCGTCGCCTTTTCTCGCCGCCCGCCCCGCCGTCCGGGGCCGGGTGTGGTGAGAAAAGGAAGAAAGTCATGAAGCTGGATTTCATTGATCTGGGCAACCTGTCCATCGCAGCCGCCAACATGCGCGGGAAGGGGAAAGACCCCGACGTCGCAGACCTTATGCCGAGCATCCGCGCGCGGGGCGTGCTCGTTCCGCTGCTGGTCCGTCCGAACTGCTCGGAAGGCCATTACGAGATTGTCGCGGGGCGTCGGCGTTTTACCGCCGTGGGCGCGGTGGTGCGCGAGGGTGGGGCAGTTCGGCCCATTCCCTGTGCCATTCTCGACGAGGGCGACGACGCCGATGCGCTTGAAGCCTCGATGCTCGAAAATCTCGCACGGGTGCAGCCCGACGAGGTCAGTCAGTGGGAGGCGTTCGTCGCGCTCGTGAAAGCGGGGCGGTCGGTCGAAGAGGTCGCGGACAGCTTCGGGTTCGAGCCGCGCGCGGTGAAGCGCATCCTTGCGCTCGGCAACTTGCTCCCCCGCATCCGCACCCTCTATCGCGGCGGCGAGATCGATGCGGGCACCGTCCGGCATCTGACCCTGCATCGAAGACCCAGCAGAAATCGTGGCTGGCGCTGTTCGACGATGAAGGGGTTTATTGCCCGAGCGGCCATCAGCTGAAAGCATGGCTGTTCGGCGGCACCGCCATCGCGGTCAAGCACGCGCTGTTCGATATCGAGGAAGCGAAGCTTGCTGTCGTGTCCGACCTGTTCGGCGAGGACAGCTTCTTTGCCGACGCCGATGCCTTCTGGTCGGCGCAGACCGCCGCCATCGAAGCGCGCAAGGCCGCCTATCTCGAAGCGGGGTGGTCCGATGTGGTCATCATGGCGCGCGGCGACTGGTTCCGGTCCTGGGATTATGCCCATGCGGGCAAGCGCAAGGGCGGACGCATCTATGTCGAGGTTCGCGAGAGCGGCGAGGTGAGCTTCCACGAAGGGTTCGTCACGACCAAGGAAGCGAAGCGGCTTTCGGGCGGCGGTGGGAGGGGCGAGGGCGATGCCGTGATCGCCAAGCCCGTTCGTCCAGAAGTGTCGGGTCCGCTCAATGCCTATATCGACCTTCATCGCCATGCGGCGGTGCGCGCCGATCTGGCAGGGCATGGCGGCGTTGCGCTGCGGGCGATGCTCGCGCATGTCATCGCGGGTGCCGACCTCTGGAGTGTCGATGTCGAGGCCCAGCGCGCGCCGAAGGAAGATATCGCCGAGAGCGTGGAGACATCTTCGGCTGAAACGGCGTTCGACCTCAAACGCCGCGCGGTGCTGGCGGTGCTCGGGTTCGACGAGGAAGCGTCCACCGTCACGGGAAGGCCGATGAACCGGCCCCCTTTTGCCCCACTATTCGCGCGGCTGCTCGAACTTCCCGATCCGGTGGTGCTGGAAGTTGTGGCGATTGTCATGGGCGAGACGCTGCAGGCGGGAAGCGAGGCGGTGGAGATGATCGGACTTCATCTGGGCACCGACATGCGCCAGCACTGGTCGGCGGACGCGGCGTTCTTCGACCGGCTTCGCGACCGCGAAGTGCTGCTCGCCATCGTCGGCGAGGTCGCGGGACCGGAGGTTGCCGCAGCGAACGCCGGTGAGAAGGGCAAGGCCTTGAAGGCCATTGTCTCCGATTGCCTTGAGGGGGCCAACGGTCGGGGCAAGGCCGAACCATGGGTGCCGCAATGGATGGCCTTTCCACCGTCGGCCTACACAACGCGCGGAGGGGTGGGCAGCGTGAAGTCGGCGGCGAGTGTCCGCCATGAGCTTGCGGTCAGCGCCGAGGGCGAGCTCGCGGAAGCCAACGAGGGCGATGGCGAGGAGCATCCGCCTCTCGCAGCCTGAGAACATGGGGCGGGCGGCTTCGGTCGCCTGCCTTTTTTCGCGCGGGGGAATTGACGCGCCGGTCTCGACCGGCGCGGCGTAGTTTATCCCGCGCGCGCCGCTGCCGCAAACGGCAGCGGCGCGCGCCCATAAAAAGGAAAAGCGGCGCGAAGAGTCCTTCGCGCCGCCCGACGATGGTGGTGATCATCGCCCCCCACCCCCGACGCAGGCTTTAGGTCGCATGGCCCGCGCCGACGGAGAATCGCTTCGATCTGGATATGGCCATTGCGTGTTACCGAATAGCGAAATGCGATAAGACGTTACGGAATCTTCGCTCCAGACCCTGCGACGTTGGGTTTCGGCATGATCGACGGCTCAGAATAGGACCGCGGCGAGGCCACACGTTAACGCCACAAACGGGAGCCGGACCTTTATGAGGCGGTTGGGAGCGGTTGCCGCCACCCCGATGCCTCATCATGCCGGTCAATCCAAAAGACTGCCGTCCTCTCCGACAGACGACGGCCCATCCCCGGCGACGGGCGATTGGACCTGGACCAGCGCGGCGCCCCGCGAAAGTGCGGCGCCGCGATTATTTCCCCGCCGGCTGCGCCGGCTCCTCGCGGCCGCTTCGCTTCAAATAATCGCGCCGCCGCACTCCTCCGCTTCGCTGCGGCCCTGCGGGTTCACGGGAACACCTCATGCGCCGGCCCTTGGTCCGCCCATGCCGCAGGGATGGTCCCGCGGCTCATTCAAGGAGACGACCAATGGCAGCTATCGGCTTTGTAAACGGCACCATCGAACAGGGCTTCGTGGGCCAGCTGAAAACCCTCTCGATCCGCGCTGCGATCGAAATCCGGACCAACCGATCGAAGGCGGGCGATGTCCAGCCCGACTACCGGGTCTATTCCGAGGGCGTCGAAATCGGTGCCGGCTGGATCCGCGTCGGTCAGGTTTCGGGCGAACAATATGTGTCGCTGAGCCTCGCAGCTCCCGAGTTCGGTCCGCGCCGGCTCTATGCGAACCTCGGCCGCGCCGCCGGTCAGGACGGCGAAGACGGTTTCGCCCTCATCTGGAACCCCGCCGATTGAGGCGGGCTTCCACCCCGCGCCGCAGATGCAGCGCGGGGCTTTGTCGTGCAGATCAGGCGGCGTCGCGATCGTCGTCGCGCTTGAGGTCGGCGACGGTGAACGAGATCGGATTGCGGAGCCAGATATCGACTTCGCCTGCGCGCCAGCCGCAGCAGCGTTCCGCAAGCTTGTGCTGCGGCGGGAAGGTGCCGGCTGCGATCTTCCGGTAGAGGGTCGCGCGGCTGAGGCCGGTCAGGGCCAGGACTTCATCGAGGCGCATCATGCGCAAGGGTGACTGATATGCCAAGGGGTATTTCTCCATATGCTGGGGGTTCATACGTCGACGTGAGATCATAGAAGGGTATTGACCGGGCCATCGTCAACACCGCAGAAAAGCGCCACTAATGGCGTCGTGCGCTGTCGTTTGGCCGCCCGCATCCGTGGCCGTATCTTGGCATCTGCGGATGATCATAGTGCAGGCGACAATATTTTTCTCACAGCGTCTCGCCACGCACGTCCGAAAGCGAAAATGAGGCGGTCGGCGACGGCCGCGCCTCGAAATGACGCGCCGATTACGGCGCGGCGCGTGTCCGATTCGCGAGGGGAGGGCGCGTCTGGCGCGCGTACTGTCGCCGCGTCGCGGCGGCGTCGATGGTCCCCGGCAGGACGGGGGCAGGGTGGGCGTCACTCGCCTTAGCCCCGCCCGGCCGGGCCGCAACCCACGTGCCGCGGGTCCTTCTCTTCGTTCCGGTCCTTCGGATGCAGACCGACCGATGATGCGGGTCTGCCGGCTCCCTCCTGCCGCCCACCCCGCCCCCTTCCGGGCCGGGGTGCGGTGGCTGGAAGGAGAAGGGACATGCGTGCAGAACGAAAGGAGCGGGCCAGCCTCTACAGCGAGGTCACCAATCGTATCATCGCGGAACTGGAAGAAGGACGGCTGCCTTGGGTGCAGCCGTGGGATAGCGCTGCGTGCGGATGCACGATGCCGCAGAATGCGGGCACCGCTCGCAAATATAGCGGCATCAATGTGCTGATCTTATGGGCCGAGGGCATTGCCAAGGCCTATACCTCGCAGCGCTGGCTCACCTACCGGCAGGCCGAGGCGGCAGGCGGCAATGTCCGGCGCGGTGAGAAGGGCACCGTCATCTGCTACGCGGACCGGTTCACGCCCAAGGCCGAAGCCGAGGCGGCGCGGGGAGAGGATCGCGAGGCGCGGCAGGTGGCGTTCCTGAAGCGCTTTGTCGTGTTCAACGTGGACCAGTGCGAAGGTCTGCCCGAAGATTTTACCGCCCCAATGGTCGGCCCCGATCCGGTGCTTGCCATCGCCGAGGCCGACGCGCTGATTGCGGCGAGCGGCGCGCGCTTTCAGATCGGCGGCGATGAAGCCTTTTACAGCCCGAGCCATGATTTTGTGCAGGTGCCGCCGCAGGCCGCGTTCCACGAACCGGTGAACTGGTACCGCACCGCGCTTCATGAGCTTGGTCATTGGACTGGTCATAGCAGCCGTTTGGATCGCGAACAGAAAGGCGGGTTCGGGTCGGAGGCCTACGCCAAGGAAGAGCTTGTCGCCGAGATGGCGGCGGCTTTCACTTGCGCATCGCTCGGCATCGCGCCGACGGTCCGGCATTCGGACTATCTCGCGTCGTGGCTGTCGGTGCTGCGCGATGACGAGAAGGCGATCTTTCGCGCCGCGAGTGGGGCGAGCAAGGCGAGCGATTATCTCCTCGCCTTCGCGGGGGATGATCGGTGAGCGCGCGTATTGCCCGCGACGACCGGCTGCGACTGTGGCGAGCCGAGCGCGCCGTTGACCGGATGGAAGAGATGGACCGCAAAATCTTCCTCGCGATCCGTGTCGAGGAACTGAGCTATCCCGAAATCGCCGTGCGGTTCGGCATCACGGTCGCCGAGGTTGAATGGCATTTTGCGGGCGCCCTCCGCGTCCTCATGATCGCCATGGACGAAAAGGATCCATGGTGGTGGCGATTCCGGCTTTAGGAGGTCGCGCGGGCCCGATGGCGCTTGCCATCCGGCCCGCGCAATTACAGGGTGAAATCAATGCGTACCGGCCTTGATCATCTTCCGTCCAACAAGCAGCGCGAAATCGAGCGCGTGAAGAACATCATCTTCGAAGAATTTGCCGACAGCATCGCGCTCGCCACCCAGAACTGGAAGAAGAAGGGGCGCATCGAGAAGCTGATCCTTTACGGCAGTTACGCGCGCGGCGGCTGGGTCGACGAGCCGCACACCGCCAAGGGCTATCGCTCGGACTTCGATCTGCTCATCATCGTCAGCGACAAAAGGCTCACCGACAAGGTCGATTATTGGCTGAAGGTAGAGGATCGGCTAAACCGCGAGCTCGCCATCAACAAGACGCTGCACACGCCGGTGAACTTCATCGTCCACACCATGCAGGAGGTGAACGACGGCCTCGCGCACGGGCGCTATTTCTTCATGGATATCGCGAAGGACGGCATCGCGCTCTACGAGTTTGATGACAAGGAACTGCACACTCCCAAGCCGAAGACTTCGCAGCAGGCGCTCGCGATGGCCAAGGAGTATTTTGACGAGTGGTTTCCCGCGGCGATGCGTCGGAACGATTTTGCGAAATTTGGAATCGAGAAGGGACACTTGAAGGAAACAGCGTTCGAACTGCATCAAACCGCAGAAACGCTCTATCATTGCGTTCTTCTGGTCTGCACCTTCTACACGCCGCACGTCCACAATCTCGGCTTTCTTCGCACGCAAGCCGAGCGCATCGACATGCGCCTCGTCGATGCCTGGCCGCGCGAAATCAAAGCCGACCGTTCGCGCTTCGAAAAGCTGAAAGAAGCTTACGTCAAGGCGAGATATTCAAAACACTTCCGAATCACCGAGGAGGAGCTTCTCTGGCTCGGCGAACGTGTCGAAGAACTGGGTCGCGCAGTGCATGCGATTTGTTCGGAGCGCATCGCGCAGCTAGAAGCTGCGGCAGCCAAGGCCAAGTAGCTGGCGTTATTGCCCGCGATAGGGCTCGCACGCGATCCCGTCATTGTCGGCATCGAGGCCATCGCGGTATCCCGGTTCGCCGCGATAGATCGGCGCCGATCCCGCCGCGCGCGCATCGTCGCAGCGCCGCCAATGATCGCCCGCCTGCGGCGCGCGCTCGCGGGCGAGACCGGTGGCGACGCTGAACTCTTCGGCGGCGGCATAAAGCTGCGCGCGGCCATCCGACGTCGTGCTGACCGAGCCGACACCGACGATCGCGCCGAGCAGTCCGGCGCCCAACAATATGTGGGACGCCGAAGCTTTGCGCCGATGACGCCTGCGAGGTTTCCAGTGCCGCGCCATCGGACCGACATAACTGTGCGTGGTAAATGTTCGGTATCGCGACCGTCATGCCGCATTATCCTCGAAGGCGCGTTTGCCGCGACGGCGCCAGAGCAGCAGTTGCTGTTCGCGTTCCTCGCCGCGAAGCTTCGCGCCCGCCTCGACAAGAAGGCCGAGGATCACCGCGCGATCGTCACCTGTCAGCTCGATCAGATCGGCCTTGGCGACGAGCCCGCCGAGTTCGATTAGCTGCCGCGTGCGTTCGCGGCGCTTCACCTGCCACTCGCGTTTATCATGCCGCGCCCGCTTCGCCTGAAGTCGATTGCGCGCCTGCACCGCTCGGCGCGCCGCCGCCCGCGTTCCGGCCAGCGCCTTTGCGAGCGCGGGCGCCTTCGCCACGAAAGAATGCCGCGCCGCTCTTGCGCCACGTCTCCTTCCGCGCCGCGTCGGCGCCGATGGCGTCAAGCAGCGCGCCCGCCAGCTGCTCGATCGACAGCGCATCGGCACCGGTGGCAACGACTAGCTCGCCGAGCTGGCCTTGCTTCTTCACCTTCAACGCCCTCGCCTTGTCGGTGAGTGCCTGGAGTTCGGCATCGAAATCACGCGGTTTCCGCATCGTCTGTCCTTTCCATGAAATGGGGTCGGACGATCCAGCTATGTCAGGTTTCGATGGCGCACAAGACGCTGAAACCTCTTGCGACTTTGTGATCCCGAGCGCGATGAAATCGTGTGAGGGCGCGCTTATACGTCGTGCCGACGTGCCCGTTTTGCTGTAAATGGATCGCCCTCATGGCGATCTATCATTTCTCGGCAAAAGTCATTTCCCGCGCGGTCGGCAGCAGCGCGGTCGCCGCGGCCGCCTATCGCTCGGCCGATCGGCTGCACGACGAGCGGCTTGGCCGCAGCCATGATTTCTCGAACAAGGCGGGCGTGGTGCACAGCGAGGTGCTGCTGCCCGACGGTGCCGACGAACGCTGGCAGGACCGCGAGCAACTCTGGAACGATGTTGAGGCGGCCGAGCTTCGAAAGGACGCGCAGCTCGCGCGCGAGATCGAGTTCGCGATCCCGCGCGAGATGACCGAGGCAGAGGGCATCGCGCTGGCTCGTGATTTTGTGCAAGCCGAGTTTGTCGATTGCGGCATGATCGCCGACCTCAATGTCCATTGGGACATCGGCTCCGATGGTCTGGCGCGGCCGCACGCGCATGTCATGTTGACGATGCGCGAAATCAAAATCGGTGAGGACGGCAGTGCCGGGTTCGGCGCCAAGGTGCGCGACTGGAACCGTACCGAGCTACTGACCCATTGGCGCGAAGCTTGGGCCGAGCATGTCAATGAGCGGCTAGCTTCGCTGGATATCGATGCGCGCGTCGATCACCGGACTCTGGAAGCGCAGGGCATCGACCTTGAGCCGCAGCACAAGATTGGACCGGCGGCGTCACGTATGGCGGCGCAAGGGCTGGAGTCCGATCGGCATGGCGAACATCTCGAGATTGCCCGGTCGAATGGCGACAAGATCATCGCCAATCCGTCGATCGCGCTCGACGCGATCACGCACCGGCAAGCGACATTCACGAACCGCGATCTTGCGGTGTTCGTGCATCGGCACAGCGACGGCAAGGAGCAGTTTGATGCCGTGATGTCGGCGGTCAAATCCGCTCCTGATCTGGTCGCGCTTGGTCGGGACGGACGCGGCGAAGACCGGTTCACTTCACGCGCGATGATCGAGACCGAACAGCGCCTCGAACGCGTGACCGCGACGCTCGACGCGCGCCGCAACCACGCCGTCCCCGATCGCCAGCGCGAACGTGCGCTTGCGCTTGCGTCGCAGCGCGGCCTCGACCTCTCCGCCGAGCAGCGCGGCGCGCTAGAACATGTCACCGGCGCGCGCGGGATTAGCAATGTCATCGGCTATGCCGGGACGGGCAAGAGCGCGATGCTCGGGGTCGCGCGCGAGGCATGGGAGGCGGCGGGCTATCAGGTGCAGGGTGCGGCGCTCTCAGGCATCGCGGCCGAGGGGCTCGAGCTCGGTTCGGGCATCGGCTCGCGCACGCTCGCCAGCCTCGAACATCAGTGGGGGCAAGATCGCGAGCGGCTGACCGACAGACATATCCTCGTGATCGACGAAGCCGGAATGGTCGGGACCCGACAACTCGAACGTGTCGTGTCCGAAGCCGAACGGCAGGGTGCGAAGGTGGTGCTGGTCGGCGATCCGCAACAGTTGCAGGCGATCGAGGCAGGAGCGGCGTTCCGGTCTGTCGCCGAGCGCCACGGCGCCGTCGAGATCATGGATATCCGCCGGCAGCTGGCGGAGTGGCAGCGCGAGGCAACGCGCGAGCTCGCAACCGGGCGGACGGGTGAAGCGATCGCGCGGTATGCCGAGGCTGGCCTTGTGCATGCAGCCGAAACGCGGGAAGCGGCGCGAGCCGACCTGGTTGATGCCTGGGATCGTGATCGCCAGCATTATCCCGATGCCAGCCGGATTATCCTCACGCACACCAGTGACGAGGTGCGCGTGCTCAACGAGGAGGTGCGCGATCGGCTGAAAGCGAGCGGGGCGCTTGGCGTCGAGGTCGCTATCACCGTCGAGCGCGGCGAGCGAATGTTCGCCGAAAATGACCGTGTGATGTTCCTCAGGAATGAGCGGAGCATCGGCGTGAAGAATGGCTCGCTCGGAACCGTCCAGAATGTCGATCGGATGCGCATGGCGGTGATGCTCGATGATGGGCGCAGCGTGGCGTTCGACCTGAAGGACTATGCCCATGTCGATCATGGCTATGCCGCCACGATCCACAAGGCGCAGGGCATGACGGTCGACCGCGTGCAAGTACTCGCGACGCCGGGGGTAGACAGCCACTCGACCTATGTCGCGCTGTCCAGGCATCGCGAGCAGGTGGACCTATATTATGGACGCGACGATTTTGCGAGCCAGTCGAAACTGGTTCGCGCCGCATCGCGCGAGCGCGGTAAGGACATGGCGAGCGACTATCGAGTGCAGGAACCCGCTCCGAAGCGCAGCATGTTCGCCGGCCTAAAGATCAATCGCACTGTGTCGGCCAAGTCGCTCGGCATCATGCCGGCTGAGCAGCCACAACAATCTCGCCCGCGCGAACACCGCGTCTCCGTTCGCGCGATCGATCCTGCTCCCGAGCGGAGCGCGCTGAGCAAAGCGGTCGAACGGTTTGCGCGCGCGCAGCGCGACATCGATGGCATGCACGCCAAGGGGTTGTCGCCTATCGGTCATCAGCGCAAAAGCCTCGACGCCGCGACGCGCGACATCGACGCGCTTAGGACCAACGGAGCGAAGGATCTTGCAGCGGCGCTTCGCAATGATCCCTCACTCACTGCCGAGGCGGCGAACGGTCGCACAAACCGCGCGGTGGAGGCGATGCGCGCCGAGACGAAGCTCCGCATCGAGGCACCGGCCCGGGCGGATCGCTTTGTCGCCGAATGGCAGGCAGGCGCGAAGCAACTTCGAGAGCATAGGGCGAACTACGACCATGCCCACGCCGAGCGCGTCGGGGCAAGGCTCACCGACATGGCGAAAAGCCTGCACCGTGACCCGCAGCTCGAGTCGCTGCTTCGAAATCGCACCAGCGAGCTTGGTCTTAAGGCGATCGAGAAAAAATCGATGTCTCAGGCGCTCCAGGATTATCTCCGCCCCTCGCGTTATTTGGGAATTGGGATTTAGCTCGCGTGATGAGCCACAATCACCCCGAAAATGTCAGCGGCGACGATAGCGTGGCCGCTGATGACATCGCCCTCGACGAAGCCTTCAACAGGTTGTCGAGCCGCATATCCACCCTCACGAACGCGTTTGACAAATTTGCCGACAGGCAAGAGCAGCTTGTCGGGCGAGACTACAGCGAAGAACTCTCCCAGATCGACAAGAAATGGGAAAAAGCGCGCGACGCCTTCAAGCAACTAAACGAACGGCCAGCGCTGGCCCTCACACCAGAAATCATATCGGAACAGATCCGATCCGCCGGCACGCGGCTACGTGATGATGAGCAGCGCGCGCTGCGCGAAGCGGGTTCGCACCTCGACGACGCAGTTCGCTCGCTCAAATCCGTCGTGTCGTCAGCGCGGGCGCAGAGAAAACAAAATCTTTGGATTGCGGTAAGCGCAACGGCGGCGGCGATCTTGGCGTTCATCGCCGGCTGCACTGTTCCGTCAGCAATCGATCGGTCGGTACCCACGGACTGGTACTGGCCCGAAAGACGTGCCGCCGCGCAGATGCGGCTTGGGCTTTGGGATGCTGGTGCACGGCTGATGAAAATAGGCGACCCGGAGCAATGGCAAAATGTCTCTCGGGCGTTACGCCTCTACCAAGCGAATGAAAGCGCCATAGCGAAGTGCGAAAAGCAGGCAGCGCGGCGGAAGATTGAAGTCGGCTGCTCGATCAAAATTAGTGTTGGGAAATGAAATGATGACGTCGGGTTTGCGCCCGATTGTGGTCGTTCCAGTGAAATTCGACCAAGCTTGAAAGCGGACAGTCGCCGATCCAAAGGGGCCGGCATATACCATAATTAGAGGGTGCGTGCCTGGCGTCATAGGCCAGCGCCGAAAATTCGACCTAGCTACTCAGCAATGTAATCGAGATGATGGCGACCCACGTTAGGGTCAACGGCGCAATTGCAGCGGGAACGCCGATTGGCCGGCTTTTTGTTCGAGGGCTGCCCGCCCAGTGCCAAAGCATAGAAAGCATTTCTGTTCGATGATTATGGCGCCGCCGGATGACCGGCGGCGCCATCCTTGCTTCAATTAGAACTCGCCGGCGATGCCCGCGCGAACGGCCGTATCTTTGCCGCCGCTATGCGAAACGCCGGCCGTGAACGCGACGGGCGTGTCGAGGTTGAAGCGATGCATCAGCGAGAAGCTTACGGCCACTTCACCGCGATAGACCGCACCATTCGCCGCATAGCTGGTCCGACCCGGTGCCGACGGAAAGGGTGCGTCGGCCATTGCCACGGCCGCGGCAATGCCTCGGCGCGCTTCCTTCTGGTTCGTGCGCGTCAGATCGAAAAGAAGCGTCTGATTGGCCTCAAGTCCCGCGATCTGGTTGCCGAGATTGGTCAATGCGGTGCCGATAGCTGCAAGAGCCGGACGCAGGGTCGTGTCGCGACCGACGGTGCCGCTGGCATCGACAGTCATGATATCGGTCGGGCCGACCTGGGCGGCGGTGCTCGCAGCGATGTCGCCCACGCTGACCGAGCTTCCCGATCCGCCGACCGCAACCTGATTGCCGCGGGTGGTGGTTGCCCCCGCGCCGATTGCAGTCGAATTGACGAATCCGGCCGTCGCGTTGCTCCCGAGGGCGAGCGAGTTCGTCGCCGTTGCACTCGCATCAAAGCCAAGCGCAGTGGATGCTTCGCCGGTTGCCGAGGCGCTGATTCCCAAGGCCGTTGATCGGCGTGCGGTTGCTTCTGCCAGACGGCCGACTGCCGTGGATTCGGATCCCGAGGCCAAAGCCTGGTGCCCCGATGCCAGCGAGACATCGCCGGTCGCGCGCGCCTGCCATCCAAACGCTTGCGCGCCGCGGCCCGAAGCGACGGCTTCGCCGCCCAAAGCCGTCGAGTGGAATCCGGTGGCCTGTGCCTGATCGCCCAGCGCGACCGCGTCGTCCTCGCTTGCGACTGATCCGTTGCCGATGGCGACGCTGGTGACGCCGATCGATTCGGCGCCATTGCCCATGGCAATATTGTTGTCGCCGATGGTGTTGGCGTTCACGCCGAACGCTATGGCCGCTACGCCGTTCGCCGTTGCATTCAGGCCCGTCGCATTGCTGCCCAGCCCAGTCGCTTCGGCATTCTGGCCGAGCGCGATAGACGACAGACCGCGTGCTTCGGACTGGTCGCCGAGCGCCAGTGCGCCGTCGCCGAGGGCGCTGTTGTTTGCGCCGATCGCGACTGCGCCGGTGCCCACTGCCGTATTGGGGTCGCCGATGGCCACGGCGCCATTGCCTGTCGCCGAGTTGTCGAGTCCGATGGCAACCGCTGCGCCCCCTTGGGCCGTTGCACCATGGCCGATCGCCACAGCATCAGCCGACGCTGCCGTGGCGTCGTCTCCGATCGCGAGCGACGACTGACCGGCGGCAACAGAATTGATGCCTGCTGCGAAGGCGTTTTCGGCATCGGCCACCGTGTTCGCGCCGATCGCGGTGCTGCCCGCAAAGCGAGCCTGCGCAAAATCGCCGAGGGCGGTTGCGTTCGTTCCGGTCGCGGCTGCATTGGCGCCGATCGCGATCGAGTCTTCTTCGCTTGCGGTCGAATCCGAACCAAGCGCGAGGGCGTTTGCGCCGAGTGCGAGGGCGCCTTCGCCGACGGCGATGCTGTCGGCGCCCTGTGCGGCAGCGCTGTCGCCGAGGGCGACAGCGGATGTGCCGATTGCCTGGGCGTCGATCCCGATCGCCGTGGCACGGTCAGCGTCGGCTAAAGCGGTGCTGCCAAGCGCGATGCTGCCGGCGCCATTCGCGGTCGTCGAGGCACCGAATGCAAGCGAGGCATCTCCGCTGGCGCTGGCGAAGTTGCCGAGCGCGACGGCTTCCGAGCCACCCGCAAAGGAGTCTGAACCGAGCGACATGGCGGCGTCGCCGGCGGCGTTCGAACGCTGACCCACGGCAACGGCAACAAATCCGGCGGCATTCGCATCCTGACCAAGCGCAACAGCTTGGCTTCCCGAGGCTTCAGCCGCGTCGCCAAGCGCGACCGACTGTGTTCCGGACGCTGTGGAGTCGGAACCGAGGGCTGTTGCTTCGAAACCGCTTGCTTCCGCGTTGACGCCAACTGCGGTCGCGCCCGCTTCGAACGCCTGAGCATTCGCCCCGACGGCGGTTGCGCCGACATCGGAATCGTCATTCCCCGCGATGGCATTGCCGCCGAGGGCCGTCGTATCGCCCGCGTTCGAAGCAAAGCTCGAAGCACCCACTGCTGTCGAGAACGTGCCTTCGGCGGCACTTGCACCACCGACCGCAACCGAGGCGACGCCGGATGAACTTGCGATCCCGCCGACCGCGACCGAACTGTCGCCCGGCGACTGGGCACCGACACCGCATTCGAGACTAGCGAGGCCGGTGCCGGTGTTGCACTCGGGAGTCTGGTCGGCGTGCGCAGCGACGGGCGCAAGCATCGCTAGGCTGGCGGCCAAGGCGAGCTTTGATGGGGTATTCTGAAGCTTGTTCAACATTTTAAGTCCTTAGTAATGGACGCAACAAAGCGGCGCGAAAGGCGTGCCTTCGCGTGCGATGTTGCCGGAGTTATTGGGGATGCGGGTCGGGCCGTTGCCCTCCGCGTTCAGATCAATGGTCGTCTATCAACGCATATTGCGAAACTTCATGGCTGCTCCTTGGGTCTGGGGTGTTGCGAATGAGGTGGCGGGCCGTCCTTCGGCCGTTGCTTCGGCAAATGCCGCGGCGCGTGCGCCGATCATAGCCACGGCGGCATTGGGATGGCCGCGGGGGAGCTGTGGCATGATCGAGGCATCCCCGATCCAGAGGCCGCCTATGCCGTGGACGGACAGGTCCGGCGCAACCACGGCGTCGGCGTCCAGGCCCATCCGGCAGGTTCCAGCCGGGTGGTAAACCGTCTGCATCACCGAACAGGCCTGATCGAAGATCGCATCGGGGGCATCGGGAAGATCGGGTACAGGTACCAGATGGCGTGCCATCGCCGGCGACTGCGCGACCCGATGCGCCCAACGCACGGCTTCGATCATCGCTCGCCGGTCCTGCCCTTCCGCATCGGTGAACAGGCCGAAATCGATCAGGGGCGGCGAAAGCGGGGCACTGGTGCGTAGCGTCACGCTGCCTCGGGATAGAGGATGCGCAAGCGCGGCGCCGATGGAAAAAGCGTGTATCGCTGGCGGGGAGAGGGCTTCATTTCGCCATTCGAAAGGCGCGAAGATCAGTTCCATGTCTGGCGCAGGGAGCGACGCGCACGACTTCGCAAATGCAATGGCTTCGGCTGCGTTGGACGCAAGTGGACCCGATCGGGCCAGCAGGTAGCGCAGCAAGTTCAGCGGACTCTCTGCCGACTTGTAGGTGCTGTTGTGGCGCGTGGGGAAGGTAAGCACCGCCATGGCATGATCGTGAAGGTTCGTGCCGACGCCCGGCATATCCCGCAACACGTCTATGCCATGGCGGCGCAACTGCGCAGCAGGCCCCAGTCCCGAACGCATCAGGATCATGGGCGACCCGATTGCCCCGCTAGTAAGGACAACCCCTGCTTTTGCACGCAGTTCTCCGGGGGCAGAGAACCCGGCCAGCTCGACGCCGACGGCCCGGTCGCGGTCGATGAGGAGCCGTGTCACATGGCACCCCGTCATTACGCGCAGGTTTCGTCGACGCATGGCTGGCTTCAGAAAGGCATTCCATGCAGAGAAGCGCTTGCCACGCCGATGCGCGATTTCAGCGACCCAGGCCCCTTCATATTGCTCGCCATTGTAATCCCTTGTCGGGCGGTCGACCCCGGTCTTCGCCGCTTTGACAAAGTCGCAGGTTGCCCGATGTGCGTGCGGATTTACCGCAACATGCATGGGTCCTGTGTGACCGCGGTTCGGATCATCCCCATCTGCGACACACTCCATGGCGGCGAAGTGCGGCGCGACGTCGTTCCATGACCAGCCTGGCGCTCCTCCCTCGGCCCAAGCCATATAGTCGGCGGGATGGCCCCATTGATGAATTTGCGCGTTGAGATTGGCAGACCCCCCAAGCATTCGGCCGCGCGGGACGAAGATACGCCGTCGCCCCGCTTCCCGCTGTGGAACCGTTTCTAATGCCCAATCGAACCGGGACTGGAAAAGCTTTGCGAATCCGGCAGGTATGCCGATGAAGGGGCTGGTGGGCTTCCCGCCAGCTTCAATCAGCAACACGCGGTTCTTGCCGGAACGGGTCAGCGCCTCCGCTGCAGCACAGCCGGCCGTGCCCGCGCCCACGACGATATAATCGAATTCCATAAATCACGTTTCCATCGCTTTCGAAAGCCGCGAAGCGCGGCCACTCGATATTTTTGATAGCGATACTATGTATGTATACATTGCGCAACTATGTTTAATTTTTATGGCGCAAGACATTGATAAATATGGCATGTTCTGGATATTGGCTTAAGAAGTATCGTGCGCTAACGCGTCAACCGCGATGCGTTTGAACCCATATTCCGATGATCGATTCGAGTAGCGTCATACACGAATCGATGGAGACACCCTTCTCGTCGCGTGCCAACGCGAAGGCCGTCTCGTTGAGGTATCCAAGGACAAGAACAGCCATCGGCATGACATCGGCATCCGGGAGTTCGGGTTTGTTCACCAATATTCGCAACACGGGTGCGATCGTCTCCAGGCCCAGCGCGCTATCGATCTTACGCCATTCGGATGTTCCCAAAACCGCTGGGGCATCGATCAGGACAATCTTTTGATAGGATGGCTGCTGCGAGAAATTCAGCGACGCCCGAGCCCCTGCGCGAAAGGCATCCACACCTTGGCCTGAACTCCGCGCGTGGCGCTCAATCTCTTCATGAAATTCGTCCTGTACCTTCTTGACCACTGTCTGAAACAGTTCGCGCTTGTTGCGGAAGTGGTGGAACAGGGCTCCCTCGGTAACATTCGCCGCCTTGGCGATTTCGGCGGTCGCCGTACCCGCAAAACCACGCTCGGCGAACTGGCGTTCTGCCGCTTCGATAATGTTCCGCCGCGTTTCCGCAGCCTCTGCCGCGCTTCGTTTTGCCATGTTCAAACATCAGATAGGCGGTGCTTGGACGAATGAAAAGCGTGTCGGTGGCTCGGCACCGGGATTGACGTCGCGCAGGCAAGCGGAACCATCTTGAGCCTGTTCGTATATCTGCCAGCAACATTGGTCGGGCAGAGGCAGTAGCGAGCGCGTCGTAGTTGCTTGTGAATGCCGACTTTCGTTTCGGTCAAACTGAAAAGCTGCAGTTCCGCTAACGGCCAACGGCACCGACATTAGCCGTGCCGAATTTCTGCGCATGGGAATCATCAATTCCACTGATCCATAAATCAATCTATCGCGTCGCTCCGACGCAATATGCTTTTGGTATCTGGAGATTTCATGCCGCATAGACAAACGTTAGCGTCCGCGCTCGTGGTGTAATTTCCGGTGTAGGCGATGGTGTATTCCGGGGTGGGGCATGCCCCACCCCGGAATGCGGCGTCGCTGGTGGCCACCGGGTTCATCGTTATGGTGGAGTTTGCACACTTCAACC
>NZ_DASYHE010000076.1:0-4223 GCF_035998965.1 Sphingopyxis sp.
GCCGGGCACGGTGACCATGTAAACCTCGATCGACCGCTCGAGGCGGGCCGGGGTGACGAGTTCGAACTTCAGAGCCATGATATGTCCTTAAACCCCTCCCGCGCGGGGAGGGGTGTAGGTTTGTTACGCGTCTTCGGCGAGCTTCGCGGCCTTGGCGACCGCTTCGTCGATGCCGCCGACCATGTAGAAAGCCGCTTCGGGCAGATGGTCATATTCGCCGTCGACGACCGCCTTGAACGACTTCACCGTGTCTTCGATCGCCACGAACTTGCCGGGGATGTTGGTGAAGACTTCGGCGACGTGGAAGGGCTGCGACAGGAAGCGCTGGATCTTGCGCGCGCGCGCGACGACCAGCTTATCTTCTTCCGAAAGCTCGTCCATGCCGAGAATCGCGATGATGTCCTGCAGCGACTTGTACTTCTGCAGCGTTTCCTGAACGCGGCGGGCGGTTTCATAATGCTCTTGGCCGACGATCGCGGCGGTCAGCACGCGGCTGGTCGAATCGAGCGGATCGACCGCCGGATAGATGCCGAGTTCCGAAATCGCGCGGTTCAGCGTCGTCGTCGCGTCCAAGTGGGCGAAGGAGGTTGCCGGGGCAGGGTCGGTCAAGTCATCTGCGGGAACGTAAATGGCCTGCACCGAGGTGATCGAGCCCTTGTTCGTCGAGGTGATGCGTTCCTGCAGCGCGCCCATGTCGGTCGACAGCGTCGGCTGGTAACCCACAGCCGAGGGAATACGGCCGAGCAGCGCCGACACTTCCGAACCCGCCTGGGTAAAGCGGAAGATGTTGTCGACGAAGAACAGCACGTCCTGACCTTCGACGTCGCGGAAATATTCGGCGATCGTCAGGCCCGACAGGGCGACGCGGGCGCGGGCGCCCGGGGGCTCGTTCATCTGGCCGAACACCAGCGCCACCTTCGATCCCTCGGGGGTCGGGTTGCCGTCGGCGTCCTTGGCGATAACCCCGGCGTCGAGGAATTCGTGGTAGAGATCATTGCCTTCGCGGGTGCGTTCACCGACGCCCGCGAACACCGACGTACCACCATGGCCCTTGGCGATGTTGTTGATCAGTTCCTGAATAAGAACGGTCTTGCCGACGCCGGCGCCGCCGAACAGGCCGATCTTGCCGCCCTTCGCATAAGGCGCGATCAGGTCGATGACCTTGATGCCGGTGACGAGGATGCTCGATTCGGTCGACTGGTCGACGAATTCCGGTGCCTTGGCATGGATCGGCGAGCGGAGGTCGGTGACGACCGGGCCGCGTTCGTCGATCGGCTCGCCAATGACGTTGAGGATCCGGCCAAGCGTCTGCGGGCCGACGGGGACCGAGATCTGCGCGCCGGTGTCGGTGACGGGCTGGCCGCGGGTCAGGCCGTCGGTCGCGTCCATCGCGATGGTGCGGACGGTGTTTTCACCGAGGTGCTGCGCGACTTCGAGCACGAGGCGGTTGCCGTTGTTGTCGGTTTCCAGCGCGTTCAGAATCGCGGGCAGCTCGCCGGTGAACTGGACGTCGACGACCGCGCCGATGACCTGCGCGATGCGGCCGGTGGCGATGCCGGTGCTGGCGGCCTTGGGGGCAGCGGCCTTCTTCGGCGCAGCAGCCTTAGGCGCGGCGGCCTTCTTGGCCGGAGCCTTCTTCTCGGGAGCGGGAGCGGTTGCCATGGTCTTCTTCCTTGGGTTGATCGATTAGAGCGCTTCGGCGCCCGCGATGATTTCAATCAGTTCGGTCGTGATCGCCGCCTGACGCGTGCGGTTGTAAATGATGGTCAGCTTGTTGATCAGGTCGCCCGCGTTGCGCGTCGCATTGTCCATCGCGGTCATCGACGCGCCCTGTTCGGACGCGGCATTTTCCAGCAGACCCTTGAAGATCTGGATCGTGATGTTGCGCGGCAGCAGGTCGGCGAGGATCGCTTCTTCGTCGGGCTCATATTCGACCGCGGCGCCGCTCGATGCCGGAACATCGACTGGGGCGGGGACGGGGATCAGCTGCTGGCCGGTGGCTTCCTGAAGGAGCGCCGAGCGGAACTTCGAATAGAAGAGATGCGCGACGTCGAAGGCGCCTGCTTCGTACATTTCCATCACCTTGGCGGCGATGTCCTGCGCCTGCGCAAAGCCGATGTCGCGGATGCCGGTAGTTTCGTACTGCTCGACGATCTGGCCCGCGAACAGGCGCGCGATGACCGGACGGCCCTTGCGACCGACGAGGAAGAAGAGAACCTTCTTGCCCTGCGCCTGCAATTCGAGCGCCTTGTCGCGCGCGGCGCGGACGATGTTCGAGTTGAACGCGCCCGCAAGCCCGCGGTCGCTGTTGAGGACGACGAGCAGATGCGTGTCGCTCTTGCCGGTGCCGGCGAGCAGCTGCGGCGCCGAATCGGACCCGCCGACCTTCGACGCCAGGCTGGCGACGACGCCTTCGAGCCGTTCGGCATAGGGGCGCGCGGCTTCGGCGGCCGCCTGTGCACGGCGCAGCTTGGCCGCGGCGACCATTTTCTTGGCCTTGGTGATCTTCTGGGTCGATTTGACCGAGCCGATCCGCCCTTTGAGTTCCTTGAGTGATGCCACTCTATCGGTTCCTCTTTTTCGTCACCCCGGACGTGATCCGGGGTCCCGCTGTCGCCACCGCCGCCGTTAGGCGGGACCCCGGGTCAAGCCCGGGGTGACGGTGGAATGGTTACTAAGCGAAAATCTTGCCGAATGCTTCGAGCGCCGCGACCAGGCCCTTTTTGGCGTCGTCGCCCAGATCCTTGGTATCGCGGATCGCTGCCAGCACCTGCGGGTGGTCGCTGCGCAGATAGGCGAGCATCGCCTGTTCGTAGCGGTTGACGTCGGTGGTCGCGACATTGTCTAGGAAGCCGTTGGTGCCGGCAAAGATCGACGCGGTCTGCTCTTCGAACGGCATCGGCTGGAATTGCGCCTGCTTGAGCAGCTGGGTCAGGCGCGCGCCGCGGTTGAGCAGCTTCTGCGTCGACGCATCAAGGTCCGAACCGAATTGCGCGAAGGCTTCCATTTCGCGATATTGCGCAAGCTCGAGCTTGATCGAGCCCGACACCTTTTTCATCGCCTTCGTCTGCGCGGCCGAACCGACGCGGCTCACCGACAGGCCGACGTTGATCGCCGGGCGGATACCGGCGTTGAACAGACCGGTTTCGAGGAAGATCTGGCCGTCGGTGATCGAAATCACGTTGGTCGGGATGTACGCCGAAACGTCGCCCGCCTGCGTTTCGATGATCGGCAGCGCGGTGAGCGAGCCCGAACCATTGTCGCTGTTCATCTTTGCAGCGCGCTCGAGCAGGCGGCTGTGCAGATAGAACACGTCACCCGGATAGGCTTCGCGGCCCGGCGGGCGGCGCAGCAGCAGCGACATCTGGCGGTAAGCGACGGCCTGCTTCGACAGATCGTCATAAACGATCACGGCGTGCATGCCGTTGTCGCGGAAAAACTCGCCCATGGTGCAGCCGGTGTAGGGGGCGAGGAACTGCAGCGGGGCGGGTTCCGACGCGGTCGCGGCGACGACGATCGAATATTCCATCGCGCCATTTTCTTCGAGCTGACGGACGATCTGCGCCACGGTCGAGCGCTTCTGGCCGACGGCGACGTAGATGCAATAGAGCTTCTTCGACTCATCATCGCCCGCGTTGGCGGCCTTCTGGTTGATGAAGGTGTCGATCGCGACCGCGGTCTTGCCGGTCTGGCGATCGCCGATGATCAGCTCGCGCTGGCCGCGGCCGACGGGGACGAGCGCGTCGAGCGCCTTCAGGCCGGTCTGGACGGGTTCGTGAACCGAGGTGCGCGGGATGATCCCCGGCGCCTTGACTTCGACGCGCATGCGCTTGTCGGCCTTGATCGGGCCCTTGCCGTCAATCGGATTGCCGAGGCCATCGACGACGCGGCCGAGCAGGCCTTTGCCGACGGGGACGTCGACGATCGTGCCGGTGCGCTTGACCTGGTCGCCTTCCTTGATCTCGGCATCGCTGCCGAAGATCACGATGCCGACGTTGTCGGCTTCGAGGTTCAGGGCCATGCCCTGCACGCCGTTGGCGAATTCGACCATTTCACCGGCCTGGACATTGTCGAGGCCGTGGACGCGGGCGATGCCGTCGCCGACCGACAGCACCTGACCGATTTCGCTGACCGTGGCGTCGGTGCCGAAATTGGCGATCTGGTCCTTGATGACCTTGCTGATTTCAGCGGCGCGGATTTCCATTGTTTAGCCTTTCATCGGG
>NZ_DASYHE010000013.1:0-41330 GCF_035998965.1 Sphingopyxis sp.
GTCCGCAAGGATCGCATCGATAACCGCGACATAGCCCGCGGCGTGGAATGATAAGGAATAGAATATGTCTTGGACCGATGAGCGCATCGAAAGCCTGCGCACCATGTGGGAAAAAGGGCTGACCGCCAGCCAGATCGCCGACGAACTCGGCGGCGTCAGCCGCAATGCGGTAATCGGCAAGGCGCATCGCCTGGGCCTGAAATCGCGCCCTTCGCCGGTGAAAGCAACCGATAAGGTCAAGCCTGCCAAGGCAACTGCTCCTGCGGCGCCGAAGCCGGTTGCTCCCGCCGCGGCCCCGCGCGCCGCAGCGCCCGTCGCACCGCGCCCCGTCGCCCCTACCCCGCCAAGGTCTGAAGCGCGCCCGACGGTCGACACGCCGACCGCCGACGGGTCGGTCGGTGAGCAGATTCCCAAGGCCGACCAGCCGCGGATCGTCTCGATCGGCCCCGGTGGCTTTATCCGCCAGGGTCCGGGCGATCAGCAGGCGCCGATCCCGCCCGCGCCGCCGCGCCGTCTAGTGCCCGCCAAGCCGAGCCCCGAGATCGCCGACAAGACGACCCTGCTCGATCTCAATGATCGCATCTGCCGTTGGCCGATGGGGCATCCGGGCGAGCCCGACTTCCATTTTTGCGGTCAGGCCGTGAACCCTGGCTTCCCCTATTGCGTCGAGCATTGCGGCCGCGCCTATCAGGCGCAGCTGCCGCGCGGCACGCGCCGCCCCCCCCCGCCGCCGCCGTTCGGAGGCCCCCGAGTTCGGTAGGGCGCGTTCGGTGAAGCCGTTCGCGCAGGATTTCGAATTTGCGCGCGCGCTCGGCCTGCAAATGGTCGAGCGCGGCGACGGCCGCTGCACGATGGCGATCGACGTCAATCCGCAGCAGCATTTCAGCCCGCAAGGCGCCGCGCATGGCGGCGTCGCTTATTCGCTTGCCGACACCGCCATGGGCGGCGCGCTGACCAGTCTGCTCGATCCCGAGCAATGGTGCGCGACGCTGGAAATCAAGTTCAACTATCATGTCCGCGTCGGCGAAGGTCGGCTGACCTGCGAAGCGGCGGTGCTTCACCGCGGCAAACGCGTCGCCAATATCGACGCCAAGCTGTATCAGGGTGGCCGACTGGTCAGCAGCGCCAACGGCAATTTCGCGATCTTCGCGGCGCCCGGTTCCAAATAATCAAAAGGCGCCGGATCTTTCGATCCGACGCCCTTCGATTACCGCTTCGATAAATGTCAGAAGCGGAAGCTGAGCGTCCCGCGCACACTGTGGGTGCGGAAATGGTCGCTGCTGCGCTTCATATCCGTTCCGCCACCATTGAGCAGGAAGGGGTTGGTCGGCGGCGCGGTGCCGGGACCGACGTTGACAACAAAATCGTCGTCTTTGATGTCGGTGTAAAGATACTCAAGGCCGAGTGCGATGTTGTTCGTCACCATGACTTCAGCGCCGCCACCAGCGGTGTAGCCCCAGCCATGGGTTTTCCCGTTGTCGGCAAAGCTGTTGGCGCCATTGCTGGTCGAGAAACGGTTGTCGAGACGCGCGTAGGCGCCGCCGCCGGTCACATAGAACAGGGCGCCGCCGCCGGGCGTATAACCTGCGCGCAGGCGGGCATTGGCCTGATAATCGGCTTCGCGGCTGAACGTGTAGCTGGCGGGCGTCGTCGAAAACGCCGAGACGCTGTCACGCGCTTCGCTACGACCACCTTCGATCACTGCGCCGAGCACGAAATTGCCCATACGCTTGTCGAAACCCAGACGCGCAAAATACTCGGGGCCGTCCTTGTCATTGCGGCAGTCGATATTCGCGCTACTAGTCGCGGCGCCATTACAGAAGCCGGTCGAAAACGCGTTCAGACCGCCGACGGTGGTGACCTGGTCGCCATAGGTGCCATCGCGATTGGTATCGAACAGCACGGTTTCGCCGCGATCATTGCCCTGCAACGTGCCGCCACCGCCGATGCTGACATAAGGACCGTTAAAATCCTGCGACGGGTCGCGGTCCTGTGCGAAAGCCGGGACGGCAACTGTGCTGGCCGCCAGAATGGCGAGGAGAGAGAGAGTTTTCATTTTATACTCCGCTTTTTGAATGACTTTTTAGTCTCGGGCCAAACCCTCACGACTTTGTGAAAGTTCCCTGACATCATAAAAACGGGACAAGCCGAGAGGCGGTCGTTCGCTCCAAACACCCAAAAACCGCGCTTGCCAGTGGGCTTTCCGGCCCCCTATAGCCTCTCCATGAGTCACGATTTGTTCGACACCGCGACCCCGAGCACCGATAGCTATAACGCCTCGCAGATCGAGGTGCTGGAGGGGCTTGAGCCTGTCCGTCGCCGACCCGGCATGTATATCGGCGGCACCGACGAACGCGCGCTGCATCACCTCGCCGCCGAAGTCATCGACAACAGCATGGATGAGGCGGTGGCGGGCCACGCGAACCGTATCGAAGTGACGCTTGATGTTGGCAACCGGCTGACCGTCACCGACAACGGCCGCGGCATCCCGATCGACCCGCACCCGAAATTCCCGGGGAAATCGGCGCTTGAGGTCATCATGACGACGCTCCATTCGGGGGGCAAGTTCGAAGGCAAGGCTTATGCGACGTCGGGCGGCCTGCACGGCGTCGGGATCAGCGTCGTCAATGCGCTGTCGGTCGAGACGGAGATCGAGGTTGCCCGCAGCAAATTGCTCTATCGCCAGCGCTTTGCGCGTGGCACCCCGGTGGGCGGCCTCGAAGAGCTTGGCCCGACGCCCAACCGCCGTGGCACCAGCGTGTCCTTTATTCCCGACCCCGAAATCTTTGGCGATCATCAGCGTTTCAAGCCGCAGCGCTTGTATCGCATGGCGCGGTCAAAGGCCTATTTGTTCGCGGGCGTCGAAATCCGCTGGAAATGCGCGCCCGAGCTGATCGGTGACGACACCCCCGCCGAGGCGACGTTCCAGTTCCCCGGCGGCCTTGCCGATCATTTGAAGGAACAGATCGGCACCCGCGAATGCGCGACCGCCGAACCGTTCATCGGCCGCCAGGATTTTCCGGGCGATCAGGGCCGCGCCGAATGGGCAATCGCCTGGCCTTTGTGGTCCGACGGATCGTACAGCTGGTATTGCAACACCATCCCAACGCCCGCGGGCGGCACGCATGAGGCAGGGCTGCGCTCAGCACTGACCAAGGGTTTGCGCGGCTTCGGAGAACTGATCGGGCAAAAGAAGGCGGCACAGATCACCGCCGAGGACGTTTTTAACGGCGGCGAGATGATGCTGTCGGTGTTCATTCGCGACCCGCAGTTTCAGAGCCAGACCAAAGATCGTCTGTCGAGCCCCGAAGCAACCCGCTTCGTCGAAAATGCGGTGCGTGATCACTTCGACCATTTCCTGTCGGACAATATGGACCGCGGCCGCGCGCTGCTTGGGCTGATTCTCGACCGGATGGACGAGCGGCTGAAACGCAAGGCGGAACGGGAGGTCAAGCGCAAGACGGCGACCAGCGGGCGCAAGCTGCGTCTGCCCGGCAAGCTCACAGACTGTGCGAATGACGGTCCTGAAGGCACGGAATTATTTATCGTCGAAGGCGACAGCGCCGGCGGCAGCGCGAAGCAGGCGCGCGACCGCAAGACCCAGGCGATCCTGCCGATCCGCGGCAAGATCCTGAACGTCGCGAGCGCCAGCAATGACAAGATCCGTGCCAATCAGGAAATCGCCGACCTCGCGCTCGCACTCGGCTGTGGAATGCGCAAGGATTGCGACGCCGACCGGCTGCGGTACGAAAAAATTGTGATTATGACTGACGCCGACGTGGACGGCGCGCATATCGCGACCCTGCTAATGACCTTTTTCTTTCAGGAAATGCCCGACATCGTTCGAAAAGGGCATGTTTATCTGGCGCAGCCGCCGCTCTATCGTATCACGTCGGGCAGCACCTCGGTGTATGCCCGCGATGATGCCCACCGCGCTGAGATCGAAGCGAAGCAGTTCAAAGGCAAAAAGGTCGATGTCGGGCGCTTCAAAGGGCTGGGCGAGATGAACCCGAACCAGCTCAAGGAAACGACGATGGACCCGGCGACACGCTCGATGCTGCGCGTCACGCTACCGCAGGAATATGAAGAGCGGCATCTGGTCAAGGATCTGGTTGATCGGTTGATGGGCAAGCATCCCGAACACCGCTTCCAGTTCATTCAGGCAAACGCGGCAACGCTCGACGAGGCCGCGATTGACGCCTGAGGAGGGCGGCATGGTACGTCGGAGTTCGTGGGGAATGGCGGTGGCGGTTCTGGCCGTTCTTGCGCCGCTCTCCTCCGCAGCCCAATCGCCAATGGCGGTGGCCCCAGCCACCCAGACTCCATTTGATCGGCGCGCGGCGCAGCTGGTGGACCTGCTTCGCGGCAACATCGTCTTTTCCGACTATTTCGCCCCGTCGTTCCAGACCGCGATCCCCGAGGCGCAGTTCAGGACCATTTCCGCCAGCCTGATCGCCCAATATGGCCAGCCGCTTCGCATCGATAAGGCAACATCGACCGACGGCCAGTCGGGAACGGTCCTGCTACGGTTCGAAAAAGGGGTCGGCACGATTGTGCTCGACGTCGATACCTTAGCCAACAACCGGGTCACCGGGCTGCGTCTAACGGGTTTTGTCGTCGCCAACGACAGTTACACCCAGATCGCCACGGAAATGGCGGCGCTGCCGGGAAAAACCGGGTTTCTTGTTGCCGAGCTTGGCGACGCCGAGATGCGCACGATCGCCTCCGCCAACGCCGACACGCAGTTTGCCGTGGGATCGGTCTTCAAGCTCTATGTGCTCGCCGAACTCGCGGCGCAAATTGAGGCTGGCCAGCGGCGCTGGTCGGACGTTGTGCCGCTTTCGCATTTCAGCTTTTCGTCGGCGGCCACCGCAAACTGGCCCCGCGACACACCAGTGACGCTGCAAACGCTGGCCAATTGGATGATCTCTGTCAGCGACAATGGTGCCGCCGATACGCTGATCCACCTGCTCGGCCGGGAAAACATCGAAACCCGGATGCGCGCCGCAGGGCATAGCGCCCCGTCCCGGAACATCCCATTCCTGACGACGGTCGAAGCCTTTGCCCTGAAGGGCAATAATTTCGGCGATGTGCGCCCACATTTTATCGCGGGTGACGATATCACGCAGCGGCGGCTGATCGCCGACCATCGCGACCGGTTGATCCTGCCTAATGTTGACGGCGTTAGTTTCACCGCTGGACCGCGCTTTATCGATAGTCTCGAATGGTTCGCCAGCCCAAAGGATGTCGCGCGGTTGATGACTCACCTGCGCGCCCAGCGCGGGAAGCCGGTGCTTGCCGCGATGGCGATCAATCAGGGCGTCAGTCCGGTCGCCGCCGCCGATTGGCGCTATCTGGGCTATAAGGGCGGATCGGAAAATGGCGTGTTGTCGATGGCGCTGCTCGGCGAACGCAAGTCCGACGGTCGCTGGGTCGTGGTCACGGCGAGTTGGAACAACTCCGATGCCAATGTCGCACCCGAGCCGCTGATCGGGCTGGTGACGCGGCTATTGACCTTGGCCGCCAAATAAGCGGGAGCGATCAGTCCGCGCCTGCGACACCGCGCAGGCGGAGCGCGTGTCCGGCGTGCAGCGTCAGCACCAGACATCCGGCCAGCAGGACGGCATCCTTGAACAGGAATTGCGCAAGCGAGCCCATGAAGGGAAAACCATAGCCCTCTTCCCACAACGGCACGCCAAACGTGAAACTGAGCGTCACCAGAAAGGTCGCCATCCCCATCAGGCCGCCGATCAGTCCGGCGCGATGCGACCATGCCCCCAGTGCGATCAGGGCGCCAGTCACCAGTTCAATGCTTCCGATGACATTGCTGGTCCCCTGTTCGCCGATCAGCGGATACATCCACGCAAACAGCGGATAGTGCATGGCGATACGCGCGACCCCCTCGGCTTCATAAGCGGCGAATTTCGCGATTCCGAAAAGCGTGAAGACAAAAAGCAGCGACCAGCGAAGCGCGCCGATCCCCACTCCCTGCTGCGGCAGTTTGTCCAGAATTTTTAGCATGAAATTGGTGCCCCGAATGACCGTTCCCGACCTATTCGGCTGCTAAGCGATTTTGGTTACATCAATCGGCCGTCAGCGCCGCGACCAGCGCCTTGACCTTGGCCTGTCGCCATTGCGGCGTCGGGGCGACGAGCCAGTAACCGCGTTTCACCGGCGTCGCCTCACCAATCTGGCGCACGCGACCCGATGCGATGTCGGCTTCGGCCAGCATCGCCGGGACATTGGCATGGCCCAAGCCATTGGCGGCGGCGTCGATTGCCAGCCCCGCATCGCCCAGCCGCAGCGCGGGTTCACCATCGGCGACCGGACAGCCCGGCCAGGCGATCCGCGTGTCGCTGGCGCTACCCGGACCAGCCACGGTCACCATCAGCGGGTCGGAGAGCGCCACGCCTTCATGGTCACCGACACCGTCGGACCAGAAAATCGCAAGATCCAGATTGGCCTCGGTAAAATCGATGCCGCTGTCGGCCGACACCAGGGTGAAGCGCACGTCGGGCGCCTGCTGGCTGTACCGCGCCAGCCGCGGCGCCAGCCATTTGGCGGTCAGGTCGCGCGGGGCAGCGATCGTCAGCGACTGCGACGACTGCCCCGCCTGCATCGCGCGTACCGATTCCTCGAACTGCAGAAATCCCTGCCGCAGCGCATCAAGCCCCGCTTCGGCCTCGCCGGTTAGCTCCAGCCCCTTCGGCGTGCGGCGAAACAGTACCACACCCAGCATATCCTCCAGTGCGCGAATTTGCTGCCCGACGGCAGCAGGCGTCACCGCCAATTCGTCGGCCGCGCGCGTAAAGCTGAGGTGCCGGGCCGCGGCGTCGAACACGCGCAAGGCGTTCAGCGGCAGATGCGTACGCTTCATGCAGCGGTCGCAGGAGCAACAAGCGGGAAATGCGGGATGGCGACCAGCATTTCCGATCCGTCGCCAAGCTCCATCGCATAGCTGCCGACCATCGACCCCTCGGGCGTCGGGAGCGGACAGCCCGAAACATAATCATAAGCCCCGCCCGGTGCGATCAGCGGCTGTTCGCCAACAACCCCCTCGCCCTCAACTTCGCTGATCTGGCCGCGCCCGTCGCTGATCCGCCAGTGGCGGCTGATCAGCTGAACCGCGACGTCGCCATGATTTTCGATCCGGACATGATAGGCCCAGAACCAGCGGCCGAGCGCCGGATGCGACTGTTCGGGCAAATAGCTGACCGACACGCGCACGGTGACGGGGCCGGTCGTTTCGGCAAAGGGGAAGAAGGAGTCGATCATCACGCGGCCAAGGTCGCTCAAAGCCCGACCTTGGTCAATGCCTGGTCCAGATCGGCGATCAGATCGCGCGGATCCTCCAGCCCGATGTTGATCCGCAGCATCCCCTCGACGACCCCCATATCGGCGCGCGCTTCGGCGCTGACACTATAGTGGGTGGTCGACGCCGGATGGCAGCACAGGCTGCGCGAATCGCCGATATTGTTCGAAATATCCACGAGTTCGAGCGCGTTCAGAAATGCCATCGCCTGTTTGCGGTCTTCGAGGATGAACGAAAAGATCGGCCCGCACGCCTCCATCTGGCTCATCGCCAGATTATGCTGCGGATGGCTGGCGAGGCCTGGGTGGAGGATCTTTGGTACCCGCTTTTCAACGAACTTGCCGACTGCCAAGGCATTTTCCGACTGACGCCGCGCGCGCAGATCGAGCGTTTCGAGACCTTTCAGCACCACCCAAGCGTTGAACGGCGACAGGTTCGGCCCGGTGTTGCGCTGAAACGGCAGCAGCACGTCGTTGATGAACTTCTCGGTGCCACAAACGGCGCCGGCGAGCACGCGCCCCTGCCCTTCCATCAGCTTGGTCGCCGAATAGGCGACGACGTCGGCGCCGAAATCGAGCGGACGTTGGAGAACCGCTGTCGCAAAGGCATTATCCACCACAGAGGTGATGCCGTGTGCCTTCGCAACGCCGCACACATGCTTCATGTCGACGATGTCCATCGTCGGATTGGCCGGCGTTTCGAAGAAAAACACCTTGGTATTCGGCTGGATCGCGCGTTCCCACGCGTCATTGTCACGCCCGTCGATCACCGTTGTTTCGATCCCGAAACGCGGACAGAGCTGGTCGACCAGCCACCGGCACGATCCGAACGCGGCCTTCGCGGCAACGATATGATCACCCGCCGACAGCTGGCACAGCAGTGCCGTGGTCATTGCTGCCATGCCCGTCGCCTGCGACCGGCACGCCTCGGCACCCTCCATCAGCGCGATGCGCTCCTCGAGCATCGCCACGGTCGGGTTCTGGAGCCGCGAATAGGTCATGCCCTGCGCTTCGCCCGCAAAGCGCGCCGCGACCGTCTCGGCGTCGTCATAGGTGTAGCCCGACGTCAGGAACAGCGCCTCCGACGTCTCGCCATGTTCGCTGCGCCAGGTGCCACCGCGCACCGCTTGCGTCGCGGGATGCCAGCTGCGGGTGGTGTTGCGATCGAAGCCCGTGGTTTTCTTCATGCCATCTATCCGTTCAAAGTCGCCACGACCGCATCGCCCAGCGCGGCTGTTCCCATCGTTCCACCCAGATCGGCGCCGCGGCAACCGTTGGCCAGCACCTTGGCCACCGCCGCCTCGATCCGCGCCGCGCTTGCTTCGTCGTCGCCCGAATGGCGGAGCAGCATTGCCAGCGACAGGATCATCGCCAGCGGGTTGGCGACGCCCTGCCCGGCAATGTCGGGCGCACTACCGTGGATGGGCTCGTACAGCCCCTGCTTGCCCTCGCTCAGCGACGCCGAAGCGAGCAGGCCGATCGATCCGACGCACATCGACGCCTGATCGGACAAGATGTCGCCGAACAGATTGCCGGTCACGACGACGTCGAACTGGCCAGGGTTGCGCACCAGCTGCATCGCGGCATTATCGACATACATATGGCTGAGCGCCACGTCGGGATAGTCGGCGGAAACCTCGATCACCACGTCGCGCCACAGCTGCGACGTTTCGAGCACATTCGCCTTGTCGACCGAACACAGCCGCCCGCGCCGCCCCTGCGCCGCACGGAAGGCAACATGCGCGATGCGCCGCACCTCACTCTCGCTATAGGACATGATGTCATAGCCTTCGCGCTGGCCATCGGTGGTCGTCCGAGTACCCTTTTCGCCGAAATAGACGTCGCCGTTAAGCTCGCGAACAATCAGCAGGTCGATTGCCGACGCGACTTCGGGGCGCAGCGCCGAGCTGTCCTCCAGACCGGCGAACATCTTGGCGGGGCGCAGATTGGCGAACAGGCCGAGCTCGGCGCGCAGGCCGAGGATTGCCTGTTCGGGGCGCAAATGGCGTTCGACGTTGTCAAAGCGCGGATCGCCAACTGCGCCGAACAGGATCGCATCGGCCGCTTTCGCCTTCACCAGCGTCTCGGGCGGCAGCGGATGGCCGGTCGCTGCATAGGCCGCCCCGCCCACCAGCGCACGGTCCAGCGTCACCGGCAGCGCGAGCGCGGCGAGCACCTTCTCGGCCTCCGCCATGATCTCCGGACCGATACCGTCGCCAGCCAGCAGCAGGATTTTCAACGCTTCGCCCTTCTCGTCCAATTAGGCCGTTTGCCCTGAGCTTGTCGAAGGGCCCTTCTCTCTTTGACGCCGCAAAAGAAAGGACGGTGCTTCGACAAGCTCAGCACAAACGGAACGTGGTATGACCTAGGTTTGACGGGGAGGCTCTAGACAGCGGCGGCGCGTCACGCAACCGCCCTGCCCAGCCGATCGATCAATCGCGCCCGCACGCCAAGCAAATCGCGCGCGCGGCCATCGAGCAGGTCGCGGTCGATAAAATGCCCGGTGATCGCCATTCCGTCGAGGACATCGTTTAGCGACGGGCTGGCATCCGCGCCGTTCAGGAACGGCGGCAGGCGCAGCAGCCGTTCTTCATAACCAGCCGCCGCGGCGACGCTGACGGCGCCGCCCGACTTGCGGCTGACGAACGCCAGATCGCTGGCCGCCCCGGTCACCACACATTCGTCGAGATCGAGCCCGAACCCCAATTCGGCGAGCAACAGCAATTCATAGCGCGCCAGGGCCGCCGCCCATTGCCGCGCCGACGATGCAACGCCGATCGCATCGAGCAGTCCTGACAGCGCCGAATAGAGCGCCGGATAAGGCTGACTTTCGGGCAGGATCGTCGCGGTGACGCTGGTCACCCAGTCGATCGCCGCCGCCGCCAGCGGTTCGGCAAGCAGTGGCGCACGGCTCGCCAGCAGCTCGGCGGTCGCACTCGCCAATTGCTCCTCGGTGCGTGCGCGCAGTTCGAGCGCGATCAAATTGCCCGCCATCAAGATCGGGCGCAGCCGCGTCGACCGCCCGCCGCGGACATAGCCCGCGACCAGCCCCGCCTCCTCGGTCAGCGCGCGCAATATCGCCCCATGCTCGCCATGCGCGCGCACCGCGCAGACGATCGCCGGGGCGGTCAGGCTGGCCATCAGTCCTTGTTAAGCAGGCCGTCGGACCCGCTAGCGATTTCTTTAGAAATGTCGCGATTGCCGAACGCATTTATCTTGAAAGCGTCGATAAGGCCATAAAAGCTGGCGTCGGATGCCGATATGTTATGTAAAAGGGCGTATTTCTCTATGAGGGGCTTGAACTTTTCTCTCCCTCCGCCGACCGCAGCGTTGACACCGATCAGCACGATCTCTGAGTTACTCAACGATGCCCGAAAAATTCGTGCATAAACATCCTTTTCGGCGAGGTTGGATTGGTCAATATATTTAACAACATGATAGCAGGTCCGCAAATAGGACGATAGAACATTTCGGTAGATGTAATACGACGTTTTATACGTATCACTCAGCATTTCGGGGTCGTCTTGGGAATCGCGAACTCCGTTCATGATTGCGTCGACCGCATTCGCGCCCGTGGCGCCTGCGTCGACGGAACCCACTGTTACCGCGTTGAGCGCACTTTTTTTCATTTCTAACAGGTGGAAGAACGTGTTTTCGAAATCGCGTTTCTCTGCACGACCCTTCTCTTCGTCATAAGCTAACTTTACTCTGGTCAGTTCGTTCCGCTGCTCGGAGTAGGCCAGAAAAGCACTGATCGCCGCTATGCAGGCGAATATCGAGCTTAAAGGTCCAAAGGAATCGCCGAACTGCCCAGAATTGTTGAATTTCCATTCAATTCCAGTGGGATTGATCCCCATCCCACTTGCCAAGATCGCGAGAGCGTAAACGACGAATGTCAGAGCGACCGCCCATATCCATTTGTTCATTGTCCCCTTTCCTTTCGCCATTTACGCTGGCCAAAGCACCAGCTGTGTCTGCGTCACCAGCGCGACATCGGCACCGTCTTCGGTCGCGATGCGCGTCTGCCACACCGACACGCGCTTGCCGATCTTCACCGGCGTGGCTTCGCCGACCAGCACCGATCCGACCGGTCCAGCGCCGAGGAAATTGGTCTTGCTCTCGATCGTTGTCGTCCCGCTCGCCCCCTCGGGCAGCGTCAGAAACGCGCCAACCGCGCCCAGACAATCGGCAAAGGCCATGATCGCGCCGCCATGGACGATCCCGCCCGCGGTGCAGATGTCGGGGCGCACGGGCAGCTTGCCCGCGACGCGATCTTTGCTGCCTTCGTGGATGGTCACGCCGAGCGTGGCGGCCAGGGGCATCATTGCGGCGAAATCCATACTCATCCTCTCAAGGCAATTGGGGGCTGCAATCAAAATTCCGTTCGCCCTGAGCTTGCCGAAGGGCCGTTCTTTCTTCTGATGGCGTCAAAGGCAAGGACGGTGCTTCGACAAGCTCAGCACGAACGGATGTGGAGTAGCGCAGAAGGTTCACCGCCCCGCATGATAGAAATCATGCACCGCCTGCGCCACCGCAGCGCTCACCCCCGGCGCCTTCTGCAAATCCTCCAAGCTCGCGCCGCGCACCGCGCGCGCCGTGCCGAAATGCATCAGCAGCGCTTTCTTGCGCGACGGCCCGATGCCCGGCACCTCATCGAGCGGCGACGATCCCATCGCCTTCGACCGCTTCGCGCGGTGCGCGCCGATCGCAAAGCGGTGCGCCTCGTCGCGCAGCCGCTGGATATAGAACAGCGCGGCATTGTTCGGCGGCAGCGTGAACTCGCGCCCGTCGGGCCAGTAAAATGTCTCGCGTCCGGCGTTGCGATCGGGCCCCTTGGCGACCCCGACGAAGGGCAGATCGTCGATCCCCAGCTCGGCGAACACCCCCGCGACCGCCGACACCTGTCCCTTGCCGCCATCGATCAGCACCAGGTCGGGCCATTCGCCCTTGGTGCGCTCGGGATCTTCTTCCAGCGCGCGCGCAAAGCGGCGCTGAAAAACCTCGCGCATCATCGCGAAATCGTCGCCCGGCATCGTTTCGGCGCGTTTGATGTTGAACTTGCGATACGCGCCCTTGATCCAGCCCTCCGGCCCCGCGACCACCATCGCGCCCAGCGCATTGGTGCCCTGGATATGGCTGTTGTCGTAGATCTCAATCCGCTGCGGCGGGTTTTCCAGATCGAACAGCTCAGCGAGCTCGCGGCCCAGCTTGGCCTGCGAACTGCTTTCGGCGAGCCGCCGGTCGAGCTCCTCGCCCGCATTGCGCACCGCCTGTTCGAGCAGGCGCCGCCGGTTGCCGCGCTGCGGGACGCTGATTTCAATCTTGCGTTCGGCGACTTCGCCCAACGCCTCAGCGAGCAGTTCGATCTCGGCGGGCTCGCGATCGACCAGGATCGTCTTGGGCGGCGGCACCCCTTCGTAAAATTGCATCAGGAAGCTCGCCATCACTTCCTCTTCTGGAACGCCAGAGACATGCGCCGGAAAGAAGCTGCGATGCCCCCAGTTCTGGCCGCCGCGGATGAAAAAGCCCGCGACACACAACTGCCCACCCTTTGCCGCCAATGCAAAGACATCGGCGTCGCCCAGGCCGTCGGCATGGACCGACTGGCTGCCCTGAATGAAGGTCAGCGATTTGAGCCGATCGCGCAGCACCGCCGCCTGCTCGAAATCCATCGCTTCAGCCGACTTGGTCATTGCGTCGCCAAGCCGCTTCTGCACCGCCGTGGAGCGTCCCTCCAGAAAGTCCTGCGCGTCGCCGACCAGCGCCGCATAATCCTCTTTCGAGATGCGATCGACGCACGGCGCGCTGCACCGCTTGATCTGATACAGGAGGCACGGCCGCGAGCGGTTGGCGAAGAAACTGTCGGTGCAACTGCGCAGTAGGAATGTTTTTTGCAGCGCATTCAGCGTCTTCGTTACCGATCCGGCGCTCGCGAATGGCCCGTAATAGCGCCCCTTGGCGCGCCGCGCGCCGCGGTGCTTTTGCACCCGCGGAAAATCATGATCCATCCGCAGCAGGATGAAAGGGAAGCTTTTGTCGTCACGCAGCAGCACGTTATACGGCGGGCGATAGCGTTTGATCAGCTGCGCCTCGAGCAACAGCGCCTCGGCCTCGCTGGTTGTCGTGACGATTTCCATCGCGCGCGTTTGCGACACCATCCGCTGCAACCGCTGCGGCAACCGCGCGACTTGCGTGTAATTGGTCACCCGGTTCTTGAGCGCTCGCGCCTTACCGACATAGAGCACGTCCCCGCGCGCATCGAGCATGCGATAGACGCCGGGGCGGGTCGGCAATTTGCGCACAACGCTGCGTATCGCTTCGGCGCCGCGTTCCAGATCAGGCTTGTCATCGGCCTCGCCGCTGCCGCGGATGACGTAGGTGGCCTTCTCTTCATTGAATCGGTCGGGAGCGTTCGGGCGTGCCATGATTTTGCATGTAGGCGAGGACGATGCGACCCGCCATAGTGTGTGAGGTAAACAACATGGGAGGGGTCGCATGGACGTCAGAGGAGAATTGGCACTGGTTACCGGCGGCAGCGACGGCATCGGGCGCGAGATCGCGTTGCAACTGCAGGCGGCGGGTGCCGATGTCATCGTCACCGGGCGATCGATCGAGAAGCTTCAAACAATGGCGGCGCTGGGATTCGGCACGATCGCGAGCGACTTGTCGATCGCTGCGGGGGTCGATGCTGTGGTGGACGGTGTGGCAAGCAAGCCGCTCGCGTTGCTGGTCAACAATGCCGGGGTGGGCAGCGAATATGAGCTGGATGACGCCGCGACGCTGGAAAGCGCGGCGCATTGCATCCGCACCAACCTCGATGCGCCGATTGCGCTGTGTACGCGTCTCCTCGCGACGTTGCGCGCCCAGCCCGAGGCGGCGATCGTCAATGTGACGTCGGGGCTCGCCATCGCGCCGCGGGCCGGCGGCTCGATCTATTGCGCGACCAAGGCCGGGCTGCGCAGTTATACGCAGGCGATCCGCCATCTGCTCAAGGACAGCCATGTCCGGGTGATCGAGGCGCTCCCTCCCGTGGTCGAGACCAACATGACGGCGGGCCGCGCCGGCAAGAAGATGAGCGCCCACGACTGCGCCGCAGAAATCGTCCACGGCATCCGCACCGGCAAAAGCGAGGTCAATGTCGGGATGGTGAAGATATTGCAGCTGGTGCACAGCATCTCGCCGGCGCTGGCGCGGCGGATCATGATCAAGTTTTGACGCCCGGCGGCAATCGACGTGGCGCGTCGGGACCGCGTGATCCAAAGTTCAGGAAAGTTCAGCCCTGTGTGCGCCGCGATCCGGGCCTTGTGCGGCGGCGGATTGGCTGCTGGAAGAAGGCTGACACAGCGGGATAATGTAGGAAAGGCCTTTTTTGAGGCCGGTGTTCAGACGTCTCCCTAGACCGTCGCCCCCGCGAAGGCGGGGGCCGCCATAGGCGTTATCCTGCGCCGCCGAGTACTTCGACCGCGACCCCCGCCTTCGCGGGGGCGACCGAGCATATGCCGTTTCTTGTCTTCGTCATCCCGGCGAAGGTCGGGATATCACCCTATTGTCATAACGCACCGGCGAGATCCCGGCCTCCGCCGGGATGACGATGGAAACTATAGCAGCTTTTGGCCGCTGGCCGCCGCTCACCCCAAAGCAAAACGCCCGCGAAATTCCGCGGGCGTTCTGTATTCGGAAATGACGAAACGCGTCAGCCCCTGGCGACACCCGCAATCGCCTGATCGACCAGCGCCTTGTCGGCCTTGGCATCATGCTTTTCGGCAATCAGCGCCGCGGCAGCAGCGGTCGCTGCCTTGGCGGTAGCAGCGCGGACTTCACTGAGCGCGGTGGCTTCGGCCGCGGCGATGCGGTCTTCTGCCATTTGCTTGCGGCGGCCGATCAGCGCGGTCGCGTCGGCCTTCGCCTTGGCAACCAGCGTTTCCGCTTCGCTTTCGGCACGAGCGCGCATGTCGTCGGCCTCCTTGGCCGCTGCGGCGAGCTTTGCCTCATACTCCGCCTTCAGCGATTCGGCGTCGAGGCGCAGCTGTTCGGCCTCGGTGAGCTGCTTTGAGATCTCAGCAATGCGCTTATCGAGCATCGCCGCAATCGCCGCAGGGACGCCCTTCCAAACAAGGATGCCCAGGAATACGAGCATCGCGATCGATACCCACACCGTCGCGTTCATCCCGAATGCAGTCGGTTCGACAGCGCCTTCGGCAAAAATCAGCGTCAGATTAGCCATGGAGCACCGCCTTTACTGCCGCCTTGGCATCCGCCGGTGCGACTTTCACACCTGACAGCTTGGCGACCAGTTCGCCCGCCGCTTCGGCAGCGACCGATTCGATTTCGGCCATCGCCGATTTGCGCGCCGCTGCCACATCGGCCTCTGCGGCTGCCAGCTTGTCGCCCAGTTCGGCATCGACCTTGGCCAGACGCTTTTCGGCGTCTTTGGCGGCCTTGTCCTTGGCTTCGGCAACCGCCTTTTGCGCCGCGAGACGGCTGGCGTCGCTTTGCTGGCGATAGCTTTCCTCAAGCGCGTCCGCAGCGGCATGCGCCGCTTTCGCCGCCGCCAGATCGTCCGCCACCTTGCGGTCGCGCGCATCGACGGTCGCTTCGATCTTTGGCAGCATGCCGCGACCGATCACCAGGTAGATCCCGGCGAAAACGACCAGCAGCCAAAACAGCTGCGAGGCAAGATACCAATTGTCAGCGGTGAGCTGGGCTATTTGGGGCATGAAAGGCGAACCTTAACTTACTAAAAAACCTGCCGCGAAGCCGATCCCGCCGGGACCGGCCTCGCATATCGTCGTCCAATCAGACGACGAAGAGCAGGATCATCGCAACGACGAACGCCAGCAGGCCGAGAAGTTCGGCAGCGGCGAAGCCGATGAACAGGCGACCCTGCTGGCCGTCGGCGGCTGCCGGATTGCGCAGCGCGCTTTCGAGGAAGCTACCGAACACGTTGCCCACGCCGATGGCGGCCATGCCGGCACCGATGGCTGCCAGACCGGCACCGATCAGCTTTGCTGCTTCTGCGTCCATTATCATTACTCCTTGGTATAATCGTTTGAAATTAAACGTAACTTAGTGAAGATTGACCGCGTCGTTGATGTACAGCGAAGTCAACAGGGCGAAAACATAAGCCTGGATACCGGCGACCAGCAGCTCAAGCGCGCTGATCCCGATCATCAGGATGAAGCTGAGCACCGACACGATCGAACCGAGCCAGAGCGTTTCGGCGTTGAAGCCGTTGATCACGAAGCCCGACAGCACTTTCAGCAGCACGTGGCCCGCGGTCATCGCGACGAACAGGCGCAGGCCGAGGCTGAACGGGCGGACCATGAACGATACGAACTCTATCGGCGCGATGATCGGGATCATCGGCAGCGGCGTGCCGTGCGGCACGAACAGCGAGAAGAAGTGCAGGCCATGGCGCCAGAAGCCGACAATGAGGACGATCGCGAAGCTGATCAGCGCCAGCACGCCGGTGATCGCGATATGACTGGTGACGGTGAAGGGATGGAGCCCCAGCACGCCCAGCGGCAACATGCCGAGCAGGTTGCAGAACAGGATGAACATGAACAGCGAGAAGACATAGGGCGTATATTTGCGGCCTTCGGTGCCGATATTCGCCATCATCATGTTCGAAATGAAGCCAGTGAAGCCTTCGACCGCGGCCTGCCAGCGACCCGGGACCAGCTGACGGCGCATCCCGCCCCACATGAAAAGGCCGAGTGCAATCGCCGCGACGACCATCCACAGCGCGCTGTTGGTGAACAGGATGTCATGCCCGGCCAAGTTGAAGCCGCCGCCAAGCGGGGTCACCTCGAACTGGTGCATCGGGTCGATCTTGCCGGATTCCGCCGCCACTCTTCACTCCACGCGTCTGGCGAGGCGGCAGATGCGCCGTCTCGCTGAGAATATCTTGTGCACCGCGCTAGTTGCGCGGCGTCTTGGACAGGCGAATGATGTTCCGAAAGGCCACAATTATGCCCATGAACAACATCACCAACAAACCCCAGGGCGACGTTCCCGCGAACCGGTCGATCAGCCAGCCAAACAAAGCGCCGCCGATCAATCCGCCCAGCAGTTCGGCCAGAACGCGGTTGCCGAGCCGGTAATTGGCATCGGATTCCGGTCCGGCGTTCACCGCAGTCCGTTTTGCCTCTGCGGCTTCGGCCCGGTCCAATCGCTCGGTGAGCGAGACCAGGCGCGAATCCTCCGAGCCAAGTTCCGGATCGCTGCCGTTCCCCGTCATTTTGTGCCATCCTCCTGAAACAGAACCGGAAAGCCCCGATTCCGCCTGCGAAAAAAGGCCCGAAAATTCGGGGGACCCCTAAGGCGCGGTTCGTTTAGGAATGACGCCCGATGAAGTCAATGCTTGTGCGCAAGTGCACAAAAATGCCGCCGCGTTTAGGGGCGCGGCGGCATGTGGCGCCCGCGGGCGCCTTTGGAAGACCGAGAGCTTACGGGCAGCTGGCGTTGCGCACCGGCGGACTGTTGTCACGCGTCAGCCAGCGGCCGTCGGGCGCCTGATATTTCTCGCCCGGTTTTGTGTTTGCAATCAGGTTGCAACCGCTGGTGAAGGCAAATTGTTCGACGGTGCTGCCGGTCGCCTGCGCGCGTTCGGTATAGGCAGCCTTGCGCTTGATATTCAGGTCCTGAACCAGCGCCCGGATTGCCGGGGTCGGAGTGCTGGCAAAGCCCAGATAGCCGTCGGGCTGCTCGCCAATCTGGCCCGCGGCGCGCGCCGCGGCATAGGCGGGATCGCGCTGCGCCATCGCAGACGGCACCGCAAGAGCAACGGCGGCGGTCGCCGCAATCGCGGCCAGCGCCAGTCCGGTCGGTTTCCACTTCTTCAAACGCATCATATCTTTCCCTGTCATCAGAATATCTCGCTATTCTGCTCGATGAGCTTTTTGGCGTCACCATCCAACCTGTACACCACTTCCTGACGAATGTTGATGTTCAGGTTGATTTCGATCGGCTTGTCGGGCGTTTCGATCTGGACGCAGCCGCTCAGGACTGTCGCACCGATCAGAGCCGCCAGACCGTAACCGACGATGGCCCGCCTCCTTGCTCCTGTCTTGGGTGTGTTCATCGCATAGGCTCGCTTTCTGGAGGCTGAACGGGGGCAGATCGGGCCTTTTCGGCCGCTTCGGCTTCTTCCTGGGCGCGCATCAGCGCGGGCAGATTTTGTTCGATCAACAGTGACGGATCGTAAAATCCTTTCGCTGAGGTCAGCAACTGGCGGAACGGCGCGGTAATCTTGACATTGAACACGAGCGGGATCCTGGCCACGGCATTGGTCAGGAAATTGCGCGTCGCGCCTTCGCCCTGCCCCACGCCGCCAAAGCGGATGTCGGTCACCATTTCGCCGTCAAGATCCCCGTTCAGCACGATCGTGAGATCATCATATTTCAGGCTGCGGAGCGCGCCAAAGGCAAAATTGGCGATCACCCCCAGATTGCGGTTCGACAATTCGCCGACATAGGCGAGCGTGCCGCCGCCAGCGCGCGAATCGATGCGTCCGCCGACAATGCGCCCGCCCAGTCCGCTGAATTCAACGGGCAGTGTTCCGTCGAATTTGCCTGTCGCATTGATATTGTCGAACCCGAAACTTTGCAGGAACACCGCGGCATCAACCTCGACGATGTCGAACGACAGCCGCCGCGTCTGCTCAGCGCCAAAGTCGAGCGTCGTCGGGTGGAGCAACAATTGGCCCCCGGCAAAGGGCCAGCTACCGCCCTCGACCCGCACCCGATTGTCGCCGAGCAGCTGATATTCGATTTCGCCGTCGAGCACCGGGATGCCGGGATTGATTTCCCTGATTTTCGCAATCTGGCCGGGCGCCGAGCGCAGCCCGATCAAATCGTCAAAGGTCAACGTCGACGTCAGCCCGCTCACCGGTCCGAACGCTGCGGCCAGACTGGCGTCGGCGGTGGCAAAGGTGCCGCGGCTGGTCACCCCGTCGGCGGTCCACTCGATGCGCCCGTCGCCGACGACCGAGCCGCGGACATTGGCGACGACGCCGAGCGCGAGGCTGGTCAGCTGGTCGGGCTGGAACCGCTCGTCGAACCGCAGTTCCTTGACCAGCAGGTCCGCCGAACCGCTGCTATCGGCCAACCGGTGCCGAATGATCGTGTCGAGAATTTTCGTGCCGGTCGAACGCTCGTTGAATGCCGCCTTGGCGTCGATCAGCCCATCGGCAAAGCGCAAAGTCGCGTCATTGCTGACCAGCGGCGCAAAGCGCGCCTCCGGCGCTGCATCGGTCAGCAGCAGCCCACCGTTGAGCGTCAGCGCGCCATCCGCCCAGCGCCATGCGCCCGCGATCTCGCTGATATTCAGCGGCACCGCGCCGATTTTGCCGCTGGCGCCAACCAGCTCGCCGACCATGCCCTGCGCCGTGGCCCGTCCGGCGATGCTCTGGGCGCTAAAGCGGGTGACGCTCTCGCCCTCCCCCAGCCGGAAATCGGCGAGCGCGAGCGACCAGCGCATCGCGGTCAGATCGACATTTGCCGGGCCGCTGGTCACAACGAAAGGCGAACCGCCGCTGGTGCCGCGCAGGTTGACGCCGGGAATGCGGACTTGCCCGCGCAGTCCGCCTGGCCCTGCGCTGAGCAACGGCGCGCCAGGGCGGCTACACAGATCGATGGCGCTGCGGCCAATCTGGAAACCCGATAGGACGATACGATCGGCGCTGACCCGGCTGCACCCGCCGTCGAGCGCCAGCGCGCCGGTGGGCGCGAGAAAGCCGTTCAGCGGGACGCTCAGTCGCTCGATTCGCCCGCCCGCGAGCCGTCCCGACAGCTCGGCGCGCGTGGTAAAGCGCAGCAAGCCGCTGCGGTCGCCCGAAAAGCGCACCGGCGCCAGCGCGAGCCGGGCGCCTTCCGACTGATAGGGGGCGAGGTTCGCAAGTCCCGCGACCGACCCGTCGCCGCGACGATCGAGGCTGATCGAACCCGTCGGCAAGTCGCCGCCGCCAAAGCTCCAGCGGCCCGCTGCCAGAACGGCGGGCTGCGCGGATCCGTAAACGTAGCTGATGCGGCTGTCGGGGCTGCCCGTGAAACGCGCGCCGCTCGCGCTCGCCAGCTGCGGTGCGACCAGGTCGATGCGGGCCAAATCTCCTTCGCCAGCCAGCGTGAAATCGGCGCTGCCGCCGACATCGGCCAGCATCCGGCTGAGCGCGGCGCTGGCTTTGGTCGCCAGCGGCCCGAGCGGCGTTTCGGCGAAGCTGCCGACACTCTCCGTCAGCGCGCGCCGCATTGCCGCGCTGCCGCTGGCGCGCACAAAGCGGATCTGGCCGTCGAGTTTTGGCGCGGCGCGGCCGACGACACCCTTGGCATTGATGCTCACCATGCCGGCGGCAAAGTCGGCACCGCTGACCCGCGCCATATCGGCGTCCACGTCGATCTTTGTCGCCGCCGCAGTGCCTTCGAACTTGGCCAGCAGCCCCAAACGATCGGCTCGAACCGGACCCGCGTCGAACGCCGCAACGCTGGCGTCAGCCTCGCCCTTCCAGCTTTGCAAATCCTCCGACAGTGACAAATCCAGCGCGACCTGCGGTGACGCAGCGGTCACCGCGCCATCGGCGCACGACAGGCCGCTTCCGCGCAATGGACCGACAAGCTGCGGGCGGACATCGCGAACGAGCAAAGTGCCGTAAAAGCTGACGTCGCGGCCGCTGCATCCCGCAGCGGCGATACTGGGCGCGACGAGCGCGAGCTTGCCGGTGAAATCGCGGCGCAGATTGCCGCCGCCGTTCAGCGCCGCGCCGACATTGCCCCACGGCGTTTCGACCCGTGCGCGAGCATCGCGCAGCACAACGGTCAGGTCGGGTAAGGCAAAGGGGTCGGTGCTGGTCGGGTCACGAAACTTGTCGAGCGCGCCGAACGACAGCCGGTCGTCGATGAAACGGCCATAAAGCCGGACGCCCTCGGCGCGGATTTCGGTGACATAGGGGCCAGACCAGCCATAGCCCAACAGCACTTCGACCTTTTTTGCCGTCAGATCGGGATTGGCGGGATCGCCGATGACGACATTCGACAGCCGCTCGCTGCGGAAACCGATGGCATCTATCTGATACCGGGCCGGAACGCCGCGACTGCCGAGTTCATCGCTGATAAAACGGTCGGCAATCGGTTCGCGCGCCACCCAAATTCCGGCGACGACCACGATTACCGCACCTGCTGTCATCCAGCGCTTTTTGAACAGCACCGTCCGGTGCCGCCACCTTGGTTTCGGGCTGTCGTCCGCCTCGCTCACGATGCTGGCGACCTGCGAAACAACGTGTCAGCGGGTGACGTCATGGCGTCCATTCGTCCTCCGGCCCAGTCCACGTTCCTCGGGAGCAACGCCGGACATCCCGTTTCGCTGCAACAAATTGGTCCGGATCGCCATCGTCGGTGTCCTATGCCCGTTGAGTGCGCCTCACAAGGCGGTTATTCGGACAGCGATGGCCGATGCCGACACGCCCGCTCCTCCCCCCGACCATGCGGGCCACCGTGCGCGCTTGCGCGGTCGGCTGCTGGGCGGCAACGCCGACGGCATGGCCGATTATGAGCTGGTCGAATATCTGCTGGCGCTCGCCATTCCGCGCCGCGATACCAAGCCGCTGGCCAAGGCGCTGCTGCGGGAATTCGGATCGCTGGCCCAGCTGGTCAGCGCCGATCCCGAATCGTTGCGCCGGGTCGATGGCTTAGGCGACACCGGAATCGCAGCGCTGAAGATTGTCCACGCGACCAGTCTGCGGCTGCTCAAGGGTGAATTTCGTGACAAGCCGCTGCTGTCGAGCTGGGATGCGTTGATCGACTGGCTGCGCGCCGACATGGCGCCGCTCGATATCGAGCGCGTCCGCGTCCTCTACCTCAATTCGCGCAACATGCTGATCCGCGACGAACTCGCGAGCGAAGGGTCGATCGACCAGTCGGCGATCTATGTTCGTGAGGTTGCCAAGCGCGCGCTGGAGCTTGGCGCGTCGGCGATCATCCTGGTTCACAACCACCCCAGCGGCAGCCCCGAACCCAGCCGTCAGGATATCGCCATGACCCGCGATATCGCCGACGCGGCCAGCCGGCTGGGCATCGCGCTGCACGATCATATCGTCATCGGCGGGTCCGAATTTCGCAGTTTTCGAGCCATGGGGCTTTTGTAACGCACAAAATTTGGGGCGCGCAAACGGATGCAGCCGCCGGATCGCTCCGACGGCTGCACCACCCCGCGCGTGGCTGTTAAGCGCCGCGCGAAAGGAACCCGGTGAGTTCGGTCTTGTTGACCGCGCCCGATTTGTCACCATCCGCGGCAGCAAAGGCCTGACCGATCCATGTTTTCACATCGGCCGATTCAGGATCGACACCCGGCTCGGTCGCGGCGCGGAGCTTTTTCATCCATGCCGCAAATTCGGCTTCGTTCAGATCGCCATTCGTATCGGCATCATAGGTGGGAAATTCCGCTTCCACGATCTGCGCGATCTGGGCCGGCGTTGCTGCGGCGCCCGACGGGGCGGGTTCCGATGCTGCCGGGGGAGCCGATGCATCGGGGGCGGGTGCCGGACTGGTCGGCGTCGTCGGGCTCGAGGTGGGAGCCGGCTCAGTTGCGGCGGGCGGCGCCATCGGGTCAGCGGCCGGCGCGGTGGTCTGCGCCAGCGCCGGGAAACTCACGGCGGCGGCACCGATCAAAAGCATCTGTTTCAACATAGTCATTCTCCTTAAATCGTTTATCAGCGGTTATTCCGGATCCGGTTCGGGGGTTGGTTCGGGTTCCGGAGTGGGCTGGTCAGCCGGCGGATTCGGCTCGGCTGCCGGGGGTGTGTCGGTCGGCATGGCATCCTCGGTCGGGGCCGTGTCGTCCGTCGGGTTGGCATCGTCGGCGGGTTTTTCATCCGGCGCCGGTGCCGTGGTATCGGTGGGGGCGGGCGGCGTCTGACTGGTGGGCGCCGGTTCCTCACCCGTCGGTGCAGTCGTCTGCGCCAACGCCGGGAAGCTGACGGCCGCCGCGCCGATCAAAAGCATTTGTTTCAACACAGAATTTCTCCTTTCGCGGCGACTTTCTGGGTGTTTGCGACCCGTCGCCTTGTTAGTGGGGCATGAAAGCAACCCGCCAAATTACGTCATGGTTGCGGTACGGCGGCGTTTGGCGAAACGGCCCGTCCCTGCTACGGGGCGGCCCGTCACGGTTCCGCTGCGATTCCGCGACAGAGCGCCCGATAAGGAAGGAAATTCAATGGTTCCGCGTTACGCCAGGCCGGAAATGACCGCGATCTGGTCGGCCGAAAATCGGTTTCGAATCTGGTTCGAGATCGAAGCGCACGCCACCGACGCCCTCGCCGAACTCGGAACGGTACCCAAATCCGCTGCGAAAGCCCTGTGGGATTGGTGGGCGACGAAGCCCGTCATCGACGTCGCCGCGATCGACGCAATCGAGGCGGTCACCAAGCATGACGTCATCGCCTTTCTGACCTGGGTGTCGGAAAATGTCGGCGAGGAAGCGCGCTTCATGCATCAGGGCATGACCAGCTCCGACGTCCTCGACACCTGCCTGGCCGTCCAGCTCGCGCAGGCCGCCGACCTGTTGATTGCCGACATCGACGCGTTGCTCGCCGCCATCAAGCGCCGTGCCTTTGAACATAAACTGACCCCCACGATCGGCCGCAGCCATGGCATCCATGCCGAACCTGTCACCTTCGGGCTCAAGCTGGCGCAGGCTTATGCCGAGTTCGACCGTTGCAAGGCGCGCCTGATCGCGGCCCGCGCCGAAGTCGCCACCTGCGCAATCTCCGGCGCGGTCGGCACCTTCGCCAACATCGACCCGCGGGTCGAGGCGCATGTTGCGGCAAAGCTGGGCTTGTCGATCGAACCGGTTTCGACGCAAGTGATCCCGCGCGACCGTCACGCGATGTTCTTTGCGACACTCGGCGTTGTCGCCGGATCGATCGAACGCCTTGCGACCGAAGTCCGCCATTTGCAGCGCACCGAGGTGCTGGAGGCCGAGGAGTATTTCTCGCCGGGCCAAAAGGGCAGCTCGGCCATGCCGCACAAGCGCAATCCGATTCTGACCGAGAACCTCACCGGCCTTGCGCGCATGGTGCGCAGCGCCGTCGTCCCGGCGCTGGAGAATGTCGCGCTGTGGCACGAACGCGATATCAGCCATTCGTCGGTCGAACGCTTCATCGGCCCCGACGCCACGATCACGCTCGACTTCGCGCTCGGCCGCCTGACCGGGGTGATCGACAAGCTGTTGATCTATCCCGAACGGATGCAGAAGAACCTCGATCGCATGGGCGGTTTGGTGCATTCGCAGCGCGTGCTGCTGGCACTGACCCAGGCGGGCGCGAGCCGCGAGGACAGCTATCTGCTGGTCCAGCGCAATGCGATGCGGGTGTGGCAAAGCGACGGGCAATTGTCGCTGCTCGAACTCCTGAAAGCAGATGCAGACGTCACCGCGCGGCTGTCCGATGCACAGCTGACGGAACTTTTCGACCTCGGATATCATATGAAGCATGTCGACACGATCTTCGATCGCGTCTTCGGCGCGGCATAGCCGGACTGGAAAGCCGCGCCAATCTGGCTTAGGGTCGAAATCGACCGACAGAGGAGCATGGAATAGTGGGAATTCTGCGGACGATCATCTGGGTTTTGCTGACCGCGATCCTGGTCATTTTTGCCATGGCCAACTGGCTCGCCGTTACCGTCACCATCTGGCCGGGCCAAGTGCTCGACACCAAATTGCCGGTGCTTATCCTGGCATCGTTCCTGATCGGCAGTGTGCCGATGTGGATCGCGCTGCGCACGACGCGCTGGTCGCTCAAGCGTCGCCTCGACGCCAGCGAGCGCCAGCTCGCGGACATGCGCGCGCTCGCCAACCGGCCCGTCGAGCCTGCGCAGGTGGTGACGCCCGCGTCTTCCCCCGCGCCCGCCCCAGGCACCGCCTCCCCCACCCTGCCACTGGATATTCCATGAGCTCACCGCTTTATCTCGCCATCGACCATCCCCACCTCGACGCTGCCGTCACGCTGGCGCAAAAGGTGCGGCATCATGTTGGCGGGCTGAAGCTCGGGCTCGAATTTTTCTGCGCCAACGGCCACCATGGCGTGCATGAAATGGCGAAGCTCGGCTTGCCGATCTTCCTCGACCTCAAGCTGCACGACATTCCCAACACCGTCGCCAAGGCGATCCAGGCGCTGCGCCCGCTCGAACCCGCGATCCTGACCGTCCACGCCGCGGGCGGCCGCGCGATGCTCGAAGAGGCGAAGGCGGTGGCGGGCCTCAATACCAAGGTGGTCGCCGTCACGGTGCTGACCAGTCTCGACGCCCCCGACCTCGACGACATCGGCGTCGGCGGCACCCCGCACGATCAGGTCGTCCGTCTCGCCGCCCTCGCACGCGAATCCGGGCTCGATGGCATCGTTTGCTCGGGTCAAGAAGTGAAAGCAGCGCGCAAGGCGTGGCCGGGCGGCTTTTTCGTGGTGCCAGGGGTGCGTCCCTCGAACGGCAGCGCGGGCGACCAGAAGCGGGTCGTCACCCCGGCACAGGCGATGGCCGATGGCGCGTCGATCCTGGTGGTCGGCCGCCCGATCAGCCAGTCGCCCGACCCCGACCTCGCCGCCCGGGCGATCGAAGCCACGCTGTAATCAACAATATCAACCCATCCGTCATCCCGGCGCAGGCCGGGATCTCGCCCTCGCGGACCGCCGCACCGTCGAGATCCCGGCCTGCGCCGGGATGACGACAGGATAAAGATGACCATGTCCCTCCTCGTCAAAATCTGTGGCCTCTCCACCCCCGAAACGGTCGACGCCGCCATCGAACTAGGCGCCACGCATATCGGCCTCGTCCATTACGAGCCGAGCCCGCGCCACGTCGATCTCACGACCGCTGCGGAGCTGCGCAAGCGCGCCGGGCGTCACGTTCAGGTGGCGCTGTTGCTCGTCAACGCATCGCAGCAGCTGACCGGCGAGGCGCTGGCCGCGGTGCGTCCCGACATCATTCAATTCCACGGCAATGAAAGCCCCGAATGGCTCGCCGTGGTTAAACGGATCGCACCGGCAGAAGTCTGGAAGGCCGTCGGCCTGAAGGACGCCGGAACGCTCGAGCGGATCCAGAAATATCAGGGCGCGGCCGACCGCATCCTGTTCGACGCCCCCGCCGCCGCGCTTCCCGGCGGCACTGGCACGCGTTTCGACTGGTCGCTGCTTCAAAATCATCGTCACACCATGGATTGGGGCATTGCTGGCGGTCTGACCCCCGCCAATGTCGCCGAAGCGATCGCCGCGACCGGCGCGCCGTTGGTCGACGTGTCGTCGGGCGTCGAAAGCGCTCCGGGCGTGAAGGATGTGGACAAGATCGCCGCTTTCCTTAAAGCGGCGCGGTTATGAGCACCCAGCCCAACAGCTTTCGCACCCAGCCCGACGAGCGCGGCCATTTCGGGATTTTTGGCGGGCGCTTCGTCGCCGAAACGTTGATGCCGCTCGTCCTCGACCTCGAACGCGAATATCGCGCCGCGCAAAGCGATCCCGCCTTCGCCGCCGAATTCGACGATCTGCTCACCCATTATGTCGGGCGCCCCAGCCCGCTCTATTATGCCGAACGGCTGACCGAGGAACTTCGCAAGAACGCTCCCGCGGGCAAGGGCGCCCAAATCTGGTTCAAGCGCGACGAGCTCAACCATACCGGCGCGCACAAGATCAACAATTGCATCGGCCAGATCCTGCTTGCGCGCCGCATGGGCAAAACGCGGATCATCGCCGAGACCGGCGCGGGCCAGCATGGCGTCGCGACCGCGACCGTCTGCGCCCGCTTCGGCCTGCCCTGCGTCATCTATATGGGCGCACGCGACATGGAGCGACAGCAGCCGAACGTGTTCCGCATGAAGCTGCTCGGCGCCGAAGTGATCGGGGTCGAAAGCGGCGCGCGGACGCTGAAGGATGCGATGAACGAGGCGCTGCGCGATTGGGTCGCCAACGTCCACGACACCTTCTACATCATCGGCACCGCCGCCGGACCGCACCCCTATCCCGAACTCGTCCGCGATTTCCAGAGTGTGATCGGCAAGGAAGCGCGCGCACAATTGCTCGAACGCACCGGGCGGCTGCCCGACCTGCTGGTTGCCGCGATCGGTGGCGGATCAAACGCGATCGGGCTGTTCCATCCATTTCTCGACGACCCGTCGGTGCGGATGCTCGGTGTTGAAGCCGCCGGGCATGGGCTCGACAAGGAACATGCCGCCAGCCTCGCTGGCGGCGCGCCGGGCATTCTCCACGGCAACCGCACCTATCTGCTCCAGGACGAGGACGGGCAGATCGACGAAGCGCACTCGATCAGCGCCGGGCTCGACTATCCCGGCATCGGCCCGGAACATGCGTGGCTGCGCGACATCGGCCGCGTCGAATATACCAGCGCGACCGACAAGGAAGCGCTCGATGCCTTCCAGATGCTTTGCCGCACCGAAGGCATCATCCCCGCGCTCGAACCATCGCACGCCATCGCCGCCGTGACCAAGGTCGCGCCCGGGATGGACCGCGATGCAATCATCATCGTCAATCTGTGCGGTCGCGGCGACAAGGACATCTTCACCGTCGCCGAGGCGCTGGGGACGCAGATATGACCCGCTTCTCCGCCGCCTTTGCCAAACCCCACGCTGCGCTCGTCACGTTCGTCACCGCGGGTGACGGCGACACGGCTGCAATCCTCGATGCACTCGTCGCAGGGGGAGCCGATGTCATCGAACTGGGTATGCCGTTCACCGATCCGATGGCCGACGGTCCCGCCATACAAGCGGCCAACCTGCGCAGCTTTGCCGCCGGGACGACGACAGCCGACATCCTGGCCATCGCCAAGGGCTTTCGTGCCCGGCATCCCGCTATCCCGCTCGTCCTGATGGGCTACGCCAATCCGATGACGGTGCGCGGCGCCGAGTGGTTCGCCGCCGCCTGCAAGGACGCGGGCGTCGATGGCGTTATCTGCGTCGATATTCCGTTCGAAGAAGACGACAGCCTTGGTCCTGCGCTGCGCGCCGCCGGGGTCGATCAAATACGCCTTGCGACCCCGACCACCGACGCCACGCGGCTGCCCGCCGTGCTCGATGGCGCGGGCGGATTTCTCTATTATGTCAGCGTGGCCGGGATCACCGGGCTGCAACAGGCGGCGCAGGCGAGCATCGAGGAAGCCGTCGCGCGTCTGCGCACCCAGACCGACCTGCCGATCGCGGTCGGCTTCGGCGTGCGTACCCCCGAACAGGCGGCGAATATCGCGCGCGTTGCCGATGGCGTCGTCGTCGGCTCGGCGCTGGTCGAACTCGTGGCGCAGCATGGCGCCGATGCGCCGCGGCACATCGAAACCTTCACCCGCAGCCTGGCCGCTGCTATCCACGGCGCAAAGGAGATCGCCGCATGAGCTGGCTCGACCGCGTCCGCAACGCCCTGCCCTTTACGGCCAAGCGCGACACCGCCGACAATCTGTGGCACAAATGCCGGCAGTGTCAGCAGATGGTGTTCGTCAAGGAATGGGAAGATAATCTCAACGTCTGCCCGCGCTGTGACCACCACGACCGGATCGGCGCCAAGGAACGCTTTGCACAGCTGTTCGATGGCGGCCAGCATGAGATGATCGCGGCACCCGCGGCGCCTGAAGACCCGCTGAAATTTCGCGACACCAAAAAATATGTCGACCGCATCAAGGCGGCGCGCGCGCAGACCGGCGACCGTGACGCCTATCAGAACGCCTTCGGCCGCATCGCAGGTCAGGGCGCGGTGGTCGGCGTTCAGGATTTCGCCTTCATGGGCGGGTCGATGGGCGTCGCAGTCGGCGAAGCCTTTGTGGCCGGGGTCGAACAGGCGATCAAGCGCGGCTGCCCCTATATCTCGATCACCGCGGCGGGCGGCGCGCGGATGCAGGAAGGCACATTGTCGCTGATGCAGATGCCGCGCGCGACCGTGGCCTTGGCCCGCCTGCGCCGTGCGGGACTGCCCTATATCGTGCTGCTCACCGACCCGACGACCGGCGGTGTCACCGCAAGCTATGCGATGCTGGGCGACGTCCAGATCAGCGAACCCAAGGCGCTGATCGGCTTTGCCGGACAACGGGTGATCGAAAACACGATCCGCGAAAAACTGCCCGAAGGCTTCCAGCGCGCCGAATATCTGCTCGATCACGGGATGATCGATATGGTGGTGCACCGGAAAGAGTTGCCGGAGACGCTGGGCCGGTTGATTGGCTATCTCGCGCCGGAAAAGGCGGCGTAAGCCGCTCCAAGCTGACCTCCTTGCTTCGTCACCCCGGACTCGAGCCGGGGTCCATGCCACGGTTGTGCAGATGGATGCCGGATCAAGTCCGGCATGACGAAGATGGAAAAGCTGAGCGCCCTTAACCATCAAGGCACCCACCATGCCCGACCACGCCCACTCCTCCGACCCCGCGGTCCAAATCCAGCTCGATCGCCTCGCCGCGCTGTCGCCGGGCCGCGACATCCTCGGCCTCGAACGCATCGCCGAACTCTGCGCCCGCCTAGGCAACCCGCAAAACCAGCTCCCGCGCATCTTCCACGTCGCGGGTACCAACGGCAAAGGATCGACCTGCGCCTATCTGCGCGCCATCCTCGAAGCGCAGGGACGCCGCGTCCACAGCTACACCAGCCCGCACCTCGTGCGTTTCAACGAACGCATCCGCCTCGCCGGAACACTGATCGACAACGCGCTGCTTGCGGCGCTGCTCGAAGAAGTGCTCGACGTCGCCGCCGACCTGCAAGCCAGCTTCTTCGAAGTCACCACCGCCGCCGCATTTCTGGCCTTTGCCCGCACCCCCGCCGACGATTGCATCATCGAGGTTGGCCTCGGCGGCCGCCTCGACGCCACCAACATTATTCCGGCCCCCGCGGTGTGCGGGATCGCGTCGCTGGGCATCGACCATGAGGCGTTCCTGCTCGCGCCAGAGGAAGGCGTGCCAGCCGAGGCGATCGAACGCATCGCCTGGGAAAAGACCGGCATCTTCAAACGCGGCGCGGCGCTCGCCACGCTCGCTTATCCCGATCATGTGATGAAGCTGGTCCGCGACCGCGCCGCCGCGGTCGATGGCACGCTATTTTCAGAAGGCGATGGATGGGCGGTCGTCCCCGAGATCAACGGCTTCCGCTGGCAATCGAACAGCGGTTCGATCGCGCCGACCCTGCGTTCGCGCATGGCGGGCGCGCATCAGATGCGCAACGCCGGTCTCGCGATTGCCATGCTGCGCAGTACGCCTGACCCGCGACCCACCGACGATGACATAGTAAGGGGGGTCGCCGCGGCCTTCTGGCCCGGGCGAATGCAGCCGCTGGGCAAGGGGCCGCTGACAGGGCTGCTCAGCGACAGCGCCACGATTTGGCTCGACGGCGGCCACAACCCTGATGCGGGGGCGGCGCTGGCGATGGCGCTGGCCGACCAGCCACCGCTGCATATTGTCTGCGGGCTGCTCAAGAACAAGGATGCGATGGGTTTCCTGCGCCCCTTCGCGAACAAGATCGCGTCATTTCAGGCAGTTCCGATCCCCGGTCATGAGCATCATCATCCCAAAGACCTGTGCCATCGGGTGCAAAGCGATCTGGGCATCACCGACGCGCAACCGTGCGAAAACGTAGCGGCGGCGCTCCGCCACATCGCACGGCATCGTCAGGCTGGCGACGTCCTGATCTGCGGTTCGCTCTACCTTGCCGGTGTGGTGCTGGACACGAACGGCGAGATCCCGGTTTAGGAGTATCCGGTCGGGCTTGGCACGACGTCGCCGCTCGCACCCATACTATCACGCGACCTTTGGCGCCGGACCTTTCCACGCCAGCAGCGCCCCGGCGACAAGGGCGGCGAGCGACGCGTACATGATGGTCGATACCAGTTCGAGTTGGTTGGCCAGCAGCACGCCGACGACGCCCGCGACGATCAGCGCGAAGCCGACGACACGCGCTGCGCCGACAGGCTTGCGGAGCTTGCCTTCGTCGAGCTCGACCGCGCCGCTCTGGCGGATGGATTGCACGACATAGCCTTTGCGCCACATCATCCACAGCAGGATCATGCCAGGAATCGCGGCGAGCACGGTAAGCCCCCAGAAGCCGGTCCAGCCGAGCTTCTCCGCGGCATAGCCAGCGGGGCCGGCCATGAAGGTCCGCCCGATCACTGCGACCGATGAGAGCAGTGCAAACTGGGTCGCCGTGTAGGCGATGTTCGACAATCCCGAGAGATAGACAGCGACGACGGTCAGGCCGATGCCGCTGGTGATATTCTCGGTCACGATCGCCCCAACCAGCATCCAGTAGTTATTACCCGCTATCGACAGCGCCATGAACATCAGGTTCGAAAACATCATCAGCAGAACCGAAACCAGCAGCGCCCTGCCCATTCCGAGCCACAGCACGAAGGGCGCACCCAAAGCGGACCCGATAATGAGCGCGGCAAAACCCCATATCTTATTCGCCGTAATGTAATCGAGGTCGGCAAAATTCAGGTCGACGATCATCGGGCCAAGCATCGCCTGCCCCATGGCATCGCCGACCTTATAAACCAGGATGAACAGAAGGATCATTATAGCGCCATCGCGGGTCAGGAACTCGCGAAACGGATTGACCACGGTTTCGACGAGCCATTGGCCAGGCTTCATGCCCGATGCATTGCTGAACCGGTCGATAAATTTGCCTTCACCGGCCAAGAAGGCGCCGATGACTGCGGGCAGAACGCAGAGGGTTGTCAGCGCGTACGCCATGGCCCAGCCAAGCCCCAAGCCTTCCTGCGAAGCGAAATAGATTGTCCCGGCGCCCGCGATCAGATTGCCGGTGCGATAGCCGAACTGGTTCGTCGCGGTTCCGTGCGCAAACTCGTCCTCTTCCAAGATTTCGATGCGGTAGGCGTCGATGACGATGTCCTGCGTCGCCGAAAAGAACGCCGTGACGACGGCCCAGAACAGGAACCAGCGATAATCGTCCGGCTGCGGGTCGCTCGCGCCCATCTGCCAAATGGCGATCACTAGGAAGAACTGCACGAAAAATAGCCAGCTTCGCCGCTGGCCCAGCGCCTTGGTCAAAATCGGCAGGGGAAGCTTGTCAACGAGGGGCGCCCACAGGAACTTGATCGTGTAGGGGATGCCGACCATCACCGCAAAGCCGATGGCCGTCGGCGTGAAGCCAACTTTCGCGAGCCAGAAGGTCATGGTGGCGGCAATCAGCGTGAAGGGGAAGCCGCTCGAAATGCCGAGAAGGAAGGCCACCGCTGGATTCTTGCGCAGATAGGGACGGAAGGCGGGGACCGCGAGCGCCACGACGACCAGCCCGGCGAGGACACCAGCGAAAATGAGAAAACGGATAAAGTCGACGGACATTCGGTGCTCCCCGCGGACCGCTGGCGAGCGGTTCTGTGCTTGGCGCCAAGGCCTAATGCCTTGGGGTCAAATTGGAAGCGGGTATTTGCCGCGTACGCGGCTAACCGTGCGACTTACGCTGCCTCAGGCCGCCAATAGGTGACCAGCCCGCTGACCTTGCGCGGCATCTTGTTCTGACAGGTCATCGTTTCCACCGCGCGCAGCGCCGCGACCAGTGCCGAGGCACTATGCGGCTTGCTCAGGCACGCCACCGCGATGTCAGCTGCATCATCGGGGCATTGCCCGGTCACCAACAGCACGGCGATACCGCGATCGCGCGCCAGCCGAGCAACTTCGCGGCCCGTCATGTGCCCCGCCAGCCCCAGGTCGAGCACAACCGCGTCAATCTGTTCGTCGGCGATGATGGGCACCGCCGCCTCGCCCGAATCGACCGTCGCGACGATGTCGTACCCGCTATGCTTCAGCGTCCGCTCATTGTCGAATGCGACCAGCGGATCATCCTCGATGATCAGCAGCCGCTTGATGCAGGACGGGCGGGACGCGAAGAGCATAAGGTCTCCCTTTAATTGCGCCATGACGCGCTCAAAGGCGTCGCGCAAGATTGCTTCAGCTTGCCATCGACGAAGCGACACGTTTCCGGCTATGAGCGTGGCCACAGGGCAACACTCTTGCCCGCATAACGACAAGAAAGCCGTACCCGTTCCCATGACCACCCGCCGACCTCCCCGCGCCGCGCCTCACTCTGTGCCGAAGTCCGCTGGCGACCGCGATGCTCCGAAAGGCCGCCGCGCCGCGCGCGGGGCCGCCTCGGCCCTGAAAGCTAAGCCCGCCGATGCCGAGCGTGACGAGGACGGCCCCCAGCGGATCGCCAAACTGCTCGCGCGCGCCGGAGTCGGCTCGCGGCGCGATGTCGAGCGGATGGTCGAGGAAGGGCGCATTGCGCTCAACGGCGTCGTGGTCGTCCAGCCCGCGCCACTGCTGACCTCGCTCGAAGGGCTCACGGTCGATGGCAACCCGGTCGCCAAGCCCGTCTCGACGCGCCTCTACCGCTTTCACAAACCCTCCGGCTGCATCACCGCCGCGCGCGATCCCAAGGGGCGCAAGACGATTTACGACGTGCTGCCCAAGGATCTGCCGCGCCTGATGCCCGTCGGCCGCCTCGACTATAATACCGAGGGTCTGCTGCTGCTGACCAACGACGGCGAATTCAAGCGCCAGCTGGAACTGCCCGCCAGCGGGGTCGAGCGCACCTATCGCGCCCGCGCCTTTGGCGACATCAGCCAGGAGCAGCTGGAGGAACTGGCTATGGGAATCACCATTGACGGGGTCACCTATGGCAGGATCGACGCCAATCTGGAGCGCCGCACCGGGCGCAACCAGTGGGTGGAAATGACGCTGACCGAGGGAAAGAATCGCGAAGTCCGCAAGGTGCTCGAACATTTCGGGCTGCAAGTCAGCCGCCTGATCCGCACCCGCTACGGCGCGTTCGAGCTCGACGGCTTGCCGATGGGCGCGGTCGATGTCGTCCCGCGCGACGAATTGTTCAAATTCCGTCGGCATATGGGCTGACGGCGATGCGAGTCATTTCCGGCGAATGGCGCGGCCGCAAGCTGCTTGCGCCCAAGGGCGACGCGACGCGCCCCACCGCAGATCGCACCCGCGAGACGTTGTTCTCGATGCTGACCAGCCGCCTGGGCAGTTTCGAAGGGCTGGTCGTCGCGGACCTGTTCGCGGGATCGGGCGCGCTCGGCATCGAAGCCCTGTCGCGCGGCGCCGCCACCTGCCTGTTCGCCGAGCAGGACCGCGACGCGCTCGACGTCCTGCGCGGCAATCTGTCCACTCTGGGCGCCACCGCGCGCGCCGATGTCCGCGCCGGATCGGTGCTCGGCCTCGGCCTGGCGCCGCGGGCCTATGACCTGCTGATGCTCGACCCGCCTTACGGCACCGGTGCCGCTGGCGTCGCGCTGGACAAGCTCCACCGCCTCGGCTGGATCGGGCCCGACAGCTGGGTGTCGGTTGAAACCGGGCATAGCGAAACCGTCGATGTCGCGGGCTTTGCCATCGACGCCGATCGCAAAGTCGGCAAGGCCAGGCTGACGTTGCTGCGGCTTGCGTAACAACCCACCGCGCCACGCTGGACAGCGCCGCCGCTGTTCCCTAATCGTTCGCGCGTGACCCTGCCCCCTGCCTCGCTGCCCGACCTGCCCTCGCCCGACCCGTCGGACCCGCCCTATCTGCAAGGATTGAACGGGCCGCAGCGGCAGGCGGTCCTAACCACCGAAGGGCCGGTGCTGATGCTTGCGGGCGCCGGGACTGGCAAGACTGCGGCGCTCACCGCGCGCCTCGCGCATATTATGGCAACGCGCCGCGCCTGGCCGTCCGAAATCCTCGCGGTCACCTTCACCAACAAGGCCGCGCGCGAGATGCGCGAGCGCATCGGGCGGATGATTGGCGATGCGGTCGAGGGGATGCCATGGCTGGGTACCTTTCACAGCATCGCGGCCAAGATGCTGCGCCGTCACGCCGAACTCGTCGGGCTGCAAAGCAATTTCACCATCCTCGACACCGACGACCAACTCCGCGTTCTCAAACAGCTGATCCAGGCCGACGGGCTCGATGAAAAGCGCTGGCCCGCGCGCCAACTCGCCGGGCTGATCGACAAATGGAAGAACCGCGGGCTAGTCCCCGCCGATCTCGACGCCGCCGACAAGGAAAGCTACGCCGACGGCAAGGGACAACATTTCTATGCGCTCTATCAGGCGCGGCTGAAGACGCTCAACGCCTGCGATTTCGGCGACCTGCTGCTGCACATGCTGGTCATCCTGAAAAACCACCGCGACGTGCTCGAACATTATCAGGAGCGCTTCAAATATATCCTTGTCGACGAATATCAGGACACCAACGCCAGCCAATATCTCTGGCTCCGCCTGCTCGCGCAGCGACGCAAGAATATCTGCTGCGTCGGCGATGACGACCAGTCGATCTATTCGTGGCGCGGCGCTGAAGTGGCGAACATCCTGCGCTTCGAAAAGGATTTCCCCGGCGCGACCGTCATCCGCCTCGAACAAAATTACCGCTCGACCCCGCAGATCTTGGCCGCCGCGTCGGCGCTGATCGCGCAGAACAGCGGGCGGCTGGGCAAGACGCTGTGGACCGACCTTGAACCGGGCGACAAGCTGCGTGTTGTCGGCGTGTGGGATGGACCCGAGGAAGCGCGGCGGATCGGCGAGGAGTTGGAAACGCTTCAGGTTCGCAAGGTCAGCCTCGACCGCGCCGCAATCCTCGTCCGCGCGCAGTTTCAGACGCGCGAGTTCGAAGACCGCTTTATCGCCATTGGGATGCCATACCGGATTGTCGGGGGCTTCCGCTTCTATGAACGCGCCGAAATCCGCGACGCGCTCGCCTATCTGCGACTTGTCCAATCGCATGCCGACGACCTGGCGTTCGAACGCATCATCAACACGCCCAAACGCGGCCTCGGCGACAAGGCCCTCGCGCGTATCCACCAGTTTGCGCGGATCGAGCAGACGCCGCTGCTCCGCGCGGCGGCGCGCATTACCGAAACCGACGAACTGACCCCGCAGGCTCGCCGTCAGCTGGTTAATTTCGTCGCGCTGATGCGCGGATGGCAGGAAAAGGCGGGCAATCTTTCGCACCCCGAGTTGACCCAGCTGATCCTCGACGAGTCGGGCTACACCGCGATGCTGCAAGCCGACCGCAGTGTCGAAGCCGCAGGGCGGCTCGAAAACCTGTCCGAGCTCGTCCGCGCGATGGAGGATTATGATTCGCTGGAGGCGTTCCTCGAGCATGTCAGCCTGGTCATGGACCGCGACCAGAATGACGACACCGAAACCGTCACCATCATGACGATTCACGCCGCCAAGGGCCTGGAATTCGACCATGTGTTCCTCGCCGGGTGGGAGGATGGCGTGTTCCCGTCGCAGCGTTCGATGGACGAAGGCGGCACCGCCAGTCTCGAGGAAGAACGCCGCCTCGCCTATGTCGCGATCACCCGCGCCCGCGTGCGCGCCAGCATTTATCACGCCGCCAACCGCCGCATCTATGGCCAGTGGATGAGCAGCATCCCCAGCCGCTTCATCGCCGAAATCCCTGCCGAGCATGTTGACAGCGAAAACAGTTTCGGCGGCGGGCAAAGCCTGTGGCGCGCCAATTGGTCGGCGCAGGGCGATCCCTTTGCCCATGTCGCGGAACGCCAGCCGTCGCGGACCATGACGCGCGGCCCGGCGTGGCAGCGCGCTGCAGCGCAATCGTCGACGATCACGCGCGCCCCTGCCCCCAGCGAGAAAAGCCCGGCGGCATCGGTCGGCGCCAAGCCGCGCGCCGATCTGGCGATCGGGATGCGGGTTTTTCACGAAAAATTCGGCTATGGCGAAATCGCCGACATCGACGGCAACAAGTTGGAGGTCGCATTTGCGCATGCCGGCCACAAGCGCGTTCTCGACAGCTTTGTGACGCTCGTATGATCGCGGGCAGCGATGCGCGAAAGCAAGTATCGACTATTTGATAAATCGCGCCACGGTGCGCTAGGGTTGGACGACCCCCGCGAATATAGGACCAAGCGAACCAGGCTTTGCGCAAAACGAAAGATCAATAATGACCAATCCGGGAATGGACGCCGACATCTACGATGCCTTCATGGACCAGTTGCAGCGCTATGTTCGCGAACGGCTGCTCCCGGCGGAGGATCAACTCGAAGAGCTGGGCCGCGTCCCCGACGACATATTGGCCGAAATGCGCGATATGGGGTTGTTTGGCGTCACCATGCCCGAACAATATGGCGGCGCCGGGATGAATGTCAGCCAATATGTCGGCTTCATCCGCGAGATCGCCTACGCCTCACCTGCCTATCGCTCGATCGTGTCGATCAACATCGGCATGGTGTGTAAATCGCTGGTCGGTTTCGGGACCGAGCAGCAGAAGGACCATTGGCTGCCCAAGCTGGCGATGGGCAGTATCGCCGCATTCGGCTTGACCGAACCCGACAGCGGATCCGACAGCGCGGCTATGAAAACCCGCGCAGTGCGTGATGGCAATGGCTATGTCCTGAACGGCACCAAACGCTACATCACCAACGCGCCCTTTGCCGACGTCATTCTGGTGATGGCGCGCACCAACGCCGAAGCCTTGCCCAAGAATGCCCATGTCAGCGCGTTCATGGTCCCGCGCAACGCTCCCGGCGTGTCGATCGGCAAACCAGACGGCAAGATGGGACAGGCAGGATCGCAGATCGCCGACGTCATCCTGGAAGACGTCCATGTCGATGGCGACGCGCTGCTCGGCGGCGAAGAGGGTATCGGCTTTCGCGCGGCGATGCAGAGTCTGGATAACGGCCGCCTGTCGGTCGCTGCTGCCAGCGTCGGCTATGCCAAGCGGATGCTCGACGTCGGCCTTAAATATGCGATGGAGCGCAAGGCATTTGGCGAACCAATCGCCAATTTTCAGCTGATCCAGGCCATGCTCGCCGACAGCAAAGCCGAAATCTATGCGGCAGAATGCATGTTGAACGACGCCTGCGCGCGCGCCGATCGCGGCGAGAAAATCCTGGTCGAAGCCGCGGCAGCCAAGATGTTAGCCAGCGAAATGTGCGGCCGCGTTGCCGACCGGGTCGTGCAGATCCACGGCGGTGCGGGGTATCTCAAGGAATATCTCGCCGAACGCTTCTATCGCGACTGCCGCATTTACCGAATTTATGAGGGAACGACGCAGATCCAGCAGCTAGTCATCGCCAAGAACATGATCCGCGATTACGTGGGCTGAAGCTGCGGGAGGGTCGCTGGTGGAGCCGAGGGGAATCGAACCCCTGACCTCTGCAGTGCGATTGCAGCGCTCTCCCATCTGAGCTACGGCCCCGCGACCGCGGCGTAATAAACGCACCGCATTGCAGTGGCAACGGCTTTTCTGACCACCGCCGTCACCGCCACGCGAAATCAGGGAATGGGGGTTCTGATGAGCAAAGCCTGGCATTTGATCAGCCGTCCGCAAGGGCTGCCGACGATGGACAATTTCGCGCTCCGTGACCTGCCCGATGCACCGCTCGAACCCGACCAGCTCCGCGTCCGCAACCTGTGGCTCTCGGTCGATCCCTATATGCGCGGACGGATGAACGACGCGAAAAGCTATGCCGCCAGTTTCCAGATCGACCAGCCGATGACCGGCGGCGCCATTGGCGAAGTGGTGGAAAGCCGGATGGAGGGTTTTGTCCCCGGTGACCTGATCCTGCACATGGGCGGATGGCGCGATGGCGGCATCATCGGGCTCGACATGATGCCCAACAAGCTCCCGCGCGCGGCGCTGGACGCGGGCATGACGCCGCAGACCTTCTTGCACAATATGGGCCTGACCGGCGGCACCGCGTGGATCGGCCTGCTGCGTGTTGCCGCCGCCAAGCTCGGCGATACGATCTTTGTCTCAGCCGCGGCGGGCGCCGTGGGGTCAGCGGTCGTGCAAATCGCCAAGGCGCGCGAGATGACCGTCATCGGATCGGCAGGCGGCGCTGAAAAATGCGCATGGGTCACGCAATTGGGTGCCGATGCGGTCATCGACTACAAAGCTGGACCGGTCCTGCCGGCGCTCATGAAATCGCTCGCCGAACTCGGCAAGCCTGGCATCGATGTCTATTTCGACAATGTCGGCGGCGAACATCTCGACGCTGCCTTTGCGACCGCCAATGATTTCGCGCGCTTTGCAATCTGCGGCATGATCGACGTCTATAACGACGGCAAGGCGCAGGAGATGAAATATCTCATCCGCACGATCCCGGCGCGGATCCGCATGGAAGGCTTTATCTACACCGACCAGTTCTTCGACTGCATGGAAGAATTCTACGCCGATATGGGCGGCCTGATCGCCAGCGGCGCGGTGACGATGCGCGAAACCGTGCATGACGGAATAGAGTCGGTGCCTGATGCGTTTCTGGGGCTGTTTTCGGGCGCCAATATGGGGAAGATGCTCGTTCGGGTGTAGGCTTGTGGCCGCTAATGACCAAAAGCAGACTTACGCTCTCGTCATCCCGGACTTGATCCGGGATCCATCTGCCCTCTCAGCGTAGGCCGGTGCAAGGCCGCATGGACCCCGGATCAAGTCCGGGGTGACGAACGCATGAGGGCCGCATCCCATCCCAAAGCCGACTTCGGCTCCGAGGTTGAGCGCCTCAAAAAGTCAGAAATTTCTCAGCTGCCAAAACCCACCGACAGGAAACCCGGCATCGGGCCGTTCCAGCCGTCGTCGGGACCGTCCTGGTCGTCGCGGCGCGGTGGGGGCGCTGGTTTCGGCGTCACGGCTGCTTTGCGATCATCGCGCGGCTTGGGTGCCTTTGCGGGGGCTGCTTTGGGCTCGTCGATCGGCTCCGCTACAACCTTGTCCGGCTTCGCTGCGCCGCGGCCACGTCCGCCACGTTCCGAACGCGCGCGGCGGGGCTTTTCTTCGGCTTCGCTCGGCGCTGCGGAGGTGGTTTCAGCCGCGGCCGTTTCAACGCCATGAACCGGAATCTTGTATCCAGTCAGCTTCTGAATGCTGTCGATCGCCTCGTCGTCCGACGGGGTCACCAGCGTGAAGGCGCGTCCTTGCGCCCCCGCGCGACCGGTACGGCCAATGCGGTGCACATAGTCGTCGGGGTGCCAGGGGGCGTCGAAGTTGAACACATGGCTGACGCCTTTGACGTCGAGCCCGCGCGCCGCGACGTCCGATGCGACCAGGATATTGATCGTACCGTTCTTGAACCGGTCGAGCTCCGCGGTGCGGCTGGACTGGTCCATGTCGCCCTGAATCTCGCCGGCGCTGTAGCCCGAACGCTGCAAAACCTTCGCCAGCTCGCGCACTGTCGTCTTGCGATTGCAAAAGATGATCGCGGTGTGAACCTTCTCGGATTCGATCAGGCTGCGCAGCGTGTCGCGCTTGCCCCGTTCCGATGTCTTGACCAGAAACTGCTCGATATTCTCGTTACGGCTCGCGGGACGCGCGACTTCGACCGTCTTGGGGTTCGACAGGAACTTGTCGGCGAGCCGCTTGATCGGCGCCGGCATCGTCGCCGAGAACAGCAAAGTCTGGCGGTTCGCGGGCAGCTTGGTGCAGATATTCTCGATATCGGGGATGAACCCCATGTCGAGCATCCGGTCGGCTTCATCGATCACCAGCAAATTACAGCCGGTGAGCAAAATCTTGCCGCGTTCGAACAAATCCATCAGGCGTCCGGGCGTCGCGATCAGCACGTCGACGCCCTTTTCGAGCGCTTTCACCTGATCGCCCATCTGGACCCCGCCGATCAGCAGCGCCATCGACAGCTTGTGATATTTGCCGTATTTTTCGAAATTCTCAGCCACCTGCGCCGCGAGTTCGCGCGTCGGCGCGAGGATCAGCGATCGCGGCATCCGCGCGCGGGCGCGGCCGTGGGCGAGAATGTCGATCATCGGCAGCACGAACGACGCGGTCTTGCCGGTGCCGGTTTGGGCAATGCCGATAATGTCGCGCATCATCAGCACCGAGGGGATGACTCCCGCCTGGATCGGCGTCGCTTCGTCATAGCCCGACTCGTCGATCGCGCGTAACAGTTCGTCGGAAAGGCCGATCTCGGCAAATTTCATAAGATTATCATGTCCGGAAAAAGAGGTGACGCTCAGCCTTCCACGCAGGCGGCGCTGCGCGGGCCTTGGGCAAATAGCGATGAAAAGTCAAGAAATGGCGACGAAA
>NZ_DASYHE010000030.1:0-31367 GCF_035998965.1 Sphingopyxis sp.
GCTCATCAGCACCGCGGCCACGACCGTCAGTCCGAAATTCTTGAAATATTGCCCGGCGACGCCCGGCATCAGCCCGACCGGCAGGAACACCGCGACGATCGTCATGGTTGTCGCGAGCACCGCGAGGCCGATCTCGTCGGCGGCATCGATCGAGGCCTGATAGGCCGATTTGCCCATCCGCATGTGGCGCACGATATTCTCGATCTCGACGATCGCATCGTCGACCAGCACGCCGGCAACGAGGCTCAATGCGAGCAAGGTCATCATGTTGAGCGAGAAGCCCATGAGGTCCATGAACAGGAAGGTCGGGACCGCCGACAGCGGGATGGCGAGCGCCGAGATCAGCGTCGCGCGCCAGTCGCGCAAGAAAAGGAAGACGACGACGACCGCGAGGATCGCGCCCTCGACCATCGCATTGATCGCCGAATGATATTGGCCCTTGGTATATTCGATGTCGCTGAACAGCTCGGTGAATTTGACCTTGGGGTTTTCCTTTTCGAGTTTTCGCAGCTCCTCGACCGCCGCGTCATAGACGGTGACATCGGAGGCGCCTTTTGCGCGCTCGAAGCCGAAGGTCAGCACCTGCCGCCCGTCCTGCTTCGAGACCGAGCGCTGCTCGGCGTAGAGATCCTTGACCTCGGCGATATCGGCGAGGCGCACGGTCCGGTTCGTCCCGACCGAGATCAGCGTCTCGCCGAGGGCGTTGGCGCTGCTCGCATTGCCGAGGATGCGGACCGCCTGCTCGGAGCCTGCGACCTCCATCCGGCCGCCGGCCGCATTGACGTTGAGCTGGACGAGCTGGGTGTTCACCGCGGCGGCGGTGAGACCATATTCGCCGCTCGAAGCCGAGCAGCGCATCACCTTCCCGATCGAGACCGCGATCGCCGGCATCCCCAACCTTTCCTACACGCGGTCGATCTCGCGCTACGGGCTGAGCCAGGTGACGGTGGTGTTTAAGGACGGCACCGACATCTACTTCGCCCGCCAGCAGGTAAACGAGCGCATACAGGCGGCGAAAGCGCAGCTGCCTGACGGAAGCGAGCCCGAAATGGGGCCGATTTCGACGGGGCTCGGCGAGATCTTCATGTTCTCGGTCGAGGCCAAGCCCGGCGCGAAGAAGCCTGACGGGACGCCCTATAATGCCGAGGATCTGCGGACGATGACCGACTGGGTCATCCGCCCGCAGATGCGCACGGTGCCCGGGGTCGCGGAGATCAACACGATCGGCGGCTATGCCCGCCAATATCATATCACCCCCAATCCCGCCGCGCTGGCTTCGCTCAATCTCTCCCTCAACGACGTCGTCGGCGCGCTGGAGAGCAACAATGCCAACCGCGGCGCGGGCTATGTCGAGCGCGGCGGCGAGCAGATCCTGATCCGCGTTCCCGGCCAGGCCGGCAACGAGCAGGACCTCTCGGAAATCCTGATCACGACGCGCGGCGGCGTGCCCATCCGCATCAAGGATGTGGCCGATGTCGCCATCGGCTCGGGTCTACGGACCGGCGCAGCCACCGAGAATGGCAAGGAAGTCGTGCTCGCCACGGTGGCGATGCTGATCGGCGAAAACCCGCGCGTGGTCGCCCAGGCGTCGGCGGAACGGCTCGAAGAGGCGGCCAAGGCGCTCCCCGAGGGTGTCGAGGTGCGAACGCTCTATGATCGGACGTCGCTCGTCGAGCGGACGATCTGGACGGTCGAGAAGAACCTCGCCGAAGGGGCGCTGCTCGTCATCGTGATCCTCTTCCTGCTGCTCGGGAACTTCCGCGCCGCACTGATCACGGCGGCGGTCATCCCCATCTCGATGCTGATGACGCTCACCGGCATGCTGCAGACGCGCACGTCGGCGAACCTCATGAGCCTCGGCGCGCTGGACTTCGGTCTGATCGTCGACGGGGCGGTCATCATCGTCGAGAATTGCCTCCGGCGTCTCGGCGAAGCGCAGCACCGTCTCGGGCGCCTGCTCGATCGCGACGAACGCTTCGGCCTCGTGGCATCGGCAAGCGCCGAGGTCATCCGCCCGAGCATCTTCGGCATCATCATCATCACGGCGGTCTATCTTCCGATCTTCGCGCTCGAGGGCGTCGAAGGGAAGACCTTCCACCCGATGGCGATCACCGTCGTCCTCGCGCTGACCGCCGCACTCCTGCTCTCGCTCACCTTCGTGCCTGCGGCCGTCGCGCTGTTCGTCACGGGCAAGGTCGAAGAGAAGGAAAACTGGCTGATGCGCCGCCTTGGCCAAGGCTATCGGCCGATGCTCGAGCGGGCGCTCAACTGGCCCAAGGTCGCGATCGCGGGCGCGCTGCTGCTCGTTGTCGCGAGCGGCCTGCTCGCCTCGCGGCTCGGTTCCGAGTTCATCCCCAATCTCGACGAGGGCGACATCGCGATGCATGCGATGCGCATCCCGGGCACCAGTCTCGGGCAATCGATCGAGATGCAGGAAGCGCTCGAATCCCGCATCCGCAAATTCCCCGAAGTCGAACGGGTCTTCGCGAAGATCGGCACGCCCGACGTCGCGACCGACCCCATGCCGCCTTCGGTTGCGGATAATTTCATCATCCTCAAGGACAGGAGCGACTGGCCCGATCCGAGAAAGCCGAGGGAACAGCTGGTTGCCGAACTCAACAAGGCGGTCGCCGAAATCCCCGGCAACAATTACGAGTTCACGCAGCCCGTCCAGATGCGCATGAACGAGCTGATTGCGGGTGTTCGCTCGGACGTCGCGATCAAGCTCTTCGGCGACGATCTCGATCAATTGCTCAAGACCGGGCAGGCAATCGAGGAGATGGTCGGCGGCGTCGAGGGCGCACAGGATGTGAAGCTCGAACAGGTCACCGGCCTGCCGATGCTTTCCGTCACGCCGCGCAGGGACAGTCTCGCCCGCTACGGCGTCAGCCTCCAGACGCTTCAGGATGCCGTCTCGACTGCAACCGGTGGACGGGCGGCCGGGCAATTGTTCGAGGGCGACCGGCGTTTCGACGTCGTCGTGCGCTTGCCGGAGGATATGCGAACGAACCTGCCGGCACTCGGCAATCTGCCGGTGGCACTTCCCAATGGCGGGTGGGTCCCGCTCTCGGAACTTGCCGACATCTCGCTTGCCGCCGGCCCCAACCAGGTCAGCCGCGAGAATGGGAAGCGGCGGGCCGTCGTGACCGCGAACGTCCGGGGCCGCGACCTCGGTTCGTTCGTGGAGGAGCTGCAGGCCAAGGTCGACAGCGAGGTTGAACTGCCCGAGGGCTATTATGTCGAATATGGCGGCACCTTCGAGCAGCTCCAGTCGGCAGCGACCCGGCTCCAGATCGTGGTGCCGGTGGTGCTGCTGCTGATCTTCGGACTGCTGTTCAGCCTCTTCGGATCGGTTCGGGATGCGGCGATCGTCTTCTCCGGAGTGCCACTCGCGCTGACGGGAGGCGTGGCCGCGCTGGCCCTTCGCGGCATTCCGCTGTCGATCTCCGCGGGTGTCGGCTTCATCGCGCTCTCGGGCGTGGCGGTGCTCAACGGGGTCGTGATGCTCTCCTTCATCAAGGATTTGCGCGAGCGCGGCAAAGAGCTGCTCGAGGCGATCCGCGAAGGCGCGCTCACGCGCTTGAGACCGGTGATGATGACCGCATTGGTCGCCTCGCTCGGCTTCGTGCCGATGGCGGTCAATGTGGGTGCGGGCTCGGAAGTCCAAAGGCCGCTGGCGACGGTCGTGATCGGCGGGATCATCTCGTCGACGATCCTGACGCTGCTCGTGCTCCCGGCGCTTTACATGCTCGTGCATCGCCGCGCCGAGCAGAAGGAGCGGCCGAGCACCCCACCGGCGGAGGGCGTGCCCGTCCCCGCGGAATGAAACCCCCCGTTGCCGCCGCGACGCTCCCCCGACGAAGGCGGCAACGGGACATACTGGGCGGAACCTCGTCGAGGTTCCGCTCCTTCTTCAGGAAGAGCGAAGGAAGGACACGGTTATGACGAACAGCCAGGCGAACGCCGACCTCGAACGCCGCACCCTCTGGATCGTCCTTCTGCTCAACGCCGCGATCGCCGCCGCTTTTCTTGTCACAGGCGCCATCGGCGATTCCAGCGCGCTCATCGCCAACGGCCTCGACAATTTCTCCGACGCCGCCGTCTATGCGCTGAGCCTCGTGGCGCTCCGCCACGGCCTGTTGTGGAAGACCCGCGCCGCCACGGCATCGGGCATCATGCTGCTCATCTTTGCCGCCGGCGTTCTCTTCGACGTCGGGCGCCGCTACCTTCAGGGAAGCGAGCCGATCGGCCAGACGATGATGATCATGTCGGCGGTCGCCGCTGTCGTGAACTATATCTGCCTGAAGCTGCTCCAGCGGATTCAGAAGCCCGACGTCAACCTGCGCGCCGCGACCACCTTCAGCTTCAACGATTTCATTTCTAACGGCGGCATCCTGATCGCCGGCGTGCTCGTCTGGTGGCTCGGGACGAACTGGCCCGATCTTCTGGTCGGGTTCGCGACCGCGCTGATCGCCATCAAGGGCGGCATCGAGATTCTTCGCGACGCGCGCGCTGAGGCGCGCAAACGGGCGGACGGCGAGGATTGACACCCGATGTGGAGCGACCCCGTCATCACGGATAGCGCAGCCGACCGCCGTTTCAGGGAGCAGGCAAAGGCGCTCGGCCTCGATCCGGACAGCAAATGGGTGGGCGGCTATGTTCCCGTCGCCGCGCGGGAAATCCGGCATCTCCTCGCCGCCTATGCCGGGAAAATAGAAGGGCAGAGGCTTCTCGAGTCTGGCTGCAATTATGGCGCAAGCGCGATCGTTGCCGCAAAGATGGGAGCCGCGGTCACCGCAATCGACGTCGATGAAGAGGCCATCGCGCTCGCACGGCTCAACGCCGAACGATATGGTGCCGGCGCGGCCGTGGACTTTCGCCATGTCCCCGACACGCGGCACATTCCCTTTCCCGACGAAAGCTTCGACATCGTCCTCGCCATCAGCGTCCTCGAATATGTGCGGCGCGAGGAGTTGGCGGATATTCTGCTGGAGCTGCGGCGGCTGCTGCGCCCGGGCGGGCTCCTGCTCGTGTCGGGAACGGCGAGCCGCCTAGCGCCGCGCGAGGTTCATTCGGGACGCTGGTTCGTCAACTATTGGCCGCGATGGGTCGATCGCAAACTGCCGGGACGCACGTCAGAGTTTCAGCGCGGCCTCAATCCGCTTCGCCTCGTCCGCGCCTTCACCGACTATGAAAATCTCGACCGCGCCGACAGGGGCGCACGCTGGTGCGCGGCTCGCAAAGCGATGGGACAATCGCCCGCGAAACTTCGAGCCGCGCGATGGCTCGCTCGCCTCGCCGCGCCGCTCGGCCTGTCCGTCGGCATGGTCGGATCAAGCTTCAGCGCCGCCTGGCGAAAGCCGGGCGCGATCCGGCCGTAATCCCCGCGACCGCGCGCTGATGCCCGGCGCCAAACACAAAAGAAAAGGGCCGGGTCGCGTGTGCGGCCCGGCCCCCTCATGGATCGCTTCCGCGAGCCTTACATTGCGCGCTTCATTTCGCTGTGCGCGCCCTGCGCCTTGACGATTACCGTTACCGGCGCATCGCCGCGGTTGCGCCAGAACCAGCCGTGATTCCCGTCGAACTCGGCCGTCATCACGCCGTCGTCGCGGGTCACATTGCGATCCTTCTTGTAGCTGATCGACTTGCCGCCGCCGTCGCCATGGACGTCGACATTGACCGGTCCGCCGACCGCGGTCCAGGCGAAGTTGGACTTGCCGCCCGCCTTCATGACCAGCTTCACTTCGGCGCCTTCGCCTGGGGCGAGCGTGATGCGAAGCTCGTCCTGACGTCCTCCGGCTGCGGCGGCCGGAGCCGCACCCTCGGCCTCCGCCGCTACATCCTCCGGTGCGGCCTCGGCTTCGCCGACCGTCATGCCCGATGCCGCGGCCTCGATCTGGGCGCTCTTGTCCGCGGCGCGGTCTGCGGCCGCCTCCTCGGCGAGCTGCGTCTTGATCTCGCCCATTTCGGTAAGGCCAAGCACGCGCCCGACGCCGGTCGGGTCGATCGCATATTCGGACGGCAGGACGACGGTGACGAGCAGCACACCCGCCGTCGCCATGGCGATGACGGTCGAGGTGATGAGCTTGCCGGTGCTCGGCAGCTCGGACTTCGAGGGAATATTCGAATTATACATGAGACAAGTCCTTGATTAGGAGACCGCGTAGCCGGTCAGCTGATATCCGATGAGAAGGAAGCCCGCGGCCATCATGACCACGTTCGCGGTATAAGCGTGCTTCCAGAAGCTGTCGGTCCGGCGCCAGAAGCCCATCACGATCAGGATCGCGCCGAGCGCGAGAAGCTGGCCGATTTCGACCCCGACGTTGAAGGCGAGCAGGTTCGGCAGCAGCCCGTCCGGCGAGATGTCATACTCGATGATCTTCGTGGCGAGGCCGAAGCCATGGCAGAAGCCGAATATGAGCGTCGCAACCTTGGTGTTCGGCTGGAAGCCGAACCAGCGCTGATAGGCGCCGAGATTGTCGAGTGCCTTGTAGACGATCGAGAAGCCGATGATCGCATCGATGATATAGCTGTTGATCCCGAAGTCGAAGAAGACCCCGAGCAGCATCGTCGTCGAATGGCCGATCGCGAAGAGGCTGACGTACAGCGCGATATGCTTCATCCGGTAGAGGAAGAAGATGATGCCGAAGAGGAAGAGGATATGGTCGTAACCGGTGACCATATGCTTCGCGCCGAGATACATGAAGGCGAGGATGTTCACCCCGCTGATCTCCTGGATATATCCCTTGTCACCTTCGGCGACGGCATGGGCCATGGCCTCACCCGTCGCGAAGACGAAGGACATGGCGGCGAGAACGAAAAACAGCAGGAATCGCCAGCGCGCACTATCCATGCGCCCTGGCCCTGTAAGAGCCTTGATCATAAAATTATCCTGAAATGCGTAGATGGATGCCGCGACAAGCGGCGTCGATTTCGCAGTCAGGCGCGGTCGGGTGGGCGGTCGAGCCTTGGCCCCCTGCGACCGTCGAGCGCCGCGGGCGCGAAGCCGGTCCAGGTCGCTGTCACGACCGACGGGTCGATCCGGAGAGCCGGAGTGGCGAGTGGCGGATCATGATTGTGATCGGCAGGGTTATGCCCGTGCATGTGACCCGCACCGCGCTCATTCTCGTCGCCGGTGTCGTGGGAATGCCCATGATCGGCAACCTCGGCAGCGAGCTCGGCGTGCCGCTCGGCCTCGGCCGCGAGCATTGCGACCGGGCTGTGGCTGACCGCCGTGTTGGCGACGGACAGCAGCATCGCCGCCGCCGTCAGGCAGAGCATCATCAGCATTAAAAGGCTAGGGCGCGAGCGGCGGAGCATGAGCGGGTCAGGGAAAATCCGTAAGGGGCCGGAGCTAGAGATACTTCGAAATGGCGCGAAACTCGGCCATCGCCTTGTCGCCCACGTCCGCGTCGCCGCCGATACAATGACCGATATGGTCCTCGATCAGCGTGCGCTTGGCATTGGCGACCGCTTTCTCGACGGCCGACAGCTGCATCGCGATATCGGTGCAGGGACGGCCTTCCTCGATCATGCCGACGATGCTCTTCAGATGCCCCGTCGCGCGGTTGAGGCGTTTGATGATCGCGGGATGGGTCGTGTGCTGATGCGGGTGATGATGGTCGGCCATGGTCAAATCTCTGCGGTCGAGGAGCTCTTGGGCTCGCAACCTTAATATCTCTCAAATTTCCGCGGTGCAGTTGACGTCATCGCGGCGGCTTGTCTATAGGGCCCATATCCCCCCAGGGGGATATATTTCAAGCCCGGAAAAATGCTCGCAGTACTCGCCAATCGCACTTATCGGCATCTCCTGCTCGCCCAGATCATCGCATTGGTCGGGACGGGGCTGGCGACGATTGCGCTCGGACTTCTGGCTTATGACATCGCCGGCGGCGACGCGGGCGTCGTGCTCGGCACCGCGCTCGCGATCAAGATGGCTGCCTATATCGGGATCGCGCCGATCGCCGGAGCCTTCGCCGACCGGGTGCCGCGGCGCGCGCTTCTGGTCACGCTCGATCTCGTTCGCGCTGCGGTCGCGATCTGCCTGCCGTTCGTCAGCGAAATCTGGCAAATCTATCTTCTGATCTTCGTTCTCCAGTCGGCATCCGCGGCCTTCACGCCCACGTTCCAGGCGACGATCCCCGACGTATTGCCCGACGAGCGCGACTATACGCGCGCCCTGTCGCTCTCGCGGCTCGCCTATGACATGGAGAATATCACGAGCCCGCTGCTCGCCGCCGCGCTCCTAACCGTCATCAACTTTCACTGGCTCTTTTCGGGGACCGCCGTCGGCTTCATCGCCTCTGCGCTCCTCGTGCTGTCGGTCACCCTGCCGCGCCCCGAGCGTTCGGCCAGCCGCGACACCAGCATCTATGCCAAGACGACCCGCGGCATTCGCATCTATCTGAAGACGCCGCGGCTGCGCGGGCTCCTCGCGGTCACGCTTGCCGCCGCGGCGGCAAGCTCGATGGTCATCGTCAACACGGTCGTCATCGTCCGCGACCGGCTCGGCATGACCCAGCAGGATGTCGCGCTCACGCTTGCGGCCTATGGCTTCGGATCGATGGCCGCCGCCTTCATCCTGCCGCGCATCCTCGACCGGATTCCGGATCGGCGCGTGATGCTGCTTTCGGCCGCCATCCTCGTGGCGGGGCTCGCCGCGCTCGCTTGGATCAGCAGCATCGTGCCGGCGGGCATGACCTATTGGTATATCCTGCTCGGCGGCTGGGCGGTTCTCGGCATTGCCTATTCGATGAGCATCACGCCTTCGGGACGGCTGCTCAAGCGCTCCGCAAATGCCGAAGACCGGCCGGCGCTGTTCGCAGCGCAGTTCGCGCTCAGTCACATCTGCTGGCTCATAACCTATCCGCTGGTCGGACAGCTGGGCGCGGGGGTCTCGATGACCGCCGCCTTTGCCGCCATGGCGGCAATTGCCCTTTTCGGGACCTTGCTCGGCCTCCTGCTCTGGCCTGCGAGCGATCCCGATGCGATCGCGCACGATCACCCCGATCTGCCGGCCGACCATGAACATCTGCGGCGCCAACATGCCGATGGTGCGAGCCACGCTTATGTGATCGACGATCTCCACGAGCGATGGGTGGGCAAGCCATGACGCGCGCGCGTCCTTCCGCCACGGTGGCGCGGCGTCGCGTTATGCGATTGCTGCCCGGCGCCGCGCTTTGGTTCGGCGCCCTGCTCGCCATTCTCGCGCTCGCCAATGTGATGGGCGCGAGCGGCTGGCACGGCGCGCTGGCAGGCCACGACGATTCGCAGGTTACGGCGGCCGTGGCGCACCATGACGATGGCGAAACCTCACCCCCCGAGATCGATCTTCACAAGATCACGCACGGGATGATGCAGGGTCTCGCCGACATCTCGCCGCAACTTCAAATCTGGTCGGGCTTCCTGCTCGCCGGAGCCCGTTGGGCCTACCGGCTCGATCTCGACTGGGCGAGCACCGCGCCCGAGGGACTTCTGCGACCGCCTAGAATGTGAGGCTGCGCGCCGGTCGCCGGCGCCTGCATCCTTCATTCTAGGAGATTTTCCATGACCGATATGATCGGCCAGCGACGCCTGCGCAGGGCGTTCCTGGGCCTATGTACCGCCGTCGGCGCGCTTGCCGCCGCGAATGCTGCTGCGCAACCCGCACCTTCGTTCGACCAACTCTTCGGCCAAAGCGCCGAGGCGCCGCGAACGCAGATCATCGAAGCCGATATCGCCCGTGCCGAAGGCCTTGCCGAGCAAGCCCGGGTGCGTCCCAATCCGACCGTCAGCGGCCTCGCCGAGAATATCGGCGGCAAGCAGCCTTATAGCGGGTTCAACCGCTCCGAAACGACGATCCAATACAACCAGCCGTTCGAACTCGGCGGCAAACGCTCTGCGCGCATCGCCGCCGGCGAAGCGGGTGTTGTGGCGGCGCGGGCGCGCGGGCGCGAAGCCTTGCTCACCTACGCCTATGATCTTGCCCGGGCCTATGCCGCGGCCGAGATCGCCGACCGCCGCCTTGCCCTGACCGAGGGCAGCCTCAGCGAGGCCCGCGACGATCTTCGTATCGCGGCGGCGCTCGTCGATGCGGGCAAGGAAACAAGGCTTCGCCGGCTGCAGGCCGAGACCGAGGTGGCGACGCTCCAGGCCGCGATATCGACGGCAAGGGCAGAGCGGGTCCAGGCCTATGCCCTGCTGTCCGCGCTGGCGGGCCAGGGGATGAGCTACACCAGCCTCTCCGAGCGGGTGCTGGCGCGGTTCGAGGCAACGCCCAAATATGGGCCGGCCGATCCGCTGCAAACGGCGCCTTATCTCGCGGCACAGGCGGAACGCGAAGCGGCCGCCTACCGCGTCGAGGTCGCGAAGCGTCAGGCGATTCCCGATGTCACCGTCTCGCTCGGCGTCCGCCGTATCGAGGCCGACAAGGCGAATGCGATGCTCGTCGGCGTCAGCGTGCCGCTGCCGCTCTTCGATCGCAACCGCGGCAATATCTCGGCGGCACTCGCGGAAAAACAGGGCGCCGAAGCGCGCGCGACGGCGGCGCGCCTCGACGCCGAGGCGGGCATCAAGTCGGCGATGGCCTTCAACGAGGCCGCCGACGAGCGTGTCGCCGCCGCCGAGCAGACGTTCGAGACCGCCGACGAGGCCTATCGGCTCGCTCGCATCGCCTATGAGGCGGGCAAGTCCCCGCTCATCGAACTCATCGCCGCGCGGCGCGGTCTCAGTGCCGCGCGCGGCACGCTGCTCGACGCGCTGTCCGAGAGGTTCGACGCGCGCGCTGCGCTCGCCCGTCTCCAGGGCCGCACCATCACAGGGGAGGAAATCCAATGACCGAGAAGAATCGTTTCTATGCCGGCGCGGCGACCGCGTTGGCGCTTGCCGTGGCCCTGGGCTTCGGGATCGCTCAACTCACCGGGAGCGATGCTCCGGCTCCCGAGGCTCCGGCCAAGGCCGAGGCCGCGCCGTCCAATGAGGTGGTGATCTCGGCCGACGGGATTTCGCTGTCGCAGATCGGGGTCGCGCCCGCGGCAGGCGGCGAACTCGATGCCGCGATACCCGCCGCAGCCACGGTCGAGGCGACACCCGATGCCGTCGCCGTGCTCACGGCGCGCGCGCCGGGAACGGTGACGCGCATCTTCAAGCGGATCGGCGATCCGGTGCGGGCCGGCGAAACGCTGGCGCTCGTCGAAAGCCGCGATGCCTCGACGATCGCGACCGACCGCGACGCTGCCGCCGCTCGCGAGCGGCTGGCAGCGCGCCAGCTCGAACGCGAGAAGAGGCTGCTCGGTCAGGGGGTGAGCCCGAGGGCCGACTATGAAATCGCCGAGGCCAATCTCGCGGTGGCGCAGGCGGAAGCGCGGCGCGCGAGCGCCGCTGCCGGTGCCGCAAAGGTCGCCTCGGACGGGCGGTCGGTCGCCGTCGTCAGTCCCGTGACCGGACGTGTTACCGCGGCGCAAGCCAATCTCGGCCAGTTCGTCGCCGCCGAGTCCGAACTGTTCCGGGTCGCCGATCCCAGCCGGATGCAGATCACCGCGAGCCTGCCGCCGGCCGATGCCGGCCGCGTCCGCGCGGGAGACCGGGTCGAGCTAACGACGAACGACGGCCGCATGATCGAGGGGCGCGTGCGCTCCGAAACCGGCGTCGTCGATCCGACGACCCGGTCGGCGACCGTGGTCATCACACCCTCGGTCGCGGGCACGCTGCTTCCCGGGCAGCTGGTGAAGGCCCGCATCTTCGCGAGCGGCGGCGCCATCACCAACGGAGTCATGGTCCCGCAGGATGCCGTGCAGACGATCGGCGACCGCACGGTCGTTTTCGTCCGCACCACGAAGGGCTTCCGGGCGCAGACCGTGCAGGTCGGCGGGCGCAGCGCCGGGCTCGTCTCGATCCTCTCGGGGATCAAGGCGGGCACGCCGATCGCGACCACCAACGCCTTCCTGCTCAAGGCCGAGCTTGAAAAGGAGGCAGCGGAATGATCGCGCGCATCCTCAGTCTCTCGGTCAGGGGGCGATGGTTCGTCGCCTTCCTGACCCTGATCGTTTTCGGCTTCGGCCTCTGGCAGATTACCAAGCTGCCGATCGACGCCGTGCCCGACGTCACCAACCGCCAGGTCCAGATCAACACTTTCAATCCGACGCTCGGCCCGGTCGACATGGAAAAGCAGGTAACCTTTCCTGTCGAGACGGCGCTCGCCGGGATTCCCGGGCTGACGCTGACCCGCTCGCTCACGCGCAACGGCTTCAGCCAGGTCACGGCGGTGTTCACCGATGACACCGACATCTATTTCGCGCGTCAGCAGGTGACCGAACGCCTCGCGCAGGCGAAGGACAGCCTGCCCGACGGGGTCCAGCCCAACCTGTCGCCGCTCAGCACGGGTCTCGGCGAAATCTTCTTCTACTCGGTCGCCTTCCGCCACCCGGATGGAAAGCAGACAAATATCGTCGACGGCAAGCCCGGCTGGCAATCGGACGGCGCCTACCTCACCCCCGAGGGCGAGCGTCTGACGACCGAACTGGCCAAAGCTGCCTATCTGCGCACGGTCCAGGACTGGATCATCCGTCCGCAGATGCGAACGGTTCCAGGGGTTGCCGGCGTCGATTCCAACGGCGGCTATGTGAAGCAATATCTCGTTCAGCCCAATCTCAACGCGCTGTCGACTTACGGCCTCTCGATCACCGAACTGGCCGACGCGCTCGAACGCGCCAATCTATCGGCGGGCTCCAACTATGTGCGCCGGGCCGGCGAGAGCTTTCTCGTTCGCGCCGACGCGCGGCTGAAGTCGATCGAGGATATCCAGGAAGCCGTCGTCGCGACGCGCGCGGGCGTTCCCGTTCGCGTGAAGGATGTCGGCGAAGTGGTGATCGGGGGCGCGGTGCGCACCGGGTCGGGCAGCCGCATGGGCTCGGAGGCGGTCATTTCGACCGTGCTGATGCTCACTGGCGACAATAGCCGTATCGTCGCCACCAGCGCGGCCGAGAAACTGACGGCGATCAACAAGAACCTGCCGCCGGACGTGTTCGCCGAGCCCGTCTATAACCGCTCGAAGCTGGTCAATGCGACGATCGCCACCGTCGAGAAGAATCTCGTCGAGGGCGCCTTGCTCGTCATCGCGGTGCTCTTCCTGCTGCTCGGCAATATCCGCGCCGCGCTGATCACCGCTGCGGTCATTCCGATCACGATGCTGATGACGGCATCGGGCATGAACGCGCTCGGCGTCTCGGGCAATCTGATGAGTCTCGGCGCGCTCGACTTCGGCCTGATCGTCGATGGCGCCGTCATCATCGTCGAAAATGCCCTGCGCCGGCTTGCCGAAAGGCAGGAGCATGAAGGGCGTTTGCTCAGCCGCTCCGAACGAATGGAGGAAACCACGCTTGCGGCGCAGGAGATGATCCGGCCGACCGTCTATGGTCAGCTCATCATCTTCCTCGTCTTCGTACCGCTGCTCACCTTCCAGGGCGTCGAGGGCAAGACCTTCGCGCCGATGGCGATCACCCTGATGCTCGCACTCGCAGCCGCCTTCGTCCTCTCGCTGACCTTCATCCCCGCGATGATCGCCATCGTGATCAAGGGCAAGGTCAGCGAGACCGAGGTCAAGCCGATCCGCTGGTTCAAGGAGAAATATGAGCCGCTCCTGAAAAAGGCCGTCGCGCGCCCGCAGCCCTTCGTGGCGTCAGGCGTCGGCGTCTTCCTCGCCGCGGTGCTGGCATTCGGCTTCCTCGGTGAGGAGTTCATGCCGCAGCTCGACGAGAAGGACATCACGGTCACCAACTTCCGCGTGCCCTCGGCGTCGATCGACCAGTCGACGCAGATGCAGCTTCGCATCGAGGATGCGCTGAAGTCCTTGCCCGAGGTTGCGCTCGTCTTCTCGAAGAACGGGAATGCCGATCTCGGGACCGACCCGATGCCGCCCAATGCGTCGGACACTTATGTGATTCCGAAGCCGGAAGACGAATGGCCAGCCGAGGTGAAGAGCAAGGAGGACATCCTTCGCCGCATCGAGGAGCGGATGAAACCGCTCATCGGCAATCGCACCGAGATTCAGCAGCCGATCCAGATGCGCTTCAACGAACTGATCGCCGGCGTTCGCGCCGACGTGGCCGTGAAGCTCTACGGAGACGATCTCGACGCCATGAGCGTGCAGGCGAACCGCATCGCGGGGGTTTTGCGGCGTATTCCGGGTGCAGGCGACGTCAGCGCCGAGCAGACGTCGGGGGCTCCGACCTTCGACGTCAAGATCGATCACCAGGCGGCAGCCCGCTACGGGCTGTCGGTCGAGGAGGTCGCGAACACGGTTGCGGCTGCGCTCGGCGGGCGGGAGGCCGGACTTCTCTTCGAGGGCGATCGCCGCTTCTCGGTGGTCGTCCGCCTGCCCGATGCCCAGCGCGACGACCTCGAGACATTGGGTTCGATCCCGGTGATGCTCGCGGCGGGCGAAGGGCAGATCGCGAGCTCGATCCCGCTCCGCGAAGTAGCAAAGTTCAGCTACACGCAGGGCCTCAACCAGATCAGCCGCGAAAATGGCAAGCGGATGGTCGTGGTGCAGGTCAATGTGCGCGGCCGCGATCTCGGCGGTTTCGTCACCGAGGCGCAGGACAAGATCGGGGCGCTCGACCTGCCAGCGGGCATGTATACCGATTGGGGCGGCACGTTCGAAAGTCTCCAGTCGGCCCGGCTTCGCCTGCTGATCGTGGTGCCGATCTGCTTCCTTGCCATTTACGCCCTGCTTTACATGGCGCTCGGCGGCTTCCGGCCGGCGGCGATCGTGTTCAGCGCGGTGCCGATGGCCCTCGCGGGCGGCGTCTTCGCGCTGCTGCTGCGGGGAATCCCCTTCTCGATCACGGCCGCGGTCGGGTTCATCGCGCTATCGGGCGTCGCCGTCCTCAACGGCCTCGTCATGATGAGCGCGATCCGCAGCCGCCGCGATGCGGGAATCGGGGATGATGAAGCGATCATCGGCGGCGCGATGGAGCGCGTGCGTCCGGTACTGATGACGGCGCTCGTGGCGAGCCTCGGCTTTGTGCCGATGGCGCTTGCAACGGGAACCGGCGCCGAGGTCCAGCGGCCGCTGGCCACGGTCGTCATCGGCGGCCTGATCACCTGCACCGCGCTCACCCTGCTCGTCCTGCCGGCGATCTCGGCCTGGCTCTATCGCCGGTCCGCAGCCGCCAACCAGCGGCCGGGCGATACGGTGGAACCGGCCACGGCAAGCTGACTTGTCCGGCGGCCGCTTACCCCCCGCAGCGGCCGCCGGACCTTTTTTCAATCCCATCGAAGGAGAAATTCCATGGAAGACAAGGATTATGCCCTGCTTCGCATCTACACCGACGAGATGGCGGTCAGCGGCGACAAGGCGCTGTTCGAGGTCATTCTCGAAAAGGCGAAGGCCCATAAATTGCTCGGCGTCACGGTGCTGCGCGGGCGCGTCGGCTTCGGTCACTCGAACCTCGTTCATGCGACGAGCTTCCTCGATCACAATTATCCGCTGATCGTCGAAATCGTCGACATGCCCGCAACGCTGCGAAACTTCGCGGCGCAGCTTCACCAGCTGAAGGGCATCGGGGCCATGACCCTGCTGCCCGTCGAGCTCCTCTGAGCATGCGGCGCGCCTGACGCCATGCTGACCGAATTGGCCGCCCTGCATCCCTGGAGGCGGCCACGCCGCGGGCGCCTTGCCCTGGACCCGCCCGCGGCGAAACTTTTCCCGGCGAACTGAAGCCGGCCCACCCCCTTTGAGGACCCCCCGATGTCGTTTCCAGTCCCCCGACCCCCAGCAACCCGGCACCGCGCGCTGCGCCTGTTCTGCGCTCCTTTTGTGCTGCTCCTCACCGGCGCCTGTTCGGAGCCGCCCGAGGGCGGCAATTATCGCGACATCGCCGCCGGGGCGGAGCGCAGCCAGGAACATTTCCGCTGCACGGACGGATCGCGGCTCCTCGCCGACTTCTCGGCCGACCGCCGCGATTTGCGGCTTCGGTGGAACGAAAGCGAGACGGTGATCGCGCTGTCTGCGCCGGCCCCGAACCTGACCTTCGTCGGCGAGGACATGAACATCCTGTTCCGCGAGGACCGCGCCTTCGTCGAGCAGGTCGACGCCCCGAAGCGGTCGTGCAGGCGCGTGGACTAGCGGCCGGTTCAAACCTCCCCCAAGCTGAAAGGGTCATACCCCATGATATTCGGAAAACGGGTCGTTCTGGGCCCGATCATGCCGCCTGATCTCACGAGCCTGTTCCAATGGACCGACAGCGCCGAAGACGCGGCAATCAACGGCACCTATCGCCCGCCGAGCTGGAACGAGCAGGAGGAGTTCTGGCTCCTTCAGCAGGATCCCTCGCGCATCTTCTTCGCCATCAGGATCAAGCCGCGCTCGGAGATCGCCGGCTATATCCAGATACGCGAGATCGAGCCCGTGCACCGGTCGGCCAAGATCGGGATCTGGATCGGCGAGGCTGCCGAGCGCGGCAAGGGCATCGGCTTCGAAGCCCTCGAACTGGCGATCGACTATTGCTGGCGCCAGCTCAATCTCCGGCGGCTCACACTCGAGGTCTTCGCCCATAACGAGGCGGCAATCCGTCTCTATGCGCGGTCCGGGTTCGAGCGCGAGGGCATGCTGAAGTCGGCCCAATATGTCGAAGGGGCGTGGATCGACATCGTGCTGATGGCGCTCCAGCGGCCGGGAGGGTGACGTCCATGTCCCCGTCCTCGGCTGTATCCTTCGCCGTCCCTCCAGCCTCGCCCGATGGAGCGCGGCAATGATGGAGTTTCGGCGCGAGCATGATCTCGCCTTCACCCCGGGGCAGGTCTGGGCGGTGCTCCTCGATTTCGAGGGCCATCGCCAGTGGAACCCCTATGTCAGGCTCGAGCTCCTCCACAGCGATCCGATCGCGCTGCGATACTGGCTGCGGATGGCCGTGCGCTCGTCGTTGGTGGCGAACGACACCCGCACATGGCAGTTGTCGAGGATCGCGTTGTTCGGCCCGTAAGCCTTCTCGATCTGATTGAGGCTCTGCGCGATTAGGAAGCTCTGGATGCCGTAGCCGGCCATGAACGCCAGCGCGCTCTCGAAGAAGTCGAGCCGCCCCAGCGCCGGGAACTCGTCGAGCATCAGGAGCAGGCGATGGCGCGATTTGCGCGCCTGTAAATCTTCCGTCAGCCGCCGGCCGATCTGGTTGAGGATCAGGCGGATCAGCGGCTTAGTGCGCGAGATGTCGGACGGCGGCACGACGAGATAGAGCGTCGCCGGTCGTGCGCCCTCGACGAGATCCGCTATGCGCCACTGACAGGTGCGCGTGACCTGCGCGACCACAGGATCGCGATACAGTCCCAGGAACGACATGGCGGTCGAGAGTACGCCGGATCGCTCGTTGGCCGATTTGTTGAGCAGCTCGCGGGCGGCGCTGGCGACCACGGGATGAACGCCGGCCTCGCCGAGGTGCAGCGTCGTCATCATCGCGCGCAGCGTGGACTCGATGGGCCGGCGCGGGTCGGACAGGAACGCGGCGACACCGGCCAGCGTCTTGTCCTCGCCGGCATAGAGGACATGGAGGATCGCACCGACCAGCAACGCGTGGGAGGTCTTTTCCCAATGGTTGCGCTTTTCGAGACTGCCTTCGGGATCGACCAGCACGTCTGCGACATTCTGCACGTCGCGGACTTCCCACGCGCCCTTGCGGATTTCGAGCAGCGGGTTGTAAGCGGCCGACGCGGCATTGGTCGGATCGAACAACAGCACCCGCGCGTGCCGGCTGCGGAAGCCAGCGGTGAGCTGCCAGTTCTCGCCCTTGATGTCGTGAACGATGGCCGAACCCGGCCAAGTGAGCAGTGTAGGGACCACGAGGCCGACACCTTTGCCGCTCCGCGTCGGCGCGAAACACAGCACATGCTCAGGACCGTCATGGCGCAGATAGTCAGGACCAAGCCGCCCAAGCATGACGCCATTCAACCCTAGCAGTCCGGCGGCGCTGACTTCCCTGCGGGTTGCCCAGCGCGCCGAGCCGTAGGTCTGCGCATTCTTCAGCTCGCGTGCGCGCCAAACCGACATGGCGATGGCAACGACGATCGCGGCGAAACCGCCCGACACGGCGATGAAGGCTCCGGTCTGGAATATCTCCGGCGCATAGGCATCGAACGAGAACCACCACCAGAAAAAGGCCGGCGGCGGATAGACGGGCCAGTCGCCCAGCATAAACCACGGCGCTCCAAGCTCGGGCTGATAGGCGAGCGCCGTGGCCGTCCATTGCGTCGCGCCCCAGACGGAGGCGGGCACGATCAGAAATACCGCGAAGATCTGGCCCCATAGGATCTTTGTCGCAGACATAGCGCTAAGATCGGAGGGCGTCGGTTATGGAATCAAGCCGCGACTTTCCGAATGGAAAGCCTAGCGCAGAAATACAGGGGATGGCGTAGCTGTACGGACAGCAATGCTGGAGGTATCGCTACTCCCAAACGCGCGGTAATAAACAAGCAGTCAAGCTACCCGAGCATCACGCCGTTACGCCGCTTACTAAGAACGGCCATGCAGCTGGCGAAAATCTGTCGCTGTTTCTCCACCGGAAAGGCCTTCTCTGCATCGTCGGCGGGGAACCAGCGCGCATCGGCTACCTCCTTGGCCTGGAGGCACAAAGGGATATTCTTGTCGATCCTGCAGGAGAACATAACCGCGTCCTGGCCATCATGGTCAAGCGCGCGTTTCGCCTTGTGTTCCGGCGAGTAGATGAAGCGGTTCGTCACGGGAATCTCTTCAAGATCGACGTCCAGGCCGATACCGAGTTCCTCGGAAAGCTCCCTGCGCATCGCGGCGACTGGCGATTCTCCATTCTCGACCCCGCCACCAGCGAGCGTCCATTCGCCTTCGCGATAGCCATGCGGGCGCACCAGCAGGACTTCATCGTCGTCGTTGATCACTACGGCGCGCACCTTGCGGCGCAGCCGCATCCCATCGGCTTCAATATAGGCTGTCATGGCGTGCAGGATGGCAGCCTAAGGTTGAACTATCGTAAATCGCTGTCTTCCGCGGTTCCGAATGCTGACAGGGCAATCGCATTTTCCGCTGCGCATTGGCACAAGAACTTCGCGCAATGCAGCCGGGCGCAGCTGACGCCCCCTCAGTCAAACCCGGCGATGGCCATACTCGCGGCGGGAGATCTCGTGGGCGGCATAGGCCAGAAGCAGCGCGGCGAGCACGCACCAGCCGGACATCCAAAGAAGCTGTTCTGGCAGGCTGACGCCGAGATCGATCAGAATGCCCGTGAGGCCGGGGCCGAGCGCGGTAGCCAGCACCATTGCGGATACCGTCACGGCTCGGATGCCACCAAGATTTGCGACGCCATAAACCTCCGGCCACAGCGCACCTAGCAATGTCGAGGTGAAGCCGTTGCTGATGCCCAGCAGGAACATGAAAACATAGATGCCCCAGAGCGGCGTTATTAGCGCGGCAGTGGCAGAGGCGACCGCCAGCGGTGCGAGAAACCAGGGCAGCAGTCTGATCGCGCCCAAACGGTCTACCAGATGGCCGCAAACGAACCCGAAAATGATTGTCGAGACTGCCATCACCGGAAAGGCTGCGGCGAAGCTGATCGCGTCATAGCCGCGCAGCGCGATGAAATAGCCCTGATGAAAAAATATGGTAGTCCCGATGAAGGGCGGTGCGAGCGTGCCGGCGAGGAGTAGATACAGCATCGGATCGCGCGCAACCTCGCTGCGGCTCCAGTCGCGCGCGGTCCTTCCGGCTGCCATCGCTGATTCCCTGGCATGCGGAACGCGTTCGACACGGGTCAGAACAAGCAAGCTCGGGCAGGCGAGAACCAGCAAGGCGGCGGACGCAACCCAGGCCGCCTGCCAGCCGAGCGAGTCGCTGACAAGGACATAGGCGATGGGCAGCAGCGCCGTTCCGGCCTGAAGTCCCGGCGTCACGATCGCCATGGCAAGACCACGGCTCGCAACGAACCAGCGGCCCACCTCGGTAAAGGCGATTTCCGTCATCATGCCTTGGCCAAACAGACGGAGTAGAAAGATCGCCACGACCAAGACCGCAATATGCGGCGCGAATGCGAGCAGCAAACAGGCGAGCGCCAGCAATGGCATGACAAAGCGTGTAACCTTCCAGCCCGGCATCAGGTCAAGGCTTCGGCCAAGCCAGGGCAGGACTGCCGCGCTCGCCAGGGTCGCGGCCATGTAGATCAGTCCGAATGCACCGCCGGAAAGGTCGAACCGCACACGAAGTTCATTGCCAGCGAGGCCGATAAAAAAGGTCTGGCCGAAAGATGAGAGCATCAACAGCAGGAAGCCTCCGGCAAGCCAACGAAAATTATCACGAAGAAAGCGCAACTGTTCCTGCACCACTACCTCAATGGCCAATTGCCAAGGGCGCGGGATTCGCGCCATCAGCAAGCGGCTATGCAACTGGCCTTCGGGAAAGACTGGATCTGCCCTGTCGTGTCGCGGCTATGCGCGGCAGCAACCGCGCGAACTCCTTCGCCACCAGAATCCAGTCAGGTCAAGGCGGCATCCACGGTTTGTGCGGGAAGTCGTTACGCCGTCAGCCTGGCTTGATTATTCCCGCCCGCGCATAGCATGGCATGAAGGATGCTCGACATTTGTGATCATTGCATTGGGTGACCCAGATGGAAGACCTGGCCATAGCGGCCACCAAGCGAAAGGCAGCATTACATTCAGCCCAGATATCCGACAGCCTCTGCAATCACCCGATGCCGAGGCGGCGCGAAATGTCTAGCGTCCTGATATGGTTGCGATCGCCTTGTCCTTCTCGTCGAGCGCGCTGGTGATTAATTACAATCCAGACGGAGGCTGAGACTGTGTTATTCGGATTCGCTTCTTTTCCTCAATCTCCGAACCTCAGCCCTTGGCGCGGCCGGGGAAAGGGATCACATTGCTCTGACCGCCCAAGCCGACCGCTGGTTCCCCGTTGGCCACCCGTTGGTGTTCGTCTTCCTCTATAACTAGTTTGTACGCGCGGATGTGAATTGGGTCTGACTTGATCCATGAATCCAATCCGGCCCAATCATCGAAATTCTCTGCTTTTCGGCGACGAAGCCAACGGCTAGCGGCATTTACGACATCGGTCGGCAAATCGGTCAACGATTTCTCCATGAGAGCGGACAACTCCCCGGACAGCACCTGTGGGCGGAATCGCCTGGCAAATGTGCGCGCCCAGGTGCCTGATCGGCACGACACGCCGCCTAGCGACCACAGACGGTCGGAAATGAGATTGTCCGCAGTTATATAAGGCACGACGGTGTGCGTCGGCGCTATGGTGGCCCGGCGGATAAGCGGCCGGGATAGCCATCCGGAGTTTCACCGGATCCTAGCGTATTGGGAGAAATCCTATCCAGATTGATGCGAGCATGCAAGTGGGGCAAGCCCCCCCGAAAGGAAGCCAATCACGCTGTTCGCGGGATGGAACTCATGGCGTAGAGCGCATGGGAACGGCGTCGAGCAGTGCATCCCGGCTCTGAGAAGCGCAGGGATCAGTCGATAGACGCGCGCCTGACGCTCCAAAGCGATCGCGGCCAAGTCCAGACAGGCCCGGACGATCTCCTGCTCTACCTCGCTCGGTCCCCGTGCCTCCCGGAAATATAGGGCGAATGCGCCCAACACCATGCCGCTGCTGCCGACAATCGGATTCGACCAGCAGGCGGCAAGACCGGCATGAAGCGCCTCGGGCCGGACAATCTCCCACCGGGGGTCAGTTGCAATGTCGGTTACAGAAACGGGCTGGTTGTGAAAGACGGCCGAGCCGCACAATCCTGCCATCGGCCCCGCTGGCACACCATCAATCAGAGCTTTGAATTCGTCCGACAGACCAGGGGCAGCGATAGTCTGCAGCAACCCGGCTACATCCGTTGCAACGATCGAGCAGAGCGCCTCTGGAATTCGCGCTTCGATTTGAAGGCAAAGCTGTTCCATGGTCAATTTCAGAGGATCGCCACGGGCGATCATCTCTAAAATCGTCTTCTGAAGCAGCAGCATCGCCCATCTCGGTCACGCAATTTACAAATCGCGGTTGAGAATAGCATTGCGGGGTAAAGTCGATCTTAACGGGCTAGCGATCCGAGCCAAGGAATTCGAGATTGGTCGCCGACATTCGGCCATCTCTCCCTTCCTTCAGGTCGAAGCTCCAACGCTGGCCTTTCTTGATGGCTTCCAAACCGGCTTTTTCGACCTCGGAAAGGTGCAGAAAGACCTTCGGCTGCTTGTCATCGCGCGAAATGAAGGCCCAGTCGCCATCGGGGCCGATATATTTGACGGTTCCGGATGGCATGGCTGGGTTCAGCTCTCCCTTGCACACTCGATGCAGGTCGTGACGGCAGGATTGTGTTCGAGCCGGGCAGGCGCGATCTCATCGCCGCATTTAAGGCAGTAGCCGAATTCGTCTTCGTCGATGCGCCGCAGCGCGGCATCGATGGCGGCGCGTTCGGTTTGCCGGCGCCGCGCCTGGGCAAGAGCCATCGCCTGGACCTGCATCGCGTCGATGCGCGAAAGCCGACCCACGCTATCCTGATCCAGAGTCACGGGTGCGCGGTCGGCCTGCGACATCTGGTCCTCGGCGAGAAGTTCCTCGCGCCGGGCGAGGAGCTTTTCACGAAAGCGAGCAAAGTCGAGCGCCATGTTACCGCACGAGCAGCACCGGCACATGGACGGTGCGAATCATTGTCGTCGTGGTGCTGCCGACAATCAGGGTGCGGATGGGTGAATGGCCATAGGCACCCATAACCAGCATGGCCGCCGAGGTCTGTTCGACGACCTTGGCGATGACCGCTTCGGGCTTACCGCGTTCGAGCGTTGTCGTAATCTCCCGCTCCGCACCAAGACGCGCTGCGGCACCGTCCAGCGCACGCCGGTGAGCCTCATTGTCCGTGTCGGCCATGACGATGTTGACGGGCAGGCCGGTGAAGAGGGTGGACTCGACAAGTCGGCCCAGCGCCCGGTCGGCGGCGGGGCTGGCATCATAGGCAAAGACGATATTGCGCGGCTCTGCATATTCGCGCGACGCCACCAACACCGGCTTGGTACTGGCACGCACCACCCGCTCGATCTTCGATCCGATATGACCGGTGGCGAATTCATGGCTGGCGCCGCGCTTGCCGATCACCACCACGCGGGCGCCTTCTTCGCGTTCCAGGATCGTCTCGACGATGCCGCCGTGACGATGGAGCGTGCGAACGTCGAAAGCACCGCCGTCGCGCAGGCGCTTATCGCCTGCGGCCAGAAGCAGGCGGCCGCGTTCCACCTTGAGCTTCGCGTCGGCAGCCTCCAGCTCAACCAGCTCTTCCATCAGGCTGGTTTTCACTCCCAGCCCGATAGCGCCGGACAAGTCGTGGCGGGCAGCAACCGCATCGCTGCGCTGAACCACATGCAGCAGTTCCACCGGCATCTGCAGACGCTCGGAAGCCCATGCGGCAAGATCGCAAACGCTGTCGGCGTAGCTCGACGCATCAATACATGCGAGGACGTGTTCCATAGTGCTGATCCTCTCAATGCCCGCCGAGTTGCGCTTCAGCGCCCGGCTTGTCGTGTATTGCGAAACGATTGATCATCGAAGCGCTGGCTTCGTTGAGCCCGACCATTTCGACTTCGGTACCCTCACGGCGGAATTTCAGGATCGCCTTGTCGAGCGTACCCACCGCCGAAATATCCCAGAAGTGGGCTTGTGACACGTCGATCACAACGCGGTCCAGAACTTCCTTGTAGTCGAACGCTTCGACGAAGCTTTCCGAAGAAGCGAAGAAAACCTGGCCGGAGACGTTATAGCGCCGCGAGAGGCCATCGGCGGAAAGCTCCGACTCCACCGTGAAGATGCGCTTCACCTTGCTGGCGAAGAACAGCCCCGACAGGATCACACCGGCAAGAACGCCCTGCGCCAAATCGTGCGTCCACACCACGATCACCACAGTCACGACCATCACCACGGATGACTGCCACGGATGGTGGCGGATGTCCTTGAGCGAACGCCATGAGAAGGTGCCGATCGAGACCATGATCATGACTGCAACGAGTGCGGCCATTGGGATTTCGGCTACTATCGGTCCCAGAACGACAATGAGGAATAGAAGGACCACTCCGGACATGAAGGTCGAAAGGCGCGTAAAACCGCCCGACTTTACGTTGATGACCGACTGTCCGATCATCGCGCAGCCGCCCATGCCGCCCAGGAAGCCGGTGAAGAAGTTAGCGATGCCCTGTCCCTTCATCTCACGCTGTTTGTCGGATGGGGTATCGGTCAGATCATCGACGATTTGGGCGGTCATCATGGATTCGAGCAGGCCGACCGCTGCCATGGTCAGCGAGTAAGGCAGGATGATCTGGAGTGTTTCCAGCGTGAATGGTACATTCGGGATCAGCCAGGCTGGCAGGGAAGACGGGAGTTCGCCCATGTCTCCAACGGTACGGACATTGAAGCCTGTGTAGTAAACCAGTGCGGTGAGAATGACGATCGCCACCAGCGGCGAGGGCACTGCCTTGGTCAGATAAGGGAACAGGTAAATAATCGCGAGACCGCCCACCACCAAAGCGTAAGTCAGCATCGGCACGCCCGTGAGTTCGGGCAATTGCGCCATGAAGATCAGGATCGCCAGTGCGTTGACGAAACCGGTAATGACGGAGCGCGAGACATATTGCATCAGCATGTTCAGGCGCAGGAAGCCAGCAACAAGCTGGATCACGCCCATCAGGATCGTGGCGGCGAACAGATAATCGACGCCGTGGTCCCGGATCAGCGGCAGCACCAGAACGGCAATCGCGGCGGTCGCGGCCGAGATCATGCCCTGCCGGCCGCCGACTAGTGAGATGATCACTGCAATGGAGAACGAGGCATAGAGGCCGACGCGCGGATCGACGCCGGCGATGATTGAGAAGCCGATGGCTTCGGGAATGAGAGCAAGCGCAACGACGATACCCGCGAGAACGTCTCCTCGGGGGTTCGATAACCACTCTCGCTTGATAGATTGCATGTTTGGCATGAATACCCCGGTAAACTTAAACGAGAGACAGTTCGCGATCGTTGACCGATGATCTTGAAATATCTCGGCTTTTGCGATCGTGATCGGTGATGTAATCGCGGGTCAACGGCACAGCATCGGCCCGCTTTGCTAGCTGAATCTGGAAGTTCATATGCCCCTGCGCGCGGAAAGCGGATTCGCTGGTCGCCAGATAGAACTCCCACATGCGACAGAAACGCTCATCATAGAGTGCTGCAATTTCCTCACGACGATCCGAGAAGCGTCTGAACCAGTGAACCAGTGTTTCGGCGTAGTGCAGTCGCAGAATTTCTACGTCCGTCACCCATAGCCCGGACCGCTCGATCGCGGGCAGTACCTCCGACAGCGCGGGGATATAGCCTCCAGGGAAAATGTATTTGGCGATCCAGGGGTTCGTTATGTCCGGCCCGTCCTTGCGACCGATCGAATGGATGACCGCGACGCCATCATCAGCAAGCAGGTTTGCAACTTTTCCGAAGAACTCGTCGTAGTTCGGCACCCCCACATGTTCGAACATTCCGACGGAGACGATCCGGTCAAAGCTTCCGGTCACATCGCGATAATCCGTGAGTGCAAAGCGGACCTTGGTTCCGGCGCTCCGCTCGGTGGCGATGGCGAACTGCTCTTCGGAAAGCGTGACACCATGAACTTCGACGTCGGCCGCGCGCGCGATTTCGAGTGCCATTCCGCCCCAACCGCTACCGATGTCCAATACCGAGTGCCCGTCCTTGAGAAGCATCTTGCCGATCAGATGTTGCTTTTTCGCTAGTTGAGCCTCTTCGAGCGAGTAGTCTGGCCTAGCGAAATACGCGCAGCTGTATTGCAGGTCATCGTCTAGAAACAGGCGGTAGAGATCGGAGGACAGATCGTAATGATGCGCGACATTACGGCGCGATGCAGCACGATTATTGGCCTGTTGCATGGCGCGAAGGATGCGTAGTTTGAGAGTTCCTGCCGTCGTCCTGGAAAAGGCAGCCGCCTCTTGGTTCCGGAAAATTACGTCGAAGAAGGATCGTATGTCGCCGGACACAATGGTCAGCGCGCCGTCCATATACGCTTCGCCGAGCGCGAGATCCGGATTAGCCGCTATCTTCGCCGCGCCTTCCGCAGTGACGCCAATTACGACCTCCGGCCCCGTGCCGTCGCCAAAGCGCAAGGTTTGTCCGGTGCGACTGCTGAGAAAGGACAAGGTGCCTCGCTGCACGATCTTCTCGATCAATGCGGCAAGCACGCGCGGAGGATGAATGAACGCCTGATTGTGCTGATTGTTGTGAGCTAACACGCTCGCCATCTATATAACCCCCATTAGCTCAGCATGACGAGCCGGCAGACGCGCCGAAACGAGTCGTCCGAAGAAACATGCCGAAGATGAATGACAGGCGCTGCGAGGCGATCTCGTGTCGATCGCGATCGCGCTGCCTGGTTTGCGGTTACCCCGGGGATAGGCGCCGGGCCGAGCCACTCGGCAGAACCGAGTCCAGCGGATGACGGTGCCGGTACGCGAGTTCCGCTCCTGCCGCAAGTGCGAACATGCAATTTCTTGCAAGTCAAATATCTGCGAAGCGTTTAGTCTGTCTTGGATGACCACGATGTTCGAAGAAATCGACTGGCGGGAGACGCCTATTGGCGAGCTGGTGCTGCGGCGCCGGCGGCTGCACGCCGACGGCGAAGACATATGGGAAATCAAGCTCAACGGCGGCTATCTCATGTCGAGCCAATTCGTCGAGGGGGAGATCGCCTTGACCCATCTGGCACTCGCGATGGCCGATGGCGACGCGCTCGACGTTGTCGTAGGCGGGCTCGGCCTTGGCTATACAGCCCAGGCCGCCCTCAATGATCCCCGGGTCGGCCGGCTAACAGTGATCGAGCTGATCCCGGAAGTGATCGAATGGCACCGGCAACGCCTGCTGCCCCTGGGAGAGGCCGTGGCGGGCGATGCACGATGCCGTTTGCAACAGGGGGATTTCTTCGCGCTAGCCGCGGAGGCGGGCGGCTTCGACGCCTGCGCCCCGAACAAGCTGCATGACGCGATCCTGATCGACATCGATCATTCGACCAAACATTTCATCGACGATGCGAGCGCCAGCTTCTACAGTGAAACGGCCATTTTCACGATCGTGCAGAAGCTTAAACCGGATGGTGTCCTTGGCCTGTGGTCCACCGATGCGGAAGATCAGGGCTTTGTCGCAGCGATGCAAGGCAGCTTGCGAGATGTCCGGATCGAGCGGGTGGAGTTTCCCACTCCGTATCGGGAGGAACCTGCCTTCAACCTAATCTATCTCGGTCGTAGACCGTGAAGCTATGACTTAAGTCATTTTCAGGCCCGGCAGAGTGCGACCAGTCAACGCAGCAGGCAGACGGATTGTAATACCGAAGCGACACTGCAGCCGTCAGCGGGCGAGATGGGCTTCTGCGGCAGTGACGAAAGCCCCCCGAAATCGCCAAGGCTCATCTGCATCGCCGTTGAGAGCTATCGTCTCGGCGATGAGGTCGAGCGCCGCTGGAGCGCTTCCGGTTCCCTTGGGCAGCGGCACTGAAAGGATGTCCGCCAAGGCCCTTGCCAATCGCACGAGGTCGCGGATCAACGCATCTTCTTCGGCTCCCGATCGACGCTGAATCTGCTGAGGCGAAACCTCGGGTCCGTCGCGCAAGACTTCCAAAAGATGGTGCAGTGGTCCGGTAATCGTGCGCGAAGCCAGAGCCAGCGCCAGTTCGAGTTCTTCAGGGGATGGAAGGTTGCCCTCGCGACGTTTGGCCCTGCTTTCGAAATCACGGTCGATCTGGCTCTTCAGATCATCGAGCGCGCCATCGAGATCCGACCCACTTCCTGTGAAGACACAGGTTTTTCCAGCGTAAGCGACCGCGGAGAATCCATCTCCTCTCTGGCCAGCGATTAACCGGTAGTGCCGGTAGGTTTCGTCGGTGCTTCTGCGCACCGGAACTCGGCTGGTGCTTGAAACGGGGGCGGTGGAACCGAGCAATAGTAATCTCCTTCGCAGACCATGTGTACGGCAGGCGAACGAGACTGGCGGCAAACCCCCACTATCGGGTTTCCCTGGCGATACCCCCGGTTTCGAGCTTGCTGCCAGGAGCGAACTCCCGGGAGCACGCAAGGACGATTGTCCGAGCCGTGTCTCGAGCGCTTGCGCAAGCTTTCGACCGGGATGCTATGCTGGAAATTGTGAAGCGTGCGCTTCGCGCCAAAACGGCATCCGTTGGCGAGCCCATAGGCTCTGCAAGCCGCCTTGTGTAGCCCTCGATTGGTGATGGGGTGACATTACGGCCGGATTGCATTACTTAGGCACCACTTTTCCGGCGATCGTGCATCACCGGATCGGGTTTCCGATCATTTAGACGGATTCTCGCGAAACACGGAGGTCTTGGCCTCGACGGCATGCAGCCGGCGACGCTGAATATCTCCAGGCTCCGGCCGAATCGCGAGATAACCAGCGTCTCCCGGCCGCAAGGCCGGTCAGTCCCCTGCATGCCTGCGGCAAGTCTCTGCAGGAGACATGGATGTTAATCGATCAATCATCAACGTCACTCGTTCCGGAGAGCGCGGGCTCGAACACTGCCGGAATACAACCCCTCGCCCGACGCACATTCGCCATCATTTCACACCCGGACGCCGGTAAGACCACGCTGACGGAAAAGCTGCTTCACGAAGGCGGCGCCATCAGGGAGGCAGGCGAGGTTTTCTCCAAGGGCAACAGGCGCCGCGCGCGCTCGGACTGGATGGCCATCGAACAACAGCGCGGCATCTCGGTGACGAGCTCGGTCATCACTTTCGAGCATGAGGGCATCCGGTTCAACCTGCTGGATACACCAGGCCACGAGGATTTCTCGGAAGACACCTATCGCACGCTGACCGCCGTAGATTGTGCGGTGATGGTGATCGATGCGGCGAAGGGCATCGAAGCCCAGACGCTCAAGCTGTTCGAGGTTTGCCGTCTACGCAATATCCCGATCATCACATTCATCAACAAGATCGACCGCGAAGGCCGCTCGCCTTTCGAGCTCCTCGATGAAATTGGCGACAAGCTCGCGCTCGATACGGTTCCCATGTCCTGGCCGATTGGCATGGGCGGCATGTTTCGCGGGCTTTACTCATTCGAAGAGAAACGCGCCTGGCTGGTCGACAAGATCGGGGGCGCGCTCTGTCCCACCGTCATCGACGTGACCGGGCTCGATGACCCGAGACTGCTGACCGGCATCGCCGAACAGACGCGGGATTCGTTGCTCGAAGACGCAGCGCTCGCGGCCGAGGCCTGTCCCGGCTTCTCATCATCGGCATTTCAGTGTGGGGATCTCACTCCCGTCTATTTTGGCAGTGCGCTTCGCAAATACGGCATTGGCTCGCTGCTCTCGGCGTTGATCCGTCATGCGCCACCGCCGCAGCCGCAACCGGCATTGCCCGAGCCAATAGAGCCGTCAGCCTGCGATGTTTCCGGGTTCATCTTCAAGATGCAGGCAAACATGGATCCCAACCATCGCGATCGTGTCGCTTTCATGCGGGTGTGCTCGGGTACGCTCAAACGAGGCATGAAGCTCGGCAACAGCCGCACCGGCAAGAAGCTTGGTCTGCACAACCCAATTTTCTTCCTGGCGCGCGATCGTGAATTGACCGAGGAAGCGCGACCGGGCGACATTGTCGGAATTCCCAATCATGGCACCTTGCGCGTCGGTGATACGCTAAGCGAGCGCTCCGGTATTATCTTCACCGGCCTTCCCGACTTCGCGCCGGAAATCTTACGACGGGTTCGCCTCGATGATCCCATGAAGATCAAGCAGATGCGAAAGGCCCTGCTCGATCTTGCCGAAGAAGGCATAGCGCGCGTCTTCCGCCCTCTCGTCGGTTCCAACTGGGTCGTTGGTGTCGTCGGCGCGCTGCAGCTTGAGGTGATCTCGACGCGTTCCGAGGCGGAATACGGCCTCGCCATCGGGTTCGAGCCGACAATGTACGAGACCGCGAGGTGGATCGACATTGCAGATGAGGCGCTTCGCAAACGTTTCATCGCCACCCAGCGCGCCAATCTCGCCGAAGACGGGGACGACGCTCTCGTCTTTCTCGCACGCAACGGTTGGGAACTCGAACGTCTGGAAAAGGATTGGCCCGATGTCCGCTTCCTTGCAGTCCGCGAACGCATCCGTGCGTCGGAGGTTACATGACGAAACTGAACACGAAAAACCTGCTAGATCGGGTTCTAGTGGCGAAGCCAAACGCCACCCCCGACGACGTAAGACGATTAGCCCCTGCGCTGTCGCAACTGCCCGATGGCGAACTCGCTGCGCGGATCGCAAAAGCGCAGCGCCGGAAGGAGCGTGGAGCCGGCAGCCACTAAACCAGGTACGGAATAGACAAAGGAGAACCAATGGATCTGAACGAACTCTTCCATCGCCATCAACTGGCGCTGATAGCCTTCAGTGAAACTTGCTCGCTCGCCGCGCGCGCTGCTGCTGCGCGCTCGGCAGACGAATATGCCGCGAGAATCCACAAGGGCCGGCCTGAGCAGGCTTGCTATCCCGCCGTCCTCAGCGTGCGGACCTTGCTGGCCTTGACTCCTCAGTCTTGAGTTACACCAATCGCAAATCATCATCTGCGAGCGGCGGTCGGTTCCGCCCGCCACTCGCCGGGCTGCAGATTACCCAATCCCAGCGCCGATACTCCACCGCATGGGTCGCAGCGTCGGGTGGCCGATAGCCGCCGTGATGCCGGTTGCATCCTTCCTCGATTGTTAGACGTCACTCTCCACCAAGTTTCTGCGATGGCGGATCGGCGGATCGCGCGGCCAGAGTTCCGGCGCATCGATAGGGCTTGTTGAACAGGATCAACCTCCTGCCTTGGCATCTCACTGCCGACGCTGTGATTTCTCAAAAACGATGCTGTGGATCATCGTCCAACGTGGCCCCCCGGCAGAAAGATTGTCCGACAGCCGTCGTGAAGCTCATGACCGACAAGGCTAGAAGACAGCTCCCCCTGTCACTCACATGATCGCTGGTCCACGACTGCGCTGATAAGCGCTCGCAGGACGGCCAGGGGAACCGTGGGCGCCACCGAGCTGTGTCGTCTATCCCCAAGACTGACCGTTGCGCTAGGAAATATTCCGCATACATCATAACCAACACGCAACTGCCAGTGAGGAAGGAGTTGCGCACTGAGACGCCTACTCTCTGCGGCACTTGAGGTAAATTCTGCCGGCTCGATCTCAAATAACTCGGCTATCGAGGCGTCGATTTGCTTATCGGAACCCGAAACGTTAGCGTCCGCGCTCGTGGTGTAATTTCCGGTGTAGGCGATGGTGTATTCCGGGGTGGGGCATGCCCCACCCCGGAATGCGGCGTCGCTGGTGGCCACCGGGTTCATCGTTATGGTGGAGTTTGCACACTTCAACC
>NZ_DASYHE010000065.1:0-1790 GCF_035998965.1 Sphingopyxis sp.
GCGATCGACACGGCCAAGCTGGTGCTCACCGACAAACTCATTGCTGCAACCGTCCCGCTTTCAGCCGAAGGCGCCGACGAACTGGAAGAAGAAGGACAGGACTGATGGCCACTGCCATTTCCGCCAACCGCGCCGAACTGCTGGCGATTGCCAACAGCGTCGCCAGCGAGAAGATGATCGACAAGACGATCGTCATCGAGGCGATCGAAGAAGCGATCCAGCGTGCCGCCCGCGCCCGCTATGGCGCCGAGAATGACATTCGTGCCAAACTGGACGTCCAGACCGGCGACCTGCGCCTGTGGCGCGTCGTCGAGGTCGTCGAGACGGTCGAGGATTATTTCAAGCAGGTCGATCTGGCCGCGGCGCAGAAATTGCAGAAGGACGCGCAGCTGGGCGACTTCATCGTCGATCCGCTGCCCGCCGTGGATCTGGGCCGCATCGACGCGCAGTCGGCGAAGCAGGTCATTTTCCAGAAGGTCCGCGAAGCCGACCGGGCACGCCAGTTTGAAGAATTCAAGGACCGCGCGGGCGAGCTGATCACCGGGGTCGTCAAGTCGGTCGAATTTGGCCACATCGTCGTCAACCTGGGCCGTGCCGAGGGCGTCATCCGCCGCGACCAGCAGATCCCGCGCGAATTGATGCGCGTCGGCGACCGCGTCCGCGCGCTGATCCTGTCGGTGCGCAGCGAAACGCGCGGGCCGCAGATTTTCCTGAGCCGCGCGCACCCCGACTTCATGAAGAAGCTGTTCGCGCAGGAAGTCCCTGAAATCTACGATGGGATCATCGAGATCAAGGCCGCCGCCCGCGACCCGGGCTCGCGCGCCAAGATTGGCGTCATCAGCTATGACAGCAGCATCGACCCCGTCGGTGCCTGCGTCGGCATGAAGGGCAGCCGCGTTCAGGCGGTTGTCCAGGAAATGCAGGGCGAAAAGATCGACATCATCCCTTGGTCCGAAGACACCGCGACCTTCGTCGTCAACGCGCTTCAGCCGGCAACGGTCCAACGCGTCGTCATCGACGAAGATGACAGCCGCATCGAAGTCGTCGTTCCCGACGACCAGCTGTCGCTGGCCATCGGTCGCCGCGGCCAGAATGTCCGTCTCGCCAGCCAGCTGACCGGCAGCCAGATCGACATCATGACCGAGGCTGACGCGAGCGAGAAGCGCCAGCGCGATTTCGTCGAGCGCTCGACGATGTTCCAGGAAGAGCTGGACGTCGACGAAACGCTGGCGCAGCTGCTGGTCGCCGAAGGCTTCACCGAGCTCGAAGAAGTCGCCTATGTCGGCATCGAGGAACTCGCCGGGATCGAAGGGTTCGACGAGGAACTGGCGCAGGAACTGCAGAGCCGCGCGCTCGAAGGGCTGGAGCGCCGCGAAGAAGCATCGCGCGCCGAACGCCGCGAGCTGGGCGTCGAGGACGATCTGGCCGCGATCCCGCATCTGACCGAAGCGATGCTGGTTGTGCTGGGCAAGGCGGGCATCAAGACGCTCGACGACCTGGCCGACCTCGCCACCGACGAGCTTATTGCCAAGAAGCGCACCGACAACCGCCGCGGCCCGCCGCGCAGCGAGCGCGCCGAGGACAAGGGCGGCGTGCTGGGCGAATATGGCCTGAGCGAAGAGCAGGGCAACGAGATCATCATGGCGGCGCGCGCCCACTGGTTCGACGACGAAGAGTCGAGCGAACCGGCGGAAACCGCACCGCAAGCCGGGGAGGCCGCTGATGCGGACCCCGCACAATGATCAGCTGAGCGAACCAGACCGCGCTGGTCGGCGCGGCCAGCATGTGCC
>NZ_DASYHE010000090.1:0-13213 GCF_035998965.1 Sphingopyxis sp.
CGAGGGTTTTTCGGTCCGGCAAACGCCCGACGGCGAACAGGCGCTGGTGCTGGTCGAGGAGCGCGTCCCCGACATCGTCCTGCTCGACTGGATGATCGAAAGCCTGCCCGGCATCGAAGTGTGCCGCCGCCTGCGCCGCAATCCCAAATCGGCAAATGTGCCGATCATCATGCTGACCGCGCGCGGCGAGGAAGAGGACCGCATCCGCGGGCTGGAAACCGGCGCCGACGATTATGTCACCAAACCGTTCAGCCCGCGCGAACTGGTCGCGCGCGTATCAGCAGTGCTCCGCCGCCTGCGCCCTGCGCTGGCGGGCGAGCTGCTGACCTATGCCGATATCGAGCTGGACTCGGTCGCGCACAAGGTGATCCGGGGCGGCCAGACGGTCGCGATGGGGCCGACCGAATTCCGCCTGCTGCGCCATTTCATGGAGCATCCAGGCCGGGTATTCTCGCGCGGCCAGTTGCTCGACAGCGTGTGGGGCCAGGACAGCGACATCGAACTGCGCACGGTCGATGTGCATATCCGGCGGCTACGCAAGGCGATCAACCTGCCGGGGACGAGCGACATCATCCGCACCGTGCGATCGGCAGGCTACGCGCTGGATTCGGGCAAGAGCAGTTAAGGCTTGGTCCTTCGCTTACGCAGAATAGGCCCAAGCCCAAATACGGGCGATGCCCCTAAGGCCACCAATTGCGGCCGTTGGCTACCCGTTTTGGCAGGCCGTCAGCCGGCTGTTCAGTAAGCTAATGTTTATATTAATCGATCAATATGGTGGTCGTGCGCTTCACAGCTTCCATCATGCTCTCGGCCATCCTGAGTGGATTCGTAGCCCCCTCGTCCGTCGAAGTTTCCGCGGACCCGTCGCCCGCCGTTCCAGATGACTTGGCGGTCGATCGCAAATGGAGCAGCAACGCCGACGGCTACATATTTTCGGTAGGATATTTCACGTCCGAACAGGTCGCTTCCAAGGCATGGGAGACCGCGCGGCTGGAAAGCCGCCAAATGGCAAACTTCTGCGATTCTGAGCGCCTAGCGCATCGCGACGTTCGCTGGTTCGAGCCGATCGCGCCCGGCGAACCCAGTTGCGCCATAGTCGTTTACAGCTTCGCCTGTTCACCCCGAAAGCCTGCGTGGGGGACGTCAATCGAGTATGAGCGACAACAGGCGCTTTTGGACGAGCCAGAATCGCCGATTCCCGTTGGTTGTGGAGCGAAAAGCCGAAAAGCGCTGCTTCCCCCTGTAAGTCAAATGCCTCGACCTAGCGGTATTTTGATCGCTGAGAATGCAGATTGCAGAACCATGCCAGACGCGCAGCTTGGCAAATTTCAGCTCCACGAGGTAAATTATGTGAAGGCGCGAACATTTGTGTCACCTTCGTTTGTTCGCGCTGTTTCCAACCCATATCCAGACGCGGCACATCATTTTGCTCATGCGGCGGCCCAAGAACAGAAAGTTCATATCGTAACCGTCGACCGTCCCCTCGCGGATGACGGAAAAAACTTGTTCATCGAACAGACGTTTGCCGTCAACCAGAAGAGCATGTGCGTCACACTGACGGCTTGGCAGGGCAGCAACATGTGGCGCAAAACGATGCGCGCCGATCTTTCGTTTTCTTCGACCGGTTCGAACACCCAAAACGCAAAGCTTTTGGATCAATATGCCATTGCCAAAGCCCTTCAATTAGATCTGGCGACGCATATGGGCATCAAAGTCGCCAAGCCTCTTCAATCTTCCAGCCAGCAATGATCGCTCCCGCCACTGGAGATTGGACTTCAGCCTGGTGCAGCTCCACCCCGCGGAGATAAGGAATTTAGCGAGAGGCAGGTTGGGTCGATCCCGCCCCTCAAACCCCATTAACGCTTTCCCTCTTGCTATGGCGTACGATGGGTAGGATCTCTCCTCATCGTCATCCCGGACTTGATCGGGCATCCATAGCTGCGCTGTCGTCGTGGATCTTGGATTAGGTCCGGGATAACGCGTGTCCGCTCACGACCAATTGCAGACGTCGCTGACAATCGGCAAGATGTCCTGATGCGATGTGCCTTCAAAATTTTTCTGCGCGCAACGGGATCGGTGGTTGCTCTGGGGCTGTTGGCAACTGCCTGCGCCAATCAGGCAGTGAAGGTGGAGGATCGCTTGGTGGATGGCACTTCACTTCCTTCAGAAGAAATGCTGTCGCGGGAGAAAATCGAGATCAATCAGGGCTTTGGTGGGGAAGGATTTGGCGAGCATTTTCTTTCGTATGAATTGGCTTCGAACAACTCACTCGTTGTCACGCACACATTTCGACCCGAAGATAAAGTGATCGGAGACGAGGTTTTCGTCGTATCTCCCTATGTGGCGATGAAAGCGCGAAAGCAGCTTTGGCGCGTTCGCCCTGATGCGTTGGAGAATATCGGGTCGGAAGTTCGACCATCGGGCTGCTTGCCGCGATGGGATCATGAAACTCCCGAAATCGCGGTCGGTTTTGGATCATCAAATGAGATGTTTGGCACTTTTTTCCTGCCGCGTCCCGCCAGCTGCGACACTCCCGCTGCGAAAGCCGCTAGGCAAATGCTCAACGATGTTCTGAAATCTTTTCCGCGATCAAAAGTCGCGGAGACTTTCGTAAAAATGCATGCGCAATTGAATGGCAGCTAACCACCCCAAAACCGCCGTTCAATCAAAAATCGATCTGCGTCCGAAGCCCAAACGTGTCGACCGTATAATCCCGATCCCCCGTCCCCGTCGCGACGCGGGCATCGTCGATCCACAGCTTGCCGTAATTGGCAGTGATCCGGATATAGTCGATCGGCGCCCACACCAGCCCGATCAGCGCCGCTTGTTGCCGCCCGCCGATGATCGCACCGTCGTTGAGGTCGAGATGGTCGTAGCGCGCGTTGACTTCGATCGCGCCGATGCCGCCTGCGGTGATCGGCTTCGACGGTTTGAGCCGATCGAACGCGCCGTCCTTGTAGCCGCGCGCGTCGCCGGGCGTCAGCACCATACCGACCTCGGCATAGCCGCCGAAGAAGGTCGGGTCGGCGGCGCCGCTGCGCTTGACCTGATGCCAATAGGCCTCGCCCGCCGCGTGGAACGGCCCCGCGAGTACCGCGCCTTCGAGACCGATGCCGCGTTCGCTGGCGACGTCGATCAGCCCGGTATCGACCAGCCGCACGTCGGTGGTGTGAACGAACGGTCGCGCGCGGTAGCGGATGATGGTGGCGGGGTCGTTCGGGTCGCGCCAATGGCCCGACGCGCCGAGGTGGAGCTGGGTATCGCCCAGCTTGGGCATGAACACGGCGCGCCCATCGATGCTCAGGCTATGGTTGCTGTCGGTCAGGTCAGCAGCATTGTCGCCGAACACCCCGCCCTGCAGCAGCAGCGCCTTGCCCTTATACTGCGCCGACAGCCCGACGCGGCGCTCGAAGCCGAACGCCTGGACGAACGCAGCGCGCTCCGTGAAGCTGGTGAACAGGTCGCTCGTCATGTCGTCGAGCCCCCAGAATGGTTTGACCTGTCCCGCGGTGACGGTGAACGGGCCGGTGCCATAGCTCATATAGATATCGGTCAGCTCGACCTCTCCATTCGCGAGGTCCGCCTCGACGCGATAGGAAAAGCCGCCGGGGATTTTACCATCGACGCCCAGATAGACGCGGCGGAACTCGGTCGCGGTGCCGCCGCGGATTCCGGTTACACCCGTGGGCGTATCCACCCCGGCCAGATCGACCTGCACGCGTCCGCGCGGCTTGAAGCTCCAGCCGTCGGCAGTCTTGATTTCGGGGGCACCTTTCCAGCCGATCTCGGTCGCGGGCTTCGCGGTGACCGACCGCGGCGCGGGCATCGGCGCCGGAGCGGGCGTCGGCTGCACGGTCGCGGCGTCGAGCCGCGCTTCGAGCGTCTGCACCTGTGCCTTCAGCGCCGCCAGCTCGGCGCGCAGCTGCGCCGCTTCCGCCGCCGTCATGGCCTGCGCCCGCGCTGCGTCGGGCAGGCAGAACATCGACGTCGCCAGCAAAGTGGCAGTCAGGGCGTGACGCATGGGGGATTTGCTCCGATGGACAAGGTGACAAACTGGTGGCGCTGCTATGACGGTTGCGTGACAGATGCACGTCATTTGAATGACATTTATGTTTCAGTCGTCATTTTTTGTCCCTCTTGTCTGCCAAGCGTGAACGGCTAAGGACGTCTCAGTTTTTTCGGGCAACCTTTCTTGGGGCGCCCCATCCGGGAGACCATCATGACGATCAAATTTGACGGGCGCGTTGCTATCGTTACCGGCGCCGGCGGCGGCCTGGGCCGCGCTTATGCACTCGAACTCGCGCGGCGCGGGGCGAAAGTCGTGGTCAACGATCTGGGCGGATCGCGCGACGGCACCGGCCATTCGGACGCGGCGTTGCAGGTGGTCGAGGAAATTCGCGCCGCGGGCGGCACCGCAATGCCGAACGGCGGCAGCGTCACCGAATATGAGCAGATGGTCGAAATGGTCGCCAAAGCCAAGGAAGAATGGGGCGGCGTCCATGTTCTGATCAACAACGCCGGCATCCTGCGCGACAAAAGCTTTGCCAAAATGGAGCCCGCCGATTTCGACCTGGTGCTGAAGGTGCATGTCAGCGGCAGCGCGAACGTCACCAAGGCGTGCTGGGACCTGATGCGCGAGCAGGCCTATGGCCGCATCCTGATGACCGCATCGTCGACGGGGCTGTACGGCAACTTCGGCCAGGCCAATTATGGCGCGGCCAAGCTCGGCCTCGCGGGGCTGACCAAGACGCTCCACCTTGAGGGCGCCAAGTACAACATCCGTTGCAACACGATCGCGCCGGTGGCGGGCACACGGATGACCGAAGATATTTTCCCCGCCGAATTGTTCGAGAAATTCACGCCCGAAAACGTCGTGCCTGCCGCGCTCTATCTGGTCAGCGAAGATGCGCCGACGAACATGATCATCGGCGCGGGCGCGGGTGCGTATCACGCCGCCTATGTCACGATGACCCCGGGGGTTGCGTTGCCCGAAGGCGAGCGCACCCCCGAGGGCGTCGCCGCGGCGTGGGAGAAAATCATCGACCGGACGGGCGACATCGTGCCGCAGTCGGGCAGCGAGCAGTCGATGAATGTGATGAAGGCGTTGATGGCGCTGGGGTGAGATTCCGTTGATCCTCCCAGTCGCGTAGCGATGGGGAGGTGGCAGCGCGAAGCGCTGACGGAGGGGCTCTGTCACTACCGTCGCGGCCCCTCCACCACTTGCTTCGCAAGAGTGCTGGGTCGTCCAGTCCCCCGGACTGGACTTGGACTGCCGGGGGCAGTCCAACCCTGCACTCCCCCTCCCCATCGCTGCGCGACAGGGAGGATTTGCCAAAGCGCCACACTGTATTGACACAGCAACACGCCTATGGCATGACAGCGGCGGGGCAAGGGGATCGGTCTAACAAGGACGACCCCGATGTATAGTGAAAGCGACCTGCAAGCTGCGGTCGATGCGAAGGTTTTGACGCCGGAGGCCGCCATGGCATTCCGGTCGCATATCGCGTCGGTTCGCTCGGCCCCCGCGGCGGATGAAGAATCCTTCCGCCTGATCACCGGTTTCAACGATATTTTCGTCAGCATCGCTGCGGTCATTCTGTTGATGGCGGTCGGTTGGATCGGCGCTTCGATCCACCCCGCGCTCGGCGGCGCGTTCGTTGCCGGGTCGGCGTGGTTCCTGGCCGAGTATTTCACCCGCAAGCGCCGCATGGCGCTGCCCAGTATCGTGCTGGTGCTGGCCTTTTCGGGCGGCGTGTTCGCGACCATGGTCGGCTTCCTGTTCGAACATGGCGAGGCGATGTTCGGCCAGCATCTTGGCCATACCCTCGGTGCGATCCTGTTCGGTGCCATCGCACTGGTGACCGCTGCGGCGACGTGGGCGCATTGGAAGCGGTTCATGGTGCCGATTACGGTCGCAGCCGGTACCGCAGCGCTCGCCGCGACGGCCGTGGCGCTGGTGCTGTCGATCACCGGGATGCCCGACGAGCCTGACGCGCTCGTCATGTCGCTGGTGCTCACCGCCGGGATTGGCGTGTTCGCGCTCGCGATGTGGTGGGACCGCAGCGACCGGGTGCGCCAGACGCGGCGCAGCGATGTCGCCTTCTGGCTCCACCTGCTCGCCGCGCCGATGATCGCGCATCCGATCTTCCACCTGCTCGGCGTCACCGAGGGCAATGATATCGGCAGCGGCGCCGCGGTGATGGTGGTCGCCATCTATGTGCTGTTCGGGCTGATCGCGCTGGCGATCGACCGCCGCGCGTTGCTGGTGTCCGCCCTCGCCTATGTGCTGTTCGCGCTGACCCAGTTGTTCCGCGAATTCGGCGCGGTCGAGCTCAATGTGGCGCTGACCGCCTTCGTGATCGGTTCGGCGTTGCTGCTGCTCTCGGCCTTCTGGCAGAATGCCCGCGCGGTGGTGGTTGGTTTGCTGCCCGACAATCTCGCGAACCAGCTGCCCGCGACGACGCGGGTCGCGCAAGCCTAACACTATCGTCATCCCGGCGGAGGCCGGGATCTCGCCTGTGCGTTATGACGTGAGGTTGAGATCCCGGCCTTCGCCGGGATGACGACGTAGAAACGCCGTCAGTCTCCAACCAGCTTCATAAGCTTGCGTTCGACGGGGGCGAGCACGTTCGCGAGCTCGTCCCCGCGTTTCAATACTGCCCCGGCTTCGGAGACCAAGGCCCACATGCCCTGGCGGCTCCGCAAGGCGGGGCGTTTTTCGATGCGATATTCGGGGCGCTCGGCGGCGCGGCGAAAGGCCGAGAAGATCGCAGCGTCGCGGTGGAAATCCATCGCATAATCGCGCCAATGCCCCGCCGCAACCATCCGGCCATAAAGGTCAAGGATGCGCATCAATTCGGGGCGTTCGAAACCGGTCTGCTGCGACACCGTCTTGGTCGCGAACGGCAGAGGTGTCACCGTCCCCATCAGGCGCTTTTCCGGCTCCCCTTGCGCCGAGGCGCTTCGTCTTCACTCACGACATCGTCACTCGCGGCGTCGCGTTCGGCAATCAGTTGGGCGAGCTGTTTCTGCATCTGCTCAAGCTGGCACTGGAGGAGCTCAACCTTTTGCGTCGCGGGATCGAACGTCTCGTTGCATGTCCCATAAGGCACAAATTCGCGCGCATATTCGGCGGCGTCGACGAGGGTCGAGCGCGCCGGGATGCCGACCATCACCGCGCCCTCGGGCACATCCTTGGTCACCACCGCGTTGGCTCCGATACGCGCACGCGGGTTGACGGTGATCGGGCCGAGGATCTGCGCGCCCGAACCGACGATGACGTCGTCGGCCAAGGTCGGGTGACGTTTGCCCGCAACGCCATTGGCGGGATCGGTGCCGCCCAAGGTGACGCATTGATAGATGGTGACATTGTCGCCGATCTCGGCGGTCTCGCCGATAACGGTAAAGCCATGATCGATGAACAGGTGGCGGCCGATCTTGGCGCCCGGATGAATGTCGATCGCGGTCATCCAGCGCGACAGGTGATTGACGAAGCGCGCGAGAAAGAACAGCCGCGCCTCGAACAACCAGTGGGCGATGCGGTGCATGCCCACCGCGACGAGCCCGGGGTAGAGGAGAATTTCCCAACGCGACCGCGGCGCGGGGTCGCGCGCCTTGATCGAATCGAGATAGGCGATCAGCCCGTTGAACATACACTGTCCCCTGCGACCCTATTTTGTACCGGGCAAGATAGATGTTCGGGCGGCGCTTTTCCACCCCCGCGACATTTTTTGTGGTCAACGGCCGATCAGGCCGATCCGCAGCAGCAGCAATCCCTCGCTGCGCCAGCGCCGTTCGCCGTCGTTTTGGGCGATGGCTGCGGCCCAGCGATCGAGCATCAGCAGCGCGCGGTTTGCTGCAAAAATGCTGCGCGGCTGCGGCGCACAATCGCGCGCGGCGGCGAGCAACTCGCGCGCTTCCTGGGCTCCCGTCTGAACGCTGGCGCCCCACAGCAGCCCCCACCGCCGACCCCCGTCGGCATCGCCGCCCGACAGCGCAAAAAGACGTGCGCCGAATTCTGTGGCGGCGGTGTGACGGTCGGCGACATCCTCGGCGAGCAGCATCGCCTCGGCCGCATCGACGAGCGTATCGAGCCCGCCCTGCCCGGTCCATGTCACGGTGAGCTCCGCGAGCAACGGCTCGCCCTTGGGCAAGCCATCGGGATCGCGCGCGAGCATCGCCGCCATGTCGCGCCACCAGGCGAGCTTGATCTGGCCGATCAGCGGTTCACGCGCGTCGATCAGGAGCCGGGTCAGCCGTTCGGCGAACGCCCATAGCGTCGCGATTGCGGCGCGCCGTTCGCGCGGGACGGCGACCATCACGCGCGGATCGCGGAGGTCGGGGTACCCGGTGTTTTCAGTGGTTTCTTCGGTTGTCATGCGCAGGAAGCGCTAGCAGCCCATCATCGTCATTGCGAGCGAAGCGAAGCAATCAAGAGCGGCCTTAAACTGCCCCTGGATTGCCGCGTCGCTTCGCTCCTCGCAATGACGAGGCAGAATAGTTCAGCCGCGATTGCGAACTGCCTTCACCGCCGCCACAACCCGCGGAACGTCGATCAGCGCCGCCTTCTCCAGATTGGCGGCATAGGGCAGCGGCACATCTTCGTTGCACACGCGCATCACCGGCGCGTCGAGATCGTCAAAGCCCTGTTCCATCGCGACCATCGCCAGTTCGCTGGCGATCGAGCACGTCGGCCAGCCTTCCTCGACGACGACAAGATGGTTGGTCTTCTTGAGGCTCGCCAGCACCGTCGCCGTATCCAGTGGGCGCAAGGTGCGCAAGTCGATGACCTCGGCGTCGATCCCCTCGCCTGCCAGCTGGTCGGCGGCTTCGAGGGCGAGCCCGACACCGATCGAATAGCTGACGATCGTGACATCGCTGCCCGGTCGCATGATCCGCGCCTGCCCAATCGGCAGGACATGGTCGGGCAGATCGGGAACGTCGAAGCTGCGGCCATAGAGCAGCTCGTTTTCGAGGAAGACGACGGGGTCTTCGGTGCGGATCGCCGCTTTCAGCAACCCCTTGGCGTCGGCGGCGTCATAGGGCGCAATCACGATCAGGCCAGGGACGCTGGCGTACCAGGGCGCGAAATTCTGGCTGTGCTGCGCGCCGACGCGCGACGCGGCGCCATTGGGACCGCGGAACACGATCGGGCAGCGCATCTGGCCGCCCGACATATAGTTGGTCTTGGCCGCCGAGTTGATGATGTGGTCGATCGCCTGCATCGCGAAGTTGAAGGTCATGAATTCGATGACGGGCTTCAGCCCGCCCATCGCGGCACCGGCGCCGAGCCCGGCAAAGCCATATTCGGTGATCGGCGTGTCGATGACGCGGCGCGCACCGAATTCGTCGAGCAGCCCCTGCGTGACCTTATAGGCACCCTGATATTCGGCGACCTCTTCGCCCATCACGAACACGCGGTCGTCGGCGCGCATTTCCTCGGCCATCGCGTCGCGCAATGCTTCGCGGACGGTCAGGCGGACCATTGCGGTGCCTTCGGGGATCGCGGGGTCGGCGACCGCGGCTTTCGCCTTGACGACGAGTTGCTCGGTGCCGCTCTCGGCCTTCTTGGGCGCGTCCTCTTTGGGCTTATCCGCCTTCGGCGCTTCGGCAGCGGGCGCAGGGGCTTGAGCCGGGGCAGAAGCTTCTTCGCCTTCCCCCGTAATCGTCGCGATCACGGTGCCGACCTTCACATTGTCGGTGCCCTCGGCGACCAGGATCTGGCCGATCGTGCCTTCGTCGATCGCTTCAAATTCCATCGTCGCCTTGTCGGTCTCGATCTCGGCGAGGATGTCGCCCGACTTGACCGCATCGCCTTCCTTGACGAGCCATTTGGCGAGCGTGCCTTCTTCCATCGTCGGCGACAGCGCCGGCATCTTCAATTCGATGGCCATCTCAATATTGCTCCACCAGCACGTCGGTATAAAGTTCATGCAGTTCGGGTTCGGGGGCGCTTTCGGCAAAGTCGGCGGAATCGGCAACGATCGCGCGGATTTCCTTGTCGATGGCCTTGAACTTGTCCTCGGTGATCCCCGCTTCCTCCATCACCTTTTTCAGATGTTCGAGCGCGTCGGACTTGTCGCGCACCGCCTGTACTTCCTCGCGGCTGCGATATTTGGCCGGGTCGGACATCGAATGGCCGCGATAGCGATAGGTTTTGAGCTCCATCAGCACCGGCCCCTTGCCCGCGCGCACCCATTCGAGCGCAGCCTCGGCGGCACCGCGCACCGCGAGCACGTCCATGCCGTCAACCTGCATCCCGGGGATGCGGAAGCTTTCGCCGCGGCGATAAAGCTGATCCTCGGCCGACGAGCGGTTGACCGACGTGCCCATCGCATATTGGTTGTTCTCGATCACAAAGATGATCGGCAGCTTCCACAGCTCGGCCATGTTGAAGCTTTCATAGACCTGCCCCTGGTTCGACGCGCCGTCGCCGAAATAGGACATCGCGACCCCGCCGTCGTTGCGATATTTGTGCGCAAACGCCAGCCCGGTACCGAGCGACACCTGCGCCCCGACGATGCCGTGCCCGCCGTAGAATTTATGCTCGACGCTGAACATGTGCATCGAACCGCCCTTGCCGCGCGAAATGCCCGCAGCGCGGCCAGTCAGTTCGGCCATGATGACCTTGGGGTCGATACCATAGGCGAGCATATGACCGTGGTCCCGGTATCCAGTGATCACGCTGTCCTTGTCGCCGTCGAGCGCCGACTGCAAACCCACTGCGACGGCTTCCTGGCCGATATAGAGATGGCAAAAACCACCAATCAGCCCCAGTCCGTACAACTGCCCCGCCTTTTCCTCGAAACGCCGGATCAGCAGCATTTCGCGGTAAAATTTCTCCAGCTCTTCGGGCGTCGCGTCGTAGGAGACGGGATCGCGCGGCTGCTCGCGGTTGGTCGCGGCGGCGGGGGTGGACGCAGTCTTTTTCGGCGCGGCAGGTTTGCGCGCGGGTGCTTTGGCCAAGGGAGGTTTCCTTTGCATTTAGCCGTTACGGCAAGGCTTCCTATAGGAGCCGTGGGCCGGGTTTGGCAACGCCCGCTTGGAGGCGGCAGCAATGCAAACTTACGTATGCAGCATATCTAAGCGCCTCCCCTTCAGGGGAGGGGTTGGGGTGGGGTCTGTCGGCGTCGTGCAAGGCCGCTAGATCCCACCCGCTGCGACTAAGCCAGCAAGCTGGCAAGTCTCGCTGCCCTCCCCTGAAGGAGAGGTATTTACCTAGGTCAGCGTTTCGCCGCAGGCTCCAGCGGAATGATCACCTCGTCAGGGTGATAGGCGCCCAGCTTCTCGCGCACATATTCCTCGGCCAAGTCGGGATCGACGCGCCGCCGGTCGAGCAGATTGACCCGGTTCTCCAGCTCGCTTTCCTTCTTCGCCAGTTCGGACAGCACGACGCGCTTCTTTTCGACCGACTGGCTGTAATCGCCCCAGGCATACAGCCCGGTCGGCCCAAAAATGATGTAACCGATCATCGCCAGCACCGCGATCACCGCGACCGCGGGGCCAACAGCCCGGTTCATCGATTTGCGGAGTTTGTGGCGCTGCGTCATTCCAGCCCTTGAATCAGAGTTGATTCATGGCGTCAAGGCATCAGGCCACATATTATCGTCATCCCGGCGAAGGCCGGGATCTCAACCTCGTGTAAAAACGGAACGGTGAGATCCCGGCCTTCGCCGGGATGACGAAAGGGAAGGAAGCCTCTCCTGTCGGTTCAACCGAAAATCGCCGCCCCCGGATAACGCGCCATGTCGCCCAGCTCTTCCTCGATACGGATCAGCTGGTTGTACTTTGCCAGCCGGTCCGAGCGCGCGAGGCTGCCGGTCTTGATCTGGCCGCAGTTGGTCGCGACCGCCAGGTCGGCGATCGTCGAATCCTCGGTCTCGCCCGAGCGGTGCGACATCACCGCGGTGTAGCGCGCGCGATGCGCCATATCGACCGCGTCGAGCGTTTCGGACAGCGTCCCGATCTGGTTGACCTTGACGAGCAGCGAGTTGGCGAGGCCGTCCTTGATCCCCTGCTCCAAGCGCAGCGGGTTGGTGACGAACAGGTCATCGCCGACGAGCTGGCACTTGTCGCCGATGAGATCGGTGAGCGCCTTCCAGCCCACAAAATCATCTTCGCTCATGCCGTCTTCGATCGACTTGATCGGATAGTCGTTGACAAGCGCGGCGAGATATTCGGCCATTTGTTCGGGGCTGAGCGACAAGCCCTCGCCGCTGATCTCGTACTTGCCGTTCTTGAAAAATTCGGTCGCGGCGCAATCGAGCGCGAGCACGACGTCGGTGCCGAGCTTGAAGCCCGCCTGATCGACCGAGGCGGCGATGAAGTCGAGCGCGGCGCGGGTCGAAGCAAGGTTCGGAGCGAAGCCGCCCTCGTCGCCGACCGCCGTCGCCAGACCCTTGGCCGACAGACCCTTCTTCAGCGTGTGGAAAATCTCGCTGCCCCAGCGCACCGCTTCGGCGATGCTGCCGGCGCCGACGGGCATGATCATGAATTCCTGCACATCGATCGGATTGTCGGCATGTTCGCCGCCGTTGATGATGTTCATCATCGGCACCGGCAGCGTGCGCGCCGACACGCCGCCGACATAGCGATAAAGCGGCAGACCGCGCGCATCGGCAGCGGCCTTCGCGGCGGCGAGGCTGACGCCGAGTATCGCATTGGCGCCGAGGCGGCTCTTGTTCGCGGTGCCGTCGAGGTCGATCATCGTCATGTCGAGTTCGCGCTGGTCTTCGGCATCGAGGCCGATCAGCGCGTCGGCGATGTCGCCGTTGACCGCCGCAACCGCATTAATCACGCCCTTGCCCAGATAACGGCTCTTGTCGCCATCGCGCAGTTCGACCGCTTCGTGTGCGCCAGTCGAGGCGCCCGAGGGGACCGCGGCGCGGCCGAAGCTGCCGTCTTCGAGCAGCACATCGACTTCGACGGTGGGGTTGCCGCGGCTGTCGAGGATTTCGCGGCCGTGGATGTCGATGATGGCGGTCATGGGATATGTCCTGCTGGCGGCCAGCGATAGGCCGGTTGGGAATGGCGCCCGCCTGTTATCGGCGCGGCGCGGGAATCGCAATAATGGATAGGAATTTTGCTGGCCTATGGAACCAATGGGCGGCTCTTGCTATATATTCAGGCAGGACCAAAGGGATGTTCGCCAATGCGGCGCCCGACAAAAGAAGAAGAGGACAACGCCATGGCCAAGCCCGCTACTCCCGCGACG
>NZ_DASYHE010000004.1:0-22884 GCF_035998965.1 Sphingopyxis sp.
GCCCTTCATCTTGTTGAAGCGCGGGAAGTTCATCAGCATCGCGAAGCTGGCGAAGAGCTGCAAGCCTTCGGTAAAGCCGCCGAACATCGCGAGGGTGCGCGCGATATCCTCGTCATTGTCGACGCCGAACTGCTGCATATAGTCATGCTTGGCGCGCATCTCGTCATATTCGAGGAACATGCCATATTCGCTTTCGGGCATGCCGATGGTGTCGAGCAGGTGGCTGTACGCCGCGATATGCACGGTTTCCATGTTGCTGAACGCGGTCAGCATCATCTTGATTTCGGTCGGCTTGAACACGCGGCCATATTTGTCGTGGTAGCAATCCTGCACCTCGATATCGGCCTGGGTGAAGAAGCGGAAAATCTGGGTGAGCAGGTTGCGTTCATGGTCGCTGATCTTTTGCGCCCAGTCGCGGCAATCCTCGCCCAGCGGCACTTCCTCGGGCACCCAGTGGATCTGCTGCTGGCGCTTCCAGAAATCGAACGCCCAGGGGTATTCGAAGGGCTTGTAGGTGTTGCGGGCTTCTAGAAGGGGCATCTCAAACTCCAGTCGCAAATTCGGTCCAATTTTCCCTCTCCCCTTGTGGGAGAGGGAGGGGCCCAAGGCGTCAGCCTTGGGAGGGTGAGGGGGTGAGAGCGGCGTCAATCTGCGCCAGCACTCCCTCGATATTCGTCATCACGTCATCATTCCAAAACCGGATTACCCGATAACCTTCGCCCGTGATGAAGCGGGATCGCGCTTCGTCATAGGCGACCGCGTCGCCATGCTGTCCTCCGTCGATCTCGATCACCAGCCGCGCGGCGTGCGATGCGAAATCGGCGAAATAGGGTCCGAGAGCTTGCTGGCGGCGGAACTTTGCGAGAGGGAAAGTCTCCCGCAAGGCGCGCCACATGCGCTTCTCGGCATCGGTGGAGTTACGGCGGAGCTGGCGCGCTCGTTCGGTCGTCCACCAAGGGAGGTCGGCACGTTTGCCTCGCTCCCTCACCCTCCCATCGCCGCTCACGCGGCGACGGGCCCCTCCCTCTCCCACAAGGGGAGAGGGGTTCTATTCACTGACAAGCCAGGCATTCATCGTAATCGGTGGTCTGCAATTCATAAACCGGCGCCTCGGCGGTGTTGTCGGCCTCGACCCCGCCCGCGAAGCCGGCGCGCTGCACCGATTTCGAGCGGAGATAATAGAGCGATTTGATGCCGAGTTCCCACGCGCGGTAGTGGAGCATCAGCAGGTCCCATTTCTCGACGTCCGCCGGGATGAACAGGTTCAGCGACTGCGCCTGATCGATGTACGGGGTGCGATCGGCCGAGAGTTCGAGCAGCCAGCGCTGGTCGATCTCGAAGCTGGTCTTGAAGCAGTCCTTTTCGTCCTGGGTCAGGAAGTCGAGGTGCTGGACGCTGCCGCCGCGTTCGAGGATCGAGTTCCAGATATTGTCGCTGTTCTTCGCCTTGTCGACGAGGAGCGCTTCCAGATGCGGGTTGCGGATCGAGAAGCTGCCCGAGAGCGTCTTGTGCGTGTAGATGTTCGCCGGGATCGGCTCGATGCACGCGCTGGTGCCGCCGCAGATGATCGAAATCGACGCGGTGGGCGCGATCGCCATCTTGCAGCTGAAGCGCTCCATCACCCCCTGATCGGCGGCGTCGGGGCAGGGGCCGCGTTCCTTGGCGAGCAGCATCGACGCCTGATCGACCTGCGCGCGGATATGTTTGAAGACGCGCAGGTTCGACGATTTCGCCATCGCGCCCTCGAAGGGCAGGCCGCGCGCCTGGAGGAAGCTGTGGAAGCCCATGACGCCAAGGCCGACCGAGCGTTCGCGGCTGGCGCTATATTTGGCGCGTGCCATTTCGGGCGGGGCGCGGTCGATATAGTCCTGCAGGACGTTATCGAGCATGCGCATGACATCCTCGATGAACATCTTGTCGCCGTTCCACTCGTCCCAGGTTTCGAGGTTGAGCGACGAGAGGCAGCAGACCGCGGTGCGATCGTTGCCGAGATGGTCGCGGCCCGTCGGGAGCGTGATTTCGCTGCACAGGTTCGAGGTGGTGACCTTTAGGCCCAGATCGCGGTGATGCTTGGGCATCATGCGGTTCACCTGGTCGATGAAGATGATGTAGGGCTCGCCCGTCGCGAGGCGGGTTTCGACGAGCTTCTGGAACAGGCTGCGCGCATCGACGGTGCCCCGGACGCTCTGGTCCTTGGGGCTGCGGAGGTTGAATTCCTGGCCGTCGCGCACCGCTTCCATGAACTCGTCGGTGATCAGCACGCCGTGATGGAGGTTCAGCGCCTTGCGGTTGAAGTCGCCCGACGGTTTGCGGATTTCGAGGAACTCCTCGATCTCCGGGTGGCTGATGTCGAGGTAGCAGGCGGCAGAGCCGCGGCGGAGGCTGCCCTGCGAGATCGCGAGGGTGAGCGAGTCCATGACGCGGACGAAGGGGATGATGCCGCTGGTCTTGCCGTTGAGGCCGACGGGTTCGCCGATGCCGCGGACGCTGCCCCAATAGGTGCCGATGCCGCCGCCGCGGCTGGCGAGCCAGACATTCTCGTTCCAGGTCTCGACAATGCCCTCCAGGCTGTCGGGGACCGAGTTGAGGTAACAGCTGATCGGCAGGCCGCGGCCGGTGCCGCCGTTCGACAGCACGGGGGTGGCGGGCATGAACCACAGGCGGCTGATATAGTCATAGAGGCGCTGCGCGTGATCCTGATCATCGGCATAGGCCGACGCGACGCGCGCGAAGAGATCTTGGTACGATTCGCCGGGGAGCAGGTAGCGGTCCTCGAGCGTTTCCTTGCCGAAGTCGGTGAGCAGCGCATCGCGGCTGCGATCGGTGACGATGTCGAATCGGCGCGCGTGGACCTTCGCCTCGCTGCTGTCGTTAAGCTTGGCGGTCGGGACCGCTTCGGGGACCGATTCGGTCGCTGGAGGCGCTTCGTTCTTCGTCAATTCCACCGTCGCCACGTCGCTCGTCTCCACCCGTTCTGTCTCGCGAAAATCCATCATATCCGTCCCCGATTGCCCATGCGCCGCAGCGCATATGTTCCTGTCTTGTTCGACTCGGGACGAAGCCCCAGCCTAGCATCTATTCGATCTGCGGGGGCACATATTTTTGGCCGCACGAAGCAGTTTCCCGAGCCCATATGCGATGGGCGACGGAAAACCGCCATTTTTGGCTAACCACTAATTCTTGGGGTGCCCCCTCGGCCGACCCACCATCTATAGTGCCACGTCGGCGCCGCGATGCAAGACAGTAAATGACGATTTAGGGACTCGGTTCGTCGATATTTTGATTCGTCTCGTCGCTCGTGATGCCCGGTCGCGGGGGCGCGCGCCAGCCTTTCCGCGGGTTTGCGCAAATATGAGTGTAATCGCGATTTAAATGGATTTTTTATTGCAGAGCAGGACCGCTGAAATGGCGCTTGGCGCCAAAGGCTGGCCGGTCACCACATGTGTCAAGCGGTCGCGCGGGCCGCGGGCAAAAAGAAAGGGCCCCGGCAATGCCGGAGCCCTCTCCCTGAATTTGCATCCAGGTTAGGCCGATGCGCCACCGTTGCCGGAGCCGCCGCCACCCAGAAATCTCCAAAACCAACCCATAAAATATCTCCTGTCGGCACTGCCCACGAAGAACAGTTAACGGAGCATATACCATCTTTGGTAAGGTAAATCGAGTCTTAACCATAGCATTACAGCCAATCTGGCAGTTATGCGGTGCGGTTTTGCGGCGGGGCCGACAGGGTCGCGGCGAGTTCGGAAAATAATTGCGGCTTGCCAAGATGATAGCCCTGGCCAACGTCGCAGCCGAGCTGGCCCAACAGGGCCATGGTTTCGGCATCTTCAATGCCTTCGGCGACCGCAACCGCGCCCAGCCGATGTGCTAGATCAATGGTCGATTTCACCACTTCAAGGTTCCGCTGCGAATCGCGCATCGTCATCACGAACCGCTTGTCGATCTTGATTTCGTCGGCCTCGATTTCGGTGAGATATTCGAGGTTTGACTGGCCCGTGCCATAATCGTCGATCGACAGCCGGATGCCGGTGCGGCGCAATTGCGCGAGGGTCTGGCGCGCCTGGCGGCTGTTTTCGATCTGCGCGGTTTCAGTGATCTCGATGGTCAGGACTTCGGGCGGCAGATGATGCGCGGTGAGCATGACACGGATCGTGCCGACCAGATCGCTGTGATCGAGCAGCGTCGCCGACAGATTGACCGACATGTTGATCCGGTGGCCGCGCTCATGCAACTGCGCTGCCGAGCGGATCGCCTGATCCATCACGAACAGCGTCAGGCGATAAATGTCCTGGCTTTTTTCGGCCTGGACGATGAACTCGTCGGGCGGGATCGGGCCGCGCGTCGGGTGCGTCCAGCGCGCCAGCGCCTCGACCCCGACCAGCTTGCCCGTCGCGATGGCATATTGCGGCTGGAATGCGACCCAGATGTCGCCGCCGGTCAGCGCGTCCTCCAGCTGCGAGTGGAAGGAGAGTTGCCAGCCGGCATCGTCCTTTTGCCGCGGGACATATTTTGTCCACAGCGCCCGGGTACGGATCGCGCGTTCTGCAGCGACGAGCGCTGCGGCAAGACGCTGGGCGTTCGATCCCTCGAACTCGTCATTCACCCCAAAAGCAATTGCAACATCGACGCGCAGCTCGCCGATCGTCAGCGGCGCGTTGAACAGCGCGGCAAGCCCGGCAAGCTGTCCCTCGATCTGGCTGTGCTGATAATAGGGGACCAGCCAAGCGAACGTGCCGTCGAGGTCGTGATGAAGCGCCGTACCCTGTGACGCAAGCAGCAGGCGGCGCGTGACCTGTTCGATCAGCTTTCCAATCCCGTCACCCGGGATGAAAGCGGCAAGATCTTCGAAATTGACAACCTTGGCGGCAACGACCGTCGCACTGCCAAACGGCGTCTGCGATCGCAGCGCTTCGAAGTTGGGGAGGCCCGAGACGGGATTTTCGCGCTGGGCCGAGCGGCGACGGCGGGTTCGCGATACATTGGCGCTAACCGCAGCGATCAGGAAGCAGGCGCCCCCGATCTGGGTTGCCACCAGGCTGAGACCCAGAATGATCTTTGCGGCGATCAGCAGCAAGGTCGTGCCCAGCGCCACGCGCGAATACCAGCGCCCACCCTGCCAAGTCAGCGCGCCCAACAGCAAGATCGCAGTGATCGCCAGCGCCGGTAGCCAGCCGATATTCGTCGGTTGGCCGCGCTTCAGCGCCTCTCCCGCGATCAGGTGAATATAGGCACCGGGCAGCTTGTCATGACCGGGCAAATAATGTTTGTCGGGTGACGCTGCGGCGGTAAACGCAAAGATAACATCTTTTCCGCGCAAAAGCTCGGGATCGAGCTTGCCTGTCATTACGTCGATCGCGCTATATTCTTTGATCGTGCCCGCGTCATAGGACAGGTCGAGCGCGAAAACGTCGGGTCGATCGGGTTGCCGATCGGCGAGCTTGGCGGCAAAACTGGGCAGCAGTCGGCCGCTTGCCGTGACCGCAAGTGGCACTTTCCAAACTTGCCAAAACTCATACTCCCAGCAGATGCAGGCTTGTTGTGCGCGATCCCCGAACGCGGGATCAGGCCAATAATCGACCACAGCGGTGGTTCCCTGGGTGCTGCTTCCCGGCACCGCAAGCACGATCCGGTCGCCCATTTTCCGGACAGCATCCACCAACAGGGGAAAGTCGCGATCTTGAAGGCGGCGCTCATAGGAAAAATCGACAAAAAGCCGCTTGGCCGGTGACGCGCCAACCGCGCTGACGAGTTGCGCGTGATGCGAGACGTCGAAGTCCTTGTTTTCAACGGCCTGCAAAGTCTTGTCATCAAGGCCGACGACAACGGTGTCGCCTGACACGGGTCGCCACGCGACGCGGCCCACAGCGCTTTCAAGGATGCGGTCGACCGGTTCGGTGATCGACGAAAGCCCCGCCGCCACGCTCAGCAGCAATGCGAGAGCGATCGTGCGCCAACTGATGATCAGATTTTTGACCGGAATGGGCACGCACGTCTCCAGCAATTGCTGGTCGTGCCTAGTGCCCGATGGTTATCATCGCGTTAATCATGAACAAAATCTTGCTGCTCCCGAAGGGCTGAAAAGCCGCTTATATCCCCCGGTTTCAGGCAAATTTCGGTAGCGGGGCGAGCGCCGCGTCACCCGCCAGTGCCGATGGCGCGAGGCCGGTCGCGGCGGGGACGATTTGCTCCAGGTAAAAGCGGGTCGAGGCGATCTTGGCCTCCAGGAACGCGCGGTCGCTGCTGTCGTTGTCCAGCGCGGCCTTTGCCGCCCGATGCTCAAGCGCCATCAACCAGCCGCAGGTCGCGGTGGCCAGCATGGTCAGGTAGGGATAGCTGCCCGCAAGGCGGTCGCCGGTGCTGGCTCCGACCATCCAGTCGGTGACCGCGCGGCAGGCGTCGGCGAGCTGCTGGAGCTCGGGGAAATCCGCGGCGCCGTGCGCGATGTCATCGATCAAACCGCGGACGAGGTCGCCGCCGGCCATGCCGAGCTTGCGTCCGACCAGATCGGCGGCCTGAATACCGTTGGTGCCTTCGTAGATCGGAGCGATGCGCGCGTCGCGATAATGCTGCGCGGCGCCGGTTTCCTCGATGAAGCCCATGCCGCCATGGACTTGGATGCCGAGGCTGGCGACTTCGCAGCCGATGTCGGTCGCGTGCGCCTTGACCAGCGGAATCAGGATTTCGGCGCGCATCGCGGCGGCTTCGTCGCCCAATTTGCCAAAATCGGTCTGCGCGGCGGCGTAATAGGTCAGCGCGCGCGCCGCTTCGGTCTGGGCGCGCATCCGCCACAGCATCCGGCGCACATCGGGGTGCTGGTCGATGGTGACGGGGGTGCGGTCGGTGCCGCCGGCCAGCGCCGACTGGACGCGCTCGGCAGCGAAGCGCTGCGCCTGCTGTGTCGCACGTTCGGCGATCTGGACGCCCTGACAGCCGACGAGCAGGCGCGCCGCGTTCATCATCACGAACATCGCGCGCATCCCGCCCATTTCGGCGCCGACGATCTCGCCAAGGCAATCCTCGTCTTCGCCATAGATCATCACCGCGGTCGGCGAACCATGGATACCCAGCTTATGCTCGATCGACGCGCAGCGAACGCCGTTCGAGTGGGCGGGCTTGCCCTCCGCGTCGAGGCGGTATTTGGGGACGAGGAACAGCGAGATGCCGCGCGTCCCTTCGGGCGCGCCGGGGGTGCGTGCGAGGACAAGGTGGACGATATTGTCGGTGAGGTCATGCTCACCGAAGGTGATGTAGATCTTTTGCCCTCTGATCTTGTAGAGTCCCGCATGTTCACCCTCGGTGACCAGCTCCGCGGTCGAACGCAGCGCGCCAACGTCGCTGCCCGCGGCGGGCTCGGTCAGGTTCATCGTGCCGTTCCACGCGCCCGACACCAGCTTGGGCAGCCAGGTCTGGCGCTGTTCCTCGGTGCCATAGGCCATCAACGCATGGATCGCGCCCGGGGTCAGGATGTTGCACAGGGTAAAGCCCATGTCGGCGGTGCCAAGCGCCTCGATGATCACGGTTGCCAGCGTGAAGGGCAGGCCTTGCCCGCCATATTCGGTGGGGCCGTCGATGCTGCCCCAGCCAGCGTCGACGAACGCCTGATAGGCTTCCTTGAAGCCCGGGGGCATGGTGACCTTGCCGTCTTCCCACTTGGGGTTCTGGACGTCGCCGACGCGATTGAGCGGAGCGTAAACCTCGGCGGCAAATTCGCCGATACCGTTGACGATCGCCTCGACCATGTCGGGGGTCGCGGCGGCGAATTTCTCATGCGCCGCCATCGCGTCGATGCGCGCGATATGGTCGAGAACGAAGAGTTGTTCGGTGGTCGGCGGCGTATAGGTCATCTCGTCCCCGCTTTTGCTGGCGATTCTATGCTCGGCGCGGCTATAGCGCGGCATGGCGACGGGTCAAACGAACGAGAACATAGCGACCGATGTGCGGCCGTTTAACACGGATGCGATAGCGCGCGCCGCGGCGCTGGTCGCCGATGGCCGACCGGTCGCGGTGCCGACCGAGACGGTGTACGGCCTCGCCGCCGATGCGCGCAACGCCGACGCGGTGGCGCGCATCTATGCGGCGAAGGGGCGGCCTGATTTCAACCCGCTGATCGTACATGTCGCCAATCTGGCGGCGGCCGAGCGGCTGGGGGTGTTCGGTGCGGTTGATCGCGCCTTGGCGGCGCGCTTCTGGCCGGGGCCGCTGACTTTGGTGGTGCCGCGCCGTGACGATTGCCCGGTGGCCAGCATTGCGACCGCGGGGCTGGACACGATCGCGGTGCGGGTGCCGGGGCATCGCGCGATGCAGGCTTTGCTGGCGGCGACCGGCGCGCCGCTAGCCGCACCGAGTGCGAATGCGAGCGGGGGCGTGAGCCCGACCAAGGCAAGCCATGTGCTGGCAACGCTTGAGGGGCGAATTGCGCTCGTGATCGACGATGGCCCCTGTGCAGCGGGCGTGGAATCGACGATTGCGCGGATGAAGGGGGGTGCGGTCGAGGTGCTGCGGCCCGGACCGGTGACGGCGGCGATGCTGGCGAAGGCGAGCGGCTTGCCGGTATCCGGGGTGAAGGGTTCGGAGATCGTCGCGCCGGGCATGCTGGCGAGCCATTATGCGCCGGGCAAGCCGGTGCGATTGGGCGCGGTGGATTTTGCAGAAGATGAGTTTGGGATCGGATTTGGCCTGATCGCGGGCGATTACAACCTGAGCGAAACGGGCGTTTTGACCGAAGCGGCGGCGCGCCTGTTCGATGCGCTGCACGCCGGGGCCGCAAGCGGGAAGGCGAAGATTGCGGTTGCGACGATCCCTGCCGAGGGGCTGGGCGCGGCGATCAACGATCGGCTTGCGCGGGCGGCGGTCTAGCTTCTCCCCTCCCGCTTGCGGGAAGGGTCGGGGGTGGGTCAGCGGCGATGCGGCAATGCCCACTCCGCTGCGACTAGCGAGCAAAGCTCGTAAGTCTCGCTGCCCGTACCGCAAGCGGGAGGGGAGGGGGTTAAGCCGCCGCCGGCTCAATCGGATCGAGCTGCGGGGTCTTGCGCGCCACAATCAGGCAGCCGACGACGATCAGCACCGCGCCGATGATCGTCGGCCAGGTCACCGCTTCGTCGAAGAACATCCAGCCGAACAAGATGGCCCACAGGAAACCGCTATATTCGGTGGTCGCCAGGATTTGCGCCTCGGCGCGGGCATAGGCCCAGCTCAGCAAGAGCAGCGACGTTACAGCGAGGAAAGCGGCGCCGACGAGCGGGATCGCCTGTTCGCTGCCGGGAACCGCAAGAAACCACGGCGCGCCCACCGCGAGGATCAGCGCGACGAAGCCGTTCTGGAAAAAGGCGATCTCCATCGGTTCGGCCATCTTCGCCTGCCGCCGCGCGAGGATGAGATTATAGGCGTAGAGCAGCGCCGAACCGACGACCGCGCCGACGGCCCACAGGGCTTCGGGCGCATAGTCGCCGCGGCCGAGTTTGCCCGCGACGATGACGATCACGCCCGCGATGCCGAGCAAGGACGCGATGATCGAGCGCGGTCCTATTTTCTCGCCAAGGAAGATTGCCGCCATGTAGAGCGTCGCGAGCGGGGCGATGAAGGCGATCGCGATCGCCTCCGCCATCGGCAGCCGCGCCAGCGCCCAGAAAAAGCTGACCGCCATGCCCGCGACGAACAGCGAGCGGACGGCGTGGATGCGCAGCGTGGCGCGGTCGGGCATCGCGGGGCGCGAGGCAAAATAGATCGCGCCGCTGAGGATCGTCCCGGCGCCGGTGCGCCACAGCACGGCGTTATACGCACCGATGTCGATCGACAGCCCCTTCATCAGCACATCCATCGCCGAAAAGGTCGCAATGCCCGCGCACGCGATCAGGAACGGGATGACGGGAGAGGGCGAATCGGGGCGCATGGCCAGCGCCTACAGGAAGCGCTTGCTCAGGTTAATCGTCATTGCGAGCGAAGCGAAGCAATCCACAGCGGCCTAAACCTGCTCTGGATTGCCGCGTCGCCTTCGGCTCCTCGCAATGACGGGGGGAATATCACCGAAACGTCGCCTGTCCTGCGCCGTCGATGTTGAGTTTCTGTCCCGAGCAATATGAATTCGCGTCGCTGACAAACCACACCACCGCCCCCGCCACATCGGCAGGGACCGCGACGCGGCCGAAGGGCATTTTTGCGGCGAGATGCTGGATGTCATCCTGACCGGTTATCGCGCGCGACAGTTTTTCGCCCATGTCGCTGACGGTCAGCGCGGGGGCGACGATGTTGACGCGGACGCCGTTCGCCAGCTCTTCCTTGGCCAGCGCATAGGCCAGCGCTTCGCCAGCCGCCTTTGCCATGGTGTAGGGCGCGCCGTTGGGCGAGTGGGTGTAGGTCGCGATGCTGGAAATGACGATGATGTCGCTGCGTTTGTGGGTGCGCAGTTGCGGCAGTGCGAGGCGCGACAGGCGGTGGGGGCCACCGGCGTGGACGGCGAAGAGCTTGTCGACTTCTTCGGGGCTGGTGTCGGCGACTGCCCGGCCGCGGCTGGCGATGCCCGCATTGTTGACGAGGATCGACATCGGGCCAAAGTCGGCTTCGACCGCGGCGACCATCGCGGCGCAGGCGGCTTCGTCGGTGACCGACGCCTGATAGGCTTTTGCCTTGCGACCGAGCGCTTCGATCGCGGCGACGGTTTCGGCGGCTTCCTGCTCGCCGCGGGTATAATTGACCGCGACGTCAGCGCCTGCTTCGGCGAGCCCGATCGCGATCCCGCGCCCAATCCCGCGCGAGGCGCCGGTGACGAGCGCGACGCGCCCTGCCAGGTTCATCTCGGCCATGTGTCTCTCCCTATTGCATCAGTTCGTTATAGATATCGTCGTCGCTGCGGCTGGCGGCGTTGCGCCACTTGGGCGCGGTTTTGCGGTTGAGGACGGTGCCGTCGATATCAAGGATCGCGACGGTGGGTGTGCCTTTGATCTTTTTGAAGCCGAAGCGTTCTGGCACCTCGGGATTGCGGCCCCATCCGCGCACATGCGGCATCCCGATGTCGGCATAGACGATCTCGTAGCGGCCCCGGACAGGGGCGAAGCGGTCGGTGGCAAGGAGGTTGGCGAACCACGCGCTGTCGTGGCAGCCGCCGGTTCCCATGACGAGCAGGACGGGTTTGCGCGACTGCTTTGCCCTTGTCAGCGCGGCGTCGATTGCGGGCATCGGATCGGCGATGAAAGCGTCGCTCTTGTAAGCATCTTCGACGCCAGGGAGGGTACGCGGGGCTGTGCCGTCAGCGGCCAGCGCGGGCGTCATCAAAAGCAGGGGCGCGGCGAAAGCGAAGGCGAATTTGCGGGTCATCGGATAACGATAGCAGCGGGGTAGAGGTGGGCAAGGTTTTGCATGACGTTTCCGTCAACGTCAGATAGCCTTTGCTGCATGAGCTGGAAAAAAGAGATCGACGAACTCGGCCAACGCCGCGCGATGGCTGAGAAGATGGGCGGCGCGGAAAAGGTCGCGCGCCAGCACAGCCGCGGCAAGATGGACGCGCGGGCGCGGCTTGCCGGCATCGTCGATGAAGGCAGTTTTCGCGAGATCGGCAAAATTGCGGGGCGCGGCACCTATGGGCCGGATGGCGAGCTGGAAGATCTGGCGGCGAGCAATTTCATTTTCGGGCGCGCCAATATCGACGGGCGGCCGGTGGTCGCGTCGGCCGACGATTTCACCGTGCGCGGCGGCGCGGCCGATGCGGCGCTGCACCGCAAGTTTGTGCAGTGCGAAGCGATGGCGCATGAATATCGCCTGCCGCTGATCCGCATGATCGACGGCACCGGCGGGGGCGGGTCGGTCAAGACGCTGGAGGATATGGGCTATACCTATATTCCGCATGTGCCGGGGTGGCATGAGATCATCGCCAACCTCGACACGGTGCCGGTGGTGGCATTGGCGCTGGGGCCGACCGCGGGGCTGGGCGCGGCGCGGGTGGTGGCGAGCCACTACAGCATCATGGTGCGCGGGCTGTCGCAGCTGTTCGCGGCGGGACCGGCGGTCGCGGCGGCGATCGGCGATACGCTGGACCGCGAGGAATTGGGCGGCACAGACGTGCATACGCGCAACGGCGTGGTCGACGACGAAGTCGCGAGCGAGGCCGAGGCGTTCGCGGCGGCGCGGCGGTTTTTGTCTTACCTGCCTTCATCGATCCATGATCGCGCGCCGCGGACCGAATGCAATGATCCGGTCGACCGGCGCGAGGAGAGCCTGTTGTCGGCGGTGCCGCGCGAGGCGAAGCAGGTTTATGCGATGCGCCGCGTTTGCGACGCCGTTTTCGACCGTGACAGTTTCTTTGAGATGGGCGCGCGGTGGGGGCGGGCGGTGATCACGGCGTTCGCGCGGCTCGACGGCTATCCGGTCGCGGTACTCGCGAGCGATCCGTCTTACCTTGGCGGGTCGTGGGATGCGAAGACGAGCGAGAAGGCCGAGCGCTTCGTCAAGCTGGCCGACCAGTTCCACCTGCCGATCGTCCATCTGGTTGACAACCCCGGCTTCATGATCGGCGGCGAAGCCGAACGGACGGGGACAATCCGTTACGGGGTGCAGGCGATGAACGCGATCTACCGCGCGACGGTGCCGCTGGCGTCGGTGGTGATCCGCCGCGCTTATGGGATCGCGGGTAGCGCGATGTCGAACGCCGAACGCTTCCAGTATCGCTTTGCGTGGCCGTCGGGCGACTGGGGCAGCCTGCCGATCGAGGGCGGGGTCGAGGTGGCGTACAAGAGCGAGCTGGAGACGGCGGAGGATCCGGCGGCGCATCTGGAGGCGATCCGCGAAAGGCTCAACCGCGTGCGTTCGCCATTCCGAACGGCGGAGAAATTCGGGGTCGAGGATATCATCGACCCGTGCGACTCGCGGCCTTTGCTGTGCGAGTTTGCGGAGTTGGCGTGGCGGGTGCTTAGATAACCTGTCCCAAATCCGTTTGTGCTGAGCTTGTCGAAGCACCGATCTTTCTTCTAGCGTCGCCAGAAGAAAAAGACGGCCCTTCGACAAGCTCAGGGGCAAACGGTAGAGGGGGATTTGCAGTGAATTCCACGCGCCACTACGGCATGGACTGGTTGCGGATCGGCGCGTTTGCGCTGCTGATCCTCTATCATATCGGCATGTATTTCGTGCCGTGGGGCTGGCACGTCAAAATCGCCGAGCCGCTTGATTGGGTCACCATTCCGATGCTCGCGACGAACGGCTGGCGGCTGGCGTTGCTGTTCCTTGTGTCGGGTTACGCAAGCGCGGCGCTGTTTGCGAAACTGGGCGGCAGCGGTGCGTTCGCGCGGTCGCGCAGTGCGCGGTTGCTGGTCCCGCTCGCTTTCGGGATCATTTTCATCATTCCCCCGCAGCCGTGGATCGAACTTGTCGGCCAGCACGGCTATTCCCACGGTTTCCTCCATTTCTGGACCCGCGACTATTTCCGTTTCGGCGCGCTCGACGGGATCATCCTGCCGACATGGCAACACCTGTGGTTCGTCGTGTATCTGTGGGTTTATACGATGTTTGCGGCATTGCTGCTCGCGCTGATCCCGGAGCCAGCGCGTATGAAATTCACGAGCATCGCTGCGGGGGCGCTGCGCGGGTGGCGAATGCTCGTTGCGCCGCTGGTATTGTGGGTGCTGATCTATGTCCTGTTTCCGACGCATGACGAGACGCATGCGCTGTTCGACGACGGGCCGTCGCATCTTCATTATCTGGTGCCTTTCTTCGTCGGCTGGCTGCTTCGCGTGCGACCGGCTCTGTTCGAGACGGTCGCACGATATTGGAAGGTTGCGCTGCTGCTCGCGCTGCTCGCGTTCGTACCGGTTGCGTGGATCGAGTGGACCTGGCCGGGCAACATGGTCGCGCCCGATTGGGTGTTTCCGCCCTATCATCTGGCGCGGCTGGTCAACGGCTGGATGACGATCGTGGCGTTGCTCGGCATCGCCGACCGCTGGTGGAACCGCGACCATCCCAAACGCGCGATGCTCGCGGAGGCGGTGTTCCCATTCTACATCATCCACCAGACGATCATCGTTGTTGTCGGCTGGTATCTGCTGCGGGCCAATGTCGCCGCGCTGCCATCCTTCCTGATCCTGCTCGCGGCGACAGTGACGGGATGCTGGCTTTTCTATTGGATCGGGCGCAGCATCGGCTGGCTGCGACCGCTGATCGGATTGCAGCGCCAATAGGGGGAGATCATCATGGGTGCATTGAAGGGCGTTCTCGCGATCGTCGGGGTCGCGATGATCCTGGTTGGCGGGCTGTGGGCGCTGCAAGGGCTCGACATCGTGCGCTGGCCGGCGAGCAGCTTCATGCTGGGCGACACGACGTGGACGCGCAACGGCGTCGTGCTGGCGGTTGTCGGCATCTTTCTGGTCTGGTTCGCGCGCAAACGCTGAAGGCTAACGACTACAAATGTAGTTGATCTGTATTGTTGATGTGATACACTTGGGTCCAACCGGAGTTGGATTGGAGACCAAGATGATTCGCGCTTCCTATATTTTGCCTGCGCTGCTGCTCACCGCCGGAACGATAGCCGCGCCGATGATGGCGTCGTCGCCGGCGCTGGCGGCGGACGAGGTGAGCGCCGACAAGGTTGCCGAAGCCTATGCGGCTTTGCTTGAGAGCGACTATGTCTATCCCGAAACCGGCAAGCGTTACGCCGCCGCGTTACGCGCGGCTATTGCGGCGGGACGCTATGCCAGCCTGACCGGCGAGGCGTTGGGGCAGGCGATCGATCGGGACGTGAATGCGGTGTCGCCCGACGGACATTTGCGGTTGCGCGTGCCGGAAGCGGCCGCGCCTGCTGGCGTCATCACGGGCGCGGCAGCATCGACGCCGCGCCCACCGAAGGTGCCCGTCGAGCAGGCGGGGTGGATCGCGCCGGGGATCGCCTTCGTGCGCTTCAATGTCTTTCCGATGGATGCCGATGTGACCGCGCAGGCCGCGAAGTTCATGGCCGATCACGCCGATGCCAAGGCGATCATCTTTGATATTCGGACCCACAATGGCGGCGGGCTCGACCAGATGGATGTCATCTTTCCGTGGCTGTTCGACAAGGAAACGCGGCTGGTGACGATGGCGACGCGCGCGTCGGTCGATGCGCGCGGGGGGTCGCCGATTGCCGGGCTGCCGTCGATGCGGCCGGCCGAGGGCGACGCTGGCATGGTGACGCGCGAGCATTGGGCGACGCCGAACACCGACGTGCGGCTGCGCGACGCGAAAGTCTATGTGCTGACGTCGGGCGCCAGCGCGTCGGCGGCCGAGCATTTCGCGCTAGCGATGAAACATACGCGCCGCGGGACGCTGGTCGGCGCGCCGACCGCGGGCGCCAATCATTTCGGCCGCGGCGAAGAGCTGGGCGGGGGGTATCGCGCCTTCATCCCGGTAGGCCGGACCTATGATCCGGTCACCGGCAAGGATTGGGAGGGCGACGGGGTGCAGCCCGACATCGCCGTCGCGCCCGCCGAGGCGCTCGTGCGTGTGCTAAGCGAACTTGGCATCGCGCCGGACGAAGCCAAAAGGCTGTCCGACGCGCATATGCCAAGCTGGCCGATGGAACGGCGGCGGCCCCGCGCGAGCCGTTAGGGCCGTTCCGGCAAGCGGAGGCGGTAGGCGCCGACCGCCGCGACGCCCCTTACTTTCCGAGCGCGAAGCTCGTCGAGGACAGGAATTTCCAGCCGGTGGTGGTGCGCACCAGCGTTTCGACGATCGCTTCCTTGCCCCAGTCGGGCTTTTCGGTGCCGCGCTGGCTGACGATGGTCAGCGCGTAGGTGACGACTGCGGTGTCGCCGCTGAGTGAGATCGACTGCGGGCTCAGCTCATATTGTATGACCTTGCCCTGCGTATTCTGGAACTTGGTCCAGCGCACCGCCGAATCCTTGCCGCGCGGCGCAGCGAATTCGGCCGACCATACGACCATCTGCGGGTCGGCATAGTTGGCGGGCCATTTGCCGTTCTGCGCGACGTCGTCAACCCAGCTCTGCTGGACGACTTTCCACGCTTCGGTCTGTTCGGCCGACCAGGTCGGCATCTGGGCGCTGGCAAGCGGCGCCATTGCCATCACGAAAAGGGCCGCCGAAGCGGCATACAACTTGCTGTGCATGGTCTTTCCCCTGTTGTCGTCGGCCTCCGTTGAGGAGGAACGACTCGCTCGCAAACATGCGAGCCCGGTGCGGCCCGGGCGCAGGAGAGCATGACCGGTCGGTCGTGGCAAATGGGCAGAGGGGGTAGGCGCTGCCCGGTGCCGGTCAGGCGGTTTCGGCCAGCCCGGTCAGCGCGTCGCCATCCACGCGCATGACGGTCCATTCGTCCATCAGCTTGGCACCGAGGTTCTGGTAAAAGCCGATCGCGGGGGTGTTCCAGTCGAGGACGCTCCATTCGAGGCGGGCGCAGTCGCGTTCAACGCACAGCTGGGCGAGATGCGCGAGCAGCGCCTTGCCGAGCCCCGATCCGCGCGCCTCGGGACGGACGAACAGGTCTTCAAGATAAATGCCGGGACGTCCCTCGAAGGTCGAGAAATTGTGGAAGAAGAGCGCGAATCCCTGCGGCTCGCCGTCGAGTTCGCCGATCACGACCTCGGCATAAGGGCGCGGCCCGAACAGCTTTTCGTCCAGCTTGGCTTCGTCAAAGCGAACCTCGTGCGCGAGTTTTTCATAGTCCGCGAGATCGCGGATGAACTGCGCGATCAGCGGCAGGTCGGTGGGGGTGGCGGAGCGGATCGAGATGGTCATGGGCGCGCTGTGTCGCGGTCCGCTTTCGCTGTCAAACCTCCAGCTTTTGGAGCGCGCAACTGTTGGCGAAGCCCAGGCCGCGCTTGAGCGCCGGATAGGCGGTGAAGGTTGCGGCGGTCAGCGCCATTTCGAAGCGTATGGTGCGCCCGTAGAGCATTTCGATCTGGGCGCCATGCGCGTCGGCGGCGGGATCATGGCTGCCCACCGCGGACCCGAAGGCAAAGGCTTCGGCCAGGTCGGCGGGCGGATCGCTGGCGAGCAGGCGGTTGACGATATCGCGCGCGACGCCATCGCCGCGTGCACTTTCGGCGGCGATCAGCGCGCACGGCCCGCAATCGGCGGCGAGCGTCGCGCCGATCCGCGCGGCGTGGAAGGCATCGGCGGGGGACGCGTGGCGGTGCGCGGTGACCGGCATGAAATGCTGGAATTTTTCGGCGGCGCGACCGGGCGCGGCGATCAGGTCGGGCAGATAGGGGCTGTTGCCGCCGGTCGCCTTGTCGGCGGCGTGCGCGAACAGGCGTGCGGGGATGCCCGCGGGAGCGATCCGCTGGCGCGCGAACAGGATGGTCAGCGCCACGATGACGAGCAGGGGGTGGCCGAGCACCCCCGGCGCGTCGGCCCAGAAGGTCGCGGGGCCGCAGATGCCCGCGATCACTTCATAGATATGCAGCAAACCGTGGAGCGTCAGCCACAGGCCGCCGACGACCGCGGCGCGCCAGCGCAGGATCGGATGCCCGGCGGCATAGAGCAGGATCAGTCCCGAGCCGACATAGGCCAAGGCGATGTCGCGGATGAAATGCGCATTCGGCGGCCCGGTGGTGATGACGGTCGGGATGAAGACATACCAGGCGAGCGGGTCGATCAGCATGAAGCCGCCATTGGCGATCGCGCCGAGTGCGGCGATCAGCAGCAATAGCTGGACCAGCCGGTCCAGTGCGTCGAATTTGCCCAGCATGACGGGATCCCCCTCGCGTGTTTTAGCGGCGGTATTTAGGCGGCAGCGGCGACGGTGTAAAAAGCTAAGATGTACCGGTCGCGGCCGCCTATCTGCCCTTGATCCCCGCCGCTTCCTCCAGCTCGACCAGTGCATCTTCCAGATAGTCGATCAGCCGCTGGACGTGCGGGACGCTGCGGCGGCAGGCGGTGATGCCGAAATCGATATTCTTGTTGTTCGACACCTGGGTGATGTTCATCGCCATGCCGTCGACCGGGATGCTGGCGGGATACATGCCGTCGAGCCGTGCGCCGTTCCAGTACAGCTGTTCGCGCGGGCCGGGGACGTTCGAGATGGTGACGCTGTACGCCGGGAATTTGTCGGCGGTGCGGGTGAGCGCGGTCAGCATCTGCGGCATCTGGGTGATCGCGGTATAAATCTGGATCTGCTGCGCGGTCATTTCGCGCAGCTGCGCCTTGGCGGCGTTCATCGACGCCTGGATCGTTGCCATGCGTGTCACGGGATCGTCGATATGGGTAGCGAGGTTGGCAGTGACCGCGGCGACCGAATTGGCCGCGTCGATGTCATCCTTTGGCCGGATCGACACTGGCGCCATCGCTTTCAGCGGCTTGTCGGGCAGCTCGTTCAGCGATTGCAGATATTTGCGCATCGCCCCTGAGCACATGCCGAGCACGGCGTCATTGATCGTCCCGTCATAGGCCTTGCCCATCGCGCGCACCCGTTCGAGCGACCAGCTTTGCGCGACGAAGCGGCGGGCGCCGGTGATGTTGCGGTTAAAGCTGGTGCGCGGCACCGCCCATGGCGTCGTCAGGTCGCTGCCGCCCATGCCGAACATCGCGGCGGCATATTGGTTGAGCGCCTTGGTCACCCCGACGCTGTTGCCCCATTGCTCTTTCAGGAAGCTGCCGATGGCTTTCAGGTCGGTCAGGCTGGGGGTTGGCGGTTTTTTCGGTACCGGGAATTTGCGCTTATACGCCTCATAGGCTTCGACCGACATTGGTGAATAGCTGCGCTTTTCCTTGGGATCGGCGCTGAGCATCGCGTTGGTGAAGTGCATCGACGATGCACCGTCCATCAGCGCGTGGTGGATCTTAAAATAGGTCGCAATCTGGCGATCGGGCAGGCCCGATATCAGGGTGATTTCCCACATCGGCCGGGTGCGGTCGAGCAGGGTGCCGTGGAGGCGCGAGACGAGTTCGAACATCTCGCGGTAGCGGCCGGGTTTGGGCAGCGCCGCGCTGCGGACATGGTAATGCATGTCGATGTCTTTGTCGGGGACCAGACGGATCGGGCCGTACTGGCCAAGCGGGGTGAGTTTGAGCACCTCGCTGAACGGGCGGCGCAGCCCTTCGGATTGGCGCAGGTTCGCGAGTTGCGCGTTCAGCCACTCCGTCTCGTCGACCTTGTCGGGCAGGGTGTACAGGTTGACCCCGCCGACGTGCATCGGCGTCTCGCGCGTTTCGGCGACGAGAAACATCGCGTCGGTCACCGGCATCAGGCGCATGGCGCGCTCCCCCTGTTCTTCTGTTCTGTCGCCCAGCATGAAAGGGGGGCGGGGGCGAGTCAAGCTACGCCCCCGCCCTGAGCGGACTGTCAGGGTGCCGTGGTTGGCAAGGGGATATAGACGCTGGCGCCCGGCCCGAGCGGCAGGTCGAGCGCGACCCAGCCCATCAGCAACACAATGCCGCTGACCAGCAGCCCGATCGAATAGGGCAGCATCGTTGCGGCGAGGCTGCCAAGACCGAAATTCGGCTGCCAGCGCTGGCAGAAGATCAGGATCAGCGGGAAATAGACCATCAGCGGCGTGATGATGTTCGTCGCGCCGTCGCCGACGCGATACGCCGCCGTGGTCATTTCGGCGCTGATGCCGAGCAACATCAGCATCGGCACGAGCACCGGCGCCAGCAGCGCCCATTTGGCGCTGGCCGAGCCGATGAACAGGTTGAGCGCTGCGGTCAGCAGAACAATGGCAGCGAGCAAAACCGGGGCGGGCAGGTTGGCGGCGCGCAATCCGTCGGCGCCATGCACTGCCAGGATCAGCCCCAGGTTCGACCAGCCGAACATCGCGACGAAATGCGCCGCGGCAAAGGCGAGGACGAGATAATAGGCCATGTCGCCCATCGAATCGCTCATCATCTTGACCAGATCGCGGTGATTGCCGATCACTCCGGTCGCGCGGCCATAGGCCCAGCCGGACAGAAGGAAGAGCAGGAAAAAGCCCGCGACCAGCGACTGGTACAGCGGCGTCAGTCGCGATTCTGGCGTACCCTCTTCGTCGATCAGCGGCGTTCCCGGGCCAAGCGTGAAGAACAGCCAGAGTCCGATCACGAACAGGATCGCAAGGCCCGCGTGACGCAGGCCGCGTCGTTCGTTGTCGGCCAGCGGGCGGTCGCGCTCGCCCGGGTCGGTGCCGATCCCGGCAGGGACATAGGTGCCCAGGCGCGGTTCGATGATGCGATCGGTCACATACCAGATCACCGGCAGAAAAATGAACAACATGGCGGCAATGAAATACCAGTTGCCCGCGATATTGGCCTGAAAGTCACCGAACACCGTCTCGACCGCAGCCTCCGTTATCCCGAACAGCAATGCGTCGAGCTGGCCCGGCAACAGGTTGGCCGAAAAGCCGCCGGAAACGCCGGCAAAAGAGGCCGCGATGCCCGCGACGGGATGGCGCCCCGCGGCGTGATAAATTACCGCGGCCAGTGGGATCAGGACAACATAGGCAGCGTCGGCGGCCAGGTTGCCCATCATCGCGACCAGCGCGACGATCGGCGTCAGCAGGCGCGGCGACGCACCGCGAACGCTGGCGCGCATCGCGGTTCCGAACAATCCGGTGCGTTCGGCAACCCCCGCGCCCAGCATCACCACCAGCACATAGCCCAGCGGATGGAAATGGGTGAAGGTCTTGGGCATATCGACCCACAATTTGGCGATGTTGGCGGGACTCAGCAGGCTGGTCGCCTCGATGACCTTTTTTGCGCCCGTTTCGGGATCGACTTCGGTCGGATGGATCGCCGACCAGCCGACGGTCGCGGCCAGCACAGATATCAGCACCAGCGCGCCGACCAGCCACAGGAACAGGACGACAGGGTCGGGCAGGCGGTTGCCCACCCGTTCGATCCATCCCAATATGCCGCTGGTCGCGGTCGCGGCGGTGGCATCGGGCGATGTGGACATGAAAACTCCCTTGCGGTTCAGCTTGTCGTTCTGGCCGGGCCGATTATAGCCAGCCGATGGCGAAGCTCTACTTCTATTATGCCAGCATGAACGCAGGCAAATCGACCACGCTGTTGCAGGCGGATTTCAACTATCGCGAGCGCGGCATGGAAACCATGCTGTGGACCGCAGCGCTCGACGATCGGTACGGCGCCGGACAGGTCACCAGCCGTATCGGCCTGATCGCCGAGGCGCATAAATTCGATCCCGACAGCGACCTGTGGGCCGCGGTCAATGCCGAGAATGCCGAGCGCCCGCTCGCCTGTGTGCTGGTCGATGAGGCGCAGTTTCTGATGCGCGCGCAGGTGCTCGATCTCGCCCGACTGGCCGACGAAAGTGGCATCCCGGTGCTCTGCTATGGCCTGCGCACCGATTTTTCGGCCGAGCTGTTTCCCGGCTCGGCGGCGCTGCTCGGCCTTGCCGATGCGCTCGTCGAACTAAAGGCGGTGTGCGAATGCGGGCGCAAGGCGACGATGAACCTGCGCGTTGACGAGACTGGCCGTGCGGTGGTCGAGGGCGCGCAGACCGAAATTGGCGGCAACGACCGCTATGTCGCGATGTGCCGGCGACATTTCATGGCCAAGCGCCGCGAAGCCGCAGCGGCGCAGACCAAGGCTTGACCGGCTGTATCTCGATCTTGCCGATGGCGACCTGAAACTCGTCAAACTGGTCGAGACGGGGCGCGCCGATCGCAGAAGCTGGACCGGCTATGCGCGGAGTACCGGGTTATTGGGCGCGCTTGCCGGGGATTGGCGCGGCGGCGCATAGCTGGCCCGGATGGGCGTACTCCTGATCTTCATGGTGCTCGGGTGGCTGGCGTGTACGGCGGCGACGTTGGTTTTTGCCGCGCTGCTCGACCGTTTCGCGATGCAGCGGCGGTGGGGGCGAACCGCGCGTGCGCTGTGGTCCGCATTGCTGGCCGGTCATGCCGTCAATCTGCTGCTGTTCTGGGATCCGTTTACGCCCGATCCGTATCAATGGCTCCTCTATGGCAGTGCCCTGGCCTTGGCCGCGATGCTCCTGTGGCCGTTTGCGCGCCGCCGGTCGCGCGGCGCGAAAATTGACAGCGGCTCCCGCGCGCCATAGCGGCGCGGGATGAACGGCTGGATCATCCTCGACAAGCCTTTGGGGCTCGGCTCGACGCAGGCGGTTGGCGCGGTCAAGCGCGTGTGCCGCGAAGCGGGGCTGGGCAAGGTGAAGGTCGGCCATGGCGGGACGCTCGACCCGCTGGCGTCGGGGGTGCTGCCGATCGCGCTGGGTGAGGCGACGAAGCTGTGCGGGCGGATGCTTGATGCGAGCAAGATCTATGCGTTCACGATCGCGTTCGGTACCGAAACGTCGGGGCTCGATGCCGAGGGCGAAGTTGTTGCGAGCAGCGATGTACGGCCGACGCTGGCTGAGGTTGAAGCGGTGCTGCCGCGCTTTACCGGGGCGATCGAGCAGGTGCCGCCGGCTTATTCGGCGATCAAGATCGACGGGCAGCGGGCTTATGATCTGGCGCGCAAGGGTGAGGCGGTCGAGATGAAGGCGCGGGGGGTCACCATTTACGCGCTCTCTATCCGTCATCCCGGCGAAGGCCGGGATCTCAACGCCGGCGGCTCAAGACCGGACCGGCGAGACCCCGGCCTTCGCCGGGGTGACGAAATGGAGGAGGGGGTGGAGCGGCTCGACTCCGTCACCCTCACCGCGCACGTCTCGAAAGGCACCTATATCCGCTCGCTCGCGCGCGACATCGCGCATGCCGTCGGCACCGTCGGCCATGTCACCATGCTGCGCCGTACCAAGGCCGGGCCGTTCGATCTGGAACAGGCGATTTCGCTGGACAAACTCAATGCATTCGGCCAAGGCGCCGCGCAATCAGAAGTCATTCTGCCGCTCGAGGCAGGGCTGGTCGACATCCCGGCTCTGAACCTTTCCCCGGAAGCGGCAGGGGCGATCCGTCAGGGTCGTGTCTGGACCGGGGTAGCTACGGATGACGGGCTCTATTGGGGACGGGACGATCAAAAT
>NZ_DASYHE010000008.1:0-9286 GCF_035998965.1 Sphingopyxis sp.
AGCTTTTGCTGAATGAAGTGAAGCAGTTCATGCTGCTTGGCGGTCAACATTGTCATTCTCCGTCAGGACCAGAACCGGACATAATGAGAACGATAGTGGAACAGAGCGGGACTTGTCAAGCGATGACGATATAGTCCGCCAACGCGCCTGCTTTGCGCGGCGGCGCGGCGATGTCGCGGATCAGCAGCGCGTTCGCGGTGGCAAGCGGCAGCGTCATCCCGCTGTCCTGCCCGGTCAGCGGGGTCAGGCGGCCGTTTTCAAGTCGCGCGCGGAGATAGTCGCGACGCCCGCCGCCGCCGTCCAACGCAGTGGCGAGCAGCGCTTGATGGATCGCGGGCAGCGGATCACGGGCGCCAGCGAGGTGGCGGACAAGTGGAAGCAGGAACAGCGTTGCGGTGACGAACGCCGACGAGGGGTTGCCGGGCAGGCCGAGCAGGACGGCGTCGCCGATCGTTCCGGCGATCAACGGCTTGCCAGGGCGCATCGCGATCTTCCAGAAATCAATCTGGCCACCCGCGTCTTGCAGCGCACCGCGGACATGGTCGTGGTCGCCGACCGAGGCGCCGCCGACGGTGACGATGACGTCGTGACGTCGCGCCAAGTCCTTCAAAACCTTGGCCAGTATCGCGCGGTCGTCGCGGACGTGATGGGGCAGGCTGACGGCCGCGGGTTCGCCCGCGAGCAGCGCGGAGAGCATCGGGCTGTTGCTGTCGGGAATCTGGCCCGCGGTCAGCGCGCGTCCGGCCTGGACGAGTTCGTCGCCGGTGGTGACTATTGCGACGCGCGGGCGGCGCCCGACCACAAGCTGGGCGGCGCCACTCATCGCCGCGGCGGCGATCGCGCCGGGGGTGAGGCGGGTGCCCGCGGGGAGCAGGCAATCGCCAGCGGCAAAATCGCTGGCGCGGGGGCGGATATGGCTGCCGCGTGTGGCGGGGCCGTCGCCGGTCAGGGTCAGTGTGCTGCCGTCGGCGGCGACATCCTCCTGTACAATGATGGTATCGGCGCCGTCCGGGACAATCGCGCCGGTAAAGATGCGCATCGCTTCGCCTGCGTTCACGGTGCGACCCGGCGCGGCCCCGGCGGCGCTTTCGCCGACGATGGTCCACGGGCCGGGGAGGTCATCGAAGCGAATCGCATAGCCGTCCATGGCCGATAAGGGCGCGGCGGGCTGATCGCGCTGGGCGAGGATGTCATGTAAGATGTAGCGGCGAAAACCTTCGGAAAAAGATATTTTCTCGGGCGGCAGCGGGCCGCGCAGCGCCAGCAGCCGCGCCTGCGCCTCCTCGACCGGCAGCAGGCCGCTCATTCGGCGCGCCAGTCGCCCGAGCGGCCACCGCTTTTTTCGCGCAGGCAGATGTCGCCGATCACCATCGCGCGGTCGAGCGCCTTGGCCATGTCGTAAAGCGTGAGGAGGGCGACCGAGGCGGCGGTGAGCGCCTCCATCTCGACCCCGGTCGGGCCATTGGTCGCGGCGGTAGCGGTGACGGCAATGCCACTGGCTTCCCACGCAAAATCGACGCCGACCTTGGTGAGGGCGAGCGGATGGCAGAGCGGGATGAGGTCGGCGGTGCGCTTGGCGGCCATGATCCCGGCGATCCGCGCCGTCGACAGGACGTCGCCCTTGGGCGCGTTGCCGCTGCGGATGGCTGCCAGCGCTTCCGCGGACATGGTGATGCGGCCGCTGGCGACGGCGCGGCGCTGGGTCGCAGGCTTGGCGCCGACATCGACCATGTGCGCGGCGCCGGTGTCGTCGAGATGAGTCGGTTTGAGCGTCATGGCGGGAGCGAAGCAAGCTGGGGGGGGAAAGGCAAGGGGAGATGGGGAGTGTGGGGGTGGATGCGGCGTTGTGATGGCTGGAAAACGACCGATTTCGGTCGTTCGCGGCCGACCCCCAAAGAGGCCAAGCCCACTGACCCCAAAGGTTCAAGTGGCGTTTTTGCTGAGGAAGACAGTATAGGCCGGCAAGTCACGCAAGTGTCGTCGAAAACCCATTTGAATCCGCAAGATTTGCCTTCTTGCTCCTTACGCCCGATATATTATCGATGAATTCTCCAGCGCCCTCCTCTGACCGATGGCATTCGGACGGCTCTTTCGAACTGATCGAGCGAGTTGCAAACCGGCTGGTCGGAGGAGCGTTTTCGCCGCATCGGCACGATACTTACACTGTCGCTTTGACGATGGCTGGGGTGCAAGCATTCAACTATCGCGGGTCGATGCGACATTCGCTGCCTGGGCAGGTGCTCATTCTCCATCCTGACGAAATGCACGATGGGCATTGCAGCGATGAGGCGGGATTCAGCTATCGGGCAGCCTATGTTCCGCCGACGCATCTCCAGGCAGTGCTTGGAGGCGCCGAGCTGCCGTTTGTCGTCGATGGCGTATCGACGGATCCCGCTTTGATCGCGGCAGCCTTCAACATGGTCGTCGACTGCGCGGGCGTTGAGGATCCCGGTGCGTATGAAGACGCGCTTTACGATCTGGCCCATGCCATGAACAATGCGTCTGGCCGGGCGGAAACGGTGAGGATCGCCAACCGAACAGCCGTGATGCGGGCGCGCGAATTTCTCGAAGCCGCGGTCGTTTTCGGTGCGCGACTCGATCAACTGGAGCAAGTGACTGGCTGCGACCGTTGGCAGCTTTCGCGTGACTTCCGGGCCGTGCTCGGCACCAGCCCCTATCGCTATCTGCAGTACCGACGGGTCGATCGTGCCAAACAGCTCTTGCGCGACGGCGCGACGCTGGCCGATGCCGCGCACGGCGCCGGGTTTGCCGATCAGAGCCATTTTGGCCGCACATTTCGCAAGACCGTTGGCCTGACGCCAAAAGAGTGGCTTCGCTCGGACTTGTTCCGCACGATCATTCTATAGCCGTCTGCTGCCGGCGGGTAGCTCGGGCGGCATGACACAGATGATCTTTTCCGACGAGCCGGCCAAGGGCTGGATACCGCCGAGCATCGCCGCACCCTTTATCGGCATTTTCATTCTTATCATTAGCATGTTGCCGGGTGATCTCGGACTCGCATATCTCGGCTTTACTGAGCCGATGGGCCCCCCGCGCGGGCCCTTGGGCTTTTTCCTGATGCTGATTTCGTTCAGCGCCTTGGGGCTTGCGGTCGCTGGCTGGGTTTGCTGGGTTGAAAAGAGAAGCCTCGCAAGTGCCGGCCTTTGCGGCGAAGGGGGGCTCAAAAAGTTCCTGATCGGACTGGCCGTTGGAATAGCGATGATGGGCGCGATCGTGACGGCGATAGCCCTTTCCGGCGGATACCGTGTCGCTGATCTGGCCCCCGCCTTTGCCAGCCCCGCTGCGCTTGGCTGGATCGCCCTGTTGCTCGCCGGCTTTGTCGTGCAAGCAAGCGTGGAGGAGTTCGTTTTTCGCGGCTGGCTGTTCTCAACCATCATGCGGCGTTGGAACATGACGGCCGCCTTCATACTGTCGTCCGCCGCTTTCACCTTTGTTCACCTTTCGCCCAGAGCAACGGTGTCGGCGTTGGCCATGACCTTCATCTTCGCGATTTTCGCCTGCGCCTGGGTGCGCTATTCGAACTCGATCTGGGGGGTGATGGGCTGGCACGTCGGCTGGAACTGGTTTGCCGGCGCCGGCTTTGATGTGCCAATTACAGGTTTGGACACCGGTCTGCCCGCGCTGGTCGTGAAATTGGTGCCTGTCGGGCCGGCCTGGCTCAATGGTGCCGGGGAAGGACCGGAAGGGAGCGTGTTTACGCTTGCCCTGCTGACTGTTGCTGGCCTGATCCTGCTGTTGCTTCCAAGGTCGCGCGAACGAGAGGGAATCGCTCCACCAGGTTCCGGGCAGCAACCTTAGGATTTCGCTCAGCAAGGATCGGGGAGCGACAGGCCATCAAAACGATCATGAACGGGCAGCTAAACTGCCAAAGGCCGTCAGTGCCTCGACCGTGCGCTATCCACCGCAAAGCGAGCCTTAGCCCTCCAGCAGCGCCTTCGTTGCCGCCGTGACGTCATCCTGGCGCATCAGGCTTTCGCCGACGAGGAAGGTTCGTACGCCGCTGGCGGCAAGGCGCTGGCAGTCGGCGTGGGTGGCGATGCCGCTTTCGCCGACCAGCAGCGTGCCCGCGGGAACCAGTTTGGCGAGGCGCTCGGTAACGCCGACGTCGGTTTCGAAGGTGCGCAGGTCGCGGTTGTTGACGCCGATCAGGCACGATTGCAGCTGCGTCAGCGCGCGACCCAGTTCGGCCTCGTCATGGACTTCGACGAGCACGTCCATGCCGCGCTCGAACGCGGCGGCCTCAATCTCTTGCATCGCGCCGTCATCCAGCGCGGCGACGATGATCAGGATCGCGTCGGCGCCGATCGCGCGGGCTTCGGCGACCTGCCAGGGGTCGATCATGAAATCCTTGCGCAGCGCGGGGATGGAGCAGGCCGCGCGCGCGGCGACGAGATAATCTTCATGCCCCTGAAAATAGGGGGCGTCGGTGAGGATCGACAGGCAGGCGGCGCCGCCCGCGGCATAGGCACGGGCATGGTCGGCGGGGTCAAAATCTTCCCGGATCAATCCCTTGGAGGGCGAGGCTTTCTTGATCTCGGCGATCAGCGCGAACCCGCCCGCGTCGATTTTGGCCTGCAAGGCGGCGCGGAAGCCGCGCACCGGGCCGGCGTCGATGGCGTCGAGGTCGGTGAGCGAGCGCAGCGCGCGGCGCGCGGCGACTTCTTCGGCCTTGGTCGCGAGGATTTGGGTGAGTTTGTTCATTTATAGGCGATCCAGCAATTGAGCAGCGCGTTGGCGAGCCCCTTGTCGATCGCTTCGGCGGCTTCTTCGACCCCGTCGGTCAGCGTTTCGGCGGCGCCCGCGATTACGAGCGCTTCGGCGGAATTGTACAGGACCGCGTCGCGATAGGCGCCCGGGGCGCCTTGCAGAAGCTCTCGCAGCGCTTTGGCGTTGTCGGTGGCGTCACCGCCGCGGATCGCCTCGATCGGGTGGGACGGCAGACCGGCATCGGCAGCATGGCTGCGCTGCATGAACACCCCCTCGGCATTCACAACAGCGACCTCGTTGCCGCCCGCGAGCGAGAGTTCGTCGATGCCTTCGTCGCCCGAGACGACGCGCGAGTGATCGGTGCCGAGCCGGTGCAGTGCCTCGGCATAGACGGGGACATAGCCGGGGCGCGCGATGCCGATCAGCTGACGGGTGACGCGCGCGGGGTTGGCGAGCGGTCCCATCAGGTTGAAGATGGTGCGGCGGGCGAGCTTCTGGCGGATCGGCTGGATGCGCTTCATCGCCGGGTGATGGTTGGCGGCGAAGAGGAAACAGATGCCGAGGTCGGCGAGGGTCGCTTCGGCGAGGCGCCCGGCGCGCTCCATGTCGAGGCCGAGGACTTCGAGCGTGTCGGCGGCGCCGGATTTCGACGAAGCGGCGCGATTTCCGTGCTTTGCGACGGGAACCTCGCAGGCTGCCACGACGATGGCGACGGCAGTCGAGACATTGAGCGTGTGGTGGCCGTCGCCGCCGGTGCCGCACACGTCGATGGCGCCCTTGGGGGCATCGATCGGGATCAGCCGGTCGCGCAGCGCCTGCGCCGCGGCGGCGATTTCGACCATGGATTCGCCGCGATCGGACAGCGCGGTGAGGAATTCGGCGATCTCGTCCTCGCTGGTGCGCGCATCGAGGATGTCGGCGAAGGCCTGTGCGGCCTCGTCATGCCCCAGCAAATGCGCGGGATCGGGCAGCCGACCGAAGCGGCTCATGCGGCTTGCCGTTCGCGCACTTGCAGTCCTGCGACAGCCATGAAATTGGCGAGCATCGCGTGGCCATGTTCGGTGGCGATGCTTTCGGGGTGGAATTGCACCCCGTGGATCGGCAATTCGGCGTGGCGGAAGCCCATCACCGCGCCGTCGTCGCTGGTCGCGTTGATGATAAGGCAGTCCGGAATGTCGACGACTTCGAGGCTGTGATAGCGCGTCGCCTGAAACGGCGAAGGCAGGCCGGCGTAAAGCCCGCTGCCGTCGTGGCAGACGGGTGACGTCTTGCCATGCATCAGATGGCCGCGCTGTACGGTGCCGCCGAAATGCTGACCGATCGCCTGATGACCGAGGCAGACGCCGAGCAGCGGCCGCTGCGCATCGGCGCAGGCGGCAACGAGGTCGAGGCTGATCCCGGCTTCGTTCGGGGTGCAGGGGCCGGGGGAGATGAGGATCGCTTCGGCACCGGTCGCAAGGGCTTCGGCGGCGGTCAGCGCGTCATTGCGTTCGACGCGCACATCGGCGCCCAGCTCGATCAGATAATGAACGAGGTTGAAGGTGAAGCTGTCGTAATTGTCGATGACGAGGATCATGGGGGTGGGCCGTAATGGGTGAAGGCGCGCGAGTGAAGCAATAAGTCCTTTTGTGGGGACGAGGCGGGATTTGCGGGTCCATGTTCCTCCCTGTCGCGCAGCGATGGGGAGGGGGACCGTCGCCGCAGGCGATGGTGGAGGGGCGGCGACGTCGCGTCATGGCCCCTCCGTCAGCGCTTCGCGCTGCCACCTCCCCATGGCTTCGCCACAGGGAGGACCGCTCACTGCGCCATCAGCTTGGCCAGATCGTCTTTCCAGAATTTGGCCCAGGTGTGGGTGCTGTGACCCTTGGTTTCGGGACTGGCGGGGATCAGGATGAACTTTGTCGTTTTCATCCGCGCCGCTGCCTTTTCGGTGATGCCATAGGCGGGTGGGTTGATGAAATCGTCGGCGCTATTGATCCACAGCGTCGGGACATTGATCTTTTCGAGGTCCGGCCACGGGTTATAGGTGCGCGAGCTATCGAGTTGATAAATCGTGTCATTGGCATCGTTGCGGCCAAAGGTGCGGGCGAAGGCTTCGTCCTTGTATGTCTCGGCTGCTTCACGGGTCGGATATTGCACTTGCAACGCATAGGGGTTGGCGCCCGCGATCAGGCTGAGCGAGGCGGCGGTGCGCAGCCCTGCGGCGGGCGGGGTCGTGTAGTTGCCGCCCTGCCACAGCGGATCGGCCTTGATCGCGTCGATCGACAGCGTGCGCCACATGCGGTTCTGGCCCGCGATCTCGACCGGCAGGCAGGCGAAGGGGGCCAGCTTTTCGGCAAAGCCGGGGCGGGTAGTGCCCCAGATGAAGGCGTGCATGCAGCCCATCGAGGTGCCGAGGATCAGCTTGAGTTTGTGGACCCCCAGCTTCTCGGTGAGCATCCGGTGCTGGGCGCTGACCATGTCGTCATAGTCATATTTCGGGAACGCCATTCGCATCCCGTCGCTGGGCTTCGATGAGCCGCCATGACCGATATTGTCGGGCAGGATGATGTAATATTTCGCGGTATCGAGCAGCTGACCGGGGCCGAACAGCTCGCTGGCAAATTGCGGCTGGAAGAATTGCTTGCCGGTGCCGCCGGTGCCGTGGAGGATCATGACAGCGTTGGTGACATGGCCCTGTTTGTCGCGCTGAGGGGTGCCGAGCGTCGTGTAGTGCAGTTTGAGTTCGGGTAGTTTTTCGCCGGATGCGAAGGCAAAATCCTTGAGGATGGCGTCGCCCTCGACGGCGCCCGCAGGGGTTTGGGCGTGGGCGGGAAGGCTGGCGAGCAGCAGGGCGAGCGGGGCGAGGAGTTTGTGCATAGTGGGACGCTAGCGAACGGCCCGATCAGGTCAAGCTATTGCCCATATCCCGGCGTTCCCGCCAGCCGCACCGCTTCGCGCGCCGCCGCGAAGAGCGCGCCTGCTTTCGCCTCACACTCGCGCTGTTCATAGGCGGGGTCGCTGTCGGCGACGATACCGGCGCCCGCCTGCACATGCATTTCGCCGTCCTTGACGATCGCGGTGCGCAGGACGATGCAGCTGTCCATATTGCCGTCGGGGGCGAAATAGCCGACGCCGCCCGCATAAGGCCCGCGGGCGTCGGCTTCGAGTTCGGCGATGATCTGGCAGGCGCGGACCTTGGGGGCACCGCTGACCGTCCCGGCGGGGAAGCCTGCGAACAGCGCGTCGATCGCGTCCTTGTCGGCGGCGATGCGGCCGATGACGTTCGACACGATGTGCATGACATGGCTGTAGAATTCGACCGTATAGCTGTCGGTCACCGTGACGCTGCCGCCGATTGCGGCGCGGCCGACATCGTTGCGACCAAGGTCGAGCAGCATCAGATGTTCGGCGCGTTCCTTGGGATCGGCGAGCAGGCTTTCGCGGTTTTCGGCATCTTCGGCGCTGGTGCGGCCGCGTGGGCGGGTTCCCGCGATCGGGCGGATCGTGATTTCGCCATCGCGGACGCGGACCAATATCTCCGGCGACGAACCGATCAGCGCGAAGCCCGGAAGGTCGAGGAAATAGAGGAAGGGCGAGGGGTTGACGCGGCGGAGCGCGCGGTAGAGGTCGAAGGGCGGCAGGTCGAAGGGGGTCGAGAAGCGCTGCGACAGCACGACCTGAAAAATGTCGCCCGCGGCGATATAGTCCTTGGCCTTGGCGACCATCGAGGCGAATTGCGCGGGCTGGGTGGCGGGATGGGCCGCGACGTCAGCGGGAAGCACGTCGGTCAGGGCGCGGTCGGCCGAGACGCTGGCGGTCGACAGGCGCGCGGCGATGGTATCGAGCCGGTCCTGCGCGGTCTCGATCATCCGGTCGAGCGCGCCGTCGGCGTCGGGCCAGATCGGCGCGATGAGGAACAGTTCGTCGGCGAGGCGATCGAAGACGAGGATGGTTGTCGGGCGGACGAACACCATGTCGGGCAGGCCGAGCCCGGCGCCGGGCGCGCGCGGGATGCGCTCGACAAGGCCGATGGTTTCGTAAGCGAAGAAGCCGACGAGGGTCGCCAGCGCCTTGGGCAAGCCGTCGGGGACGTCGAAGCGGCATTCGGCGACGAGATCGCGCAAGGCTTGCAACGCGGGGGCAGCGAGCGGTGTGAAGGCGTCGCGGTCGTGGCGCCAGTCGCGGTTGATCCGCGCCGCGTTGCCGGTGACTTCGAACATCAGGTCGGGGTCGAGGCCGATCAGGCTGTAGCGCCCGCGGGTTTCGCCGCTTTCGACCGATTCGAGCACCCAGTCGCCGCGGCCGGGCTCGATCAGCTTGAGCGCCGCCGAGACGGGGGTTTCGATGTCGGCGATCAGCCGCTGCCAGACGACCGCGCCGCGGCCGCCCGCCAAGGCTTCTAGCGCCGCGGCTTTGCCCTCCAGCGACACCGGGACGTTATTCGGCGACCGGCGCGGTGCCGGTGAGTTCCTGGCGCAGCTGTTCGACCAGTTCCTTGTTGATCGTCACCCCGACGCGGCGCTTGGCTTCGCCGGCGAGCTGTTCGATCAGCTCGTTGCCAAAGGCGGGCGCGAGC
>NZ_DASYHE010000009.1:0-2069 GCF_035998965.1 Sphingopyxis sp.
TTTTTCTCTTCTTCCATCCGTTCGATGCGCTCGATGAAAAGGCGCAGTTGTTCGTCGGATACGGTGGCTTCGCTCATTTTATGCTCCGGTGATTGGGATGATGCGGCGCGAGAATCGCGGTTGGCGCGTCCCTAAAGCCCCGGAGGATTTTTGGCCATGCTTTCTTGGGCTCGTCGCGTCACTCGGGCGGAAAAGCCTGGCGCTTGCCGCCCAGTTTGTGGACGACGCCGCGGCGCATGACAAAATCGACCGTTTCGAGCGCGGTGACGTCGGCGAGCGGGTCACCGCCGACAGCAATGATGTCGGCCTCGCGCCCCGGCAGGATCGCCCCGATCGGCCGGTCGAGTTCGGCGGCATTGTCGATGGTCGCAGCCTTGATCGCCTGCGCCGGGGTCATCCCGGCCTTGACCATCAGCGCAAATTCCTTGGCGTTGTCGCCGTGCGGCGCGACGCCGGAGTCGGTGCCGAACAGGATGCGGACATTGCCCTTTACCGCACGCGCGATGCTGTTGGCGTGGGCGGCCGCGGCTTCCTCGGCCTTAGCCAGCTGCGGCCCCGGGGCGTCGCCGCGCCGCGCCTGCGCCAGTGCGGCGATCGGTGCGACCGCGGTCGGCACCAAGGCGGCGTTCGACGCCTTGAACAGCCGGACCGTTTCATCGTCGATAAAGCTGCCATGTTCGATCGAATCGACCCCGGCGCGCAGCGCGGCGTCGATGCCTTCCTTGCCGTGGGCATGGGCGGTGACCTTGCGGCCAAAGCTGTGCGCGGTGTCGACGACCGACTTCATTTCGGCATCGGACATCTGCTTGCCCAGCCCGCCCGCGACGTTCGAGCGCACCCCGCCGGTGGCGGCGAATTTGATGACCTCGGCGCCCAGCGAGATCTGGGCGCGGACGGCGCTGGCGCAGCCATCGGGTCCGTCGCAGATGTTGGTGCGCTCGGCCGCGACCGCATGGGTCAGGGTGCGGTTGAGGCCGTTGACCCCGCCATGGCCGCCGGTCACCGAAATCATCGTCCCGGCGGGGATGACGGTGGGGCCGACGATCACGCCATTGTTGATCGCATCACGCAGCGTCGTCGTGGTCCGGCCATCGCCGCCCAGATCGCGCACGGTCGTAAAGCCCGCTTCGAGGGTACGGCGCGCATTCCCCTGTGCGATCACGAATACATCCTCGACGTCGCGGCCCGAGCTTTCGAGGCGGCTGCGTAGCAGATTGTCGTCGCTGGAGATATGGACGTGCATGTCGATCAGACCGGGCAGGACAAAGGCGTTTTTCAGGTCGACGACCTTTGCGCCGTCCTCGGGCGTGGCAAATCCGTCGCGTACTTCGGCAATCTTGCCGTCGCGGACGATGATCGTCGATGGCCCACGCGGGTCGCGGCCGGGCTGGTCGAGCAAACGCCCGGCATGGATATAGGTGGTGGCGGAGGGTTGTGCGGCGAGCGGGCCGCTGGCCATGAAGGCGACGCCCAGCATCGCTCCTGTCAACATCGTGCGCATCGCCATATTCTCCCCATTTTCCGTGCCTAAGCGGCGCTTCCCAACCTCATGTCCGCAAAGCGCGGTCAGAGCAAGATCAGTGACGCGGGTTCTTCGCCATGCTCGCTTCCATCCGCGCGAGCTGTTCGGGGGTGGCGGCGGTGTGATGCAGGGCTTTCCAGTCCGCGGTCGGCATGCCGTGGACGATCGCGCGGCCCGCTTCCTTTTCCATGTTTCCCGCCTCGGCGATCCAGTCGCCCAGGCAGTTGCGGCAGAAACCGGCGAGCCCCATCAGGTCGATATTTGCAGCGTCGCTGCGATGCTGGAGCAGCCGGACGAGGCGGCGGAAAGCGGCGGCGGCGACCGCATCGTCGAGGGTATCGAGCGCGTCGTTCGGAATGGCCTGATCGTCGCTGCAGGACATGGCGGATTTCCTTCTGCTGAGGGGATGAATAGCTATACGCGGCTTGCCTTGCCGGGGGCAACGCGCCTACGCAAGCGGCCCCAGCTTTTTATCGGTTCGGAGCATTTGTGGTCCAGAGTTTTACCCCCCGCCAGCGCAAGGTGCGCATCCTGGCGACGCTTGGTC
>NZ_DASYHE010000089.1:0-61692 GCF_035998965.1 Sphingopyxis sp.
CCCCCCCCCCCACGCCGAAGACCGCGATCAAGGTCCCGAGCCAGCGATGCGTCATCAGGATCGGGTTGCGATCGGTCAGGTAGAACCCGCCCGCGAACCAACCCAGAAACGCCGCCGCGATCGCTCCCAGCGCGCCGACCACCAGCATTATATGTGCGACATGCTGATAGTCGCGGTTGCGGCGCCACAACCCGAACAGCTCCACCCCGAACGCACCGATGAACAGTGCGATGGGAAAATGAATGACCATGGTGTGCAGCCGGCCCAGCCAGCTCACAAGCCGTTCACCGAAACTCTTGTTCTTGTTGGCGGTCTCCTCGTGCATGCCGCCCATGTCCATGTCGTCGCCGGCGATGTCGCGGCCGCCCATGTTCATGTCCACGGTCGACATAGAGCCCATGCCCATGTGGCCGTCGCCAGCGTCTGCTCCATCCTTTTTCTGAGTCTCGACTGCGCTGTTAGCACCTGGCCCGGCCCCGAGCGCATCGTGATCTTCATGCGCCGCTGCCGATGTGCTTACTGACATTGCAACCGCAAGGAGCAAAGCGAAGGCTCCGCTTCGTTTACCGCGCATCACCCAACCCCTTGTTTCGTGTTCATCAATGCCCGTTTGCCTCACCCGGCCAAATCCTTTCGTGAAACCCATCGCCCGCTCTTCAAGACGAACTGGGCCGTGGAGCTACACCAGCTGCGGCGACCGCGTCTGCCGCCCCAGCCTGAAAAAACCGCCGATCAGCTGCCGTGGCGGGCGAACAGGCGGCGCCCCCCGGGGCCGAAGGCGACCACGTCATAGGCCTGTGCCTTGACGCCCGGCACTTCCATTCCCGGCGAGCCGAGCGGCATACCGCCGACCGCGAGGCCCCGTACGCCCTCGGGCCGGGTCGCCAGAGCTCGCTTCACGTCGGCAATCGGCACGTGGCCCTCGAAAGCCATGCCATCGGCGATTGCTGTGTGGCAGGACGAGACGTCCGCTGGGACTCCCGCGCGCTTCTGCAGCGCCGGGCGATTGGAATCATCGACGACGCGCACCTGGCGCCCGAGCTGCCGCTGCACCTGCGCTGCCCACTTGGCGCAACAGCCGCAGCCGGGATCGCGGTGCATAACGATCGGGGTGGCCGCGCTGACGGCAACCGGAACCAACAAGGCTGCGGCAGTAAGCGCGGATCGTAAAGCTGTCTTCATGGAAAAACTCCTTGGTCATTCCTCCCGCCCCCTCGTGGGGCGGGAGGAACGAAGATTATCACTGAGGTCGCTTGCTCATCGACCGGAGCATCGCCTGGAGTTCACCGATGCTCTTGTTTTGCTCGGCAATAGACTTCTGAGCCATTTGCCGGGTCTTCGCATCGGGCGCCTCGCGGAGAACGATCTGCGACATGGCAATCGCACCGCGGTGATGCTCGATCATCTTGCGGGCCCACGTCTCATTTGCATTGGCGCCTTTGGCCCTCATCATCTTCTCGTGCATCGCCATCTCGGCGGGCATGAAGGGCGTGTTCATGCCAGGCATGTTGTCGTGGTTCATGCCCTGCATTTTCGAGTGGTCCATGCCTTGCATCTGCTGCTGAGCCAAAGCCGGGCTCGCTGCCATCGCCGCCAGAGCCAGAGCTGTAAGTGTCTTAAACATTGCCTGCTCCTTCTTGGACTTAGTCAACGCAACAAAGCCCAATCGGCCTCAAAACCATGTGCGAATGCCCAGAACAAGGCTGGTCGATGACGCATCCTCGCCGTCCTCGCGTGCAAAACGAGCAGAGCGGCCCACTCTGCGCTCGTATGAAACACCGATATAAGGGGCAAACTCGCGCTTCACCTCGTAGCGCAGCCGCAAGCCAAGCTCGAGGTCCGACAAGCCCGAGCCGATCCGGTCTTCCGGAACGTCTTGCGCCGCAAATTCCGCTTCGAGACGAGGCTGGAGGATCAGGCGCTGGGTGATACGCTGATCGTAATACCCTTCAACGCGGCCGAGCACGTCACCCTTGCTAGACAAGAACAGTGCGCCCTCCACATCGAAAAAGCCTGGGGCCAGGCTCTCGAACCCAACCGTAGCGTAGACACGGGAGGGGTTGGGCTTGAAGTCGTAACGAATCCCGGCCTGGAAGTCGGTGAAGGGTCCGATCGCCCGTGCATAGAGCGCCTGCAGCTCCGCCCTTTCCAGGCTTCTCCCAAAGTTCCCTTCGCCTTCGGTTTTAAGAACCAGGCGATTGATGTCGCCACCGTACCAGGCACCGCCATCCCATCGATAGGCGTCGCGACCGTCGCGGACCTGGTATTCGGCCAGATTGAATATGACCTGTGAGAAATTCTGTCCCCCGTGCATCTGCAGATGCTGCTGCGAATGCGCCATAGCGGCGGCAGAGTAGACTTGGTCCGCGGCCCGATCCGTCGGGATCGGCGGCGGCGGAGCGTTGCCGGCCGGCAGGTTGGTCCCGACCATCGTCGTCCCCGTGGTCGGAGGAGACATGCTTCCCATATCGTGACCCGCCATGCCTTGCATGGCCCCCGAACCCTGATCCATTCCCGGCATCGAACCATGGTCCATGCCCGGCATGGCACTTGGCTGGCCGGGGGCGGCACCGCCGGAGGTATCTGGCATCGCCGACATGTCGTGCCCGGCGTCAGGATTCGGGTTGGCTTCAGGCGTACTCATGCCCGGCATCGCCGTCATGTCATGACCGGCGTGAGGATCTACCACGACCGTTCCCGGTGCCGGAGGCCTGGCGGACCGATCTGCGGCGGACCTGGCCCCCGATCCCGCCTTCGCGCGCGGTATCGACCTGGCAGCGGGCTTCACGGACTTCTTGCGCGCGGCGGGCTTGGCCGCTGCTGGCTTCTTAGTGGCAGGCTTTTTCACCGTTGTCGTCTTTGGCGGTGGCATCTTCATGCCCGGCATATTGGAATGGTCCATCTGCGCGGCCGCAGATGTTGCCAAGCCAAGCGCCGCGCCGCCCGCGATCAGGAGGAGCTTAAACTGCATCGCGGTTCTCCTCGCCCATCGGGCGAACGGTCACGACACGCATCATCCCTGCGGTCATGTGATAAAGATTGTGGCAATGGAACGCCCAGTCGCCCACCGCATCGGTCGTCACGTCGAACGTCATTTTGCCGCCAGGCGCTACATTCACCGTGTGCTTGCGAGGCGCGAAGTCGCCATGCCCGGTCACCAGTTCGAAGAAGTGCCCGTGCAAGTGGATTGGATGCGGCATCATGGTGTCATTGATCAGGGTGACGCGCGCCCGCTCGTCCTTGCGGAACGGGATTGGGTCAGCGGGATCGCTGAGCTTCTGGCCGTCAAAGCCCCACATATAGCGCTCCATATTGCCGGTCAGATGGAGTTCGAACTGGCGCGCCGGGGCACGAACGTCCGGGTTGCGATCCAGCGCGACAAGGTCGCGATAAGTGAGCACGCGATGATCGACGCCTTCCAGCCCCTGCGGCGGCTCGCCCGTGCGGTCCTTCGGCATCGGCGAGATGGTCTGCACCCCAGGCCCCATCTTGACGCCGGGCGCGTTCTTGGGGTTGCGCATGTTCATGTCCATGCTCATGCCGCCGGAGCCGTGATCCATTCCAGCCATGCCGCCCGCGCCCATGCTGCCATGGTCCATCCCGGCCATGCTTCCGCTTCCCGTCTGGGGCGGGGTTGTGCCCGACGCGCCGGCACCCATCTGGCTGTGGTCCATTCCCGCCATCGCGCCGGAGTTCATTTTGCCATGATCCATGCCGGCCATGCCCGCCATCCCGGACCCAACCGCGACCGCTCCGTGGTCAGTCGGTCCCTTCCAGCCGGTTAGCTTCCACAGGTTACGCGATGCGTTCTGCTGCACAGTGGGGTCCAGGCCGCGCTTAGCCACCGGGTTCTCGTCGGACATCCCCGACATTCCCTCCATCCCTCCCATGTCCATGCCCATGTCGGTCATGGTCAGGAGCGTGCGCGGGCGGAGCGGCGGGACTGGGGCGATCATGCCCTCGCGTGGTGCCAGGGTCGCGCGTCCCATGCCGGAACGGTCGATCGCTTCAGACACGAAGCTGTAGGCGCGGTCGCCGGGCGTCACGATCACGTCGAACGTCTCGGCGACCCCTATCTGGAATTCGTCCACGGCGACTGGCCGGACGTTCTGGCCATCGGCCTGCACCACCGTCATCGGCAGGTCAGGGATGCGGACGTTGAAGTTGGTCTGCGCCGCGGCGTTGACGATGCGCAACCGAACCCGCTCCCCCGGCCGGAAGAGACCCGTCCAGTTGTCATAAGGCCCAAAGCCATTGACCAGGAAGGTGTAGGTCGAACCCGTGACGTCCGCGATGTCCGCCGGGTCCATCCGCATCTGCCCCCAGTTCAGGCGATCCTTGAGGGGCATTTCACGGCCGGCCAGCAGCCCGCTCAATGTCGGGCGCTGATAGTTGAAATAGGCACCGCCCATCTGCTTGAGCTTGCGGAAGATCTCCTCACCGGTCATCTGGCTGTGATCGGAGAGCACGATCACATGCTCGCGGTCGAATGCGATCGGGTCGGGTCCCGCGGGATCGATGACGATGGGGCCGTAGAGCCCGCCCTGCTCCTGCTCGCCCGAGTGGCTGTGGTACCAGTAGGTGCCTGACTGCACGACTGGAAATTCGTACACGAAAGTCGAACGTGCCTTGATGCCGGGGAAGCTGATGCCCGGCACGCCGTCCATTTGGAACGGCAGAATGAGGCCGTGCCAGTGGATCGAGCTATCCTCGTCAAGATTGTTGGTCACCGCGAGCCGGACCTTCTGGCCCTCCTTGAGGCGGACGAGTGGCGCCGGGACCGTGCCGTTCACCCCGATCGCGGGCGTTGTAATTCCGTCCATGACCAGCTTCATCCGGTCGATCGTCAGCGCGATTTCCGTGCCTGATACGGTCGGCAGCGGCTTGGCGATGCCGCGCGACACAGGTTGCGCCCAGGCTGGCAGATAGGCCGACATGGCCAGCGTGCCGCCGAGCATGGCGGTTCCGCGCATCACGTCGCGCCGGTTCAGATTGCGGCTCATGCTGTTCCTTCACTCCAATTCAATGCTTGCAGCCGGGGGACGCCGCCGCTGACATTACCCCTTATTACGCATGAACCAGCCCGCCCCCTCATGCGCAATTAAGAATATTCGACAATTTTATTCGCGCGCGCCGGAGCCGCGTCTCCACGGCCTTGCCGCTGATCCCCAGCGCGGCGGCAGTTTCCCCTTGGGACAAGCCTTCCACGGTCCGCAGCAAGAGCGTCTCCTTGAGCGTGGCCGGCAGCTGGGACACCGCGCGCGAAAGCCGGACTAGTTCTGCGCGATCGAAGGTTACCGCGTCGGCGCCTGGCGCCTCGTCTCGCTCACCCTCGATCGTCTCAGGCGGCAGCGAAGAGGCGAACGATAGTATCTGGCGTATGCGTCGCCGCCGAAGCCAATCGCGGCTCTTGTTGATTGCCACGCGGGCCAGCCACGCAGCGAGCGGCCGATCTCCGTCATACTTTCGCAAGTTCTGAAAGGCGGCCGCGAAGCATTCCTGAGTGAGGTCAAGCGCCTCTTCGGCATCGCCGATATGTGCACGGATCAGGCGGTAAACCGGCCCCTTGTGCCGGCGCATGATCTCGGCGAAGGCGGCCTGACGTCCAGCGAGCGTCAAGGCGGCGAGTTCGCCGTCCGTGCAGGCCGAAAGTTCAAGACTCACCGCGCGTCTGCGGTCAGCGCCTTAACCACCGCGCGGTCGAACGTCCTCGCCTGGTCGGGCCGCAGGATCTGCCGCATCGCGAACATATGGTTCAACGTCTCCTTTTGGAGCTCGCCCATCGCGCCGTGCGAACGATCGACGGCCGCCGCGACCTGCGGCCCATTGCCATGCTCGACCTCGATGGCGTCGGCGAGCCGCGCGTTGTCGGCCCTGAGTTCCAGCTCCAAGGCACGCCTTCGAACGGCGAAGCGGGACTCCAGCGTCTCGAGCTTGGTCCGTTGAGCCTCGTCCAACCCGAGCCCGTCGTGGAGCAAGCTATGAAGTTCCACGCCCGGGCTCGGTGGGGAAGGGAACAACTCGCGCCCAGCCCACACGCCTGCGATCGCTGCCAAGAACACGACGGCCGCGATCAGCATCGTTCTCCGGGCGCTGCTCGTCACTGGAACGCCAGCAAGGTCGAAGGCGCTAGCGGCGTGGCGGGCCCGAAAGGCGTCAGCGTCGGCATCTGCGCAGTCGCCGCTGCGGACGACAATCCGCTGCCCAGCACTCCCAAGACGACTGCGCCTACCGCTGCCAGCATGCCAGCCCGCAGTGTCACTCCGCTGCCGGCGCGCTGCTCCGCTGCGATTAACCGCATGACATCGCCTTCCAGTTCAGCGAGCCGGGGATGAAGCGGCTGCTCGGCAAGGCGGCGCAACGCGCTGTCTAAATCCATATCCATGTTCATTCCTCCGTCGTGCTAACATCCATTACGCACGGCCGGCGAACACCCCTCGAATCCGACGTGAACGAATACCCCGAAGCGCGAACGCCCCCGAGCGCCGCGGCGCACTCTTCCATTGCATCCAATCGTTCACAGCTCGCACGCAGGCCGGCGATCCACGCGTCCCGCTGTTTTCAAGTTCCTGATTCACCTCTGTTGGCAGGCCGAGCACAGCTACGGCGGCAACCATGGTGTTTATTAGGTTAATTGAGGATGGTGACTATTACGTGCGTGGCGGATGCGGGTAACGGCATGGCCGTGCATATGTCGACGTTTGTCGCGACCAGATAGCGCGATTGGCAACAAGCCGCCGATATTGCTCGTGAGCCGGGCAGCGGCACATGACCATTCCGCTGTCCGCAGGAGTTGGGTGACGGCAAGCGGAATGGTCCAAGAACGGGCAGCGGCGATAGATCGACACTATCGTCTTCTGGAGGAAATGGAGGGGCCATGTCTGTGTCTGCCCCCCCGCCGAGGAGGCGGTTTAGTGCGTGCTGAACAACTACGGTGAAAGCATCCAGCACCAAAGGAAAAGCCTTTGTCTAAAAGCTCATTCTAACCGTCGCTCGCGCGGTTGTCGGCGCACCGGGCATGATGTTGTTATCGTTGTAGGCGGACGAGAAATAATTGCTGTCGAGGAGGTTCTCGACGTTGATTTGCGCCTCGATGTGGGGGGTGAGCTTGAAGAACGCGGCGGCATCGACGCGGGTGAACGCAGGCAGGACGGCGGCATTGCTGACGGAGGTGAAGCTTTTTGTCTGGTGGTAGACGCCGACCCCGGCTCCCAAGCGAGGGGTGAAGTCGTAGCGGGTCCAGAGCGAAGCCTGCTGCTTGGGCACAAGCGGGACCTCGCGGCCGGCAGGAGCCGCACTCGTTGTCTTGCGGATTTTTGCGTCCTGCAGCGTGTAGCCGGCGCTGATTTGCCATTGGGGTGTGATCGCGCCGTTGAGGCCGATCTCAAGCCCTTTGCTGCGCTGCGCGCCCGTTAGCACCGTCCGCGTGGCGTCGTTGGGGTCGGTCGCGCGGGTGTTGGTGCGATCGAGCCGGTAGACGGCAGCGGTCAGGTTAAGCGTTGGGGAAACATCCCATTTGAGGCCGACTTCGTAATTGTCGAACTTCTCTGGTTCCAGCGCGGCGGTTGTTATGTCGAGCGATGAAAACTGATCGCCCGATTGCGGCAGGAAGGACCGGCTATAGCTGGCGTAGATCGAGACGGGTTGCACCGGCTTCAGCACTACCCCAAGGCGGGGAGACCAGAGGGTGTCGGTCCGGCTATAGCTCCGCCCGGCGACGAGATCATCGATGCTGAGCTTGAAGCGGTCGCGGCGAACGCCGCCGATGACATCGACATGTTCGCCGATCGAGATCTGGTCCTGCACATAGAAGGCCGTGGCGTCGGCATTTGTCCGGATAGACCGGTAGCCGGTGTTGGCGGTGGTGCGCAGCGTGACTGGCGGCACCGTGATTCGGTCAGCCAACGCGACAAAGACGCGCCGCCCTCCATTGACGATATCACCACTTCCGAAAAAGCCATTGATCCGCTGGTTGCGCGTGCGCTGATCGCCATATTCGAAGCCGGCGAGCAGCACGTGGCGGACGGGGCCGGTGGTGACGGTCCAGACGAGATCGTTCTGGTTGAGCAGGTTCTTGCGCGTCGTGGGATCGCTATATGCCTCGAGGCCGACGCTCTGGACGGCGCCGCGCGGGGTGGCCGGGGTTACCGCGAAAGTGTTTCGATAGAGCTTGTCATAATCTCCGTAGAGGACGCGACTGGTTACGGTCAGGTTGTCGCTAAACCGATGCTCGATGCGCCCGCTTAGGACCTTAGCCTCGAAATCGCTGACGTTGAATCCCGGCACACCAAAAAAGGTATCGCGAAAACCGGTAAGGGGGCGTGACGGGCTGGTCAGAGAGCCTTGGGCAGCCGAGGGAACGCCTCGATCGATCGTGCGCTTGTCATTGTTGTATTCGAAGCCCAGGTCGATCCGTGTGGTGCCGCCTAGCGATACGGCAAAGGTCGGATTGATCGCGAGCCGGCGTCCGTCGTAGAAGTCCCGGTTGCTGTTGAACTCCTCATAGACGGCGTTCAGTCGAGCCGAGGCGGACTGGCTGATCGGTTGGTTGATGTCGGTGTCGATATACCATGCGCCATATGTATCCGCCGAACCGCTGCTACTGATGAAGGCGTTGGCACCGGGGCGCTTGGTGACGCGGTTGACGATCCCACCCCCACCACCGCGGCCGAAGATCATTGCGTTGGGACCTTTCAGGACCTCGATCCGCTCTGCGTTGTAGAGGCCGCGGTAATATTGCACGTCGTCACGCAGGCCATCGACAAAGAAGTCTGCGGTGCTGTTGTTGCCGCGCAGAATGATCTGATCGCGGTGACCCTCACCCTGAGATATCACCGCGCCGGGGACATAGCGAAGCACGTCGGCGATCGAGCGCATAGCTTGATCGTCAATCTGCGCCTCGGTGATGATCGATGCCGCCTGTGGAACGTCCTTGAGACTGGTCGGAGTGCGGGTGGCGGTGCTGGTCGCATCGACCTGGTAGCCGTCCCGGACGCCGGTGACGATGATTGTTTGGCGTGCGTCCGTAGCCGGGGGAGCTGGCTGGTCCTGGGCCGTTGCGGGCACGGCCATTAATCCAAGGCCTAACGCGCCGCTTAATGTACTTTTTTTCATTTTACCCCCTTGCGAATCGTTCTCAATCTGTGCGCCGCCCTATGATATATGCAACTGCTTCGCAATAGCCGATGTCTGACTTGAAAGTGCGTGATGAAGGTAATGGTGCGCATCGACCCCCTAAGTTGGAGACGCCCGAACGGTGTGCCGCCAGATCGGTGAGCAAGCCCTGCCGTCGCTCACCAGATTAGGGGGCGAGTTCGGGATCTCGGCGCCTGCGGTGGTCGTTTCGCTAGCGTCGCGCCTCTATATGTGATAATGTCCTTTATCACACACTCTAGGGACCATGATCGCATGACCGGGACGGCCGCCACGACACCCCCGCAACGTCGCCCCGTCATCCGGGCCGTCAGTTTCGATGAGGCCGGCGCGGCGATCGGCAGCTTGCTGCCGATCGCGCGGCCGCCCACACGCGCGGCCGAAACCGGCGCATCCGGCAAGGTCGCGGATTTCCTGCTGGCCTGGTGGAACGGCGACGAGTGCGGGCATTTCCCGATCATCCACCTTTGCAACGTCGATGCCGTCATTGCCGAGGATATGCTTACGGTCATGGCCTATCTGGCGCAGGAGTCGACCACCTACGCCGATGCCTGGGGCTACCGCGACGCGATGGGCGACCTTTGGGTGCGCTATCGCGGCGACCCCGCAGAGAGCGTTTAAACGCCTCCGAAGATCCACCGCAAAAAGGGATGCCGGCATGATCGAAAATGACGACGAGGCTTTTGCCGACAACTACGCCGAGCGCGACCAAGCCAAGGCGCTGTGCGAGCAGGCGCGCGCGGGCGGGTTGCGTTTCGAGGCGTATCTACCCGGCGACATGGCCGATTGGCTGTTGGCGCAGGTCGAGCGGGGCCATTTCGTTGATCCGTCCGAGGCGGTGTTCGCGATCGTCAAGAACTTTATCGACATGGAGCCGCACCGCGATTTGCGCGACGAGCTGCTACGCCGGATATTAGACGAGTCGGTTGCGCGCGGGCTTGAGGACGTGAAGGCGGGCCGCGTTCGTCCCGCTGATGAGATGTTTGACGAATTGCGCCGGGAGCTGGCGAAGCCTCGCCCCGAGCCGGCCCGTTGGCAGAAGATCGCACGATGAACCAGCTCGCCCCCCTGCCCTCGCCGGCGCTGGCGTTGCCGGCCTTGATCGCGGCGGCCGACGACGCCACGCGGCTGCGCTTCCTTGAGTTCTTCGCCGTCACCATTCGCAACCCGCATACGCGCCGCGCCTATATGCGCGCGGCCGGCGACTTCCTGGCCTGGTGTGAGGCGCGCGGCGTCGCCTCGCTTGAGGCCGTGCAACCGCTCCACGTCGCGGCCTGGGTCGAGGCGCTGGGGCGCGAGCTGGCCGCGCCCAGCGTCAAGCAGCAGCTCGCCGGCGTGCGCCACCTGTTCGACTGGCTGGTGACGGGCCATATCGTGCCGGTGAACCCTGCCGGATCGGTGCGCGGGCCGGCGCATAGCCAGCGGCGCGGCAAGACGCCGGTGCTGGCCCCGGACGAGGCGCGGCGGTTGCTCGACAGCATCGACGTGACCACCCATGCGGGCCTGCGCGACCGCGCCCTGATCGGGTTGATGGTCTATAGTTTCGCGCGGATCGGCGCGGCGCTAGCGATGCGGGTCGAGGACGTGTTCATGCAGAACAGGCGGCTATGGGTCCGACTGCACGAGAAAGGCGGCAAGCGCCATGAAATGCCCTGCCATCACAATCTAGAGGATTATCTGACCGCCTATATCGACGGGTGCGCGCTGCGTGAGGATCGCAAGGGATCGCTGTTCCGCACGATCGCACGCGGGACTAAGCGACTAAGCGATACCCCCCTGCCCCAAGCCAATGCCTTCGCGATGGTGCGCCGGCGCGCAGGCGCGGCCGAGATCGGGACGGCGATCGGCAACCATTCGTTCCGCGCGACCGGAATCACCACCTATCTGAAAAACGGCGGCACGTTGGAGACGGCCGCGACGATGGCGAACCACAGCTCTACCCGCACGACCCAGCTCTATGACCGCCGGCCCGATGACGTGACGCTGGACGAGGTGGAGCGGGTGTTGATCTAGGCGGCGATCGCTGGCGCACATCCCCAGCGCCCGCCCTGCCAATGGAACCCTACCTGCTGCGCGTTGCTGATCGCGGGCGGCTCGCCCTTGTGCCAGAAACCGAGCATCTTGCCCCGATCGTCCAGATGAGCGTCGGCGACGATCGCGCGCGCGGCCTGGATGAATTGCCCATGCCCGAACACATAGACCAGCGAAGCGGCCGGCATGGCGGCGAGGCGGGCAAGCGCCGCCTCGCAGCGCCGGAGCAGATTGGCGAAGCTCTCCGCCCCCTCCCCGTCGCAATAATCAGGATCGGCCTCGCTCCAATAGCGTTCGAGGTGCGGCATCCGCTCGGCGCTGCGCGTGCCGTTCCAGCGCGCCGGTTGCAGATAGGTGAACTCTTCTATCGGCCAGACTTCGACCGGGACGCCGGGGAAGCGCGCGATCGTCGGCGCGGCCGTCTGCCGGGTGCGGGTATAGGGCGACGTGACGATGAGCGCGGGCGCTTGCGTCCAGCTCGCCGCGACCTGGCGCGCTTGTTCGTGGCCGTGCTCCGTCAGCTCGATCGTCGCGAGATCGCGACACGGCACGCCGGCGTTGCCTGTAGATTCGCCGTGGCGGATGAAGATCGCCCGCATATGCGTCATCTATCCGAATACCTCGCTATGCGAGCCAAGGCGCGCGAGGCGCAGCGTTTCGTCGTCGGGCTTGGCGTAGATCAGCACCAGATCGGGCTTGACGTGGCAATCGCGGTAGCCCGCCCAATCGCCGCTCAGATCATGGTCGCGGTATTTGGGATCAAGCGGCGTGTCGGTCGCGAGCGCGGCCAGGACGGGCAGAAGATCGGCATCGAGGGTCGCTCGATGTCGGCCCTTTGATTCCCGCTTGTAGTCGCGCTTGAACCGGGTCGAACGATCAATCGTCCGCATGGAGGTCCGCCATCAGCGCATCGACGCTGGCAAACTTGGTCCCCTTCCCCGCCGCCAGCTCTGCCATTGCCTCGCGTGTCGCGGCGTTCGGAACCTTGACCTCGAAAGGCAAGCGCCGTTCGTCGGCGATACGCAGCATCAGCAGCCGGATAGCGTCGGAGATCGAAAGGCCCATCGCGCCCAGCGCGGCGGTGGCGCGTTCCTTCGTCGTATTGTCGATCCTGGCGCGGACATAGGTGTCGGAAACAGCCATTGGGATTTCCTTCTGAAAACGTAGTCCCAATGTAGTCACAAAATCTGATTTTGGCAATGGGTGCGGTGATTATGCGCCTGCCGCTGGCGCGGCACCGTGGCTCTAGTCGCTCACGCTCCCCAAGCCCGCAAGCGGTCTTGGCCCAAGGTAACGATCCACATGGCGGAAGCGAGATCGCTGCGCGGATCTCGCGCAGCAGTGCCGGGGGAAAGGCGGTCCCGGCCGCCTCTCCCCCGCAACGGCAATCAGCGGGACCGTGGCTCACTCGGCTGCGCCTCCCTGCGCCGCGCACCACTCCCGCAGATTCCCGCTGCCCCCCTCTCTCGCCGGCGTTCTTGGGCGTCCGTGTTCCGGCCGATGGCATGGCCATCGCCGGACAGGCGATTTGAAGGGAGTAAAGACGATGACCCACGAAACCCGCGAAAGCTGGCTCAATGCCGTGGCGCAGGGCATGGCTCTGCTGTTCGAGGCGCTGGACGCCCCCTGCCCGACCGCTTACGCGTGGCGATCGGCTTCACCAGCAGAGGCGCGAAGGGCAAGGCGATCGGTGAGTGCTGGGACAACCGACTTAGCGCGGACGGGCATTTTGAAATCTTCATTCGCCCGGACCTAGCGCACGCGCCCGATGCGATGCCGGCGCAGATCGCGGCCATCCTCGCGCATGAGCTGGTCCATGCCGCCGTCGGCATCCCGGCAGGGCATGGGAAGGCGTTTAAACGGGTCGCGCTGGGGCTGGGGTTGGTCGGGCCTATGCGCGCCACCACCCCCGGCGAGGCGTTCCTTGCGGCCGTCGCACCGATCCTCGATGCCGCTGGCCCCCTCCCCCATGCCCGTCTCGACACGGACGGGGAGTCGACCGCGCCCAAGGAGCAGAAAACCCGGATGCTGAAATGCGAGTGCGCGACGTGCGGCTATACCGCGAGGACCGCGCGCAAATGGCTTGAGCAGGCCGGAGCGCCGCTTTGCCCGATCGAGGATCACGGCCAGATGAGCCATGAGGCGCTGGACGATGACAGCGAGGATGAGGGCGGCGAGGACGGCTAGACGCCCTGCCCTTTCATCCGATAGCCGCTTGCGCTATGACCACATGCAAACATGAGTTCATGTAAGGATATTCACATGCCAACAATCGCGATCATCAGCCAGAAGGGGGGCGCGGGCAAGACCACCCTCGCCTTGCACCTGGCCGCAGCCGCCGAGGATTCCGGGCATACCGCGCTGGTGATCGATCTCGACCCGCAGGCGACGGCGAGCCAATGGGCGGCATGGCGGCAGGACGCGCCCCCGGTCGTGATCGACAGCGCCCCCCCTCGCCTTGCCGCCAAGATCGAGCAAGCGACGGCGCAGGGCGCGGAGTTCATCGTGATCGACACCCCGCCCCATGCCGACAGCGCCGCCAGCGCCGCCGTCGAGGCGGCCGACCTGGTGTTGATACCTTGTCGGCCGAGCGCGTTCGACCTGGCCGCGATCAAGACCACGGCCAGCCTTGTGAAGATGCGCGGCAAGCCCGCTTTCGTGATCTTCACGGCGGGAAGCCCGACCGCGCCACGCATGTATGACGAGGCGGCGCAGCTCGTGCAGGGTTACGGGCTGGACGCCTGCCCGCTGCGTGTCGCGGATCGCGCCGCGTTCCGCCATGCGGCGACCGAGGGAAAAACCGTGATGGAGATCGAACCGAATGGCAAGGCGGCCGATGAGGTGCGTCAGCTTTACAAGTGGGCATGTGAACATGTAAACATGCCAGCAGATAGGAGGCGGAGGGCCAGCGCATGAGCCGGAAGGGATCATTGCTTGCATTGCGGGATCGGGACGCAGCGCCGACGCCGGCGACGGCCGAGCCGGAGGGAAGGGCGGCCGCGCCGCGCGCCCGCAGCACTGGCATAGGCACCGGCAGCAGTTCGAGCAGCAGCCCGGTTGCGCCGAGCCGTCAGGGCAAGAAGGCGATGACGGGCTATTTCAGCCCGGAAATGTCGTTCGCCATGCACATGACCGCCCGCAAGCACGGCATGAGCTTGCAGGACGCGATGGCCGAGGCGTTCAACGACTGGCTCCGAAAGATGGGGGAAAGTCCTGTAGGCAAGTGAGCATGTTCACATGCAAACATATAGCTTAGGGGAAAACTCATGGCCGTGCTAATCGTGTCCGCCATCTTCGCACTGGTGATGATCGGATTGTCCATCCGGGCAAACGCCCGTTTCCGGCAGGAAAGGAAACTGCCGATGCAATGGCGGCTTTCACGATGATTGTGTTGAAAAACTCTCAGAGGCATTTCCTTGGGTAATATTCGAATTCAGGCGCAGTGGCAGGCGCATCAATGATTCGCAGGGCGCGGGCCGTCTGCATCATTGTTACCGAAAATCGGCGGGACGCACCTCAGCACCGACTTTTTCAACACAATCACGATCAGAGCCGCTTTCCAATTTGGTGAATTGGTCCGCACCTCGCGTTCTAGCTCTCAGCTTCACGCCCTTCCTTGCGATCTGTGTGCTGGGGCTGTTCAATGTTACCGCGATGACCCTAACGCCGAGGCCAGGGCAGGAGGGGATGCTGTTACCGTCCCCGATCTTTATTGGAGGCGCGTTCGTGGCGGCCCATGTTTTCCAGCTTTGGTTGATCGGAAGGAGCCTGGGCCGAAGTTAAACTCAATGTCGTCATGTTCACATGCAAACATGGCAGTTAACGCCACGACACTGGGGGCGTTTGCGGGAGGGGGCGGAATCCTACGCCAAGCTCGCCCAGATAGCCGGCGCGAGATCTTACTTGTTGCTGCCTTCTACGGTCGCGCCAGAAAGGCGACGGCTCAGTTCTATCCGGCGATGGCTACGCATTTTGAAGGTGTCTGGCCCAACGCGCCGATACTCAATGAAGCCGAGAGAACGCCAAAATCGCTCTGCCGCTTCATTCGCTTCCAGCACGGCCAACCGAATCTCTGTGGCACCTCTCGCAGCGGCCCAGCTTTCGACCGTCGAGTAAATTGAGCGTCCGACGCCACGACCACGCTGTCGAGCCGCTACCGTGAATCCGTGTCCCGATAATGTACAGGGGCCAGTCAGTCTGGAAAGGCGGGATGATAGTTATGCATCACGCTAACGCATCCTCCTCAGCATCAGCATCGAGCATTCGGCCCATCGCGTAGTAATCGCCAATAACGCCTGATTCTTTATTGGCTGCCACAACATCTCCGCACACGGTATAGCCAAGCCGTTCATAAAATGCGAACGCCCGGTCGTTGCGAACAGCGACGTGGAAGATCAGGAAGAGCAAGCCACGGCGACGTACCCATTCCTCGGCGGACTTCACCAGGCTTGCTCCAAGCCCACGTCCCTGCCACCGTGTCCGGATAGCCAGATTAAAAGAGGCAAATTCTGCAGCGCCTTCGATGCACACGCTCCGTACATCTATGTAGCCGACGAGGTCGCCTATGCGTTGCAGGACGAAGATGCCTCGCTCGCCGGCTACGGCGGCGTTTAGTTCGGCAGTTGTGCGGCGCAGGAGTTCCCCTCGATCCCGGACATCGAAGATCATATGTTCCGCTTCGCGAGCGAGGGCGATCTTCAAGCGTACCAAAGCTTTAGCGTCGTCAAGGTTCGCCGGCCGTAGCTCGCTCCAGCTCTGCTTTCCGCCTACTTGAGCTATCGAACGCGCCGGCGGGAGTGGGCGCGCGTATATTACCTGTGTCATGTGAGGATCTGGACTCCCTGTAACGCGCGCGCGCGCTTTGAGATCGCGAGTTTGCCGAGGGAAAGGTGACCAGAGCGGAAAGCGTGACGTGGGGAAAGCCGCGCCGGATAGCTGAGGCTGCGCGGCCCGTCCGCTTGACGCTGTTCCCGCTTCCAAAAGGCAAAAAGCCCGAGCAGATTCCCCGCGACCGATACAAGATCAACGGCCAAGGCGAACGGTGCGCCAATGAGAAGATTGTGGGCCAGCCAGAAGGGCGCGGCCACGAGAAAGACGATCTTCATCCGCGTCGTTGATCGCTGGGTCCGCGCAATGAAAGAAGATGCACCGCCGCAAGCGGCAAGGCCGGACAGGATTCCATGCCAGGTCGCCACGGTGAGCAACAGCAGCGCGAGCAACGTCGCGCCGTCGAGCGCGAGCTTGGCAACCCGGTCACGAACCACCAGCGCGACGGTGAGCTGCATCAGGGAAAGAAGGCATGCGGCCGAAGCGGTAGGCGCGCCGATCAGCGCGAAGTGAAGCGCGAATGCGCCCGCGCCCGCGCCCTGCACCATGAGCGCTCCCCGGCGCGAGGGTAGGAGCGGCCAGCTCACCACGCAGCCGAGACCAACAGCCCCGAATAGGATCGCAGCTAACCCGGTGCTCGCAAACGTTTGATCGAGGAAAAGCGACATGCACGCTCGCGTCGGGGTTGGTCCGGCTTCCACCGTGAAGGAAGAAGGTTAATGTGGCGTTGTCGTCGACCGCTTTCCCATCGCGAGTCCCGGCCACAATGGCATTTGGCTTTTGACGAGGACTGGTTCATTCTGCGTCCAGCGCGGCGCTCTTCCCCTTGGGTTCCGCCCTTGTTTGGACCAGGACAATGGTGCGTGACGCTTTCAAGCTTCTCGCCATCTCGACGTCGCTCGTGCTTTCTGGCTGCGTCAGTCCGCGAGAAATGGCCGCTCGCCATCGGGCGGCGTGTGCGAGCTACGGCTTCCAGCCTGGAACGGAGAGCTATGCGAATTGCCTTCTCCAGCTCGACGTAGGTGATTACGGCTACGGCCATCATAGGGGTGGCGTGCCGTTGTTTCCCGCCCGGCATCAGGCGCCCGCGCCGCCTCCGCCTATCGCCACGCAGGACTAAGGTCGGCTAAAGTTCACTGATGCCCCATCGTCCTGACCTATTGATCTACGCACTTTCGCTCGGAAGCGCAGCGCCCGTGGCGGCTCAGCAGGTGGTGCCCGCCAAACCACGAACCGCCGCGGGTGCGTCGAAGTTCGTCCAGGACATGCTGACCCGCGGCACAGCCGTCGCAAAGCCTTGGCCGGGTTTCGTGCGGAACAGCAGGATCACGAGCGTAGGAGTGAAAGGTGGTTGCCTCGTTACGCTCACGCTCGCCGACAAAAGCGCCCTCAGCGTGAAACTAGATCAGGTGGTTGCGATCCGACCGCTTTACTCGGCCAACGCGCCCCAGGCGTCGGTGGAGATCAAAGGGGGCGCGCAGCCCTACGAGGGTCTCGATATATTCGTCGGGGACAACGACGCGGTGCGCCGCGTCGGTGATGCCCTGGAGTTCATGCGCCAGTCCTGTGATCCATCGGCGAAGACTGGTTTCTAAACCGGCCAGCGGCGTCTCACCGACTTTTGCGAGGGCGGCTTGATCCGCACCCGACCAAGTTGGCCAACACCGTTATAATCTCATTCTAACCGTTGCGCGCACCGTCGTCGGCGCGCCGGGCATGATGTTGTTGTCGTTGTAGGCGGACGAGAAATAATCGCTGTTAAGCAGATTCTCGACGTTGATTTGCGCCTCGATCTGGGGGGTGAGCTTGAAGAATGCGGCGGCATCGACGCGGGTGAAGGCGGGCAGGATGGCGGTGTTGCTGATGGACGTGAAGCTTTTCGACTGGTGGTAGACACCGGCGCCGGCCCCCAAGCGTGGGGTGAGGTCGTAACGCGTCCAGAGCGAAGCCTGTTGTTTTGGAACCAGCGGAACCTCGCGCCCGGCCGGGGCGGCACTCGTCGTTTTGCGAATTGTCGCGTCCTGCAGCGCATAGCCCGCGCTGATCTGCCACTGGGGTGTGATCGCGCCGCTAAGGCCGAGTTCGAGCCCTTTGCTGCGCTGCGCGCCCGTGAGCACCGTCCGTGCGGGGTCATTGGGGTCGGCCGCGCGGGTGTTGGTGCGGTCAAGCTGGTAGATGGCGGCGGTCAGGTTCAGCGTCGGGCGGATATCCCATTTGAGGCCAAGCTCGTAATTGTCGAACCTCTCCGGCTCCAGCGCGGCGCTGGTGACATCGAGCGATGAGAATTGATCCCCCGACTGCAGCGAAATGATGGAGGCCCGCGACGAGCGCCGTCTTCTGCGCTTCCAGAAGCAGATGGCCGGATACAAGCTGCTCATCATCGACGAACTGGGCTTTGTGCCGCTCTCCAAGACCGGCGCCGAACTGTTGTTCGAGCTGATCTCCCAGCGTTACGAACGCGGCTCCACCTTCATCACCAGCAACCTGCCCTTCGACGAATGGACCGAAACCTTCGGATCTGAGCGTCTCACAGGCGCGCTCCTCGATCGCCTGACCCATCACGTCAGCATCCTCGAGATGAACGGCGAAAGCTATCGCCTCGCGCACAGCCGGGCCCGCAAGGCCAAAACCAGACCCTGAAAATTACACCAATGCCGGGGGGAGTGGCCCTCGGGCTACGCCCTCACGCCACTCCCCCCGGCATGTAACACGATGGCCTGGTTTTACGCCGCCGAATGGCCGACTTTTGCTCCGCCGTTGACAATCGAGGCACGGCTGCAGAATCGCGACAAGGGCAACATCAACTGGACGGTCGGCGGTGCCTGGTTCAAGGACAAGATCAGCCTGTTCAGCACGCTGGACGGCGCCGACACCTTCCGTACCGTGTTCGAAGCGAACTATCTGCAGCGGCGCGAAAGCCTCGCGGCCTTCGCAGACGTCGATTTCAAGGTCGCGCCGCGCCTTCGTGCCGATCTGGGCGTGCGCATCAGCAACGAAAAGAACCGCTTCAGCGGCTACACGCATGATCTCAACCCCTATGGCGTGTCGATCGGATCGCTGGTGTTCGCCCTGCCCGCCGAATTCGACAACAAGCTCAGTGAGACGAGCCCTTCGGGTCGCGCCACGGTCACGTATGAACTGAGCGAGGATGCACGGGTCTATGGCTCGGTCGGACGCGGCTTCCGTGCCGGCGGTTTCGACGGCAGCACGATCTGGTCGACCCCCGAAGCCGATGCATTCAAGTCGGAAAGCGTATGGGCCTATGAAGGCGGGGTGAAGTTCATGCCTGCGCGCGGCCCTGTGCAGTTCGAAGTTGCGGGCTTCTATTATGATTTCTCGAACATTCAGGCCGGTTCCTTCCGCACCTATGATGGCGCCACCACCAGCGTACGCACCAATGTGGGCAAGGCGCGCAGCTATGGCGGCGAGGCCAGCTTCACGATCCGCCCGGTGCGCCCGATGACCATCAATTTCGGCGTCGCGCTGCTCGACACGAAGGTCACCGCGATCGAGGCGATCACCGCTGCCGAAAAGGCGCGCCTGGGCAACGACTTGCCGTTCGCGCCGAACATGACGCTGAACGGCTCGATCCGCTACGAGTTCGCGCTGAACGATCGCATGACGCTGACGCCTCAGGTCGATGCCCGCTACGTCGATGCCTATTATGGCGATCTCGACAATACGGCGCCGGTCGGGGACTTCGCGCTCGTCAATGCGCGCATCGATCTCAAGATCGACCAGCGCTGGACCGTGGCCGGCTTCGTGCGCAACATCGCCGATGTCGATTACACGACCGGCGGATCGGCGACGCAGGCATTCAGCGGCACGCCGCGCACCTGGGGCGTTTCGCTCGGGGCGCGTTTCTGATGGCGCTGACGCGGCGCGGCGTTCTTGCGGGATCGGCGGCGGGCGGGCTTTTGCTCGCCGCCGGTCCCGCCGGGGCAAAAACGAACATGGTCTTCGCGCATGGCGTGGCGAGCGGCGATCCGCATGCCGACAGCGTCCTGCTGTGGACCCGCGTGACCGATCCTGCCCATGGGCCGGTCAGCGGCACATGGGAAATGGCCGAGGATGAACTGTTCACGCGCATCGCTGCGCGCGGATCGTTCAGCACATCGGCGGCGCGGGACCATACGGTCAAGGTGATCGCCTCCGGCCTGAAGGCGGGCCGCAAATATTTCTACCGCTTCCGTGCCATGGACACGGTATCGGCGATCGGGCGGGCAAAAACCCTGCCAACGGGACGCATCGATCGTCTCGATATCGTGCTCGCCTGCTGCGCCATGTATATGTTCGGCGAATTTCACGCCTACCGGGCCATTGCCGATCGGGAAGCGGTGGACCTCATCCTCTTCGTGGGCGACTATATTTACGAATATGGCGCCAACTCGATGCCCGCACTCATGGATGTTCGGGCGATCGAGCCAACGCACGACACGGTCACGCTCGCCGACTATCGCGCACGCTATGCACAGTGGCGTCGTGATCCGGCCCTGCGCGACGCCCATGCCCGCGCGTCGTGGATTTGCATGTGGGACGACCATGAAATCGCGAACGACGACTGGATGCATGGTGCCCAGCATCACGATCCGGCGGCCAACGGCGACTGGGAGGAGCGCAAGGCTGCGGCGGTTCATGCCTATCTGGAATGGATGCCGATCCGCGATCCTGTCACTTCCGATCCCTATGGCATCACCCGCAGCTTCGCGTTCGGCGATCTCGCGACGCTGGCCCTGCCCGAAACCCGGCTCAAGGCCCGCCAGCAGCAATTGTCGCTGGCCAAGGATCTCGACTGGCATGTTGTCGACCGGCGCGGCAGTGGGGAGCGGGTGATATCCGACCCGGCGGAACTCAAGACACTCGACCTCAAGGCCCTGCCGCAAGGCGTCACGCGCGAACCCGATGTCGCAGCCTTCCGCGAGAAACTTGCCGATCCCGCGCGCGAAATGATCGGCGCGGAACAATGCGCATGGCTGGCGGACGAACTGAAGGCCCATAAGGATGCTCGCCGCCCGTGGTTCCTGTTCGGCAGCGCGACCATCCTGTCCAGCTACGTCTATCCCGATCTGACGAAGTTTCCCGATGGCAAGGTAGCGCTGGCGCCGATGTACGCCCTGACGCGCTATGGCCTGCCGCTTCTCAATGTCGATTCCTGGGACGGCTATGCCGGCGAGCGGGACAAGCTGTACGACCAGTTCGAGAAAAGCGGCGCGAACCTGCTCGTGCTGTCGGGCGACAGTCACATGGCCTGGATCAACGAACCCCATCGCGGGGACCGCCGGATTGGTCTCGAGCTTTCCGCCTCCACGCTGACCGGTCCTTCGATCGGGGAACTGCTCCTGCCGTCGGGGCCGGTCGGCGACGCCTTTGTCCACGACAATCGCGATATACGCTGGTGCGACACCAATGCCGTTGGTTTCGTAACGGTATCGCTGACACGCGACCGGGTGGAGGCCGACTTCGTCCGCGTCCTAACGCCGCGCCAGGCGATCGGAAAGCTCGACATCGCGCGCCATGCCAGCGCACGGATCGCCGAAGATGGGTTGAGCGGCTGGGAGATCAGCTGACCGAACGGCACTGCGTCGGAGCGATCCGGCGCAGTGCCAGCAGGCCGATGAGGCCAGCCAGGCATGAGGGCAGCGCGTAGATCGCCCGCAAGGTGGTTTCGCCTAGCCCATGCGCGGCACCCGGCAGGAAGCCGATAAAGGCGAGCGCCGTGAGCGCCCCGAAAACGCCCAGCGCGGCGGCGAGCTTGTTCGCGACATTGAACGGCGCATAGTGCGTGGCAGCAAAGCCATTGCCGCCCGATCGCACCAGATCCGACACCATCGCCCGCAGCAGCTATATAGTCCGCACCCCATGCGAAACTGCGGATGAGCAGATGGGCCAGCAGCAGCGCCCCGGTCCACCCGTGAATCCCCAGTGCCTCCTCTATGAAGAAGAGCGTCACCGCCCCTTCTGCCGCGTCGGCGGCGCCGAGCGCCCGCATAGAGCAACAGGATGAGCACCAGTTCCCGGCGCAGCAGTATCGGGACCAAGGAGTCTCGATTGCCTTGGTACATCCACATCGACGAGGAAAAGACCGCGAGGTCGCTGGCGCTCAAAGGCGCTTTTCTTGCTCCTTTCATGAACGGCTTGTCGCTGACATGGAACGACCGCCTTGCAGGATCTGATGATGATTGAGTTACAAATTACGACGCGGACTTTTTTGTACGAGAGATTCTATCCGTAAAACTGACTCACGGCATAGCAACCGGGCACAACAACTATCGGCTCGGGAGAAAATAGTCTCTGAGCCCAACCCACTATCGTCATTTGCTGCACAATGCCCGATGCTCGCCTGCGAACTTTCCCCTTACCGAAAAGCTTGGGCTACTTACTGAGCGCAGACGGACCAATACACAGCCACGCCTGATATCTCTCGCCGAAATTCGGACCTACACCGCACCTTGACCGCCATCATAAGCGTCAGGACGCAATGCAACATGTCCGCCGCCCAAATGTCATCAAATCGACCCGAAACGGACCGGAAATCGCAACTCGCTCCATTTAACGCGATGCTGCAAGTGCGAAATTGCGCGCTGCTTTGGGGATATTGGGTCATGAATATTTTGCACACGCGTTCGCGCGCCTGCCTGCTAGGCAGTGCCGGCCTGCTCGCTCTGGTAGTAAGCGCGCCCGCTTTTTCGCAGACGCCCACGCCCGCAGCAGACCAAGCGGCGCAGGTCGATGGCGAGGCAACGTCCATCGTCGTGACCGGTGTTAAGGCTACACGCTCTGCGACCGCCATTACCACAACCGAAATCCAGAAGATCCTGCCGGGCGTTGCGCCGTTCAAGGCGATCCAGACCCTGCCGGGTGTCATGTATGTGACTGCCGATCCGTGGGGCAACAACGAGCAGAACGCCTCGCTCTTCATCCATGGCTTCAGCGCTCAGCAGTTGGGCCATACCCTGGACGGCGTGCCGCTGGGCGATCAGAGCTACGGCAATTTCAACGGCCTCTCTCCGCAGCGCGCTATCATCTCCGAAAATGTCGGCAGCGTCGTTGTCGCCACCGGCACCGCGGAACTGGGCATCGCGTCGACCAGCAACCTGGGCGGCGGGATCGAGAATTTCTCCAGCGATCCGCGCCAGCAGATGGGCGCACAGTTGAACCACACTTTCGGCAGCTACGGGACGGCCCGCACATTCGTTCGCCTCGACAGCGGCGAGTTTGGCGACGGCAATAGCGGCTATGTCTCGGTCCTGCGCCATCGTGCGCGCGCCTGGGATTTCCGCGGCAAGCAGAAGGGCTGGGCCGCCAACGCCAAATTCGTCCATGACGACAGCAATGGCAAGCTGACCGCCTATTTCAGCTATTCCGACAAGCAGGAACCCAATGAGGACGCGACCACCGTCTTCAAGAACCCTACCAATGCGGCGCAGGCCTATCAGCCCTATACCCGCCCCTTCTTCTACCCCGATTTCGCCGGCGCGGTCGCTTATCTGAACGCCAGCGGCAATGTGCCGGCCGCCGAGGCGCAGAATTATCGCAACTATTACAGCGCCGCGATCCGGACCGATTATCTGGGCTACATCAAATATCAGGCCCATCTGTCCGACCAAGTCGACTGGTCGAACCAGGTATATTATCATAATAATGACGGCGCGGGCATCGTCGCCGGACCGATCACGGTCGCGGGCCTGCCCAACCTGTTCTCGCTCTATTTCCCCGGCCAGAATCTGAAGACGGCCACCGGCAATTCGGGCTATGCGATCCGTACCACCGAATATCGCATCGATCGCGGCGGCATCCTGTCCTCGATCGACGCGACGTTGGGCAACCATCAGATTCAGCTTGGTGCGTGGTACGAATATAACAGCTCGGCCGCCTATCGGAACTGGTATGCGCTCAATGTGACCCGGCCGCAGGACTACAACCCCTATTCGCTGCCGCCGCATGATCCGCTGTTCACCCAATATGCCAGCGAGATGCGCACCAATGTTCTGCAACTTCATGTGCAGGACAGCTGGCAGGTCACGCCCAGCCTGCTGGTCCAGGGCGGTTTCAAGTCCAGCCTGCAATTTGCCAGCGGCACCTTCCCGGTCCAGCCGATCATCGGATCGCTGCCTGGTTCGGCAAGCGCCCTGCCCGAAGGCGAGATCAACACCAAGCGCTGGTTCCTGCCCGCGATCGGCGCGAAGTGGGACTTCACCGACAGCGAGCAGGTCTATGTCAACGTGCAGAAGAACCTGCGCCACTTCCAGCCTTATGGCGGCGGCGGCGTCACGCCGTGGAGCAGCGGCAGCCAGGCGGCATTCGACAATCTGAAGTTCAATGGCCGCCCCGAAACCTCCTGGGTCTATGAAATCGGCCTACGCAGCCGCCGGACCATCGACAGTTCGTTCCTGACCGGGATCGAAGCGCAGGTGAACTATTATCATGTCGATTTCAGCGATCGCCTGCTTGGCATCACGCCTCCCGGCGCGATCGGCGGCATCGGCGGCAGTGGCATCAGCGGCGGCACACCCGCCGTGTTCAACGTCGGCGGCGTGAAGACGGACGGTATCGACGCGGCGCTGACGCTGCGCTTCGGGCAGGTCTTCTCGCTCTACAACGCCGTGTCCTACAACCGCTCCATCTACGACAGCGACTATAGCACTATCACTGGCGCCGCGACTGGCACGCGGATCGGCGGCATCGCGACCGTGGGCGGCGTCGTGCCCACCGGCGGCAAGCTGATCCCTGTCAGCCCGAAGTGGATGAACAAGACGGTTGCGACGCTGACGCTCGGCGATTTCGATGCCCAGATGATCGGCGACTATGTCGGCCGCCGTGTCACCACCTTCACCAACGATGCATCGGTCAAGTCGGTGTTCCAGGCCAGCGCCCGGATCGCTTATCGCCTGCCCGCCAGCATGGTCGGCCTGCAAAAGGCGGAGATCAGCCTGAACGTCACCAACCTGTTCGACACGACGGGTGCATCGACGGTGCAGGCGAGTGCGAACACCAACAATTACAATGTCTACCCAATCCCGCCGCGCCAGTGGTTCGCCACATTGTCGGTGAACTACTGATGCAGGACAGGTCGGTATCCCGCCGTTCGCTGCTTCAGGCGGGTGCCGGCCTGACCGCCGCATTTGCGACGGATGTGGGGGCAGCGATCGCCGCCCCTGCCCGTCGCAAGGGTCCGCCGCTGCTCATCGCCCATCGCGGCGCATCGGCGCTGCGCCCAGAACATACGCTTGCCGCCTATGCCAAGGCGATCCAAGACGGGGCCGACTATGTCGAGCCTGACCTGGTCGCTACGAAGGACGGCGTGCTGGTCGCGCGGCACGAGAATAATATCGCGGAAACCAGCGACGTTGCCGCCCGGGCCGATTTTGCCGCGCGCAAGACGGTCAAAACGATCGACGGCGAGCGACAGGAAGGTTGGTTCACGGAGGATTTCACCTTCGCGGAACTCAAGACGTTACGCGCGAAAGAGCGGCTGGGCGCCATACGGCCCGAAAGCCAATCCTATGACGGCGCATTCCAGATCGTGTCGATGGAGGAAATCGCCGATTTCGTGGCGGCCGAATCCGCCGCGCGCGGCCGGACCATCGGCCTGATCCCGGAGATCAAGCATTCCACCTATTTCGCAGGCATCGGCCTGCAACAGGAGCAGCGGCTGATCGATATCATCGGCAAGAGCGCCTATCTGCAACGCGCGCCGTTCGCCATCCAGTCGTTCGAGGTCGCTAATCTACGCGCGTTGCGCGGCAGGATCGGCGCCTATCCCAACATCCAGCTGGCCCAGTTGATCGGCGACCCGGCCCAGATGCCGGCCGATGTGCAGGCGGCGGGCAACAAGCGCTTCTATCGCGATATGCTGACGCCCGCAGGTCTTTCCGAAATCGCCAGCTATGCAGATTATCTTGCGCCCCATGTCCGGATGATCATTCCTGTGGACGAGGATCAGCGCCTGACAAAACCCACGGGGCTCGTCGATGCCGCACATGCGGCGGGCCTTCTCGTCAGCATCTGGACCTTCCGCCCGGAAAATCAGTTCCTGGCCGCCGATTTTCGCAGCGACAAAGGCGTTTCCGCGCGCAACGAAGAAGGCAGCATTGCAGAGATGCAGCGCTATCTTGCAACGGGTGTCGATGCGATCTTCACAGACGATCCGGCTTTGGGACGGCGTGCGATTTCCTAGGATAGAGAGAATAAAAACTGCCTATTCCAAATTCACCTCTACCGGTCATTTGATCGCCATCTGGACTGGCCAGCCACAGCAAGTCCACTTCTCTTGACCATCTGCAAGCCCGATCGCAGTTTCGGATCTTCGCGCCGCTTGTGGTCGAATTGCAGCCGTTGGTTGCGCCACCCGAGCCGGCGCGCGCAGTTGCTCCCAACGTCGATCGGCTTTCCAGTCACGTCAGGCCTGATTGGGAAAGCCTGATCCTAGTGCATCTGGAACCCGGCCCGCGCCCGTGCAATTCGTCAGCAGGGCACCGCCCATATATGCTTCGGCGTGAACCGCGTCCGCATGGTGCCATCCTCTGCTATCGTCGGGGAATCGTGATCTTTCGACCTGGATCAGGCCGCACTCGATATGCTCATACGTGCCCAGCCCCTGCCGGCAATTCCCGCCGAGAGCCTGATGTCGTCGAGCTGACGATCCTCGTCGCTTTCAGCCTGCGGTGATCCATGCCATCTGAAGCTGCCACGGTGATGGATAGGCGTCGGCAATGAAGCCGCCTCGTCACCTAGCGCTACCTCCGGCCCGTTTGGCTGCCGATATCGACCGATCTCTTCTACCCGTCAGGACAAATGCGCCATAATGACAAGGCGCCACCTGCCAAGGCATTGGCAGATGGCGCCTCACCGGGCGACCCGAAGGCTGGAGGCCCCGCATAAGCGGAGCCACCTTCGGCCGGTTTTTAGAAGCTCATGCGAACGCCCATCGCATAGGTGGCGGGCGCACCGACCATACGCGACGCGCCGTTCATTTCGGGATAATAGACTTCGTCCGTGATGTTTCGGCCCATGGCATAGATCGACCAGCCATGCGGCGATTCCAGCTCGATCCGGGCATTGAGCAGCGTGTAAGCCGGCGAGGTGTTGCCGACGACCGCGTTCAGGCGGTTCGATTCCTTGCCATGATGGAAGATGTTGGCGCGGCTCTTTAGCACCCAGCCATCACCGAATCTGTAGCTGTGGACGAGGCCGACCCGACCGGTCCATTTCGGCGCACCGGGCAGCGGATCGCCGACAGTCGCGGTCACATCGGCGATGCGGTTGGAATTAAACTCGGTGATCTTCGAATAGAGATAGGTGCCCGATGCGTCGAAATCGAGTTTGTGCCCGCCGCTGTTCAGCAGGTTGACGTCCAGTGCGGCTTCGAAGCCGCGGGTCTTGGCCTTACCGACATTAGTGCGGCCGTTGGTGTCATTGTCGAGGCGCGTCGTCGCCTGAAGATTGTCGAAATCATTGGCGAAGGCGTCAAGCGACAGACGGATCGGCCCTTTATAATAACGCACGCCCGCTTCATAAGCCCAGACCGTCTCGGACTGGAACGGCTCCGTCTCGGCCAGCGTCATGATCGACGTGCCATCAAAGCCGCCCGAACGATAGCCGCGCGCGACCGACGCGAAGACATTCAAATCGTCGGTGATGAACCACTGCGCGGCAGCACGGCCGGACAGGTCGTCATCCTTGAACTGCTTGTCCCACTGAAAATTGGGCGTCGTCGCGAAAAATGTGGCGTAATTGGATATGCCCCAAGGGTTATCGTCGATGTTGCGGCCCTGCGAATCCACATCGTCCTTGGTATAGCGCAGGCCCAGCGTCAGCTTGATCTTGGGCAACAACTCATAATCAGCCTGACCGAACAGCGCGGCGCTACGGCGGCGCTGATTATGGACATTATGATATATGGTCCGCGCGGCCCAGCTGGTCCATTGGCTCTGATAGTCGATCTTGTCGCTCATGTAGAAGCCGCCGATCAACCAGTTGAAACGCCCCTGCTGCTCGTTGCGCAGGCGCATTTCGAGCGATGCCTGGCTCAGATCTTCATCGAACAGATATTCATATTGGGGATAGGGCGTGCCATCGCCATTGCCGCCGATATTGCGCTGGCTCGACTGCCAGCCGGCGACCATGTCGAAGCGGGTGGCATCGTTCAGCAGGTGCGAAAATTGTGCGGACGCGCCTTTGATGTCGATCCGTTGCTGAAAATAGGCCCGCGAATAGAAGCTGTAGGGGTCTTTATCTTCGCCGGCATTGAGAACACTGCTGTCCTCCGCTGCGCTGATGCGGTCATATTGACGGGCATCGCCACGGTCGCGACTGGCAAAGGCCTTCAGCGTCAGACTGGTATCTGGACCGAAATCGATATCCACCGTACCGCGCGCGGCGAACAGATCCTTGTCGCCAAAGCCCTTGCGTGCGCCCGGATCGTTGATCGCAGGCACCTGTCTCTGGACCACGCCGCCGACGCTCAGTTGCGCGCCCGCCAGATCGCCCGCGCCCTTCCCGTTCATGAAGCCGCCGCCCTGATCGGTCATCACTGCCAGTCGCACGCGCATATTGTCGCTGACCGGACCGCCGATCGCCGCTTCCGCGCGCAGGCTGTCATAGCTGCCATAACGCACATCGGCATAGCCGTCGAACGTGTCGCGGCCGCCGCGCGTGATCGCGTTGACGACGCCGGCCGTGGTGTTGCGGCCATAGAGAGTGCCCTGCGGCCCACGCAGCACCTCGATCCGCTCCAGATCGAACAGAGGCATGCCGAGATAGGCGTTGGAGCTTTGATAGACGCCGTCCACATGAAGGGCGACCGACGGGCTGCCATTGGGCTTGTAGTCGTCGGCGCCGCCGATCCCGCGGATGGTCAGCAGGCCATAGCTTTCGCCGCCCGTGCTGTAGTTGATCGACAGGCCCGGTACTTCATCGACCAGACTGGCGAAATCGGTAATCTTGCGTTCTGCCGCTTCCACGCCCGAAACGACGGTGATCGCCTGCGGTACTTTCGACAGGTCTTCGACCCGCTTTTGCGCGGTGACGATGATGTCACCGCCACCCGCAACGCCCGCCCCCGCTTCGGCAGCCGACAATTCGGTCGGCGCCTTGGCGACGGCGAGCGAGATCATCGCCGCGCCCTCGTAGGAAATGGCCACGCCTCGTCCGGCGATCAGGCGGCGCAGCGCCTCGGCACGGGAAAAGCGCCCCTTGAGCGCGATCGAGCGGCGACCGGCGATGGCGTCATAGGGGAAGACCATCTGCACGCCGGCCTGCCGACCGAACTCGTTCAGCGACGTCGCCATATTCTGCGCCGGGATGTTGAAGGCGATAGCGCGATCGCTCGCGGCACTGGCGGGCGCCGCGGCGAGGATCAAGGGTAGTGCGACGACATGAAAACTCATTATTGCCCTCCGATGGAAGCGTCTCTCGGAGGATGGGATGGGTGGGCGCGGCACGACCTCTATCGCAGCTGCAAAAAAATTATCAGCCGGCCGTGAGGGTAATGGCTCCATTTTCGCTGCGCTGCGATCGGATGCCGAACGACGCATGCAATGCGGTCAGCAGATCATTGGGGTTGGTGGTCGTAAAACGCCCCCCCAGCCGAATGCGCGACAGCGCCGGATCGGCGATGACGATCCTGGGGTCGAGATAGCGATTAAATTCGGCCACGACGAAGTCGAGGCTCTCGCCTTCGAACACCAGTTGACCATCTTTCCAGCTGCGCGCCCGGTCCAGCGTTACCGGGTCGGCCGGTCCGATAGCCACGTTCTGGCCGATCACGCGCGCCATCGCCCCTGCTGTAAGCCCATCGCCCCGTACGCTATCGGCCATGCCATTCAGCACGAGAAAGTCGAAGGATTCAGGTTGCTGTCGCGCATTGAAGCTGCCGGTGCCGAGTGTGAATCGTGCGCTTCCTGCCTCCAATGTCAGCTTGCCGCGCAGCGAAGCCGGAACCGTAAGGCCGATCTCGCCACGCTCCAACCAGATGCGGCTTTCCCCCTTGTCGATCCGCCAACTGATCCGCGTGCCTGTATTAAGTTCGATCCGGGTGCCATCGTCCAGCACCAGCGCGCGCCGTTCACCTATCGCCGTTTTGGCATGTTCGCGCGCAGTGGCGCGTACCGCCAGCAGCGCGCCGGCGACCGACGCACCACCGGCCAAGACGCCGGCACGCAACATCCCACGGCGGTTGATGGCGGTGGGCGCCGGTTCGGCCGGACGGTCCTCGACCGCGCGTAGACGCTCCACCTGCTCGAAGGCATGAGCCACCTGGGCAAAGGCGATGGCATGGCGGGGATCGGCCGCACGCCATTGTTCGAAAGCCTGCGGCGTGACCGAGCCTGCATCGAGCGCCGCCAGCCAGCCGGCGGCTTCCTCCATCATTTTCTCTGGTGTCGGTGGCGTTGCCATAAGCGCGAAAACGGGGCCCTTTCTTCCTGCGGTGGCGCTTCCTGCATCGCATAGGCAAGAATGGCCAGCCCTTTGGCAAGATGCTTCTCTACAGTAGAGACCGACAAACCCATCCGCACCGCTATATCGCCCGGCAATAATCCTTCGATCCGCCGCATCTTCACCACCGCGCGCGCCTGTGGCGGCAATTGCTCCATCAGCGCGATCAGCCGTGCCAGCTCCATATTGCCCGATAGCACTGCAAATTGATCCGGCGCGCTATCGGCAATTTCCATCGCTTCCATATCGGCCAGATGCTCGAACCGCACGACGGTGGCGCGACGATGACGTTCATGCGCCAGATTGCGGATGATGGTGAGGACGAAGCTGCGGGGATTGACGATCTCGCGATGATGCGACGCATTGATCGCGCGGGCATAGGCCTCCTGCACCAGATCCTCGGCCTCGGCCGTGGGGACCAGCCGAGCCGCCTGCCGCCGGAAAGCGACCCGGTGCGGCAATATCTCATCAATGAACCAGCGGTCTACATCCCTCAACCAGGTCACGGCGGCTTCCCCCTTCAGATGAGCGGGGCGGTTAGTCAGTCGGCATGACAATATCGGGACAATATCCACATTCGTCGGGGGTCGCTGTCGCATTACTGTCAAACGCCGCCGATAGGGCCGCCCGATGCAAGCCTCTCCCTGGCATCGCCGCGCCGTGCTGGGCGCCATGGTCGCGCTTGGCGCCACGCCGCTCCGGGTGCTCGCCGCACCCTTCACTGCGCAGGCCGACCCCTTTGCGCTCGGCGTCGCCAGCGGCGATCCATCCCGCGACGGCTTCGTTTTGTGGACGCGCCTCGTCGGCCCCGACGCCCACCCTCTTCGGGCCGGATCGATCCCGGTCCGTTACGAGGTCGCCGAGGATGAAGGATTTCGCAACATCGTCCGGACCGGCGCATTGAACGCGCATCCCGAGGCGGCGCACAGCATCCATCTCGAACTGACCGGACTACGACCGGGGCGCCCCTATCATTATCGCTTCCATGCGCTTGGCGCGACCAGCCCGGTCGGGCGTACCGCAACCGTGCCGGACCGCACCAACCGGTTGCGGCTGGCGCTCACATCCTGCCAGCATTGGGAATTGGGATGGTTCGGCGCCTATCGCGACATGCTGGCGGGCGATCCCGACCTGATCGTGCAGGTCGGCGACTATATTTACGAAACATCCTATCCCGACCAGCCCAAGGTCCGCGATTTCGGCGCGCCCGAACCACGCGATCTGGATGGGTACCGCGCCCGCTACGCCCTCTATCGCACCGATCCGGATTTGCAGGAAGCGCACCGGCGCGTGCCCTGGCTCGTCACATGGGACGATCATGAGGTGCTGAACGATTATGCCGCGCTCGCCAATCGAGAGGGGCTACCTCCCGAAATTTTCGCGGCGCGGCGAGCGGCGGCCTATCAGGCCTATTTCGAACATATGCCGATCCGCCCCAGCCTGTGGCGCTCCATGGCCAGCCCGCGCCTCTATCGTGGGGTGGACTGGGGCGAACTGGCATCGCTTTCCATGCTCGACACGCGCCAATTCCGGTCCAACCCGCCATGCGCGGCGCCGTCGGTAGCCCGCAACGTCCGGCTCGATCATTGCGCCGAACGGTTGGCGCCCGATCGGACCATGCTGGGACAGGCGCAGGAGGCATGGCTGGCTCAGCGCCTTTCCCAAGAGCGGCGCCCTTGGACTTTATTGGCGCAGGGCGTGTTTTTTGCGCCGCTGGCGCTCGATGGCGGGGGTGACGCTGTCTATAGCGACCAGTGGGACGGCTATGTCGCAGGCCGCTCACGGCTGCTGGATCAGCTCGCCCGCCCCAATGTCCGCAATCCCCTAATTCTAAGCGGCGACGTCCACAGTTTTTGGCTGAATGATCTGCATCGGGCGGATGGCACCCCGCCAGTGGCGACCGAAATCGTCACCTCCGCCCTTGCTGCCCAATCGCCGCCAGCCGGCCGCTTCGGCGAGGTTCGCGCAAATAACCCCCACATCCGCTTTCATGACCTGAACCATAGCGGCTACGTCCGCATCGAGATCGAACCGACGCGACTAGTGGCACAATTTCGTGCACTGAATCTGAAATCGGCCCGGGCAAAGCCCAAGATCCTGCAACAGGTGGAACAGGATATCAGGTAGGCGACAACTGCATTTAGCCCGGCTAAAAGACATGAGCGACCAGGCGTTAAACTGATCGCTCATCATGTCTTCTCTCAAGCCAGCATACGCAGCGATGGTTCGCGGTCATAGAAGCGGAGAGCCGCCGCCTTGACGAACGCTGCATCGACCCCCGTGACGCCCGCGTCGGGCACCACGCCGGCCTTGTCGAGCAAGGGCTGCGCTGTCTCATTCGCGCCAATCGCCTTGAGATGGCCAAAGGCGTTCATCACAAATTCGACCGCCGCGCCTTCGTTCAGCAGCGTCGCGCAGCCCTCCTGCGACACTATGATCGCCACGGCATCGAAAATCTGACTCGGCGATCCTGCCAGCTGACCATCGGCCTTCTGCTGCTTGCCGTTGGAGAGCTTTGCGCCACCGACTTTGGGCGCGACGATCACAGCCTTGCCCTTGGCTTTTTCTACTGCCGTGACGATTGCTGCCAGTTCGTCCGCATCGCTGCCGTCCGCGATCAGAATGCCGACTTTGCGCCCCTCAAGCGTCGCCAGCATATTCTTATGGATCGAAAGTGCGTCCGAAGGCGGCATGTCGATCGGCTCCTTGGCGGCGGGCGTCTTTTTCGGCAGATCGATCGCTAAGCCGTCCGCAACCCGGCTCGCCAGGTCTTCGTCCACATTGCGTAGATTGGCCACCATCCGGCCGGGCACCTGATCGAGCTGTGCCACCTTCGAGAGTTCGAACACGAAGGACGAGGCGATATGGGCTTGTTCACTGATCGTCTGTGAACGGTAGAATAAACGCGCCTGACTGTAATGATCGGCGAAGGTTTCCGCCCGCACGCGCAGCTTGTCGCCGCTCTCTTCAGGGCCAGTGGCGGCGTTTGCCGTTACAAAGCCGACGTCCGGGCTTTCGCGCGGTCCACCTTCCTCGCCATGCGCCGCCAGGCTGTTGGGTTCATAATTGGCACGGCCCTTGGGCACCATCGTCTGCATTTTTCCGTCCCGCTGGAAATTGCCGAACGGACAGCGCGGTGCGTTTACCGGGATCTGATGGAAGTTGGTGGTGCCGAGACGTGAATTTTGCGTATCCAGATAGGAGAAGAGCCGGCCCTGAAGCAGCGGATCATTCGAAAAATCGATGCCTGGCGGAACATTCGAGGGCAGGAATGCGACCTGCTCGGTTTCGGCGAAGAAATTGTCGACATTGCGGTTGAGCGTCAGTGTGCCGATCAGGCGCACGGGCACATCCTCTTCCGGGATGAGCTTGGTCGCGTCGAGCACGTCATAGGGTTGCGCCTCGGCAAACGCCTCGTCGAACAATTGGATACCCAGATCCCATTGCGGGAAATCGCCGGCGTCGATCGCCTCGAACAGGTCGCGGCGCTGATAGTCATTGTCCGCCGCCTGGAGCTTCAGCGCTTCGTCCCAAATGGTAGACTGAATCCCAAGTCGGGGCTTCCAGTGGAACTTGGCCCAGTCGGCCCGAAGCTGCGATTTTGGCCAGGTTGAAGAACGAACACTGAACGCTTGATTGATTCTACCAGGACCGTTGCTGACCACCGACCTCGTAGATATCGGCTTCCATGGAGCAATTGTAGCTCTCTGCGATGTTGAACATCTCGGAGAGGAGGCTTTGGATTTCCTCATCAAGGGAAATGCCATCCGGATCGGGGTCATAGGCGACGGTCAGTTTGTAATCACAATTGCCGTTTTTTACCATGGCGTAGTCGCGTTCCAGCATCGCCTCAATCCGCTCCCGAGCGGGTTTTCTACCTCTTCCACGCTTGTTGAAGTTCTCGATAATCAGATGCAGGGCGATGCTGGCAGTGGGCGGCTTTTCCGGCAGTTTGGTCTTTGACGGAATAATGTCGAGCGCCCGATAGACGGTCATTCGTGAGACCTTCAGGTCGCGGGCAACGCGGGCCTTGCTGGCGCCGGCGGCAAGGCGACGGCGGATTTCATCGTCATCGACGTTCTTCTTCCGGCCTTTGTAAACGCCTTCGGCGCGCGCCGCTTCGATCCCGGCGCGCTGACGATCCTTGATGAACTTCAGCTCCATATCGGCGACCATGCCGAGTATGGTGATGACCATTCGCCCCATGTCGCCCGCCGTCGTCACCTCTGGCTCAAGGATGCGCAGCGAAGCTCCCTTTTCATCAAGCTCATGCACCAGGTTCAGGACATCGCGCGTGGAGCGGCCGAGCCGGTCGAGCCGCAGCACGACCAGCTCGTCGCCGGTGTGCATAAACTGCATGATCGTTTCCAGTTCCGTGCGCCCGCTCCGCGAGGCCCCCGATCCGGTCTCGGAACGGATAATTTCGCAACCTGCATTCTTGAGGCGGCCAATCTGGATATCCAGATCCTGGTCCGTGGTGCTGACGCGGGCATATCCGATACGAGCCAAGTGCAAAATCCGTCACATTAGGGTGGCTCTTGCAGTGTATCGTCACATTGAGCGCAAACCCACCCTTTTGTGACAGACGAATGGTGTCACTCGGCCCTATCACTCTGGGGTGTACCCAAATGTTATAGGCCGATCAGCCGCCTCACGCTGCAAGCCGTCCAAAATCAATCCGGTCGTTCAGGTCGAGGTCGAAGCGGCCATAAGGGTTCACATGACTGTAGATCAACGGCGTGAGACCACGATAATCTTCCGGCGTCATCCGCCCCGCCCACTTCGGCTCAACCAGTACGGTCTGAAGCATGCGGGTGTTCACATACACCAGCGACGCTTGCAGGAGGTGTAGCGCCAGAACGGAGATTTCCTGCTCATGGATGCGGTTGGTGGCGATCTCGCCGCCCTTGCCGAAGAACACGAAACCATTAGCGCCGTTCCAGTTCTCAACCACATTCAGCCCTTCGTGGATCTCGCGGCGGAATGCCTCCTGACGCAAATACCGGCATAGGAAGATTGTTTTGACCGCGCGGCCGAGTTCACTCAGCGCCTTGTAGGTCGGGTGCATCACTTCGGCTCTGGCAAACCGGAGCAGGATCGCTTCCGGATCGGCGGTGCGCGATTGCATGGCAGCGGCATATTTGACCATTTCGTCATATTGTTGCTCGATCTCGTCCCAGTCGATCGGGCTGGAGAGGATCGGCAGTAAATTGGAAAGCCGCGTGCGCATGCCGGCTTGGGGAAGGGCCAGTTTCTGGCGTGCCACTGCTTTCAGCCGCGGGGCAAGCTCAAATCCAAGGAGTCGGCAGAACGCAAAGCCGACTGCGCTCTGGCCGTGGCTATCGACGTACTGGCGCTGGATTTCCATGTCGGTGCAATGGCGTAGCACGCCTTCGATCATGGAGGCGACCTCCGAGGAAGAGCACCGCTTGAGCTGGGAATAAACGCAGGTCGCGCGCTTCTCCACATGCCAGTAGATCATGACGCCACGGCCGCCATAGCGGGCGTGCCATTCCGTCATCAGGTTGCGGTCCCACGCGCCGAACTTCGTTGAATCGGACGCGCATGCCGTGCCCGCATCTCCCCATACTGCGGCATTGCGGATTGCCAGTGTCGCGTTTGCTACCCGCGCGCACGCCTCCCTCAGCGCTGGCGCGTGGATGAAACGGCGATGGACATGCAGCAATTCCTCGTAACTGACATCGGGTGTTGCGCCAGCGACCCGCTTGAGCCCGGCGTTCGTGCCCAAGCCATAGAGACACAGCAAAAGACGCTGAGCCAAGGCTGCTTTCGACAGGGTAACCCGCGAGGCCGACGTTTCGAAAGCATCCATCAATCCCGTGTCCAGAGCAGCCTCTTTCAACACGTCCAGCAGTCCGGTCATCGGCCAGCGCTGACCGATCTCGCTTTTGATCGAAGCGAGACCCTTCGGTTCGGGCAAGGGCTTGAACGGTGTAATCGATATCCGGTTGTCGCCGCGCCACAGGAGCCGGACCTTGTCGTTTTGTGGAATATTGGCATTGAGGAGCAACAGTTCCCGTTCAAGCTCCTCCCGGATCGAGGCGCAAAACGCCTGCGCATCTGGCGTCAGGCTGAGGCCGGAATAGTACGCATCTCGCCTGATCTCGAAGTCCTTGGGAAGATCGTCATCGGGATTGCGATAGCGATCCGCCCCGACCACCCAGATTTCTTTGGAGCGGATGCGGTCGCGCAGTTGCGTCAGGACGCAAAGCTCATAGCTGATCCGGTTTACCCGCCCATCGTCATCAATGACGGAACTGCGCCATCGCGCTGGAATCACCTCATCGATCGGAACATCCTGCAATGGCACGAAGCGGCATCCGCCATCCACCTTGCTCCTGATCCAGTCGAGGGCCGCCAGGACCGGCCGCCACACCGCGTTGTTCGACCGGAACTCAAGTACGGAAAGCAGGCTTGGCAGCATGCGCCGGTAATGATTGGCCCAGGAACCACGCATCACCTTGTAGATGCGCCGGTCCAGAGCGCCCTTCGCATGGCTCTCCTTGACGATCGCCGCCAGCTTGGCCTTACCGGCGATCGGGAAAATGACATCGCAGATGCGCCCCGATGGTTCATTGATCGAGGCGCTGGCGATCTCGACCAGCAGGCGCTCCTTTCCATAGACCCGCTCGATGTCTTTCGCGATATCGCCCACCACCTTGCGTTTCGAGCGCGTTCCGATCTTGTGAACGGTTTCGATCAGCAGGTCGATCATCGCGTCAGTGAGTTGCGCCTCCCGCGACATTAGATAAATCGCATAAAGGCCGAGCTGTCGCGCCGGCGCATGCCGGCGCATCTCCGAGGCCTTTTCACCGGCAACGCGGCGAACAATCTGATCGACCCATGGCTTGCCCGTAGCCGTCAGGAGATCATGGGGAAGATCAAGTCTCTGGATAAAGGCGAGTTTCTCGGTCACGTCGAGAATGTTGTCGAGCGTTGCCTGTCCGGCGTCACCCTTCATCCTGTTGAATCCGGTCGAGCTGTCCGGATCGGCAAGCGAGGCTTCCAATAACGCCACCGCATCTGACGAAAGCCGATCACTGGCTCCGATCAGCCAGGTGTCCAGATAATCTTGCCGTTGTGAGCGAACGACACGTTCAAGCTCCTTGCGCGACGGCCCATAAATACGCCGGTCCCGGCACCACAGGAAAACATGCTCAAGCATGGCATTGATCGACTGGCCGCCCGGGCACAGCTCGCCAGCAATCCATTCCGTCAATTGCGCGCGATCCACCCGCTTCATGCGGTGATATCCAAGATGGATCAGGATCTCCGCACAATGCCGTCGTGCTGTCCGACTGGAAAAGTCATAACCGGCTATCTCGCCAGCCTCGACACCGAGTTGCTCGGCCAGATACGAGAGGCCATCGGTAGGGATTGAGCCGGGATCGATCGCGAAAAACCCCAGGGAAGCGAAGAATTTCAGCTGCGCGGCGAGGCCAAGGCGCGTCAGGGCCGGCTTCGAATTTACAAAATCAATATCGGCAAAGCTCAGGCTCCATCGTCCGATCAAATCCCCGCCCGGAATACTCCGATCCATCAACCCACTCCCTATGATGGAGCGAACTGTCCTCTTCTATGATTTCCATCGTCAATACCGAATGCCACGTTCCCAAAACGTTCTCCGACTTGGCCAAAATCGCAGCTTGGGGCCGACTGGGCCAATCTGGAGTCACCGCAGTTCAACCCTTGACGGGTGGCAAGCTTATCCTTGCCGCGATTTTGATCGGCATGGGCAACTTCCTGGTCGTGCTGGATACGACCATTGCCAATGTCTCGATCCCGCATATTGCGGGCTCGCTCGGCGTATCCGTGTCGGAGGCGACCTGGGTGATCACCTCCTACGCGGTTGCGGAAGCGATAACCGTACCGCTCACCGGATGGCTTTCGCGTCGCTTTGGCGGGCAGCGGGTCTTCATAACCTCCTATCTCCTGTTCGGAATTCTCTCGCTTCTATGCGGCCTGTCCAGCACGCTTGGCATGCTGATCGGGGCGCGCGTGCTGCTGGGGTTGGCCGGCGGCACGATCATACCGCTTTCGATGACGCTGCTGCTGCGCATCTTTCCGCCCGAGAAGGCGTCGGTGGCGATGATCATCTGGGCGATGACGACCACGGTTGCCCCGATCGCGGGGCCTATTCTGGGCGGCACCATCTCCGACAATGTCGGGTGGGAGTGGATATTCTTCATCAATGTGCCGGTCGCCATGGCCGGGGGAATAGGGTTGCTCTATCTGTTCCGGGGCCAGATCGAGGAAATCGTCAAGGCAAGGATCGATGTGATCGGCCTCATCCTGATGATCATCTGGGTCGGAGCGCTGCAAATCATGCTCGACGAAGGCCGCAACCATGACTGGTTTGCCGCCAATGAGATTCGCGCGCTGGCGATCATCGCCGCGATCGGGTTCGTCGCTTTCCTGATCTGGGAACTGACCGAGAGGCATCCGATCGTGAACCTACGTGTCTTCCGTCACCGCGGGTTCGTGGCCGCTTCGCTTACCTATTCAGTAGCATTCGGCGCCTTCTTCGCGACGGTCGTGCTGATCCCGCTCTGGCTCCAGCAGAATATGGGCTACACAGCGACGTGGGCGGGCTATGCCACCGGCATCATGGGCATCCTGGCGGTCCTCAGCTCACCCGTGATCGGGCAGTTCGCCGAAAAGATGGATGCGCGGCTGATTGTTTCAGTCGGAATCCTCGGGCTTGGTCTGATATCGGTATGGCGTATGGGTTTCACGCCGGACATGACCTTCGCGCAGATGGCTTGGCCGATGCTCGCGACTGGGCCGTTCCTGATGATGTTCTTCATCCCGGTCACGGGTCTGTGCATGGCCACCGTCGACCCTGACGAGCAGGCCGATGCCGCCGGCATCTCCAACTTCATGCGCACGGTGGGAGGCGCCTTCGCGGCCTCGCTGGTGCAGACCGGGTGGGGCGGCGCAGCGCGGGAAAATCAGACCGAGCTGGCCGGTGCGATGTCGCAAGGGCAAGCCACGCTCGACGCGATGACGGCACAAGGCATGTCGCATGGAAGCGCGACAGCCATGCTGACCGGGATGGTCGAAAGTCAGAGTACGATGCTAGCGACCCTCAACATGTTCGCCGCTATCGCGATATGCTTCGCTTTCGCCGCAGCGATCATCTGGTTCGCGCCAAAGCCGAAGGGCCCGATCGACATGAGTGGCGGGCATTGAGAAAGCCCTTGGGAGTCAGATAGCGAATAATTCTGGCGGAGTGGCAAAGGCAGACCGACGAAACCGGCTGACACACCGCTTCAGACGCTAACGCTCTCATCAATCGCAAATTGCGGTCAGCGATGTGCGATAAACAGGTGTTTTGCGACGACGCTGGCTGCTGTCGGCGCTTAGCGTATATCTGGGTCCGTTCTATGTACCAACCCCGTGACACAGCTTCGGTGCTGGGCATCTGGCGTGAGTTCATCGCTAATTCGCCGGTCAATCTCGACTATCAGAATAATGACGCTGAGTTTGCAAACTTGCCTGGGAAGTATGCGGCGCCCAAAGGATGCGTGCTGCTTGCGGACCGGGAGGGGGAAATCGAAGGCTGCGTAGCGATGCGCCAAGTCACACACGAGATATGCGAGATGAAACGACTATATGTTCGTCCCCAGGCTCAGGGACGGCATCTTGGTCGCGCGCTCGCTGAACGTCTGATCGAGGAAGCTCGCACTGTGGGCTACAGCGAAATGAGGCTCGATGTGCAAGCGAAGTTCGTCCCCGCGCGCAAGCTGTATGAGACTCTTGGTTTCGTCGCGGCGGAGCCGATTTCCTTCAACCCGGTTCCCGGCGCATCCTTTCTTGGACTTCACCTGTAGTCGAGTCCGTAGCTATCGACCAGAAAGTGACAAAGGCGGATCAGTCGATATGTTTGCATGTGGACATGAACGCTTGTCCACGTAAGGGATCAGCGCAGTGGCTTGCGTTCGTGCCGTTTCTTGCAGAAGCCTAGGAAAGCGGCGCGGGGGCTTTTCAGCTCGGGCTTGCCCATGTCGTGCCACCACGACACCCATTCGTCATAAAGCGCATACACGTCATAGCCTGGCGCGGCCGTCTTGGCGTCGTGCATGGTTTCCGGGTCGATATAGGGCGCATCGTCGCCGGCGTTGGCGAGCGGATCGGGCTTGGACTTGAGGCCCGAGCGGTTGCGGAACAGGATCACGTCATCATTCATCGTCACCGCATAGTCGGGGAAATGGCCGTGGTCCGCGTCATGCTCGCAGACCTTCTTGACCAAGGCCCGGAACACCCGGAGCGGGCTGTTCGAGCCGCATTTCTTTTGCAGCAGCTCCAGGCCGATCTTCCATTCGTCCTTCACGCCGCAATGCTTGCGGGCCAGCTCATACATGCGCCGCTCGAACGGCTTGCGGAGCCGGAAATAGTCGCGGTGAAGCGTCAGAACATTCTTGCTGATGACCGAGCGATAAACCCAATCCGACAGGGTGATTTCCAGATCGAGCATACGGCCGTCGAACGTCTTGCGTGTGATTCTGGCTTCTTCGATCAGCCCGAAAATCCGCGTTTCCTCGACACCGCCCGTCTGGATATTGGTCCGCACCGTGGTCCCGCGCAGGCGGGTGAGGGCGTCGGCCATCAGCCGATAGCCTTCGCCGCTGGTTTGCCGGTTGGTGGCGACGAGCATGTCATAGGCTTGCAGGCGCACCGTGCGGCTAGGTTGCTGGCCCTGATTCATCTTCGCGACGAGCTGCGAAATACAGTAGATCAATATGTCCTTGTCGTGGATCGTCGCCAGCCCCTTGCCCGAGGGGATAATCTCGATAACGTTGCCGTTATGCTCATAGCGCCGCATCCGGTTGTCGGGCTTGGTCGAGAGCGAGAAAACCGGATGCTCCATCGAGGCCATGTCGTCCTTGGGGATGGCGTCGAGAACATCGCAGATGAACAGGTCTTGGTTAGGGTGCCGCACCGGCAGCAGCGGCGTGCGATCGTCGCCGTCCACGGCCATGGACGGCGCGGCGATCGGCGCGTCAAACAGGGAAGGGGCGGAGTCTATCGTCATTTCACTAACGCCACAGCTACTATCGTCATTTCACATACGCAAGCGGATTATCGTCATTTCAGATTCACCCCCGCGCTATCGTCATTCCGATTACGCTTGGAGGGGGCGGGCCTATCGTCAGAGTGGATTCACCCTATCGTCACTCTGGATTCGCTTTTTCGTCAGAGCGGATTCACCGCGCGTCACAAAAACGCCAATTAATACATTATTTTCAACGCACTATAAAACCGCCCAAATCCCGTAACACGACTCTAAACCCATATATTAACACTAGGGCGAGGCTGTGGATAACTTTAGGCCGCCCCGCTTGATGCGACGTTGAAAGGAAGAAAAGCACCGCCTCTTGGGGCTCCGCCCCGCCGGCTCGCGGCCTTCGGCCGCCCCGGATCGCTATGCGATCCTCCCACCCGGCATCCCCAAAATGAGCCGGCTTCGCCGGCACGCTTTTGTTAATTTGGGGTGTGGTGTAACCGTCACACCCCTATCGCCAGCGCATCATTGAACCCAGCCGCCGAAAATGGCTTTCCAGAAAAGCCAAGCGGATATGTGGGCGTTCTGATCGAGAGGGTAGAGGAGGCGGAAACGTCCCCACAGGGGGCGATTTCCGGCCCGCCCGGCCTCATTCCGGGCGTAGGTCAGGGTTTTCGGCGTCGGAACCGCCTATGGCGCTCTACGGGCTTCCCAGGGCCGCCCGATTTTTCCGGCGCGAGATCCACGCACCGTTTAAACGGCCTCACGCCTTGTCGAAGCGGCCCGCGAACTCGCGATCGGCATAGTATTTGAGCTTGGCGGCGACGATCGGCCGTTGCCCCGCGAGGAACAGGAGCTGGTAATCCTCGCGCAGCGTGCGGACTTCATCGGGGGTGAGCAGCGGGCGAGCGACATGCTGCGCGCCGAACGATATGCCGGTTTCGTCGCTGTCGATCGCGCGGCTCATGGTCTCGAACACGACCGTCTCCTGGCCGAGCAGATCGGAGACGAGCTTGGCACTGTCGTGATCGTTGACCCCGAATATCTGCAAGACGCCAGCGTTGGACAAGAAGGTGCCGGCACGGCGCTCGTAGAGCGCGCGGAGCTGGTGAACGTCTTGCAGGATCGGCCAGAGCTGGATGCCGTAGCCGGCCATGAGGCCCATAGCGCGCTCGACGGGTTCGAGGCGGCCGAGGGCGGCGAACTCATCGAGCAGGAACAGGACGGGGCGGGCGGGGGAGGCCGGCGCGCGCGCCAGATCGGTCAACCCTTGCGCCAGCATCAGGCGCAGCCACCGGGCATAGGTGGCGAGCCGATCGGGCGGCAGCACCAGATAGACGGTTGTGGGCTGCGTCTTCACATCGGCGAAGGTGAAATCCGAGCGGCCCAGCACGGCCGACATGCGCGGGGAATCGAGAAAATGGGTATGGCGCTGCGCGGCCGACAGCACGCCGGCCGCTTCGCGGTCGGACTTGCCCAGGTGGCGGTTGGCGGCACGCGCGATCAGGCCCCGCGCCTGCGTGCTGCGCGACATTTCCCGCAGCATCCTTTGGGAATTATCAGGCGCGAAGGTGAGGCAGTCGCGCAGGGCTTCCAGCGTGTAGTCCTGGCCTTGCGCTTGCGGGTCACAGGCCACCCACAAGAGGATACCGGCGATCAGCGCCTTGGCTTCCTCGTTCCAATGCGCCTCGCCAGCTTCGCCGGGAGCGTCATAGACCAGCGCGTCGGCCAGCGTCATGGCGTCGTCGGCGAGATCGAGGCCGGCAGGGTCGAGGCGATCGAGCGGGTTGAACGCGGCTGAGGGGATGCCCGTCACCCCGAAGGGATCGAGGACATGGACCGGGCCGAACTTCGCGCGATAGCGGGCGGTGATGCGGGCATTCTCGCCCTTGGGGTCGATGCAGATGACCGAACCGGGATAGTCGAGCAGATTGGGAATGATGGTCCCCACGCCCTTGCCGGTGCGCGTCGGCGCGATCGTCAGCAGATGGGCGGGACCGGCGTAGCGCAGCAGCTTGCCCGATTTGCGATCACGGCCGATCAGCAGGTCTTCGCCATTTTGGGCGAGCGGGCGCGTCTCGCGATCGGTGGCGAAGCGGGCCGAACCGTGGGTGTCATCGCCGGCAGGACCGCCATAGCGCAGGATCAGCGGTTGGAAGAGGGCGCGCAGCGTGACGAGGATGATGACCAGGCTCGTCAGCATCATTACGATTTGGTAGATGTTGGAATCGCGGGGCAGGCCGAGCAGCTTGCCGAGGATCAGCGGCACGCCGAGGCCCAGCACCAGGCCGGTGATGAGGAACAGGACCACCACGCCGAACAGGTGGCGGATCAGCGCGACCGGACTGGTGACGAGGGCCGTGATCGCCCATATCGGCTGTTCGCGCGCGATACGGGCGAGGTTGCGAAGCGCACGGCCGAGCTGGCGGAACCATTCCATCGCCGCTTACCCGTCCGCCCGGATCGTCGCCGGCGAGATCGCTAGCGCCGGGTCGGCGTCGGGATGATCGAGCAGCTTGAGAACGATCGCGGTGGCTAGGGGAGGGGGGACAGCTTCTGCGCGCAGCATGTCGAACAGGGCGTGTTCGTCGGCGTCGAGGTCCATGCCTTCGATCGCGAGATTGGCGCGGGCTTCGGCATCGCCTTCGCGCCACAGAGCGATTTCGGCGGGGGTGCCGCGGACATAATCGAGCGCGCGGACCTCTGCCCGGATCGCTTCGACATCGAGCCTGGTCATGGTGCGTCACTCCCTTCCGCTTCCGCGTCGAACGCGCGTTTGCCGCGCCGCTTCCACAGCGTCAGCATGTTGTCGGCATCCTCGCCCTGGGCGCGCGCGGCGAGATCGAGCATCGCGCCGTAGAGGGTCGCGCGATCATCGTCGGTCAGATCGACGAGGCCGGCTTTGTGGACGAGGCCGCCCAGCTCGATCAGGTGGCGGGTGCGTTCCCTGCGTTGCACAACCCATCCTCTCGTATCGGCGCGGCGCGCGGCGGCTTCAACCCTGCGCCTCGCCTGTGCCAGTTTCGTTTCCGCTTTCCGCGTTGCCAGCAGCGCGTCGCGAACCCTTGCGCCCGCGTCCTTGAAAGAAGGCCGCGCCTTTCGAGCGCCACGCCTCCTTTTCTTCCGTGCTGGCGGATGCGACGGCAGCGAGCAGCGCGCCCGCCAGCACATCGAGATCGAGCGCATCGGCCCCGGTGGTGGTGACGAGTTCGCCGAGCTGCTGGACCTTCCTGGCCTTCAATGTCCTGGCCTTGTCGCCGAGCGCTTTCAGCTCCGCGTCATAGTCCCGCACCTTGCGCATCATCCTCTCCCTCGCGCCCATCAACAGGAACCGCAGCGTAGCATGATCGGCGTGATAGGGTAGCGCGTCCGGCAGAAAATACGGCGAAGTCAATCATGCGAACGGCAGAGAGTGTGAGTGCGCGCTTATACGTCGTTGCCGACGTGCGCTCAGAAGTGCAATAAGCAGGGTGTCATGGCGATCTACCATTTCTCGGCCAAGGTTGTGAGTCGCGCCAACGGATCGAGCGCGGTTGCAAGCGCGGCCTATCGTGCAGCGGAACGGCTGCACGATGATCGACTCGGGCGCGACCATGATTTCTCGAATAAGGCAGGCGTCGTCCATTCGGAAATCATACTGCCCGAAGGCGCACCGGAGCGTTTAAACGACCGCGCTTGCCTGTGGAATGAAGTCGAGGCCGGCGAGAAGCGCAAGGACGCGCAGTTGGCGCGCGAAGTCGAGTTCGCGATCCCGCGCGAGATGAACACGGCTCAGGGCGTGAGCCTCGCCCGCGATTTCGTCGAAAAGCAGTTTGTCGATCGGGGCATGGTCGCGGACCTCAATGTGCATTGGGACAGGGGCAAGGACGGCGAGCCCAAGCCGCACGCGCATGTCATGCTGTCGATGCGCGAGGTTGGCCCCGAGGGCTTCGGGCAGAAGGTGCGCGAGTGGAACAGCAATGCGCTCCTGAAGGAGTGGCGCGAGGCGTGGGCCGATCATGTCAACGAGCGGTTGGCCCAGCTGGATATTGATGCCCGCATAGATCATCGCACGTTGGAGGCGCAGGGCATTGACCTTGAGCCGCAACACAAGATCGGACCGGCTGCGTCGCGGATGCCCGAACAAGGGCTTGAGGCCGAGCGGGCCGAGGACCATGCCCGGATCGCGCGCGAGAATGGCGAGAAGATCATTGCGCGGCCCGAGATCGCGCTGGACGCGATCACCCGGCAGCAGGCGACGTTCACGCGGCGCGACCTGGCGCAGTTCGCGTTCCGGCACAGCGACGGCAAGGATCAGTTCGACCAGGTGATGAGCGCGGTGCGGACCTCGCCCGAGCTGGTGGGGCTGGGCAAGGACGGGCGCGGCGAGGACCGCTTTACCTCCCGCGATATGATCGACACCGAGCAGCGGTTGGAACACGCCGCCGATCGTCTTGCCGACAAGGCGAGGCATGGTCTCCCGGCAGCGTCGCTGCAAAGGGGGCTGGACGCCGCCGGGAGTGAGGGCCTGGTGCTCGGGGGAGAGCAGCAAGCTGCGCTGGCGCATATAACCGGCGAGAAGGATATTGCCATCGTGGTCGGCTACGCCGGCACCGGCAAATCCGCCATGCTGGGGGTCGCGCGCGACGAATGGGAGCGCGCTGGCTACCAGGTGCGCGGCGCGGCGCTGTCGGGGATCGCGGCGGAGAGCCTGGAAGGCGGATCGGGCATCGCCTCGCGCACGATCGCCAGTCTCGAATATCAGTGGGACCAGGGCCGGGAGCTGCTAGGTCCGCGCGACGTGCTGGTGATCGACGAGGCCGGCATGATCGGCACGCGCCAGATGGAGCGGGTGCTGTCGGCGGCCGAGCGGGCGGGCGCGAAGGTGGTGCTGGTCGGCGATCCTGAGCAGTTGCAGGCGATCGAGGCGGGCGCGGCGTTTCGCGCGCTGGCCGAGCGGCATGGGGCGGCCGAGATCAGCGAGGTTCGCCGGCAGCATGAGGACTGGCAGAAAGACGCCACGCGGGCGCTGGCGACGGGCAGGACCGGCAAGGCCGTCCATGCCTATGAGGCGCATGGCATGGTGCAGGCGGCGGACACGCGCGAGCAGGCCCGGGCCGAGCTGGTCGACCGATGGGACGCGCAGCGCAGCGCCGATCCGGACAAGACCCGGATCATCCTCACCCATACCAATGCGGAGGTGCGTGACCTGAACCTGGCCGCGCGCGATCGGCTGCGCGCGTCGGGCGAATTGGGCGACGACGTGCGCGTGTCGGCCGAGCGCGGCGCGCGGGAGTTCGCCAGCGGCGACCGCATCATGTTCCTCAAGAACGAGCGCGGGCTTGGCGTGAAGAACGGTTTGCTGGGCAAGGTCGAGCGGGTGTCGCCCGACAGCATGGCGGTGCGGCTCGACGATGGCCGATCGGTGGCGTTCGACCTCAAGGACTATGCCCATGTCGATCATGGCTATGCTGCCACCATCCACAAATCGCAGGGGGTGACTGTCGATCAGGCGCATGTGCTGGCGACGCCGGGGATGGACCGCCATTCGGCCTATGTGGCGCTGTCGCGGCATCGCGAGGGCGTGCAGCTCCATTATGGCCGCGACGACTTCGCCGACACCGGCAAGCTTGTCCGCACGCTGGGCCGCGAGCGGGCGAAGGATATGGCGTCCGACTATCCGATGTTCCGCGACCGCGACGCCGAGGCGCAATCGTTCGCCGATCGGCGCGGGCTGTCGGGTGAGATCCGCGTTGCGGATGCGCCCGAGCGGAAGGGCGTGGAGATCCTCGCGCCGAGCGCGGGAACTTCACGCCAGATGGGCGACGACCGCGGCGCTGGCGAGGCGAAGGCCGCGGGCGAGGGGCGGCCGCGGCGGGGTATGTTCGACAATTTCCGGCCCGCACCCGAGCGGCCAGCGCCGGCGACCAATCGCGGCCAGGGCGAGAGGCCCAAGCGCGGCATGTTCGACGGGTTGAAGCTGTCGGCCGAGCCGGCGAAGGGCGCGGAGCGCACGCCGGCGTTGCCGGATCGCGGCCAGGATCGGACATTCGCGCGCGCGGTCGAGCGGACCTCGCGTTCGGCCGAGGCGATGTTGCAGGCCCGCGCATCGGGCGGGCCGGTGTTGGAACATCAGAAAGTCGCGCTCGAGCGCGCGACCGAGGCGCTTGACCAGATCAGGCCAGGAGCTTCGCGCGACCTCGCATCGGCGATGCAGCGCGATCCGGCCTTGCTGCGCGACGCGGCGGCGGGACGCAGCGGCCCGATGATCGAAGCGATGGCGCAGGAAGCTCGCGTGCGCACCGATCCGAACTTGCGCGCCGATCGGTTTGTGGAACGCTGGCAACAGCTCTCCCAGGACCGAGACCGCCTCTATCGCGCCGGCGACATGACGGGCCGCGAGAAGGCGGGCAAGGAAATGGCGGGCATGGCGAAAAGCCTTGAGCGCGATCCACAGGTGGAATCGATCCTGCGTAATCGCACCCGCGAGCTGGGGCTTGAGATCGGCATGGAGCGCAGCCCGCAGATGGGCGGCGGCGAGCTGGGCCGCCAGTTGACGCATGAGCTGGGAATCGGCCGCGACCGTGGACTTAGCCGGTAGGGAGAGAAACAAACATGGACGAGGACGAGTATCGCGAACCCCATGCCGGCGACGATCCAGTGGCCGCGTTCGAGCGGTTGCGCGGCGAGGTGTCGTTGCTGCGTCATGCGGTCGAAGGGCTGACCGCCGCGCGCGAGTCCATCGACATTCCCGATTATCAGCCGACGCTTGAGCGTACCGAAAAGGTGCTGGGGGTTCTGGCCCAGCAGATCGCCGCGATGCGGAAAAGCCCTGCCCTGTCGATGGACCCGGCGCATATGGCGGGCGAGATCGCGACGGCGGCGATCGGCGCGCGCCGCGAGGACCAGCGTCTTATCACCGAGGCGCGCACGGCGCTGGACCAGGCCGCGCGTGAGATCGGGAGCCGGCTTGCTTCCGCGCGGCGCGGCGACGAGCAGAATCGCTGGCTATATCTGTTCGGCGGTGGCGGCCTGGTGCTGGGGCTGTTGTTCTATGCCGCGTTGGCGGGGCCGATCGCGCGTCTGACGCCCGATAGCTGGCTATGGCCTGAAGGCGTGGCGACGCGCGTTTTGGACGCGCCGACGCAATGGGAGGGGGGGCAGCGGTTGATGCGGGCCGCTGCGCCGGAGCGCTGGGAGGCGATCGTCGCGACCGACAAGCTGTTGCGCGACAATCGCGAGACGATCGAGACGTGCCGCAAGTCGGCGACGAAGGCAAAGAAGCCGGTGCGCTGCACGATCGAGGTCAAGCCGGCGACAGAATAAGGGTGGATCCCGAGCATGATCGGGGTTGCGCGGGGCGGTAATGTCACGGTACAGGGCCGACCCCGCAGCGCAGGCACTTCGATGCCGCTCATAGGTGCACTCCCGGCAGCCGGGCCGACGAGGGAAAAAGCGCCGTCAGGCGCCAGCGTAGGGGCATCAGCGTGGCAAAGGTGAGCCCCCATACCCAAGCTGCCAGCGCGAGCGGCAAGGGTGTCGTGCGCGATTGTCCTTTGATTTAGCGAGAGAAGGCGCGCTGCACAATTAAAATGCCCCGTATGTAGTGAGTCCCATCTCGTCAACTGCCAATGATTAGACCTCTGGTCGCGCATCGTCTGGCAGGCTTGGACGAATCCTATAAGGATCGGCGCACGGCTTTACGATGAAGCAATCATTCCTAAGCGTCGTTAACCATCCTCTAACGCATGCGATGCGATTATACAGCTATGCTAGAGGTCGCACCGGGGTGAACATGAGCAGCATCTTCAACGACGTCATGGCCGTGCGAAGCGCCATCCTCGACAGGAATGCGGCGCTTCGAAATGTAGCAAGCAGCGCGGGTTCTGTTGGTAGCCCCGGGGGTGCGGGAGCAAAATTCGAAGCAGCGATGGATACCGTGCTTGGAAAGGCGGACGGTGCAGACTCGCTTGCAGGGCCTGGCTCAAACCAAAGGATTTTGGGGACTGAACGTACGGAACCAGGCGGCTTTACCTCTACACTGCAAACACAGATTCAAAAGATTAATGAAATCAACGCTCGCGCCGGCCAGTTGACAGTCGCCTATGAGCGCGGCGAAGAGGTCGATATTGCAAAGGTCATGCTCGCGCGGCAGGAGTCGTCGATCGCGTTCGAGGCGACGCTGCAAGTTCGCAATAAGTTGCTTTCCGCGTATAAGGACATCATGAGCATGCCGGTCTAGCGCAATCTTGTCCACCGTATCATTGTGAGCAAGTCAAATAAGCACCGTATCAGCTATGATGGGTTCAGTTCGGCATCGAAGGGTATGTTATGAGAAGATCGAGGGCGATTATCGCGGCCATGTTTCTGTTACCCCTAGCCGTAACGGCTTGTGGCAGCAGCGAGAAAACGTCGGACATCTCCGAGGATCAGATGAACCATTATGCCGGCATAGCGGAGCACGATCACCCGACGAATTCGACCAGCGCGACACCGCAGTCGGCTACGTCGAATCCAGCGAAGAAGCAGTAGCGGCCATAGACCGATCAGGAGCCTTTCAGCTTGCGACCGCTATTGTGCATGCTGACGATTTTCCAGCTATTTCCCTCGCGCGTTAAGACGCTGGTCGCGACGCCAATACGCTCGGCTACGGCTCCGTTCTTGGGTTCGATTCGATAGCGGTAGGTCTCGGTAGCGAGTGCAACCGGTCCCTCAAAGCGAACGCTGACCTTGTAGTCGGAAAATGTGAACGACTTGTACGCCGCCAGCTCTGGCCCAAGATGATGGGCGAGGTAGGTGGCGTAGCTTCCCTCGGAGCCACCCGTTTCGAATATCTGCGAGTCGGCCGCGAAGAATCGCTCTGTCCCCTTCGCATCGAGCTTCTCGATCGCGGCCTTGTACTGCGACAGCACCGCCTGGATGCGGCGGTGACAAAACATGCCATCGGAACGCCGGCGCTGTGCTGAGCGTGGCGGAGTAAAATCCGGCTGATGGTAAGGTTGCTTCTTTTGGGAGCGGCCAGGAAGGCGAGGCCTATTCCAAATATGGCGATGAGGTGCCGCCAGCGGCGGCGGGATGCTCTTGGGGCTGCTATTCTACGCCCCTGGGGCCGACTCGCGCAACATGCACCGGCGAGCCGGGAGGTGATCGGAGCGGCCGACAGGGTCTGCGCCATCGTGAGCCGATCAACGGATGCCGCAAAGCCGCTGTGAAGGCGGAGAAGGCGGTGCGCTGCACGATCCAGTAAAGGCGGCGGAATCCTACGGACGCCTCCCGGCTCAGCCGTAAGGGCGCCGCCCTCCATTATGGACCTGCATCGATGTCAGTGAGCCGATGCCTTGCCAACTGGCCGCGACGGTTCCAGGCGAAGCCGGTTCCGATAGCCACTGCCATCAGGAGCTGCGCCAGCACGGATTGCCATGTAGGGAACAGGCCAAGCATTGAGAGCCTGGGCACATCGCGAAGCGGCGCTATGGCGATGATGCCCGCCTCTTGGAGAGCGGAAACCCCCTTGCCCGCGAGCACGACCGTCAGGATGGCCATCAGCCATGAGCTGTAGCGGAAGAACTGCGTAATCGGCAGCGTACGGCTGTAGCGGAGCATGGCCCAGGCGATCACCGAAAGCAGGAGAACGGCGGTCGCAGCACCCGCCAGCAGCACGGGGCCATTCCCCTGAGACCAGAGCGCGGCATAGAACAGGATCGTCTCGAAAACCTCCCGATAGACCACGACAAACGCGAGACCGAACAGGAACCAGCCCGACCCGCCCGTAAGCGCCCGCGACATCTTCTCCCGGATATAGCGTTGCCACTGATCGGCTTGCGCCTTTCCATGCATCCATATTCCGACCGAGAGCAGCACGATCGCGGCGAATAGCGACCCAAACCCTTCCGTGAGCTCACGGCTCGCGCCGCTGATCCCAATGGCATAGGTGGCGACCGCCCAGGTAATCCCCCCGGCAACGAGCGCGCTGATCCACCCGCCATGCACATAGCGCAGCGCCTCCCCCCGCTCCGCCTTGCTAAGAAACGCGATCATGGCAACGACTATGAGCAGCGCTTCGAGCCCTTCACGCAGCAGGATCGTAAATGCGCCCAGGAACGTGGAGGCCCCCGTAGCGGCATCGGGCGCCAGCGCCGCTTCCGCATCGTCGAATAGTCCGTCGAGCACCGACACCTTTTCCGCGAGATCGTCGGGCGATGCACCGCGGTCGATCGCGGCGCGGAACTCGCCCATAGCGCCTTCGATCCGGCCCATCAGGGTGGCGTCGCGCGCCGTGAGCGTTGGTTCGATCGGCTCGAACCCGTCGAGATAAGCCGACAAGGCCAGCTCCTTCGCCCCGCGCGCATTGCCGCGCCGCGCGGCGGCAACACTTGCCGCGAGCTTGGCACGCGCGACTGCGAGCGAGCCGGGCGCGTGTTGCACCACCTGGTCGGGGTGGCGGCGCAAATAGGCCATGATCGCATCGGCGTTGGCTTTGCCTATGGAGGAGGCGAGTGCAGCCGGGGTGAGGGCGACCAGCGTTTCAAGGTCCGGAATGCGCTGGCGGAGCGCCGGGTCCGACTTCCACAACTGCTCGCCTTCACGCGCCTGCTCGTCGGTGAAGGCGAAACTGCCGGCGCGGAACGCTAACGCCCAGCGTCGATCATTGGACAGATCGGCGAAGCTCTGCATCGCGGTCCCGTCGATCCCTTGCGTCACCACCTGATACAGCGCGAACACGCTCCGCTGGCGGGCGCGCTCGGCATCAGTAAATGCGATCGGGGGCGGGTCGAGCTTGGCTGCGTCCGGGCCGCGACCGTCGCCCGTCAAGCCATGGCAGGATGCACAGGATTGTCGGAACACCCCATCGGCCGAGGCGAGGTCCGGAGCCTTGTTGGGCGCGAGCGGCACTGGATAGACGCGCAGCAGATCAGCTGCCAGCCCATGCGCGGTGGTCGCCACCTGTTCAGCCGGTGCTTTGCGCGCGATCATCCCTTGCAGGTTGTCGGCTCCCTGAACGAGCGCCTGCCGTTCCGGCTTCTCTGGCAGATCGCGCAGCCGCGTCGCAACGGACGCGGCGAACTCGTTCATCTCGGCATATTCAGCCGCGCTCCGGATCCGGCCATCCGCGACCGCTCCGCCATAATCGACGGCCATATAGTCGAGCAGCCGCCATGCGGTTTGTACGTCGCCGGGTGCGGCCATAGCCGCAGCCGGGACAAGTAGCGCGGCGAGCGTGATGGCAAGCTCCAGGAGGGCAAGTTTGGAACACTTCACTTCATATTATCTCTGTCTCGATGCGATGGAGCTTAGCCCGCAGGCCATCAACGATCCTGCGAAGGAATCGCATTAGCATACTGGGCCGTACCGAACAGTGGCGATGCCGCTCAAAGTTGTAGCCGCGGCCCACGGCTCCCCCCGTCACCCCAAAAAACTGCCTTGATGACGCTCGAATAAGCTTCGGTAGCTGGCATGCACCATGCCGAGCCCTCCTCTCTGGATGCAAGTAAGGCCTCAAATTACGTATTTGTCCCAGCTCGCATAATGCTCGGGGCTGCGCTTGCCGCGCGGCAAGCTGAGACCGGCGAGGGCGAGCCCTGCGACCACCGAAACGATCGTCCCCAGAAGGCCGGCCCCCGTGAGCAGTAACGGGGCAGCGATTAGCCAGGCGCCGAGCGCGACATTGATGAAGCGCAGGACGCGAGCGACTTCGGCGGTAGCGATGATCGCGACGGTGATGACCAGGGCGCCTACCACATGGTCGCTGTTCGCCATGGGGCCTTCATTGCCCAGTGTCACCCGGGTGAGCATCAGGAATGCGCCGAGCGCGATACTGACCGCCAGCGTCCACGGCAGCGTCAGCCCGCGCTTCGTGTCGGCCCAAAAGGCGGCAGGTGACGACATCACGTCGGAGGCGTCCTCACTGCCGGCCTCGATCGCATCGCCCTTGAAGAAGGTGCGGATCAGCGGCTTGCCTCGGCGCTTAGCCCACATAAGGAACTGACCCATGGCGATAACCTCATCGAGCGCGAACGGGATCATGATCAGCATGGCGAGCGCGGCGATCAGCGCCAGCGTGCTCCACGTGCCGATGACGATCGGCTGACTGATGATGAAGTAGATGCTGACGACGCCGAGCGGGATGACCAGGATACCGAAGAAGGTCACCATCCACGGCATCGTCCGCCAGCGGTCGCGGGTGCCCATCACCGCCATCAGGATCTCGAGCACGTAGCTCACCGTGCCAAGCCCGCCGTCGGGAATCGGCCAGGCCTTGGACATGCCCGACGTGATAATCTCCTCCGTCCCGTTGCGGGGGTCGGTCAGCGATCCGACAAAGAAGGGCTCCCAGACGCTATCGATGTGCCCCAGCTGGTAGGCGGTCAGGATGCGCGAGGTGAGAAGACCGATCAGGCCCATGGCGACGATCGGCAGCCGCTGCGCGTCGGTCGATGGCGAATAGGTCCAACCAGGCGGGATGTTCTTTGGGTCCATCATGCCGGCCATGCTCATCCCCGGCATCATCGGCACGAGGACCGACAGCGCGATGACTGCGGACCCGACGAGCAGGTTGTTGTTGTACTGCGCGGCGCTCGGGCTCCATAAGATCAGCGGCGCGAAGAACAGCCAAATGCCGATGAACGCGACAGCCCACTGCGCCCACGTCTTGGTGCGCGGGACAAGCGACAGCGCGCCGAACAGCGCGATGGCAAGGCCGCTGACGACATCGCTGATGGCCAGCGCGCTCGCCCGCCACTCGATCGATGGCAACCCGCGATCGACGGTGACGAACCGCGCCGCTTCGCCGACGCTCTGCGTGGTCATGGAGTCATAGATGAGCGGGCTGGAGGCGAGCCACAGACCAAGGCCGATATTGGCGTAAAGCGCCCAGCGTGCGCGGCGCTCGTCGCGGTCCATCATGGCCATGTGATCGCCATGTGCACCGTGACCGGTCATCGCCATCTCTTCAGCACCGGCCCTGTGCCCCATTGCGGCGTGGTCCATGTTGCCATGGTCCATCGCCCCGTGATCCATGCCGGCCATCGCGCCGGTTGCGGCTTCAGGCGTGTGGGGGTCCAACTCGGCCGGCTTCGGATCTGAATTGTCGTTCCAGGCGACCAGGTTTTCGTTGAGCTTGTTGTTTCGGTACCAGGCGCGCGGGTGGCGCTTCAACGCCGCAACGATCGTCGGAAGTGTTTCGCGAAGACTGTGCTTCGGCTCCCATCCAAGCAGCGACCGTGCGCGCGAGATGTCGAGAATATAGTGGTCGTTGCTACTGTCGATCATCCAGGGCTGGATGAAATCGTCGTCGCCGAGTGCCTCGTTCTGAAGAACGATACCGGCCTTCGCGAGCGGCTGCGGGATGCGGATTGTCTTCCAGCCCTCGCCGTGGAGCGCCTCGCCGACGATATCCTGGATTTCGGCGTAGCCGGGGGCATCGGGTTCGCCGATAAGCAGGGGCAGTTCAGACGGAAGATCGTGCCGCCGATCGACCAGGCGCACCACGGCTTCCGCCAGGTCATCGCGGTGCACCGATGATTGCGCCGCGCACAGCATGCCAGGATAGAAATGCGAGATCAGGCGGTGCTCGTAGATCTGCGATATCTGCTGTGCGAGGAACGCAGAGCGCCCATCGTCGTCGTAAACTCCGGCGGGTCGCAGGTAGACGACGGGTATCCGTCCGTGACGCTCGTGCAGCAGCGCCTCTGTGTCAACTTTGGACTGCGGATACGCCCAGGAGGCACCGATCGGCGATTCCTCGTTGATGCGCTCCTGCGGAGTGGCGGTCGGTTTATGGACCAGCATCGTGCTGGCGAAGACGAATTGCTCGACATCGAACGACTGGAGTCCGTCGATCAGCCGCCGGGTGCCTTGGACGGTTACCTTGTCGTAGAGCGGATTGGGATCGCCAGAAATGTCATAATAGGCGGCGAGGTGAATGACGGAAGCGATGCGGTTGCCGTAGCGCGCGCGAACCTCGTCGAGCGCAGCTTGAACCGCTTCATCCGAGCCGACGTCAATGTCGATCGCGGCGGCGGGCGGTGGTGGCTCGGGCGGACCGGCGCGATCGAGACCGACGACCGTGTAGCGCTCGCCGAGCCGGGCGATCAGAGCCGCAGCGATGAAACCGCTCGCGCCCGTGATCAGAACGACGCCGCCGTCACCCTGGCCGCTGCCGGCATCACTGCGTTTGACATCGGCCATGATTTGCTTCCCTTGTTCGTTCATCTCTCATACATCAACAGACCCAGCAGAGGTAACCTCACCTACATGCCCGATGCGGGCGGTGCGAGGGTGCCAAGCCATGCCACAAGTGCCAGGATACCGACTACGCAGGCTGTCTCGACCGCCAGGCTGACTCGCAGCGCCATAAGCGCTCCGTCATGATCGTTCATGGCAATCGATCGTTCGAAGGCCGGCGTGAGGCGGAAGCGATTGAGCGAAGCGAGCCCCAGCATCGCTGCGAACAAGACCAGCTTGGCAAGCAGCAGCAAGCCGTAGAGCGTCGTGCCCAAGGACGTGAAATTGGCTGGGCCTATGAGCAGCCAGCTATTGATCAAGCCGGTGATCACTAAAATGGCAACCACGAGCGTGCCCACCGCCCCGAAGCCGTGCAGCGCCCGATGGGTGAGCTGAAGGTGCGCGGTATCGATCGCCTCGGCGCGGCGCGTCATCAGGAGAAGCAATCCGAACAGTGCGCCAACCCATATACCGCCTGCGAGGAGATGGAGAATATCCGCGCCCAGGTGAAGCCATCCGGTGCTTCCCTCGTCCATGGCGCCGTGCCCGTTCCAAGCGAGTGTCGCCAACGCCGTAGCGGCGGCAATCATGGTGGTCGCCAGCCATGATGCTCTGCCTCGCGCCAGCAGGGTCGCGCCCCCGGCAATGACCAGCGCCATCATTCGCACCTTCCAGGCGGAGCCAACCGGTGGTCCTCCGAGCAACGCAGCCACCGCGGCCTCGTCGACCGGCCAGAATGGGGATCCGGCCATAGACGAGGCCATGAGGGTCAGGCCAGCGGCTGAAAGCAGCAACCCGAGCACAGCACTTCCGGAAAGCCAAGGCCGCAGAGCGATTGCATCCTCGCGCTCGCCGAGCCGAAGGCCATAGAGGCTGAACGCCGACAGGCCGAACAGCACCGCCAGGACCAGATACAACGCCAAGCGGATGGCGATGGTCGGCCAGTCGAGCATTCGCTCACTTCACCGTGAAGGTGTAGCTGCCGGTGATTTTGTGCGTGTCGCCGGAAACGACTTGCCAGTCGACGTTGTAACGCCCGCGCGGAAGACGCTGCTTGGGGATGATGGTTAGCGTACGCCCGTCGGAGCCGACCGCGGCGCTGCTGGGCATCTTCATGGCCGCCATGCCAGGCATCGCGGCCATGATCAGTTCGGCCTTGGAGAAAGCAGGTACGAGTTTCTCGCTGAACTGGAGGCTGATCTTCTCCGGGGTCGCGACGGCCGCGTTGGCGGCGGGGCTGGCGGACACCAGCTTCGGGTGCGCGTTTGCCACGCCGCCTGCGAAGAACAGGGCGGCGGCGGCAGTCGTGATGAACAAGCGACGCATGCGGGTAATCTCCATTTCCGTTGAGTTCACCTGTATTACGCAGCAGGACGGGTCATCCCTCACGATCTTTTTTCGTGCCGCCGCACCCTCTTGATGAGGGGGAAGCGGCATCGGCGCGTATTCACAAGGGAGTACAAAGCGCTTTCTACCTGCGCCTACCGTCCGAATGAGTAGGGCCGCGGGCCCGCCGGGCGCATGCGCGGGGTAATGATGAGGTTGCGGTTGACCAATCAAGGCTGGACTGGCGATCCCGAGGAGGTCATCGACTGTCTGATTGTGGGCGGCGGCCCCGCTGGACTCACGACCGCGATCTATCTTTCCCGCTTTCTCAGGAGCTGCGTCGTTTACGACGCGGCGGCGGGGCGCGCCGCCTCCATCCCGCGCTCGCACAACCTCCCAGGATTTCCCGGCGGCATTTCCGGCGTCACGTTTCTTGCGCGCCTGCAGGCTCAGTTGCATGAATATGGCGGTACGGTCCAGAGCGGTGAGATCGACGCGATCGTCGCATCAGGCGATCACTTCTCGGCAAGTTGCGGACCGAACGTCCTGTACGCGCGGACCGTCGTGCTCGCGACGGGTGTCGTCAATCGACGTCCCGAGATGCCCGATGCGATGCATGACATCGGCGTCGCGCGTGGCCTTCTCCGCTGTCAACCGGCGCGGGAAGTTGACCCCTGATCGGCTTTCAAGGTTGACCCCCTTTGGATAGGCAGTGCGGGTTGTCCCGGTAGTCCATAGGAGGGACCCGCGGACGACGCCGCGCGCCGTCAGGAGCGCAGGCGGCGGCGTCCGTGGGAGGTTCCTGTGGGCCCACCGGGTCAACCCGCGGGGATGGGGGTCCGGGGGAAGGGGTTAGGCGGCCTCGCGGCTCTTGAACCGCCAGCTCTCGTTGCCGGTCTCGACGATGTCGCAATGATGGGTGAGCCGGTCGAGCAGCGCGGTCGTCATCTTGGCGTCGCCGAACACCGAGGGCCATTCGCCGAACGCGAGGTTGGTAGTGACGATGATCGAGGTCTGCTCGTAGAGGCGACTGACGAGGTGGAACAGCAGCTGGCCGCCGGACAGCGCGAACGGCAGATAGCCGAGCTCATCGAGGATCACGAGATCGAGCCGGTAGAGGTGATCGGCAATGCGTCCCTGCCGTCCGGCGCGGGTCTCGGCCTCGAGCCGGTTGACCAGGTCGACCGTGTTGTAGAACCGGACCCGAGCGCCGCCACGCACGCAGGCGCGGCCGATGGCGATCGCCAGATGGGTCTTGCCGGTACCGGTGCCACCGACCAGCACGGCGTTGCGCTGGCTGGTGAGGAAGCCGCCGGTGGCGAGGTCCCGGACCAGCGCCTCGTTGATCGGCGTGGCGGCGAAGTCGAAGTCGGCGAGCTCCTTGGCCAGCGGCAGCTTGGCGATCGTCATCTGATATTTGATCGAGCGCGCCTGCTTCTCGGATATCTCGGCTTTCAGCAGATCACCGACCACGCGTTGCGCGGAGTGCTGACGCTTGACGGCATCAGCGACCACCTCGTCATAGGCATGACGCATGCCGACGAGCTTCAGCGTTCCCATCATCTCCAGGATCTCGTGACGTTCCATAAGACCTCCTCAGGCTGTCGTAACGGGCACAGTCGGCGACGGGCTCGTGACGGAGCCGCAGCGCTTCGGGTGTAGCGATATTGAGCGGTGCCGGCGGCTGGCGCTGGCGGGTCAGGATGTTGAGGACGATGTCGCGGCTGACCGGGCCGCTGCCGAGCGCTTCGGCACAGGCCGCCTCGACCGCCTCAATGCCGTCGGTCATCACCGCCGTCAGGATATCGACCATCTGGCGATCGCCATCGATGTGGCCACCCAGCCGCCGAGACACCCGCTCGAACGCCGGCGGCAATGCTCAGTCCTTGAACGGCGCGCCGTTCCTGAGCGCCCCCGGCTTTCTTGCCAGAACCGGCAGATAATGCCAGGGATCATAGATCGTCTGATCGCGGCCAAAGCGCCGTGCATGCTCGCCGACGACCTCGCCGTCCTGGCGGATCACGATGCGGTCGGCATAGGCGTGGATATCCACGGGCCGCCCCGCCGCCTTCGCGTGCACCGAGTATTTGTTGTAGTCGAACCGGACCAGCAGCGTCTTCGACACCGCGGCGGGCAGCGCATGGAAGCCGTCGAACGGACCGCGATAGGCGATCAGCGCGGGCCGTTCATCAGCCTCGAACACCTCCCAGACCGTGCGCTCCTTCTGCTCGGGATGGCGATGCCGCCGGGCGAACGTCACGCAGCGGTCCGCCAGCCAGTCGTTCATCTCGTCATAGCTTTTGAACCGCAGGCGGGGCGTAAAGAAGCGCTCGCGCACCAGGCCGACCTGATTCTCGACCTGCCCCTTCTCCCAGCCCGACGCCGGCGTGCACGCCACCGGATCCACCAGATAATGCCCGCACATCTGCTGGAACCGCCGGTTATACTGCCGCTCGCGGCCGACGAAGATCGCATCCACCGCCGTCTTCATATTGTCGTAGATGCCGCGTTGGCACGCACCGCCGAAGAAGGCGAACGCGCGATCATGCGCGTCGAACACCATCTCCTGACTCTCGCGCGGATAGGCTCGCACATAGAACATCCGGCTGTGGCAAAGCCGCATGTGCGCCACCTTCACCGTCGTCGTCACCCCGCCGATCAGGACGACCTCGTGGCTCCAGTCGAACTGATAGGCCTCGCCCGGGTCGAAGCTCAGCGGCACATAGACCGCCGCCGTCACCGCCGAGCGCTCGCGGTGCCATCCCGTCGCATAACGCCGGACAGCGTCATAGCCGCCGCGATAGCCCAGCCCCTGTAGCTCCTCGTAAATCCGCACCATCGTCAGCCGCTCGCGACGCGCCTTGCGCTCGTTCGCCTCCAGCAGCCGCTCCAGATCGCGCGCCCACGGACCCAGCTTCGGAAGCGGCTGTACCGTCCGCTCATAGGAAAATGCCGTCGCACCCGATCGCAGCACCTTGCGAACCGTGTTCCGCGATACGCCAAGCTCGCGCACGATCTCCTTGATCGACTTGCCCTTGACGAAAAACTCGCGCCGGATCCGCGCTACCGTCTCCACGACCAGCATCTCCCGTCCGCTCCCGCAAAGCACAGGAGCCTGAACCGTCCATGTTCAGGGGGTCAATTTTGCTCGCCGATCAGCCCTAAACGGGGTCAATATTGCAGGCCGATTCACATTCTCCGCTACTGCCCGATTTGCGATGGTTATGAGGCTCGGCGGATGAGCGTGGCGGTGCTCGGCTGCGACCGCCATGGCGCTGAAGAAGCCGAATTCCTGCGCGCTTATGGTGCCAAGGTCACGCTTCTCGCCGAACGGTCGCTCGACCTCGCACCGACCGAATTTGCCAGGCTGAACCAGCAGGGCGTCGATGTCGCGCCCTCGCCTGTCGAGCAGCTGCGTCTTGGCGATTGTGTCGAGGTTCGATTGGCCAATGGCCTGGAGCTACAATTCGACACGCTTTACCCTGCGCTCGGCTCATCGCCTCGAACAGGGCTTGCCACTTCGCTGGGCGCGAAGCTCGCGGCAACGGGATGCGTGCTGACCAACGCCCACCAACAATCCTCTGTTGCTGGCCTCTACGCGGTTGGCGACGTTGTGGAAGGGCTCGATCAGATCAGCGTCGCGACCGGACAAGCAGCGATCGCTGCGACCGCAATCCATAACCTGTTGCGCGACAGCGACAGCGGATTGGCATCCGCCATGGCCGGGCTGTGTCCCGCTCGGGGCGTACTGCCGACCTAGCGCGAGCTATTGGCAGTGCAACGAGTAAAGCCGCCACCCAGCGCTGATTCGTACCCACACGACGATCGGCGACACGGCCCTTCTCCGTTCAAATTCCCGCACTACGATCCCGGGCTCGCTCACGCAGGCGGCATGGGCGTCGAGACGGTGCGCTACCACCAGCGCCAGAGGTTACTCGACACGCCAAAGCGGCCGCACGGTCCAACGCAAAGGCCGGAACATTCAGGTTTGTAACCTCTTGCTTCGACAGGTGGTGAGACCACTGCCTGAACAGGAGAGAACGATGCACCACATGAAAGAGATGATCGCGACGCATCCGGACGTGAAAGGAAGCACGAACGATGCACTGATCCGCTGTCTCGAGGAGTGCTACTCATGTGCTCAAACCTGCACGTCGTGCGCTGATGCCTGTCTGGCGGAAGAGATGGTCGCGCAGCTTCGCCAGTGCATTCGTCTGAACCTCGACTGCGCCGACATCTGCTTGGCGGCAGGCTCGCTCGGCACCCGCCGCACCGGCAGCAACGAGCAGGCGCTGGTCGCGGCTCTTCAAGCCTGCGCCATCGCCTGCGGGCTGTGTGCGGAGGAGTGCGAGAAGCATGCGAGCATGCACGAGCATTGCCGCATCTGCGCTGAACACTGCCATCGCTGCGAGCAGGCCTGCAGCGAAGCAGTTCAGTCGATCCGCTGATCAGTCAAAGGGCGCGTCCTCGGTGAAGACGCGCCCTCGGCCGTGCCTGTTCAGAAAACGACCGCTTTATGCGCACAGCCGGACCGGTTCAGAATGCCAAGTGGTATATTCCGCCGTGCATGAAGGTTCCGCCAAGGAATCCCTGGATGGAGATAGCGAGCGTCATCAGGCCAAGCACCACCCAGTACAACGTCCGCGACCGCTCGGGAACCTTACGGTGGCGCGCTGGCATCCAAGCCAGCG
>NZ_DASYHE010000002.1:0-15097 GCF_035998965.1 Sphingopyxis sp.
CAATAAATAGGCAGGCTTGCCGCAAATTTAGGCCTTCCCAACATGACATTAATATGGCATTCATTGCGTCAACAGTTTCAGGAGGGGAGAGCCTGAAAGGCTGGGCCGGGACGCAAGTCCCGGCCCTCTTTTTTTGCGCGCGCGACAAGCCGCCGCAGAAAGTGCTTGATTTCAGGGCTTTCGCTGAAAGCGCAGCGTCGCAAAGACGCGCCAGCTGCCATCATCCTTCAGCGCCGAATCGGTGACGATCATCCGGTCGGGCGCTTCCAGCGCATAGGTCGAGCGCCCGATTTCGACGTCGGCGCTTCCCCACAGATTGTGCCATTCCGACCCGGAAACGCGCCCGCCAATGGGGCGTGTCCGGCCGGTGTTGTCGGTCCAGCTGCCGCGCACCCGGCCCTTTGCATCGACGCGGTAAATCGCTTCCGCCGCATAGTCGATCGGCGGCAGTCCGGGTACCGCCAGCCGATAGGCGAGCGCGGTCGCGCTGCCATCGGGCGCGCCCTTGATGACCAATGTCGCGGTCGCCGCTTTGCCAAACGCGCTCCCCTCGCCGATCCATGTCCCGTGCCATGCCGCGAGCGACGGTGCCGGAGCTTCGGCCGCAGCGGGGGCCGCAAACGCCAGCAGCATCGCAACGCCCCACCGCATCGTCATGCCGCCATTTCCGAGCGCGAAAACATGAAGGCATTGCCGTCGGGATCGTAGAAGGTGATGAGTTTGACCAGCCCCGGGATATGCTGGATGTCGCCGTCCTGCCGCACCCCCTCGGCATCGAGATGGGCTTTGGCCGCGTCGATGTCGGCGACCTCGAACACATTGGTCGCGCCGCCGCCCTGCACCACGCTCTCGACCTGGCTGAGGCCGATATTGACCCCCGCCATCGGCGTCGCAAGTTCGCACCAGCCGATGTCGTCGGCGCGGTAGAGCAGCTTGCAGTGCATCACGCGCTCGTACCAGCCGATCGCCGCGGTCATGTCGGTGACCCCCATCGAACAGGTGAGTTCCGATCCGATTTCCAATGCCATCTCACAGCCTCCCTTTGCCAACGCCCTTGCATCTTTAGTCCGGTTTGTATAGTTACTTGCAAATGCCGTCAAGCACGCCCGATCCGCTGCTCATCCAGCTCGGCAGCCATCGCTGGCTGGTGCCGTTGCTCGCCGATCTGGCGGCGCATCGCGGCGCGCGGTTCGTCGAACTCATTCACCGGCTGGGGCTATCGCGCGACAGCCTGACTCGCACGCTCGACGCGGCAGCGACGATCGGCTGGGTCCAGCGCAACCCCGGCCACGGCCACCCGCTGCGTCCCGAATACGTCCTGACCGAAGCAGGCACCGCCGCCGCCGCGCGCGCCGCGACGATCAACGAAGCGCAGGTGGCGATCGGGCTGCCGCCCGGCGCCGCCACGCGCTGGACTCTGCCGTTGGTGGCAGGGATCGGCGCGGGCCACGACCGCTTCAACGCGCTGTCACGGTTGCTCGCGCCCGCCACTCCGCGCGCGCTGTCGCAGGGACTGACGGCGCTCGGCGAGCGCGGGCTGGTGCGACGCGAGGTGATCGATATGCGGCCGCCGACGAGCCGCTACGACCTGACCGAGCGCGGACAGGTGCTGGCGGGGGCGTGCCGCTGATCGCGACAGGTGGCGCCTAGCTACACGCGCCGTTATGCTCGGCCGTCACGCTGATCGTCATTTTTTCCATCATCGCTTGCGCCTGCTTCATCTGCTCAGCCTCTTCGGGCGCCATCGACGCCAGCACGGAATCGGGCAGTTCGAGCTTGATCTGCCCGTTGATATCGATGCGATCGGGGGAAACAGCGCCGCTATAGGTGATGTCGAAACTTCCGCCCGCCGCGCGCTCGGGATCGGTGGGGCAGCTCAGCTTGCCGCTGAACGCATTGCCCTGCCGCGGCGCGGCGTCGAGCGAACAGCCCTCGGCCATGCCCAGATGCTGGCGAACCAGCATCTCGGGAACATCCTCGCCATAGCCGGCCGCGAGGCAAAAGCCGTCCTGCTCGTCCCTGGCGACCTTGCTGGCAAAGGGCATTCCACCCTGCATGTCGCCGCCGATCGACACCTTATACTGGCCGGGCAGCAGCGTCGCGGGCTCCTCGCTCGCCGGATCGCGCGCCTCGGTGCAGCCTGAAAGCGCAAGACCGGTCGTCACGACAAGTGCCGCCGCTGCGGCACGAAACAGTAATACCACGTAGAAACTCCCCCATGCCCGTGCACAGCAGACATAGCGGATATTCTATGCAAATTCGTAAATCAGGCCGCCGAAAGCGCCGCCTTCACGAAATCGGCGGCGCGCTCACCAATCATGATGCTTGGCGCATTGGTGTTGCCCGACACCAGCCGCGGCATGATGCTGGCATCGGCGACCCACAGCCCCTCGATCCCATTGAGTTTCAGCGTCGGATCGACCACCGCATCGGCGTCGCTGCCCATCCGGCATGTGCCGACTGGGTGATAGACGGTGTCGGCGCGGCTGCGGATCAATGCGTCGAGCGCGGCATTGTCGTCGAGGTCCACCGGATGCCGGTCGCTCCCTGCATAGTCGCTGAGCGGCGGCGCCGCGACGATGCGGTGCATCATCCGCACCCCGGCGCGCAGCGTCGCGATGTCGCGATCGTCGGTCAGGAAGCCGGGGTCGATCGCGGGCGCCGCCGCCGCGTCGCTCGACGCCAGCCGCACCGTGCCGCGGCTTTCAGGGCGCAGCACGCACGCGTGGCACGAAAAACCATGGCCCTTGACCTTGGTCCGGCCATGATCCTCCAGCATCGCCGGGACGAAATGATATTGGATGTCGGGCGCGGGCAAATCGGGGTGCGATTTCCAGAATCCCCCTGCTTCGGCAAAGCAGGTCGTCATGATGCCGGTGCGCTTGGTGCGATGTTCAAAGATCGCCTTCACCATCCGCCAGGTGCCGCCCAGGCTGTTGCCGAGCGGATCGGTCGAGCGGGTCTCCCAGCTCGATACATAATCGATATGGTCCTGCAGATTCTCGCCGACCGCGGCGCGATCAGCCACGACGGTGATGCCCTTGTCGGCGAGATGCGCAGCGGGACCAATGCCCGATAGCTGAAGGATCTGCGGCGACCCGAACGCCCCCGCCGACAGCACCACCCCGCCGCGCGCGCGCAGCGTTTCGCGCTGCGCCCCGCGGCGGATCACGACCCCGGTGGCGCGGCCATTCTCGACCAATATCTTTTCAACCAACGCCTTCGTGCGGATGTTCAAGTTCGCGCGCCCGCGCAGCGGCTCGACATAGGCGCGCGCCGCCGACCAGCGCTCGCCCGCTTTCTGGGTCACCTGATAGAGCCCGAACCCTTCATTGTTCGGCAGGTTAAAATCGCCGGTGCGCGGCAGCTGCAGCGCCGCCGCGCTTTCGATGAAGCGGCGGCTGGTCACATTGGGCCAACGCTGGTCCATCACGCTCAGCGGCCCGTCGCCGCCGTGATAGGCGTCACCGCCGCGCTCATTGCCCTCGCTGCGTTTGAAATAGGGCAGCACATCGGCATAGCTCCAGCCCGTCGCGCCGAGCGCCGCCCACTGGTCGTAATCGAACTGGTGGCCGCGGATATAGACCATCGCGTTGATCGCGCTCGACCCGCCCAGCCCGCGCCCGCGCGGCTGATATCCGGTGCGCCCGTTCAGCCCCTTTTGCGGCACGGTGTCATAGCGGTAGTTCGAGGATTGCGGGATGAAGGGCATGAACCCCGGCGTCTTGACCCGGACTATGTCATTGGTCCCGCCCGCCTCGACCAGGCACACCGTCCGCGTCCCGTCCTCGGCCAGCCGCCCCGCCGCGGCGCTCCCCGCGCTACCGCCGCCGATAACGATGATGTCGAACTGATCCCCAGAATTCATGCGCGCCGCTCCCCTCGCCACCCGTTCGGTGGTCAATCGAGACTTACATGAATGTCATTAAGCGGCGTGGCAAGCCTATACGTCGCCCCCGCGAAGGCGGGGGCCGCTGGAGGTTTACACCTTCTTTGCTGGACAAGGCCGACTGCGTCCCCCGCCTTCGCGGGGGCGACGGACGCTATTCCGCCGGCTCTTCCTCTGGCCGCCCCGCCGCCCAGCGCTCCTTGATCATCGCGCTCGTCGCGCGGCTGCCGTCGTGGCTCCAGCCGGGTTCGCGCCAGATATAGCTCAGCTTGTGCTTCCACGGCGCCGACCACACATCCTTCGCAATCCCAACCCATTCGTGCACCGCGGCCCACAGGATGTTGAAGCTGCCAAGCTGCTTGACGATGCCGTACCGCACCGGCTCGTCATCGCGTTCGGCGACGAAGCTGCCGAACATCTTGTCCCAGATGATGAACACCCCGGCATAATTGGCGTCGAGATAGCGCGGGTTCACCCCGTGGTGGACGCGGTGGTGCGACGGGGTGTTCATCACCGCCTCGAACCATTTGGGCAGCCGCTTGATCGCCTCGGTATGGATCCAGAACTGGTAGATCAGGTTGAGCCCGGCGCAGAAGAACACCATCGCGGGCGGAAAGCCGATCAGGAACAAAGGCAGCCGGAACAGGAAGGTCAGGCTGAAAAAGCCGGTCCATGTCTGCCGCAGCGCGGTCGACAGATTATAATGCTGCGAGCTGTGGTGGATGACATGGCTGGCCCAGAACCAGCGGACGCGGTGGGCGCTGCGGTGAAAGGCGTAATAGGCGAGGTCGTCGAGGAAGAAGCAGAGGATCCACGCCCACCACCAGCTGGCAAATTCGATGCCGATGTCGAACAGACGGAACTGATACACCCACACCGACGCCGCAATCACTCCCGCGCCGACCAGCGCCCCCGCAACCTGGCTGCCGGTGCCGAGCATTAGGGAGGTCAGCGTATCGCGCGCCTCGTAGCGGCTTTTGTCGGCGCGCAGCGAGATGATCATCTCGGCGATCAGCAGCAGGATGAAGGCGGGCACCGCATAGGTGACCGGATTGGGAAGTTCAGGCACGCCCGATCTCCCGCATCCGCGACGCCCACATTCCGGCATCCTTGCCCAGATGCAGCGTCACCGCGCCGAACGTCTTTTCGGGCATTGTCAGGGTCAGGAAATCCTTGTCGAGCCGCCCGATCACCGCGCCATCGATCGGCCGCGCCGCAAAATGATTGCCGTGCGCGCGCACGAGCATCTGGCGGCCTTCGGCATTGCGGACGATCGCGGCAAAGCCCGCGCGGTCGCGCGCGACCTCGATCCCGCGAAACCCTGCCTCGGCCTCTTCGGCGAGGCGGATCGCATGGGCGTCATCCTCGATGCGCGGATCGGCACCCAGCCCCATCCGCTTGACCAGCCACACGACAAACAGCACCGCGACCACCGATCCGCCGAGCTGGGCCAGTTCGGCGACGGTCACCGCTCGCCCGCCAGCGCATCGAGCATCGGGCGCAGCCCCGACAGGTCATAACCGGCGTTCGCTGCGGCCTCGCAAATCGCATCGACATCGTCGCCCGCGCGCGCGCGGGTCAGCGCCCACAAATGCGTCGAGCGCGTACCAGAGCGGCAATAGGCGAGCACCGGCCCGGTCGCCCCCGCCAGCACCGCGTCGAGCGCGTCGAGCTGCGGATGGCTGAACCCGGCATGGCCGATCGGGATGGCGGCATAGGCCAGCCCCTCGGCCGCCGCGGCCCCGGCGATATCGTCGCCCTGCGGCGCGTCGGGCTCTTCACCATCGGGGCGGTTGTTCACAATCATCGCAAAGCCGGCGGCTTTCGCCGCGGCGACATCCTCAAAGGAAATCTGCGGGGCGACGCTAAAGTCGGCGGACAGGGGTCGAAAATCGCTCATGGCCGCGATGTATAGGACAGCGGCTTTAGCTGACAAGCGGGAAGGTGTGACGTGACCGCAGGATATCGGCGGGGAGGTGGGAAAAAAACGATCCTCCCCACTTGTGGGGAGGTGGCAGCGCGAAGCGCTGACGGAGGGGGGTCGCGTCCTCACGCAACCTTGCGTCAGGCCGCCAGCCCCCTCCACCACCTTCAGTGGTCCCCCTCCCCGTTCCGGGGAGGATCGTCTAGGTCCGCAACCGGCCGAAACCCGCCAATCGAAACTGCCGGATCACCGCCAGAAACGCATTGCCCCACGCCTCCAGTTTTTTCGCACCAACCCCCGGAATCGTCCCCATCGCGTCCAGCGTCGCGGGCTTTTCGGTCGCCATCGCGCGCAGCACCGCGTCGTGAAAGATCACATAGGGCGGCACATTGGCTTCGGCGGCCAGCTCGCGCCGGACGCTCCGCAGCGCGTCGAACAGCGGATCGCCGATCGGGTTGGCCGCCCCGGCGCCAGCCCCGCCGCGCGCTTCACGTTTCGTCCGCTTCACCGGCGGTTCGGCGATCAGCACCGGCGCCTCGCCCTTCATCATCGCGCGCGCACTGGGGCCGAGCATCAGCCCGCCATGCTCGGTCGTCTCGAGCGCCTCGCGCGCTACCAGCGTGCGCACCAGCGGCTTGATCAGCCGCGCCTCGTCGCCCGCGACGATCCCGAACACCGACAATTTGTCATGACCGCGCCCCACGATCCGTTCATCGCTGCGCCCGGTCAGCACCGCCTCGATATGTCCGGCGCCATAGCTTTGCCCGGTGCGATAGACTGCCGAGAGCAGTTTTTGCGCGAGCACCGTCGCGTCGACCTGGCGCCCGGGGTCGAGGCAATTGTCGCAATTGCCGCAGCGCGCGGGCGGGCTTTCGCCGAAATGGCGGAGCAGCAACGCGCGGCGACATTCGACCGTCTCGACCAGCGCCGCGAGCGCGTTGAGCCGCAACCGCTCGCCCGCTACGCGCGCCTCGGGCAGTTCGGAAAGCCGCATACGGGCCTTGGCGAAATCGTCGGAACCCCACAGCATCATCGCCTCGGCGGCGTCGCCGTCGCGCCCGGCGCGCCCGGTTTCCTGATAATAGCTTTCGATCGATTTGGGCAGCGCGGCGTGGGCGACAAAGCGCACGTCGGGCTTGTCGATCCCCATGCCGAACGCGACCGTCGCGGTGACGATGCCGTCCTCCGACGCGACGAAATCATGCTGGACGCGCGAGCGCACCTCGGCATCGAGCCCGGCATGATAGGCGGCGACCGGCCGCCCCGTCGCCTTCGCCAATTGGTCCGCCAGCCGTTCGGTGCCGCTGCGCGTCGGGCAATAGACGATCCCCGGCCCCGGATTGGCGGCGATGAAGTCGACCAGCTGGCGCGCCGCGGTCACCCGCGGGCGGATCGCGTAGCGGATGTTCGGCCGGTCAAAGCCCGCAAGGATCAGCCCGTCGTCGGGAATCCCGAGCTGAAAGAGAATATCCTCGCGCGTGTGCTTGTCGGCGGTCGCGGTCAGCGCCAGCCGCGGCACCGCCGGAAACGCGTCGAGCAGCGGACGCAGCAGGCGATAGTCGGGGCGGAAATCATGCCCCCATTCGGACACACAATGCGCCTCGTCGATCGCGAACAGCGCCGGGGTTTTAGCCTCCAGCAGCGCGCGAAACCCCTCGCCCGTCGCGCGCTCGGGCGCCACATAGAGCAGGTCGAGGTCGCCGTCGCGGTACCGCTGCCGCGTCTCGGCGCCATCGGCGTCAACGCTGGTCAGGCTCGCGGCGCGGATCCCCGCCGCGCGCGCACCGCGCAGCTGGTCGTGCATCAGCGCGATCAGCGGCGACACGACAACGACACAGCCATCGAGCGCCACGGCCGGTAACTGGTACGTCAGCGACTTGCCTGCTCCGGTCGGCATCACCGCCAGCGTCCGCTCACGCGCCATCACGCGGTCGACGACGTCCGACTGCCGACCGCGGAAATGGTCGAAACCGAAGGTGGATTTCAGGAGGGGGAGCAGCGCGTCGGCGGACATTGAGAGGGGCGATAGGAAGTTTGGCGCGGTGGGGGAAGCCCCGTCTCCTCCATTCCAATCCTTTTCCTGTTCGCATCGAGCGAAGTCGAGATGCCCTTCGCCCTCGCGTGCCGCTGATGGGTGTCCCGACTTCGCTCGACACGAACGGAATGAGGGTTAGGTTACATCAAAGTCAGCATCGCCCGCTGCGCCATCCGCGATGCCGTCTCGCGTTCGGCCATCACGACATGGTCGGCGCCGCGCCGCACCAGATCGTCGACCTCCTCGTCCGAATGGGCGCGCGCGACGATCACCAGCTTCGGGTTGATCGCCCGCGCCCGCCGCACAATCGCTCCTGCCTCGACCCCCTCGGGGATTGCGATCAGCAGGGTCGATGCCTCTTCGAGCCCGGCCTGACGCAGGACGCTCTCCTTGGTCGCATCGCCGACAATCACCGTCGCGCCCGTCGCGCGCGCGGCCGCTGCCATATCCTTCTGATCCTCGATCACGGTCAGCCCCTCGCCGCGCCCGCAGATCAGCGTGCCGATATGGCTGCCGACGCGGCCAAATCCGATCAGCACCACCCCCGCGTTGCACAGCGCAGCGGATTCCTCGCTCGCCATATCCACCGGCTCGGGTACCGCGTCGGTGCGGATGCGCTTGACCGCCAGTGTGAACAGGATCGGGTTGACCAGGATCGACAGCAGCGCACCCGCCAAAATCAGGTCGCGCCCGGTTTCGGGCAAGACCTCCAGCCCGACCCCCAGCCCCGCGAGGATGAAGGAAAATTCGCCGATTTGCGCCAGGCTGACCGACACCGTCAGCGCGGTTTGCGACGTGTGGCCAAAGGCGCGCACGAGCGCGAAGGCAGCGAGCGATTTGCCGACGACGATGATCGCCACCGTCGCCAGCACCGGCCCCGGCTGTTCGACCAGCACATTGGGGTCGAACAACATGCCGACGGATACAAAAAACAGCACCGCAAAGGCATCGCGCAGCGGCAGCGTTTCTTCGGCGGCGCGGCGGCTGAGCTGCGTTTCGCCAAGGATCATCCCGGCGAAGAACGCCCCGAGCGCGAACGACACATCGAAAATCACCGCGGCGCCGAACGCCACCCCCAGCGCGATCGCCAGCACCGCGAGCCGGAACAGCTCGCGCGATCCGGTGTGCGCGGACCAGTGCAGCACCCATGGCAACACCCGCCGCGCGATTACGAACATGAAGGCGACAAAACCGACAACCTTGAGCAGCACGATCGCCGCCGACTGGACCAGTCCTGCGCTGCCTCCCTCGTCACCGCGTTCACCGAACATCGCGGGCAGCAGCACGAGTGCGAGCACCATCACCAGATCCTCGACGATAAGCCAGCCGACCGCGATCCGTCCTTTTTCGGTCTCGACCATATCGCGCGCCTGCAACGCGCGCAGCAGCACGACGGTCGATGCGACCGACAGGGCGAGGCCGAACACGGCGCTGCCCTCGATCGACCAGCCGAGCCCCAGCCCCAGCATGATCCCGAGCGCCCACGCCACCGCAATCTGCGCGATCGCCCCCGGCACCGCGATCTTGCGCACAGACAGCAGGTCTTTCAGCGAAAAATGCAGCCCCACCCCGAACATCAGCAGGATGACGCCGATCTCGGCCAGCTGCATCGCCAGCCCGGTGTCGGCGACAAAGCCCGGCGTGAACGGCCCGACGAGCACCCCCGCGAGCAGATAGCCCGCAATCGGCGAAATCCGCAGCCGGTGCGCGAGCGCCCCCATCAGGAACGCCACGCCCAGCCCGGCGACGATGGTGCCGATCAGGGTGGTGTCATGCGGCATGAGATTATGCGTAGAGGGCGGGTACGCGGGGGGTCAACCCGACCCGATCAAATTCGGAGCGAAAATCCTCAGCTATCGCGCGGCAAACTGTCCGGGAACCAGCGCCGCCCGAACCAGAAGGCCAGGTTGACGAGCAGGATCAGCACCGGCACCTCGACCAGCGGGCCAATCACCGCGGCAAAGGCGACCGGCGACGCCAGCCCGAACGCCGCAATCGCGACCGCGATCGCCAGCTCGAAATTGTTACCCGCCGCGGTAAAGGCGACCGCGGTGGTGCGCGGATAATCGGCGGCGATCCATTTGCCCATCGCAAAGCTGATCACAAATTGCAGGACAAAATAGATCGTCAGCGGCACCGCGATGCGCAGCGCGTCGAACGGCAGCGTCAGGATTTCACCGCCTTTCAGGCTGAACATCGCCGCGATGGTAAACAGCAGCGCGACCAGCGTGATCGGCGCGATGCGCGGCAGGAAGCGCGTTTCGTACCAATACTCACCCTTCGCGCGGACCAGCAAACTACGGGTCAGGAACCCGGCGAGGAAGGGGATGCCCAGATAGATCAGCACCGCCTCGGCAATCATCCAGGTGTCGATCGCGATCAGCTGCCCCTCCAGCCCCAGCAGCGGCGGCAGGAAGGTCAGGAAAAACCAGGCATAGGCGCTGAAAAACAGGATCTGGAACAGCGAGTTGAACGCGACCAGCGCCGCGACATATTGATTGTCGCCCTTTGCCAGCTGGTTCCACACCAGCACCATCGCGATGCAGCGCGCCAGCCCGATCAGGATGACCCCGGTCATATAGGCGGGCTCGTCGCGCAGGAAGATCACCGCGAGCACGAACATCAGCACCGGCCCGATCAGCCAGTTCTGGACCAGCGACAGCATCAGCACCCGCCGATCCTCGAACACCTGCGGCAGCGCGGCATAGCGCACCCGCGCCAGCGGCGGATACATCATCAGGATAAGCCCGATCGCGATCGGCAGGTTGGTGGTCCCGACGCTCATCGCGTCGATCCCCGCCGCCAGCGCCGGAAACAGCGTCCCCAGCGCGACGCCCAGCGCCATCGCGAGGAAAATCCACAGCGTCAGATAACGGTCAAGAAAGCTCAGGCGGCTGCGTTGCATGTCAGGCAGCCCCTTCCATGGCGCCGATGGTATTCAGCGCTTCACGCCGCTCGGCCGCGGTCATGGTTTCGAGCGGCAGCGCCAGCATCGCCCGCACGCGCATGTCGAGCAGGCGGTATGTTTCGGCAAAGGCGGCATCGACCGCCGCGTCGTCGCCTGCGACATCGGCGGGATCGGGTAGCCCCCAATGCGCGCGCACCGGGGCGCCAATGAACAGCGGGCAGGTTTCGCCCGCCGCATTGCCGCACACGGTGATCGCAACGTCGATGCGCGGCGCATCGGGCGCGGCAAATTCGTCCCAGCTTTTCGAGCGGAAGGCCGAAATGTCATAGCCCTCGCGCGCCAGCAGCCGCAGCGCGCCGGGGTGCGGCACGCCCTTGGGCTGGCTGCCCGCGCTGAACGCGCGGACCCGGCCTTCACCCTTGCGGGCGATCAGCGCCTCACCCAAAATGCTGCGCGCCGAATTGCCGGTACACAGCACCAATATGTTCAGCCCCTCCCCCGCGGTCATGTCAGCAGCAGCCGACCTTGGCGGGCGCGGCCTGCGGCATCGTCGGAACGCAGCACGCGCCCTCGGCGGCATTGTCCGACGCCAGCGGGGCGAAATCGGGGCTGTCGCCATAGACCGTCGATTCGCCATTGGTCAGGAAGGCTTCCCAGACGACGCCGTCGGGGTCGGCGATCCAGCTCTTTTCGGATTTGGCGTAGCAACAGGTCGTCGCGCCTTCCTCCAGCACCGGCGCCCCGGCGTCTTTCAGTCGCCCATAGACCGCCGCGAGCTCGGCTTCATCCTCGACCTGCAAGCCGACATGCTCGATCCCGCTCTGCGCGCCGTCGCGCACCGAAATCGCGAAATTGATCCGCGGATCGTCGAGCATCCATTTGGCATAATCGGGCTTGGTCACGCTGGGCCCGGTGCCGAACAGCCCCGAGTAAAAGGCGATCGACTTGTCGAGGTCGCTGACCCCGACGTGCATATGAAACCGGCTCATGCGGCAGTCCTTTCATTCTTGTCTTTGGTGTCACAGGGCGCGGCAGGCGCGCACATCGCACCGCCGCAACAATTTTCCATGAGGAAGCCGAGCAGCGCATTCATCGCGCCATAGTCGGCAGAATATATCAGCGACCGCCCGTCGCGGCGCTGCGCGATCAGTCCGGCGTTGGTCAGCTGCGCGAGGTGAAAGCTGAGCGACGACGCGGGCACCCCCAGCGCTTCGGCAATCGCCCCCGCGGCAAGCCCGTCCGGCCCCGCCTGTACGAGCAGCCGGAACAGCGACAGCCGATGCTCCTGCGCCAGCGCGCTCAACGCGCGAACAACGGTTTCCGATTCCATCGCGGCCTCCATGATTCGATAATCATCGAAATATGGAAATCGGAGCTGGGCGTCAACAGATATTTCGATAACATTCGAAATGAATGAACAAGGGCCCGTCTAAACCGTCCCCTCTTCCTTCTCCGCCTGCTGCCGCGCCCACATGTCGGCGTAGAGCCCGCGCATCGCGAGCAGCTGGTCGTGCGTCCCCGTCTCCGCCACCCGGCCATGATCGAGCACGATGATCCGGTCGGCACCCGTCACCGTCGACAGCCGATGCGCGATCACCAAGGTCGTGCGCCGCTGCGCAATCCGTTCCAGCGTGTCCTGAATCGCCGCCTCGGTGCGGCTGTCGAGCGCGCTCGTCGCTTCGTCCAAAATCAGCACCGGCGGGTTCTTGAGCAAGGTCCGCGCGATGGCGACGCGCTGTTTTTCGCCGCCCGACAGCTTCAGCCCGCGCTCGCCGACTTCGGTGTCATAGCCCTGCGGCAGGATCGCGATAAAGCCGTCGATCGCCGCACCTTCCGCCGCAGCCGCCACCTCGTCGGCGCCCGCGCCTTCGCGGCCATAGGCGATGTTGTAGCCGATGCTGTCGTTGAACAGCACCGTGTCCTGCGGCACGATGCCGATCGCACCGCGCAGGCTGGCCTGCGTCACCGCGGCAATATCCTGATCGTCGATCGTGATCCGCCCGCCCTGCGGATCGTAGAAACGGAACAGCAGCCGCGCGATCGTCGATTTGCCCGCCCCCGACGGCCCGACGATCGCCAGCGTTTCGCCCGCACCGACCGCAAAGCTCACCCCGTTCAGGATCGTCCGGTCGGGCTCATAACCGAACACCACATTGTCGAACGCCACCGCGCCGCCGTGCACCACCAACGGCGGCGCGCCCGGCGCGTCCGAAATCTCGGGCGGGGTGTCGATCAGGCGGAACATCGCCTCCATGTCGATCAGCCCCTGGCGGATGACGCGATAGACCATGCCGAGCATGTCGAGCGGGCGGAACAGCTGCGCGAGCAAGGTGTTGACCAGCACCACATCGCCGACCCTATATTCGCCCGTTGACCAGCCCCACACGGTATAGGCCATGGCCCCCGCCAGCGCGGCGTTGGTGATCAGGCTCTGCCCGATGTTCAGCCACGCGAGGCTGTTTTCGCTTTTCACCGCGGCGCGCGCATAGCGATCGGCAACGTCGCGGTAGCGTGCTTCCTCGCGCGCCTCCGCTCCGAAATATTTGACAGTCTCGTAATTGAGCAGGCTGTCCACACTGCGCCCGATGGTCAGCGTGTCGAGATCGTTCATCTGGGTGCGCAGCGCGTTGCGCCAGTCGGTCACCTTGCGGGTGAAGATGATATAGACGACGACCATCAACGCGGTCGCGCTGGCGAGCCCAAAGCTGAACTTGGTCCAGAAGATGATCAGCACCGCGAGCAATTCGATGATCGTCGGCGCGATGTTGAACAGCAGGAAATACAGCATCGTGTCGATGCTCTTGGTCCCGCGCTCGATCACCTTGGTCACCTCGCCCGTCCGCCGCGCGAGGTGAAAGCGCAGGCTTAGCGCGTGAAGGTGGCTGAAGGTCGCGATCGCCAGCTGGCGCGTCGCATCCTGCCCGACGCGTTCGAACACGACGTTGCGGAGGTTATCGAACAACACCCCGGCAAAGCGCGCCCCGGCGTAAGCCAGAACGAGGCCGATCGCGAGCGCAACCCCCTCTTCCATTCCCGGCACCATCGCGTCGATCGCGGCGCCGTAGAGGAAGCCCATCGACAGCTGGACACCCTTCGACGCGAGCACGATCAGCCCCGCCCCGACGATCCGCACCTTGTGCCCCCTGTGCCCCGCGGGCCACAGATAAGGCAGGAAACGCCTTAGCGTATCAAGAACGGGTGGTTCCTTGGCCGCGTCGGCGGAGGTGAGCGTATCGGGCGGCATGCGCGGTGCATGTAGGGCGGCGAGAGCAGAAGGCCAAGCGGGCTTAACGGCGAATTGAATCAACCCCGTCAATTCGTCATCCCGGCGAAGGCCGGGATCTCAACGGAGCGTCACGGAGCAGCGGCGAGATCCCGGCCTTCGCCGGGATGACGACTATGAAAACCGTCGGCTAGAGTTTCTCGCGCGGCCCAACATGCCGCAGGATCCGGTCGATCAGGCGTCGTTCTTCGGACGTCGGGGTCGGGATAATCGCTGCCGGCGGCCCAATACGGCGTCCAAATAGCGGACGGCGTGGCGGAACGAGCGGTGAGAATCGCATGGGGGCGTGCTTTCGCTACGCGGTGTCGCCCCCCGGCACCGCACTGGTTCTGGTCCCTGCGCCCATGGTGAAGGCGCATGGTTGCAGAACGGTATAAAGCGCTGGTTACTGCTTTCTTTCCGGTACCGTGAAGGTGCCGGTGACACGCCCGCCAGTGCCGCCCGAAATCGGATTGCCGTCGGGACCGCGCGCTGCGCCCCGCCCGTCGACCGTCGCGCGGCCGCTGTTGAGGTCGATCACCATCCGCCCACCGCGCAGATTATTGCCGCGCTGGCGCAGCTCGACATTGCCGACCATCGTGATCAGGCGGCGGTCGAGGTCGTAGATGGCGACATTGCCCGATGCGCGCTCGTCGCCCTTGGTCACCACGACACCGCCGGTGGCGTCGAGCCGGTTGACGTCGGTGCCGCCCTGACGCGAATAGGCGACGGTCATCCGCGCCGCGGTCAAGGTCATCCCCGCCTGCGTCACGCGGACATTGCCCGCGATGACGACGCGGTCGGCGCGGTCTTGCACTTCGATGCTGTTCGCCGCGAAGTCGACCGGAGCGTTGCTGTTGTGGTTGGCGAGCGCCTGCGCCTGCGCGGCATCCCCGCTGCCGATCGAGAGCAAAGCGAGGCTGGTGAACGCAAAACCTGCGCCTGCAAGCGCCATGCTTTTCATGGTCCAAAGGCGGTTCATTTGATCACTCCCTGATTGATCCGCAGCCGCGCATTGCCCTGCAGGCGCACGATCCGCTGGTCGAGATCGGCGGACAGCTGGTTGGCCGAAAAATTGC
>NZ_DASYHE010000095.1:0-5339 GCF_035998965.1 Sphingopyxis sp.
ACAAATCGACCGACAAGATGATCATCCGGTCGCGTCACGCGAAGAAGAAGAGGTAAGCCATGGCTCGCTCGGTCTGGAAGGGTCCTTTTGTGGACCTCCATCTGCTCAAGAAAGCCGAAACGGCCCAGGAAGGCAGCAGCAATGCGCCTATCAAAACCTGGTCGCGCCGGTCCACCATCCTGCCGCAGTTCGTGGGGCTGACCTTCAACGTCTATAACGGCCGCAAGTTCGTGCCGGTATCGGTCAACGAAGACATGGTCGGCATGAAGCTGGGTGAATTTGCGCCGACGCGCTTCTTCCCCGGTCACGCTGCCGACAAGAAGGGCAAACGCTAATGGGCAAGGAAAAGTCCCCCCGCCGCGTTGCGGATAACGAGGCGCTCTCGGTCGGCACGCAGATTCGCGGTTCGGCGCAGAAGCTGAACCTCGTCGCTGCGCTGATCCGCGGTCGCAAGGTCGAAGACGCGATGAACATCCTCACCTTCTCGAAGAAGGCGATGGCTGTCGACGTGCGCAAGGTTCTCGCCAGCGCCGTCGCCAACGCGGAGAACAACCACAACCTCGACGTTGATGCGCTGGTTATCCAGGAAGCAAGCGTCGGCAAGTCGATCTCGATGAAGCGCTGGCACGCTCGTGGCCGCGGCAAATCGACCCGGATCGTCAAGCCGTTCAGCCGCATCCGCATCGTTGTGCGCGAACAGGAAGAAGAGGCGTAATATGGGCCAGAAGAGCAATCCGATCGGCCTGCGCCTGCAGGTCAACCGCACCTGGGACAGTCGCTGGTTCGCCGAAGGCCAGGACTATGGCCGCATGCTGGTCGAAGATCTGAAGATCCGCCAGTTTGTGTTCAAGACCCTGCCGCAGGCCGCGATCTCGAAGGTCGTGATCGAACGTCCCGCGAAGCTGTGCCGCGTGTCGATCTATGCCGCCCGTCCGGGTGTCATCATCGGCAAGAAGGGCGCCGACATCGAAAAGCTTCGCAAGAAGCTGGGCGAACTGACGGGCAGCGACGTGTCGCTGAACATCGTCGAAATCCGCAAGCCCGAAGTCGACGCCAAACTTGTTGGTCAGGGCATTGCCGACCAGCTCGAACGCCGCGTCGCGTTCCGCCGCGCCATGAAGCGTGCGGTGCAGTCGGCGATGCGTCTGGGCGCTGAAGGCATCCGCATCAACTGCGCCGGCCGTCTCGGCGGCGCGGAAATCGCCCGTACCGAATGGTACCGCGAGGGCCGGGTGCCGCTGCACACGCTGCGTGCCAATGTCGACTATGCCGAATCGACCGCTCACACCGCCTATGGCGTGTGCGGGATCAAGGTGTGGATCTTCAAGGGCGAGATTCTCGGCCACGACCCGATGGCGACCGACCGTCTGATGCTCGATGCACAGACGACCGGCGTCCGTCCGGCTCGTGAAGATCGCCGCTAAGGACAACTGACATGTTGCAACCGAAGAAAACCAAGTTTCGCAAGGCCTTCAAGGGCCGCATCCATGGCAATGCCAAGGGTGGAACCAGCCTGAACTTCGGCTCCTACGGGCTGAAGGCACTGGAACCCGAGCGGATCACCGCGCGCCAGATCGAAGCGGCGCGTCGTGCGATCAGCCGCGCGATCAAGCGTCAGGGCCGTTTGTGGATCCGCATCTTCCCCGACGTCCCCGTGTCGTCGAAGCCGGCCGAAGTCCGCATGGGTAAGGGCAAGGGTTCGCCGGAATTCTGGGCCGCGCGCGTCAAGCCGGGCCGCATCCTGTTCGAACTCGACGGCGTTCCCGGCCCCGTGGCCGCGCTGGCATTCGAACGTGCGGCGATGAAACTGCCGATCAAGACCAAGGTGATTGCCCGTCTCGGCGACACCTCGCACCTGGAGGGTTAAGGGCCATGTCCAAGACCGAAGATTTCAAGGCCAAGACCGACGATCAACTGTCGGAACAGCTTGGTGAACTGAAGCGCGAGGCGTTCAACCTCCGCTTCCAGGCGGCCACCGGCCAGCTTGAAAAAGCATCGCGCGTCAAGGAAGTCCGGCGTTCGATCGCCCGCATCAAGACGCAGCAGACCGAGCGTTCGCGCTCGGCCGCGAAGTAAGGAGACTATCGATGCCGAAGCGCATTCTGACCGGTACGGTGGTGTCCGACAAGGGCGACAAGACCGTTGTGGTGAAGGTCGAGCGGAAGGTGAAGCACCCTCTGTACGGCAAGATCATCCGCCGTTCGAAAAAATACCACGCCCACGATGAGGACAACGCCATCAAGGCCGGTGAAACCGTCCGCATCGAGGAAACGAAGCCGATTTCGAAGCTCAAGACGTGGAAGGTGCTCGACAAGGTCGACACCCATAGCAAGCCAGCTTCGGCTGCTCCCGCCGCGGCCGAAGGCTGACACCAGTTCACGGAACCGCCGGGGTTGCCCGGTAGGCCAAAATAGAAGGAAATGCATCGATGATCCAGATGCAGTCACAATTGGAAGTCGCTGACAACAGCGGTGCCAAGCGCGTCCAGTGCATCAAGGTGCTGGGCGGGTCGAAGCGCCGCGTTGCCGGCGTCGGCGATGTCATCGTCGTGTCGATCAAGGAAGCTCAGCCGCGCGGCAAGGTGAAGAAGGGTGACGTGCATCGCGCAGTCATCGTCCGCACCCGCAAGGATGTGCGCCGCGCCGATGGCTCGGTGATCCGCTTCGACACCAACGCTGCCGTGCTCGTCAACAAGAACGAGGAGCCGATCGGCACCCGTATCTTTGGCCCCGTCGTCCGCGAGCTGCGCGGCCGTGGCTATATGAAGATCATCAGCCTGGCACCGGAGGTTCTCTGACCATGGGTATGGCCAAGATCAAGAAGGGCGACACGGTTGTCATCCTGTCCGGCAAGGACAAGGGCAAGACCGGCGAAGTGACGCAGAGCCTGCCGAAAGACGGCAAGGTTGTGGTCGCGGGCGTCAATGTCATCACGCGGCACCGCAAGCCGAGCCAGACCAACCCGCAGGGCGGTCTGGAACGCAAGGAAGCGCCGCTGCACGCGAGCAAGGTCGCGATTGCCGATCCCAAGAGCGGCAAGCCGACGCGCGTGCGTTTCGAAACCAAGGACGGCAAAAAGGTGCGTGTCGCCGTGAAGTCCGGGGAGACCATCAGTGGCTGATAATTACACCCCCCGCATGCGGAAGCGCTATGACGACGTGATCGTCAAGGCGATGACCGAGAAGTTCGGGTACAAGAACGCGATGGAAGTGCCGAAGATCGAAAAGATCGTGCTCAACATGGGCGTCGGTGAAGCCACGCAGGACAAGAAGAAGGTCGAAGCGGCAGCTGCTGAAATGGAGCTGATCGCGGGCCAGAAGCCTGTCGTGACCAAGGCCAAGAAGTCGATCGCCCAGTTCAAGCTGCGCGAAGGCATGCCGATCGGTTGCAAGGTCACCTTGCGCCGCGAACGCATGTACGAATTCCTCGACCGCCTGATCACCATCGCCATGCCGCGCATCCGCGATTTTCGCGGCGTGTCGGCGACGAGCTTCGACGGTCGTGGCAATTACGCCATGGGCCTGAAAGAGCAGATCATCTTCCCCGAAATCAACTATGACCGCATCGACCAGGTGCGCGGCATGGATGTGATCGTGACCACCACGGCGCGTACGGACGACGAAGCCCGCGAACTGCTCAAGCTGTTCGGCTTCCCCTTCCCGATCGCAGCCGAAGAAAAGGCAGCCGCTTGATCCTTTCGGATCAGGCTGGCTCTCTCTCAAAAGGAAAGAGAACTTAAGTCATGGCGAAACTGAGTTCGACGAACAAAAATGAGCGTCGCAAGCAGCTGGTGAAGAAATATGCCGGTCGCTACGCGAAGCTGAAGGCGATGGCAGCGGACACCTCGCTCGACGAAGGCGAGCGTCTGATTGCGCGCCTCAAGATGGCGGAAATCCCGCGTAATGGTAATCCGACCCGCATCCGTAACCGGTGCGAGATGACGGGGCGCCCGCGCGCTTATTATCGCAAATTCCGGCTGTGCCGTATTCAGCTCCGCGATCTGGCCAACAAGGGCCTGATCCCCGGTGTTGTTAAGTCGAGCTGGTAAGGGACTGACAAGATGGCAATGACCGATCCTTTGGGTGATATGCTCACCCGCATCCGCAACGGCCAGACGGCGAAGAAGGACAGCGTCCTGACGCCGGCCTCGACGCTGCGCGTCCGCGTTCTCGATGTCCTCCAGCGCGAAGGCTATATCCGCGGCTACAGCGAAGAAGCGCTGGGCGCCAAGGGCGAGCACAAGGGCATCCGCATCGAACTGAAATACTTCGAAGGGCAGCCGGCGATCCGCCATGTGGCGCGCGTTTCGAAGCCGGGTCGCCGCATCTATTCGGGGTCGAAAGACCTGCCGATCGTGCGCAACGGCCTGGGCATCACCATCGTGTCGACCCCGCGCGGTGTCCTGTCGGATGCCGAGGCTCGCGAGCATAATGTCGGCGGCGAAGTGCTGGCGGAGGTGTTCTGATGTCACGCATTGGTAAAAAAGCAGTCGCGATGCCCAGCGGTGTTACCGCTGCGATCGACGGCGGCCAGCTGTCGGTCAAGGGTCCGAAGGGCACCCTTGCGATGCCGCTGTCCGACAACATCAAATATGAAGTTGGCGATGGCAGCATTTCGGTGCAGCCGGCGAACGGTACCCGCGAAGCGCGCGCCTTTTGGGGCATGCAGCGGACTTTGGTGCAGAACCTGGTCACCGGCGTGACCGAGGGGTTCACCAAGGTCCTCGAAATCACCGGTGTCGGCTATCGCGCCAACTCGCAGGGCAAAAATCTGAAGCTGCAGCTCGGCTACAGTCACGATGTCGATTTCGCGGTGCCCGATGGCATCGAGATCAAGACGCCCGACAACACCACGATCGAGATCAGCGGCATCGACAAGCAGCAGGTTGGTCAGGTTGCAGCGGAAATCCGCCGCTGGCGTAAGCCCGAACCCTATAAGGGCAAGGGCATCAAATATCGCGGCGAGTACATCTTCCGCAAAGAAGGCAAGAAGAAGTAAGCCATGGCACATCTTACCCAATTCGAAAAACGCCGTCAGCGCGTTCGTACCGCCCTCCGCAAGCGGGCTGGTGGGCGTGCGCGCCTGTCGGTGCACCGTTCGGGCCGGCATATCTATGCCCAGCTTATCGATGATGCCGCCGGCCAGACGCTGGCTGCGGCTTCGACGCTGGACAAGGATGTCCGCGGCAAGACCGGCGCGACCACCGCGGCGGCTGCCGACGTTGGCAAGCGCCTCGCCGCTGCCGCCAAAAAGGCGGGTGTGACGCAGGTCGTGTTCGACCGCGGCGGTTTCCTGTTCCACGGGCGCATCAAGGCGCTGGCCGACGCGGCTCGCGAAGGC
>NZ_DASYHE010000031.1:0-25502 GCF_035998965.1 Sphingopyxis sp.
GGGTGGCAATTTTGTTGCGAATCTGTTATAATAAATATCAACGCGCTGACATTCTGCCTCTTCCCGTCTCGGGCTGGGGCGTTTCGCGGCGTTCCGATGGAGCCATATCCCTTGTCACTCTGACTGGCTAGCGCCGAGCGACCGTAAATCCCCCTTGGCTAGAGGGCGGGATGCGCCGCTGTTGTCGCACTTTCAGATCAGGGTCAAGGCACAACAAAAGGAAATTGCATGTCCGTAAGCACGCTCTTGTTCGAAGTCGGTGATTATGTCGTTTATCCCAAACATGGCGTGGGGCGCGTCATCGAGTTGCAGAAATCGGAAATCGCCGGGATGCAGCTCGAACTCTATGTCCTGCGCTTCGAAAAGGAAAAAATGACGCTTCGCGTGCCGACGAACAAGGCCGAAGGCGTGGGGATGCGCAAGCTGTCGTCGGACAAGACGCTGAAGGAAGCGCTGCAGGTGCTGACCACCAAGCCGAAGGTCAAGCGCACCATGTGGTCGCGCCGCGCCCAGGAATATGAAGCGAAGATCAATTCGGGCGACCTGGTGTCGATCGCCGAAGTGACCCGCGACCTGTTCCGCGCCGACGACCAGCCCGAACAGAGCTATTCGGAACGCCAGATTTTCGAAGCGGCGTCGAGCCGCCTTGCACGCGAACTCGGCGCGATGGAAGAAAGCGACGAAAAGACGGCGCAGGCGAAGATCCTCCAGATCCTCAACGAGCATGCGCCGCTGTATTACGCCGAAAAGGTGTAAGCTGCGAGCTTAGCGATAAGGGAAGGGGCGGTTCGCAAGGGCCGCCCTTTTTCGTTTCGGTGATGGTTCCGTTTGTGGCATTGCGTCTGGTCCAGCGTCCGCGGCCGCGTCACGATCGGCGTTTATGCCAGTCGAACTTATTTCGCCTGGTCCTCTTCGATAATCGATGTCCGAAGCTCATCGGCAGCATAGGTTGCGATGATGCGGCATTGCCTCTCTTTCGGACAATTGAGAGCCACACGTTTGGGCGCCGCTGCTTCATTGGCGGCATCGGTCCAGTAGGTTGCGCCAACGTTGTCGGCAAAATGGACCAGTATGCCCGAGCCGCTGTACTCGCCGAGCACGCATTCCATGCCGGTGTCAGTCGCGCACCGCTTGACGGCGGCGTCGACAGCCGCGTCCAGGCCGCTGATGCCTGAAACAAGCCATGTTTTCCACCGCCATGCTGGCGCTGCCGCCTTCGTCCAAGCGACGACGGCATATTTTCGGATTAACGGGATAAACGTCGGGAAGCTGTCCTTCGGACCTGTGCTGTTGAAGAAAGTCTGGGTAATCTCGCAGCCAACACTTTGTTGCTGACAAGATGCCAGAGCTTTTGAACGAGCAACTTCGTTATTGACGTCACCTGCGGCAAAGGCATGTCCAATAGCGTCTCGGGCCACCACGATGACAAAGGCGTTATAACCCCCGTACAGAGCATAGCATCCTTTGCCCATCTGTCGTTGACAGGCTTGCAAAGCGGCTTTGTCGGCAGCCGGACCACTGTCGTAACCCGAAGTCGCCCACAGCACCGAAGCGTCGGGGTGCGCGATAACGGACATGAAGGCGTCGGGTACCGGTCCAGGCGCCGAATCGGGTTCGCCTTGCGGAATGCCGTCCGTCGGGCCCATGGGGGCACAGGCAAACCAGCCGACATCGGCACCGCCGGTGGGGTAATATCCGGGTGGACAGCGTCCCTCCGCATTCGCCGGAACCGAAAGGCATAAGATAGAAATCAGGGCGACGAAAACCGCATGGCACACTGATCGGGCGACTCTGAAAGGACGCGGGCTCACGATGAGTTCCTCTTCGATACAGATCGGCACAAGGCATCCCCGGCCTTTTGGGAAGCCTAACCCGCGATGTCTTGGGTAAAACCTGAATATGGTACTGGTGCATTGGCGGAGCGGGTAAGATTTCATCGGCCAACTGCCAGCGATGCCGTGAAAAATCATGCCAGCCATCAACCGCGACCGAGGGAAAAAGGCTATCTTCCCGGTCATATCGCAAATTTCCCGATTGGCCGACCTATCCGGTCAGGGATAATCCGCACTGGCGAAATTCAGCTTATCAGACTCGGCAGGTCCAGCCCCTGGTCGCGCGCGCAGTCGATCGCTTGCGGATAACCCGCGTCGGCGTGGCGCATCACGCCGGTGCCGGGGTCGTTCCACAGCACGCGCTCCAGCCGCTTGGCTGCTTCAGGGGTGCCGTCGGCGACGATCACCATGCCGCTGTGCTGCGAATAGCCCATGCCGACGCCGCCGCCATGGTGGAGCGACACCCAGGTCGCGCCGCTGGCGGTGTTGAGCAGCGCGTTGAGCAAGGGCCAGTCCGACACCGCATCGGACCCGTCGCGCATCGCTTCGGTTTCGCGGTTGGGCGAGGCGACCGAGCCTGAATCGAGATGGTCGCGGCCGATCACGATCGGGGCTTTCAGCTCGCCCGATGCGACCATTTCGTTGAACGCCAGGCCCAGCCGGTGACGGTCTCCAAGCCCGACCCAACAGATGCGCGCGGGCAGCCCCTGAAACTGGATCTTCTCGCGCGCCATGTCGAGCCAGTTGTGGAGGTGCTTATTGTCGGGGAGCAGCTCCTTCACCTTGGCGTCGGTCTTGTAGATATCCTCGGGATCGCCCGACAGCGCAACCCAGCGGAACGGGCCGACGCCGCGGCAGAACAGCGGGCGGACATAAGCGGGGACAAAGCCCGGGAAATCGAAGGCGTTTTCGACGCCTTCGTCCTGCGCCACCTGGCGGATATTATTGCCATAATCGGTCGTCGGCACCCCCGCCGCCTGCATGTCGAGCATCGCCTGCACATGCACCGCCATCGACGCCTTGGCGGCCTTGGCGACCGCAGCGGGATCGCTCTCGCGCTTCGCAAACCACTCGTCCAGCGTCCAGCCTGCGGGGAGGTAGCCGTTGACCGGGTCGTGCGCCGAGGTCTGGTCGGTGAGCAGGTCGGGGCGGATGCCGCGGCGGACCATTTCGGGCAGGATGTCGGCGGCGTTACCGAGCAGGCCGACCGACACGGCCTTGCCCTCGGCATGGCTCGCTTCGATCATCGCCAGCGCCTCGTCGATGCTCGCCGCCTGCTTGTCGAGATAGCCGGTGCGCAGGCGCATTTCGATGCGGCTCGGCTGGCATTCGATCGCGAGGCATGACGCGCCTGCCATCACCGCCGCCAGCGGCTGGGCGCCGCCCATGCCGCCAAGGCCCGCGGTGAGCAGCCAGCGGCCCGCCAAACTGCCGCCATAATGCTGACGACCCATTTCGACGAAGGTTTCGTACGTCCCCTGCACGATGCCCTGGCTGCCGATATAGATCCAGCTGCCTGCGGTCATCTGGCCGTACATCATCAGCCCTTTGCGATCGAGCTCGGAGAAATGTTCCCAATTGGCCCATTGCGGCACGAGGTTCGAATTGGCGAGCAGCACGCGCGGCGCGTCGCTGTGGGTGCGGAACACCCCGACCGGCTTGCCCGACTGGATCAACAGCGTCTCGTCGTCACCCAGCCGCTTCAGCGTCTCGACGATCTTGTCATAGCTTTCCCAGTCGCGCGCGGCGCGGCCGATGCCGCCATAGACGACGAGTTCGTGCGGCGCTTCGGCAACGTCGGGATGCAGGTTGTTCATCAGCATCCGCATCGGCGCTTCGGTGAGCCAGCTTTTCGCGGTGATCTCGGGGCCGGTCGCCGGACGGATCACGCGGCTGTTGTCGAGACGGGTCATTGACGTCCTTTCGCAAAGTCGAGGGTCGCCGCGATCACCTGCTCCAGCACGGGCCGAATCGCGGGCTTGGGGTTGAGCTGGGAAGGCCAGTTGGCGTGGGTGATTGCCTCCGGTTCATCCATGTAACCGCGCTGCGCGAGTTCCATCTGGATTGCGTGGATGCCATCGTCGGGGCGGCCATAATGGCGCGTCGTCCAGCCACCCTTGAAGCGCCCGTTGACGACATGGCTGTGGCCGCTCGCCGCGCAGACGTTCGCAACGATCGTTTCGAGTTCGGGCGCGCAGCTTGTGCCGCCGTTGGTGCCGATGTTGAATTGCGGCAATTCGCCGTCGAACAGGCGGGGGACATGGCTGCGGATCGAATGCGCGTCGTAGAGGACGACCTTGCCGTGCGCAGTTTTCAAACGGTCGAGTTCACCCGCCAGCGTATCGTGATAGGGCCGGTGATATGAATGCAGCCGCTGCATGATCTCGGCCTCGTCGGGCTCGCCGAAGCGGTACAGCGGCGCGCCGTCGAAGGTCGTCGTCGGACACAGCTCGGTCGTCGCCTGACCGGGATAGAGCGACGCGCCCGAGGGGTCGCGGTTCATGTCGATGACGCTGCGCGAGATGTCGGTCGCGACCAGCGTTGCGCCCATGTCGGCGGCAAAGGCGTAAAGCTCGGCGATCCACCAATCGGTGTCGATGTGCGCGTGCCAAGGCGATACGAACTGCTCGTCGAGCCCGGCAAGGTCGGTGCCGCCGTGCGGGAAGGCGATGACCAGCGGCGCGTCGCCGCGATGGACGCGCAGCCAGTCCATTAGCTCAGGCCCGGCAGGTCGGCTGGTACAACCGCGACCAGACTGCCCGACCGGATCAGCGCGGTCGCCGCTTCCATGTCGGGGTGGAAATGACGGTCGTCTTTGAGCGTCGGCACCGCAGCGCGCAGATGCTTGTGTGCCGCCTCGAGCGCGTCGCTTGATGTCAGCGGTGCGTGGAAGTCGATGCCCTGACATGCGGCGAGCAGCTCGATGCCGATCACCGCGCTGACATTGTCGGCCATCTCGAGCAGGCGGCGCGCGCCGTGCGCGGCCATCGACACATGATCCTCCTGATTGGCCGAGGTCGGGATCGAATCGACGCTCGCGGGATAGGCGCGCTGCTTGTTCTCGCTGACCAGCGCCGCGGCGGTGACCTGCGGGATCATGAAGCCCGAGTTGAGCCCGGGGCGCGGGGTCAGGAAGGCGGGCAGCCCCGACAGCGCCGGATCGACGAGCATCGCGATGCGACGCTCCGCAATCGATCCGATCTCGCACAGCGCCATCGCGATCATGTCGGCGGCAAAGGCGACGGGCTCGGCGTGGAAATTGCCCCCCGACAAAGCCTGGTCGGTGTCGGCGAAGATCAGCGGATTGTCGGACACGCCATTCGCCTCGACGCCGAGCGTGGTCGCGGCCTGACGCAGCAGGTCGAGCACCGCGCCCATCACCTGCGGCTGACAGCGTAGGCAATAGGGGTCTTGCACGCGCGGATCGTTCACCGCGTGCGAGGCGCGGATCGCCGAACCCGCCATCAGGTCGCGTAACGCATCACCGACCGCACGCTGTCCGGCATGGCCGCGCAGCGCATGGATGCGCGGATCGAACGGCGCGTCGGAGCCTTTGGCCGCCTCGGTCGAGAGCGCGCCGGTGATCAGCGCCGATTGGAACACGGTTTCGGTGCGGAACAGGCCCGCGAGTGCATTGGCAGCCGAAAATTGCGTACCGTTGAGCAGCGCGAGGCCTTCCTTCGGACCGAGTTCGAGCGGGGCGAGGCCCGCCTGCGCCAGCGCATCGGCGGCGGGCAGGGTCTGTCCGCCGATGTCGATCGCGCCAACCCCGATCATCGCCGCGGCCATGTGCGACAGCGGCGCCAGGTCACCGCTCGCGCCGACCGAGCCTTGCGACGGGACGACGGGGGTAAGCCCCTTGGCGAGCATCGCCTCCAGCATCGCCACCGTTTCACGCCGCACCCCCGACGCACCGACGCCGAAGCTCGCGAGCTTGAGCGCCATCATCAGCCGGACGACCGGGGCGGGGGAGGGGGTGCCCGTGCCCGCGGCGTGGCTGAGCACGATGTTGCGCTGGAGCGTCGCCAGATCGTCGCTCGCGATCCGCACGCTCGCCAGCTTCCCGAAGCCGGTGTTGATGCCATAGACCGGGTCGCCCTTGGCCACGATCCGCGCCACCGCCGCCGCGCTTGCGTCGATGGCGTTCCATGCGTCGGCATTCAGCGTGGCGCTGGCGCCTTCGTAGATCGCGCGCCAGTCGGTCAGCGTCATCGCGCCCGGGTTGATGATCATTGTCCGTCCTTGATGCGTTGGTGCAGCGGGTTGAAGCCGATGCGATAAACCAGGTCGGCGGGGTCGGTGACGTCCCAGATCGCGAGGTCGCACGCCTTGCCCGCTTCGAGTGTGCCGGCCTCGGAGTTGAGCCCCAGCGCGGCGGCGGCGTTCACCGTCACCCCGCGCAAGGCCTCGACCACCGTCAGCCCGAACAAGGTCGCGCCCATGTTGAGCATGAGCAGCAGCGAGGTCGTCGGCGAGGTGCCGGGGTTGTTGTCGGTCGCCAGCGCGATCTTGACGCCGTGGCGGCGCATCGCGTCGATCGGCGGCAATTTGGTCTCGCGCATGAAATAATAGGCACCGGGCAGCAGCACCGCGACAGTTCCGGCTGCGGCCATCGCGCCGACATCGTCGTCGGTCGCATATTCCAGATGGTCGGCGGAGAGTGCGCCATGCCGCGCCGCGAGCGCGCTGCCGCTCAGCGCCGACAATTGTTCGGCGTGCAGCTTGACCGCCAGCCCATGCGTCTGCGCCGCTTCGATCACCCGCGTACACTGTGCGGGCGAAAAGCCGATGCCTTCGCAAAAGGCGTCAACGGCGGCGGCGAGCGGCGCGGCGGCGGGGATCATTTCCTTGCAGACCAGGTCGATATAGCCGTCGCTGTCCCCCTGATATTCAGGGGGCAGGGCGTGCGCGCCGAGGAAGGTCGGCTCGACGCGGATCGCCCGCCGCTCGCCCAGCGCGCGCGCCGCTCGCAGCATCTTCAGCTCGGTTTCGGTGTCGAGACCGTAACCCGACTTGATCTCGATCGTCGTGACCCCCTCGGCGATCAGCGCGTCAAGGCGGGGAAGGGCGCTTTCGATCAGTTCGGCCTCACTCGCGGCGCGGGTTGCGCGCATCGTCGACACGATGCCGCCGCCGGCGCGGGCAATATCCTCGTAGCTCGCGCCTTCGAGCCGCATCGCCCATTCATTGGCGCGGTTGCCGCCGTGGACCAGGTGGGTGTGGCAATCGATCAGCCCCGGAGTGATCAACCGACCGCCGCAATCGGTGGTGCGTGCCGCCGTCGTCGGCGCGCCATCGGTGGGTCCGGCATAGACGATCCGTCCGTCCTGCGCCGCCACGACGCCATCGTCGATCAGTCCCAACCCGTCATCGGTCATCGTCGCGAGTCGCGCGTTGGTCCACATCTGCTCCATCTGGACAACATCTCGCGATGGCGCCATTATGTCTAGACATAATATAAAGGCTCCCGACGATGGCTTACTGGTTTCAGCGCGCATGGATCGATAATCGGTGGCAGCACGATGTGCGGCTGACAGTCGCCGAGGGGCGGATTTCGGCGCTGGAAGTGGGCGTTGGCGCCACGCCGAGCGACGAACGCCACGCCGCGGCGCTGCCCGGCCTGTGCAACGTCCATAGCCATGGTTTCCAGCGCGGCATGGCGGGGCTTTCGGAGCGCCGCAGCCGTCCCAACGATAATTTCTGGAGCTGGCGCGAGATCATGTACCGCTTCCTCGACCGGCTCACACCCGAGGATGTCGCGGCGATCACCGCGCAGGCCTATCTGGAAATGCTCGAGGGTGGCTTCACCCGCGTCGGCGAATTTCACTATCTCCACCATGATCCCGCGGGCGCGCCCTATGCCGATCCCGCCGCGATGGCGGAGGCAATCGTCGAAGCCAGCACCGCGACAGGGATCGGCCTGACTCTGCTTCCGGTCTTCTACGCGCATGGCAACTTCGGCGGCGCGGCGCCAAGCCATGGCCAGCGGCGCTTTCTCAGCAATGTCGACGGCTTTGCATCGCTTCTCGACGCGTCGCGATCAAAGCTGGTCGGCGACGCCAATATGGGTATCGCGCCGCACTCGCTGCGCGCCGTGGCACCCGACCAGCTGGCGGCGCTCCTCGCGATGTCACCCACCGGCCCGGTCCATATCCACGCCGCCGAACAGGAAAAGGAAGTCGCCGATTGCGTGGCATGGAGCGGCGCGCGCCCGGTCGCATGGCTGCTCGACAACGCCGACGTCGATGCGCGCTGGTGCCTGATCCACTCGACCCACCTTGATGCGGGCGAAGTGGCGCGGCTCGCCGCCAGCGGCGCGGTCGCCGGGCTCTGCCCGATTACCGAGGCGAACCTTGGCGACGGCATTTTTCCGGCCAGCGACTATCTGGTGGCGGACGGTCGGTTCGGGATCGGCACCGACAGCAATATCCTGATCGACGCCGCGGGCGAGTTGCGCGCGCTGGAGTATTCCCAGCGGCTGGCGCACCGCGCCCGCGCCATGCTGGCGGGCGACGCTGCGCCTTTTGTTGGCGCCAATCTCTACACCCGCGCGCTCGTCGGCGGCGCGCAGGCGCTGGGGGTCGAGGCAGGCTTCGCGATCGGCCAGCCCGCCGACATCGTCTCGCTTGACCTCACTCACCCCAGCTTCGCGGGAACCAACGACGCGACGCTGCTCGACCGCTGGATTTTTGCTGGCGGGGCAGGGACCATCGACTGCGTCTGGCGCGCCGGGATCAAGCGCGTCGATGGCGGACGCCATGTCGATCGCACGGCGATTGCTGCCGCCTACCGCAAAAGCGTCGAGCGGATCGTCGCGTGACGCGCGCAGCACCGAACCCGGCGCGGCGGATCCGCGCGGATATCGAAAGCAAAATCCACTCGGGCGAATGGAAACCGGGAACGCGCATCCCGATCGAACAGGAACTCGCGGCGCGCTATAGCTGCGCGCGCGCGACGGTCAGCAAGGCGCTGGCCGAGCTCGTCGCCGCGGGGCTGGTCGAACGGCGGCGCAAGGCGGGCTCGTTCGTCGCGCATCCGCCGGTGCATTCGGCGGTGATGACGGTCCCCGACCTCGCCGAACTGATCGCGGCGCGCGGCGAAGCCTATCGCTGGGAAGCGCGCGCGATCTTCCGCCGCAAAAATGCCGGTGAAGCCGACACACTCCAGATCGATGGCGTGCATTTCGCCGCCGACGAACCCTTCGCGCTGGAGAGCCGCATGATCGAACTCGCCGAAGTCCCCGCCGCAGCCGAGGCCGATTTCACCGTCGAGGCGCCGGGAACCTGGCTGCTCACGCATATTCCCTGGACCTCCGCGCGGCATGTCGTGCGCGCTATCGCAGCCACCCGCACCGAAGCGCAAGTTTTGGCGATCAGCAGCGGTGCCGCCTGCCTCCAGCTCGAACGCGACACCTGGCGCGGCGACCGGCCCGTCACCCATGTCCGCCAGCTATTCCGCGGAGACCGCTTCGATCTCGTGGCCGAGTTTCAGGCCGGGATGCCCCGGCGCGAAGGCGAATGAATTCTGCGCGGTATCTATGGACGTTTGCTCGCTGTCCTGTGGAGCGGTGCATAAGCCATTTGCTTATGCTGTATTGCGATATTAATACGCTGACTGAGCATGACCTGGTTCCGTAAATCCAAAACGCCCGATCCAGCGCCCGCCGCGCCGCCGCTGCCCATGCCCAGCGCGCCCGGTTTCGACGCGCTGCCCCCGGTTGTACCGGAAAGCCGCCGTCGCAAATGGTGGCGGCGCATTTCGCGCGGTTTCGCAATTTTCTGTATCCTCTTCATCCTCCTCGTCGGCTGGCTGGCGCTCACCGCTCCGCTGTCGAAATCGCTCGAACCGATCGTGCCGCCGCAGATCACCTTGCTCGCCTCGGACGGGACGCCGATCGCGCGGTCGGGGGCGATCGTCGATGCGCCGGTCAAGGCCAGCGCGCTGCCCAAGCACGTCACTGGCGCCTTCCTCGCGATCGAGGACCGGCGTTTCTACACCCATATGGGCGTCGATCCGCGCAGCATCGCGCGGGCCGTGTGGAGCAATGTCAGCGGCGGGCGGACGCAGGGCGGCAGCACGATCACCCAGCAGCTCGCCAAATTCACCTTCCTCACCCCGAAACGCACCCTGGGGCGCAAGGCGCGCGAGGCGCTGATCGCCTTCTGGCTCGAAGCGTGGCTGACCAAGGACGAGATTCTCGAACGCTATCTGTCCAACGCCTATTTTGGTGACAATACCTATGGGCTGCGGGCCGCCTCGCTGCACTATTTCTATCGTCAGCCCGAAAAGCTGACCCCGGCGCAGGCGGCGATGCTAGCGGGGCTGGTGCAAGCACCTTCGCGTCTCGCGCCGACCAAGAACCCCGATCTGGCCGAAAAGCGCATGCAACTGGTGCTCAACGCGATGGTCGCGACCGGTTATCTGTCCGCAGCCGATCGCAAGGCGATCCGCACCCCGCGCATCGATGTACGCAGCCGCAACACGCTGCCCACCGGCACCTATTTCGCCGACTGGGCGCTGCCCGAGGCACGCAAGCTCAGCGATGTCGGCTATTCGCGGCAGACGATCAAAACCACGCTCGACGCGCGGTTGCAGGCGGTGGCGCGCCGCGTTACCAGCCGCGCCGGGATCGGCCAGGCGCAGGTCGCGCTGGTTGCGATGCGCCCGAATGGTGAGGTTGTCGCGATGATCGGCGGGCGCGATTATGCCGCCTCGCCGTTCAACCGCGCAACCCAGGCGCGGCGCCAGCCGGGATCGACTTTCAAGTTGTTCGTCTATCTCGCCGCGCTGCGCGCCGGGTGGGAACCCGATGATGTGATCGACAACCAGCCGATCGAAACCGGCTCATACCGCCCGAAAAATTCCGGCGGCACCTATTCGAAAACGATCACGCTGGAGGATGCGTTTGCAACGTCGAGCAACGTCGCCGCAGTACGGCTGCTGCGCGAAGTCGGGGACGACAAGGTCATCGACATGGCGCGCGATCTGGGTGTCACCGCGCCGATGACGAAAGGCGACCCCAGCCTTGCGCTCGGCACGTCGAGCATGACCTTGCTCGAACTGACCGCTGCCTATGCCGCGGTCGCGGCGAACAGCTATCCGGTCGTTCCGCATGCGTTTCCCGGCGACGAAAAAGGCTGGTTCGAAAATCTCATTTCTGGCCCGAGCCGCTTTCGTTCAGGCGTTCACGACGACATCGAACAGATGCTGCGCGCCGCGGTCAATCGCGGCACCGGCCGCGCGGCGCGTTTGCCGCAGGCGAATTTCGGCAAGACCGGAACCAGCCAGGACAATCGCGACGCGCTGTTCGTCGGCTACGCCAATGGGCTGGTGGTCGGGGTGTGGATCGGCAACGACGATAATTCGCCGCTGCGCGGCATTTCGGGCGGCGGACTGCCCGCGCGGATCTGGCGCGATTTCATGATCCAGGCATCGGGACAAAAAGCGGCGCCGGCACGGCCGACCAATCCGCGCGGTCCCGTCGAGCCGCAGGATATTCCCGACATTGGGGAGATTCCGGTTGGCGAGAATACGAGCGTCGGCATCGAAGGCGGCGATGCGGTGATCTCGACCGAAATCAACGGCAGCCGGATCGATCTGCGCGTGCCGATCGCGAACGAGGCGCCGCCCCCCGAACCTGTTCCCGCGCCCCCGTGAGGGATGAGTGCCTCCAACCCCTGATCCGTTCGTGCTGAGCTTGTCGAAGCACCGTTTTTTCTTTGAACGTCAGAAGAAAGGGCAGCCCTTCGACAAGCTCAGGGCGAACGGGTGATGGGTGTCCGATGCAATCTTGAGCTAGGGTTCCTTGTCCGTCAGCAGCTCGAACCCGCTTTGGCTCATCGTCCGGCCGTTGACAATCAGGTCCACCGCATGACGCCCCGGATGATGCCGTCGCGTACTGAAATCGCGGATCGTCTGATTGGTGTGCAGTGCAACCGCCTTGCCCCCGGCAAGGTCGAATGTCTTCCACTTGAACACCTTCGCCGCGGTCTTGCCGCCCGCCCGCGCATAGTGGACCCGGTAATCGACCACCAAAGGCTGATTTTCCGTCGTATCCGAAACGATTTCGGCGTTGATCGTGATCCGCTCGCCCAAGCGCACCGTAGATGGCTCAACCGCAAATGAGCGCACCGTAACCGCGGCCCCATGGCCGACACCGATCAGCGCCAGCGCGCGCGGTTCGCCCTGCTTGATCAGGGTGCGCAGCGCGTGGCGGATGATCCATGCGGTATGGGGGTCATCTTTCCGCCAGTCCGCCAGCAGATCGAGCAGCCAGTCGGGGCGGTCTTTGGCGATGTCGTTTAGATGATTGGCGACCGATTTGCGGACATACAGGCTGGGGTCGGCCTTCAACGTCGCCAGAATATGCGCCGCGCGCGTTGGATCGGCCTTCAGCGCCGGGACGCGCGTGGCCCACGGCAGCCGCGGGCGGGCGCCTTCGCTCGCCAGCCGCCGGACATGCTCGTCATCGCTGCCGGTCCAGCGCGCCATCGTTGCGAGCGCGCGATCGGCATCCTGCGCCAGAAAGGGCCGGATCGCGAATTCGGCAGTGCCAAAGCGCGTCAGACTGGCGAGCGCGTTCAGCGATCGGTCGAAATTGTGCAGCCCGTACCGCGCGACATATTCAGTCACCGCCACCGCCTGAAATCCGTGGGTCAGCCGCGGCGCCATCGCTCCGATGACCTCCAGCGCTGCCGCATAGTCGGAGGGCAACGCGGAATAGAGGGCGCTCGCGATATGGCGCACCCGCTCCATGATCGACAGCGCGTCGAGCCCATCGGTCGCGGCGGTCAGGAACGCTTCCCGATCAAACCGCGGCGAAGCGGCGGCTCCCGCATCGGCGATCGTCGTCAGCGCTTGCGGACCCAATATGTCCTTCAGCAGGGCAGGGGCATTATCCGTGATCGGCTGGCCCTTTCAGAGCGCGAAGACATGAATGGGTATCGTCATTGCGAGGAGCGAAGCGACGCGGCAATCCAGAGCACGCGTAAACCGCTCTGGATTGCTTCGCTTCGCTCGCAATGACGGAGGCGGGTCAACCAAAGTCATATGCTCTAGCGCCGCTCGACCAGTCCGCCACCCAGCGCGACGTACAGCGTCACCAGATTGTCGACCTGCGCGCGGCGCGTTTCGATCAGCGTCTGTTCGGCGGCGAACAGATTGCGTTCCGCGTCGAGCACTTCGAGGTAGGTCGAAACCCCTTCGCGGTAACGCTTGCGCGCCAGATCCGCGATCTGGCGCTGCGCCAGCGTCCCGCGTTCCTGCGCCTCGACCTGCTCTGCCAGATAGCGCCGCCCGGCGAGAGCATCGGCGACTTCGCGGAACGCGCCCTGGACGGTGCGCTCATAGGTCGCAACCGCGATATTCTCGCGCGCCTCGGCGACGGTCAGATTGCCCTTGTTGCGGCCGAAATCGAAAATTGGCAGGCTGATCGACGGGCCAAAACTCCACCCGAAACCGTCGTTTCTGAACAGGTTGTCGAGCGACCCTGATGCGAAACCGAGATTACCGGTCAGCGAGATCGACGGGAAGAAAGCCGCCCGCGCGGCGCCGATATTGGCCTGCGCGGCGCGCAACCGTTCTTCGGCGGCGAGAATGTCGGGGCGGGCGACGAGCAGCTCCGACGGCAACCCCGCGGTCAGCACCGGCGACTGCCCCTGCGCAACGAGCGGGAGCGGCGCGGGTAGGGGGCCGGACACCGGGCCGCCGGTCAAAACCGACAGGAAATTGTCGGCCTGCGCCTTGCCCAGTTTCAGGCTGGCGAGCTGCGTCTCGGCCTGCGTCAGCAAGGTTTCCGACTGGCGGTAATCGAGCGCCGAGGTCACCCCCGCGTCGAGCCGCCGCTTGGCGATCCGCAACCCTTCCTTGCGGCTCGTCACCGTCGCTTCGGCGAGCGCGATCTGCTCGGTCGCGCCGCGCGAAGCGAAATAGGTCGAGGCGACATCGCGCACCAGCGCCAGCCGGAACGCGCGTTCGGCCTGTTCGGTCGCGAGATATTGGCTGCGCGCACTTTCGGACAGATTCTTCACCCGCCCCCAGAAATCGAGCTCGAACGACGTCACCCCGACTCCGACCGAGTAGCGGCTGGTGGTGTCGGTCCCGGCGCCGGTCAGCGACTGGCCGCGGCTGCGCGTCGCATCGGCGCTGGCGCCCACCGTCGGCAGGCGATCGGCGTCCTGAATGCGGTACAATCCGCGCGCTTCCTCGATCTGCGCGACAGCCACTGCCAGATCGCGGTTGCGTTCGATCGCCTGCGCGATCAGCACTTCCAGCTGTGGGTCGGCAAAAAAGTCCTGCCACGCCACATCGGTCGCGCGCTGGCCCAGCGTCACATCGCCCGCAAACTCGGCGGGATAATCGGGCGCCGTGGGCAGGGCCGGGCGGTCGTGGGGCGGCGCCATATTCACGCAGCCGGCAAGGGTGGTAGCCGCGACCAGCACGATCCACTTACGCATGTCCGGGCTCCTCATGATGACCTCTTTCGGTCGGGGCAGGGGGCCGCTTGCGGCTGATCCATTTGCGCACCGACAGATAGAAGAGCGGGATGAAGAAGATGCCGAGCAAGGTCGCTGCGATCATCCCGCCCATCACGCCCGATCCGACCGCGATGCGGCTGGCGGCACCCGCGCCGCTCGCGATGACCAGAGGCACCATGCCCAGGATGAACGCTAGGCTGGTCATGATGATCGGGCGCAACCGCAGCTTCACCGCTTCCATCACCGCGTCGAGCGTCGATTTGCCCTCGGCCTCCTGCTCGATCGCAAACTCGACGATCAGGATCGCATTCTTCGCCGACAGGCCGATGATCGTGATCAGGCCGACGTTGAAATAAATGTCGGCGGACAAGCCACGGAACATCGAGAACAAGACTGCCCCCAGCACGCCCAGCGGCACCACGAGCAGCACCGACACCGGCACCGACCAGCTTTCGTACAGCGCCGCGAGCAGCAGGAACACGACGACCAGTGACAGCCCGAGCAGCAGCCCTATCTGCCCCGCCGACTGCTTTTCTTCATAAGAGATGCCGGTCCACTCGAACGCAAAGCCCGACGGTAGCGTCTCGGCCAGCCGCTCCATCTCGGCCATCGCCTCGCCAGTCGACTGCCCCGGCGCGGGTTCGCCCGAAATCGTCATCGCCGGATAGCCGTTATAGCGCTGCAACTGCGGCGCTTCGGCCGACCACTCGGCTTTGCTGAACGATCCGAACGGAACCATGCCGCCATTGGCGCTGCGCACGCGCAGGTCGAGCACGTCCTGCGGCGTCATCCGGCTCGCGGCATCGGCCTGGAGCAGCACGCGCAGCACGCGGCCTTGGCGGGTGAAGTCGTTGGCGTAGGCACTCCCGAAACTGATCGCCAGCGTCGCATTGACGTCGCCGATCGACAGGCCCAGCGCGCGCGCCTGCACCCGGTCGATATCGACCTTCAGCACCGGCGCATCCTCCTGACCCTCGGGGCGGACATTGGCGAGCAGCTTGCTCTGCATCGCGCCGCCCAGCATCTGGTTGCGCGCTGCGACGAGCGCCTCGCGCCCGTTGGCGCCGCGGTCCTGCAGCTTGAAGGTAAAGCCGCTCGACGTGCCAAGCTCGGGGATCGACGGCGGGCTCAGCGAGAAGGCGAAGGCCTCCTTGATCCCCATCAGCGTCCCCATCGCCTTGCCGGCGATCGCATCGGCGCTGTCGCCGTCGCCAGTGCGCTCGTCCCATGGCTTCAGCGGCGTGAACATGATCGCGTTCGCCTGGCCCTGCCCGAAAAAGCTGAACCCGTTGACCAGCACGATATTCGCGACCTGCGGCTGTTCGGCAAAGAAGGCTTTGACCTGCTTGGTCGCCTCGGCGGTGCGCTGCGACGTCGCACCCGGCGGCGCCTGGACAACGGTGATCAGATAGCCCTGATCCTCCTGCGGCAGGAACGATCCGGGCAGGCGCGTGAACAGCAGGCCGGTCACCAGCACCATCGCGGCAAAGACACCCAGCCAGCGCAGCGGTGACGCCAGCATCTTGCCGACCCCGCCCTGATAACGATCGGTGGTACGGCCGAACCAGCTGTTGAAGCGGGCAAAGAAGCGGTCGAAAAAGGCGCCGATCTTGCCTTTGCGCGCCTTATCATCATGCGGCTTGAGCAACGTTGCGCACAGCGCCGGGGTCAGCGTCAGCGCGAGCAGCGCCGAGAACGCGATCGAGATCGCCAGCGTCATCGAGAATTGGCGATAAATGCCGCCGGTCGATCCGGGGAAAAACGCCATCGGGATGAACACCGCGATCAGCACCAGGGTGATGCCGATGATCGCGCTGGTGATCTGGCCCATCGCCTTCACCGTCGCTTCATAGGGCGACAGATGCTCCTCGTTCATGATCCGCTCGACATTTTCGATCACGACGATCGCATCGTCGACCAGGATGCCGATCGCCAACACCATGCCGAACAGCGTCAGCACGTTGATAGAGAAACCGAACATCCACAGGCCCAGACACGCGCCCGCCAGTGCGATCGGCACGACGATGGTCGGGATCACGGTCGCGCGCCAGTTTTGCAGGAACAGGAACATGACGAGGAAAACGAGCACCATCGCTTCGACCAGCGTAATGATGACTTCTTCGATCGACAGCTGGATAAACGGCGTCGTGTCATAGGGGATCGACCAGGTGATGTCGGGCGGAAAGCCCTTCGCCAGCGTGGCCATTTGCGCGCGGACGCCCTCGGCGGTCGCGAGCGCGTTCGCGCCGGGGGTCAGCTGGACCGCAAGGCCTGCCATCGGCTTGCCGTTCAGCTCCGACGAGAAGAGATAGCTTGCGGACCCCAGCTCTACGCGTCCGACATCGGCCAGCGTCACCGCCGACCCGTCGGGGTTGGCGCGCAGGATGATGCTTTCGAACTGCTCGGGCTTGGTAAAGCGGCCCTGCGTGGTGATCACCGCGTTCAGCTGTGCGCCCTTGGCGATCGGCTGGTCGCCCAACTGGCCGCCCGGGGTCTGGCTGTTCTGCTCCTGCACCGCGCCCAACGCTTCGGCGGCGGACAGATTGTAAGACGCCAGCTTTTGCGGATCGAGCCAGATCCGCATCGCATATTCGGGCGCGAACGCCTGCACATTGCCGACGCCGTTCACGCGGCGCAGCTCGTCGAGCACGCGCGTGTTGGCGAAATTATTGACCTCCATCGGGTCGGTGTTGCCGCTCTTCGACGTGACCGCGACGATCAGCAGGAAACCCGAATTGGCCTCGGTCACCGAAATGCCCTGACGCCGAACGTCCTCGGGCAGCCGCTGCTCGACGCGGCGCAGGCGGTTCTGCACCTCCATCTGGGCATTATCGATGTCGGTTCCGGCCTCGAAGGTCAGATTGATCGACGCGGTGCCGTTCGATTCGCTGGTCGAGGCCATGTAGAGGAAGCCCTCGACCCCGTTCAGTTCCTGCTCGATGACCTGCGTGACATTCTGTTCGAGCGTCTTGGCGTCGGCGCCCGGATAGGTGACGCCGATGGTCAGCGACGGCGGGGCGACCGACGGATATTGTTCGATGGGAAGGCCGCGCAGCGCGATGATACCCGCGAGCAGGATGCCGATGGCGATGACCCATGAAAAGATGGGCCGGTCGATGAAAAAGCGGGGGGTCATGTCAGATCAGCGCTTCGCGGCGGGCGTCGACGCCGTGCGCTTGGGCGGCGCAATCCGCACCGGCTGGCCGGGCTGCACCTTTTGCAATCCGTCGACGATCACCCTGTCACCGGGCCTCAGCCCATCAAGCACCGCCCATTGGCCCGCGACCATCGCGCCGAGTTTGATCGGCCGCGGAGTCGCGATATTTTTGGCATCGAGCACCATCACGCTTGCCTCGTCTCCGGTCAGTTTGACCGCGCGCTGCGGGATCAGCATGCCATCGGCGCGGTTGCCGGCAAAGATGCGCGCGCGAACGAACTGACCGGGCAGCAGCGCGGAAGCCGGGTTCGGAAATTCGGCGCGCAATGCCGCGGTCCCCGTCGCCTCGTCGATCGACAGGTCGAGGAAGTCGAGATGGCCGACCACCGGATAGGCGCTGCCATCCTCCAGGATCAGCTGCACTTCGACCCGCTCAAGCTGCGGGGCGCTGACCTTGCCCGAGCCGATGTCGCGGCGCGTCGCCAGCAAATCCGAACTCGACTGGCCAAAATTGACATAGACACGGTCGATCTGTTCGATCGTGGTCAGCAACGTGCCCTGTGCAGCGCTGACCAGCGCCCCTTCGGTGACCTCGGCGCGGCGCGCGCGGCCCGAAATCGGCGCGGTCACCGACGCATAGCCCAGGTTCAGGCGCGCCGATTCCAGATTGGCCTGCGCCGCCTGGACATCAGCCTCGGCGGTGCGTTGTGCAGCGACCGCGGCGTCATATTCCTGTTTGCCGATCGCTTGGTCGGCGAGCAGCGGCTGGTAACGCGCGACGACCTGCCGCGCATTGGCCGCGGTCGCCTGCGCGCGGGCCAGCTGCGCGCGCGCCGCATTGGACGTCGCGTTCAATTGGCGCGGGTCGATGCGGAACAGCGAGGTTCCGGCGCGGACAAAACTGCCCTCGTCAAACAGGCGTCGCTCGACAATGCCATCGACCCGGGCGCGCACCTCGGAGGTGCGAATCGCCTGGACGCGGCCGGGCAGTTCGATGACGTTCGGCACCGCTTGCGAACGGACAGTGACGATCGTCACCTCGGGCGGTGGTGGGGCCGGGGGCGCTTCGGACGCGCAGGCGGTGAGCAACAAGGCCAACGCGGCGACGCTGACGCTGGCAAAGGAACGAGCGCGACTCATAAGAACCCCTGAATAATGCTGTATTATGAAGCGTGGAGGACGCAAAATACGCCTTGCACAAATCGCCATGTAATTTAGATTACAGAAAAGCACAAGGGAGAGAATCGCGGATGGTAAAGTCCGATTTGCTGGAATGCCCGATGGAGCCACCGTCGCTGCGCGAGCGCCGCCGCGATGCGATCCTCGACGCCGCCGAAGCGCTGTTTCTCGAACAGGGCTATGACCGCACCAGCCTCGCCGAAATCGTCAAACTATCGGGGGGATCGCTCGCGACGCTCTATGATTTGTTCGGAAATAAACAGGGGCTGCTGCACGCGATTGCGTCGCGCTGGGGTAATGAAACCCGCTGTCAGCCCGCCGGATGCATGGCGATGGCGGATCTTTCGAACGCCGAACTGCTCAGGGGCTATGCGCACCGAAAGTGCGACCGGATGCGCTCGCCGCGCGCTGTTGCGCTCATGCGAATGCTGGTTTCGGAAAGCTTGCGCGACCGTGATTTCGCGCTGCAAATCTATCGCGACCTGCACATCCCGGCGGTCGAAGAACTATCGACATTGTTCGCCGAATGGGCCGCGGCGGGCGAGGCCGAAATCGACGATCCCGAAGCGGCGGCGAAATTGCTGCTCAGCATCGTCATCGGCGATTCGATGCTCCACACGCTCGCGGGGCTGGAGGATGAATGGCTCGACAGCGACCAGCTCGACTGGCGCCTCCAGCCGTTTCTGTCGCATTTCAAGATTGGTTAGCGCGGAGGCGTTTAGCCCGCGGTTCCACCCATTCCGTTTGTGCTGAGCTTGTCGAAGCACCGTTCTTCTGTTTCGACGTTGCAAAGAAAGAGCGGCCCTTCGACAAGCTCAGGGCAAACGGTCTATGTGTTGCAGCGCCGTTCTCGGCTTCCTCATCTGTTGACATCACTGTTAATAACTGAAAACCTGCTCCCCTCGGCATCGGGAGCATCGCATCGTGGTCAGTACCGCCCTGCCATCGGCTGGCCAGCCCGACCCGCCTGACACGTTGCGCCCGCGCACCGTCGCGGCCTACGCCGCCACCGCCGGGCCGACGGTCATCCTCGGCCTGCCGTTCAGCGTCTATCTGCCGCCCTATATCGCCGAGGGCGGGGTGATTTCGGTCGCGCTGGTCGGGCTGCTGTTTTCGCTCACCACCATCTGGGACGGCGTCGTCGATCCGCTGATCGGGACGATGGTCGACCGCGTCCGCACCGGGCTCGGCGCCCACCGCCGCTGGATGCTGCTCGCGCTCGGGCCGCTTGCCTTGCTGCTGCTGGCGCTGGTCACCGTCGGCGACCGGCTGCCCTTTGCCGCGCTGTTCCTGATGATGGTGCTCTTTTACTCCAGCTACAGCCTCTATGAAGTGGCGCAACTGTCGTGGGGCTCGGCGTTGGTGCGCGGCCCGCGCGACAGCGCGCTCCTTTATGGAATGCGCGACTGGTTTGCGAAAATTGCGCTGATCCTGGCGTTCGCCGCCCCCGCGGCGGCGCAAATCCTGATCCCCGGCGTCAGCTTGCAGGGCCGGATCATGGCCTACGCCAGCCTGTTCATGCTGATGGTGCCGATCGCGCTCTACGCGATCCGCCGCGTTCCGCCGCGCGCGGTGATCGCCGAACCCGGCATCGGCTGGCGCAGCGAGCTTCGTGTCTCGCTGGCCTTCCCCCCGCTGATGCTGCTGCTCGGGGTGCAATTTCTCAACAGCTTCGCCTTCGGGTCGCTCACCTCCTTGTTCGTCTTTTTTGCCGCCGCGGTGCTCGATCTCGACGGGCAGAGTGCGGTGCTGCTGTTCGCCAGCTTCATCGGCGGGGCGATCGCTTCGCCCATCTGGACATGGCTTGCGCGGCGCTACGGCAAGCCGCCGATGATGATCATGATGGGGCTGCTCATTTCCAGTCTGCTGATCGCCACCCTGTTCCAACGGCCAGAGGGCGTCGCGCAGGGGGCGGGGTTTTCGATCATGCTCGGCACCGGTTTTGTCGGGCTGCTGTTCACTTACTCGATGCTCGCCGATATCATCCCCGGCGATGCCGCACGCTGCGGCCGCAATCGCTCGGCCTTTCTGTTTGCGTTGCTCAACCTGATGCAGAAATTCGGCGTCGCTGCCGCCATCGCGGTCAGCTACCTTCTGCTCGACCTCGTCGGCTTCGATCCGAAAAATGGCGCGGCGGCGGCGCGCGAATTGCACTATCTGTTCGCCCTCCAGCCGACGATCAGCTGGCTGATCATGGTCGCACTGCTCCTTTGGATGCGACGCGCGCTGGCGCGCGAAGCCGACCCTGCACTTGCAATCGCCGCAGCGCGCCAGTAAAGGCCGCTTTCATTCGGACAGATGCGCCGTTTTCGTTCCGCCTTTCGCCGACACGCTCGGGGAGGGTGGGCGGACTATTGCCCAAAAGCGCGCTTGACGCGGGGGGCGCGGCAACCCATCTGGCCCGAAGCAGTAGTTTGTAGGACAGGACGATCGACATGGCGAAAACCAGCCCGGCTGAGTTCATCAATCAGGTGCGCGCCGAAGCCAAGAAGATCGTCTGGCCGACGGGACGCGAGACGGTGCAGACGACGATCATGGTGCTCATCATGACGACGATCCTCTCGCTGTTCTTTCTCGGCGTCGACACGGTTTTCAACGCGATCGTCAGCTGGCTGACGTCGCTCGCGCGCTAAACGCCGCACTTACAGGGACAGGATACGAACACACATGGCGCGCTGGTACATCATTCACGCCTATTCGGGTTTTGAAAACAAGGTGCGCGATTCGGTGCTTTCCGAAGCGGAGCGCATGGGCCTCAGCGAATTTGTCGAAGCGGTCGAAGTGCCGGTGGAAACCGTCACCGAGGTGAAGCGCGGCAAAAAGGTTCAGGCGGAACGCAAATTCTTCCCCGGTTACGTCCTCGCCAAGCTGACGATGACCGACGATGTCTATCACCTTGTGAAAAACACCCCAAAGGTCACTGGCTTTCTGGGTTCGATGGGCAAGCCGCAGGCGATCAGCGAATCCGAAGCCGCGCGTATCCTGAACAGCAAGGAAGAGGCTGCGGCCCGCCCGAAGCAGGAAATCCGCGTCGATTACGAAATCGGCGATCAGGTCAAGGTGCTCGACGGTCCTTTCGCCAGCTTCAACGGGCTGGTCGAGGAACTCGATTTCGAAAAGGCGCGTGTCAAGGTGTCGGTGTCGATCTTCGGTCGCGCCACCCCGGTCGAACTCGACTTCGAACAGGTCGAACGGATGAAGTGACGGCGCCTGCCGTCAATCTTTTTGCAGATGGGATGACGTGATGACCCTGACTCCGGACGAGATTCAGGCCCGCATCGAACGCGCCCGCGAAATCAACGCCAGTATCGATGCGACCAAGGTCGTCGGCGCGGTGGCGCGCTTGTTCGATCTCTCGCCCGCTGATGAACCCGACGAGTTCACTTTCCCGGCGCTCGCGACCACTGCGCGCGAGCGGATTTTCGGCGGCCAGGTGATCGCTCAGGCGATGGTTGCTGCGGCGCGCACCGTCGATGCGGACAAGCAGGTCCATTCGCTCCACGCCTATTTCCTGCGCGGCGGCGACGAGACCAAGCCGCTGCATTTCCGCGTCCACCGCGATTTCGACGGGCGCAGCTTCGCCAACCGCCGTGTCGTCGTGCGCCAGGATGGCAAGGTCATCTTCAACCTCACCGCGTCATTCCAGCTGCCCGCGCCCGGCCTGTCGCATCAGGTGTCGATGCCCGACCTGTTGCCGCCCGAAGAATGCCGCGAGTTCCTCGAAACCATCGCCGCCGACCCCAACATCTCCGAACAGGCATTCGCGCATATGGCCCGGCGGCGCCCGTTCGAGCTGCGCAACCATCGCCCACCCGCGTCGGCGCAGGCGACGCAGCATTATCAATGGTTTCGCGTGGCGGCGCCGATCGGCGATGATCAACTGATCCACCGGGCGTTCCTGGCTTTTGCGTCGGATATGGGGTTGCTCTCGTCGGCGATGCTGCCGCACGGGCTCAACTGGTCGACCCCGGGGCTGTTCTCGACCAGCCTCGATCATGCGATGTGGTTCCATAATGACATCCGCGTCGATGACTGGTTCGTGTTCGTGATGGACAGCGACTGGACCGGCGGCAGCCGCGGGATCAACCGCGGCTCAATCTATCGCCAGGACGGCACCCTGATCGCCTCGGTGGTTCAGGAGGGACTGCTGCGCTACAATCCGACGACGGCATAATGCTGGCGCCTGTTGGCGGGCGGCAGCCGTGGATGTTTGCGCTGAGAAAAGGCGGCGTCGCCCCGCATTTACGTGGGCGATACGATATGCACGGCGATTGCAATTGCGACGATGGCGATTGCGATCAGCAGCACCGCGCTGATCACTTGCTGCATGATGGCGAACAACGCTTTCATGGTGCCCCGGTGCGTGACAAGGGTCCGCGCCAACTGCGCCGCGCGGACCCTTTTTTGGTTGGTCAGAAACTATAGATCAGGCCGACAACGGCTTGCGATTCCCATTTCTGGTCAATCGCCGCGCTCCGATGGATCGTCTTGTCGAGGTAGGTGCCGCCCAATACTCCGACCATTGTCAGCCGGTCGCTGATCTGAAAGGTCGCCGTGATGTCGCCGCCGAGGTTCATCGCATTGTCGGTGATCGGCGCGACGGGCAGAATGACATCGCGTCCTTTGCGGATCGCGCGCGCGCGCTGCTTTGTAGTCACGCCATACATATGGTTGGCGGTCGCCCGGTCGAGGAAACTGATCTGCGCGGCGGGGCTGATCGTCACGCGTCCCATTTCGATCGGCACTTGATAGCGCAGGATAAATTCCCCACCGTCGAATGTGCCGGTGATGTCGTGGCGATAGGCCGCGCTTAGGGTGCCAAGGCTGCTCGTCAGCCCGATGCGGGCGCCACCGTCGGCTGTGATCTTCTGCCGGTCGCGCGCTACCGTGTTGCGCGCGGCGACGAACAATTGCAGCGACGGGGTAAACCCGGCAATCGGTGCGTCAAGTGCGACCCCGGCCTCGCCGCCTTCAAGGTACAGCGGGCCCTGCTTGATCGACAGGATCGGCAGCGGGAATATGCGCGTGTCCTCGCCCTTGAACGGCGCTTCGATCATCAGCGCGCCGACGCCGACTCTGATATGGTTGTCATCGCGCTCTTGGGCGGCGGCGGGCAGGCTGACAAAACTGGTCACGGCAGTAAGGGCGAGAATTTTTTTGTAGCGCGAAGGCATGTTGATTTCCTGAGATAGTTCATGGGGGAGAGGCAAGGCGGGCCGTAGCCGACCGCGGCCGCCGGTTGGTCCAAACCGGGCGTCGCTCGCAATCGTCCTTTCGCAAACGATGCCCCAACCATGCGCCAATTGGCCGATGACAATTTCACGCTTCGTCAAATGGCCGGGCTAGTACACGGTGATTTGTTGAGATTGTCGCGCGCCGGGCTATTCCGCGCCGCCATGGCGATGCCGATTCGAACCCCGATGCCGCTTGGCGCCTTCCTCGATATCTGGGCGGACCTCGGCTGGCGGGATTTTGCCGTACATATGTCGGCTTATGTGATGATCGCGATGCTGATGTCGGTGATCGGTCCTTTTGATACAGGCGGTGATCCGTTCCTGTGGCGCTTCAGCTATTGGACGGTGATGTTGGGAGTGTTTGGCGGGATTGTGATGCCGTTGACCGCGCGGCTCTTGCGCAACAGCCGGGCCTTCGGCGGCTTTTCGCTCTTGGGCGGCGGCGTCGCTACACTGGCCCTCGCTGCCGCGCCAATGACAATTTTTGTCAGCTGGTGCGATGTTCTTTTTCGTCACGTCGTCGAAACGACCGAGCGTTTGCCCTTTGTCGATATTGATCTTGTCCGGACCCGGCTCGGGTCGGCTGGCGCGATGCACTGGACCGACGGGGCGCTCCTTTACGTGCACGTGCTGGCAATCGTGATCGTCAGCATCGGATTGACGTCGCTTTATATCGTGCGCGGACATCCGGTTTCCCCGCCGCGCGATCCTTGCGCGCTGACACCGCGTGCCGGCGCACGCTTCCTGTCGCGTTTACCGACGCATATTGGCGGGGATATCCTCTATCTACGAATGGAGGACCACTATATCCGGGTGGTGACCACAATAGGCGGCACGTTGCTTTTGATGCGCCTGCGCGATGCAATCGACGAACTTGAAGGCGTTCCGGGATTGCAGGTTCACCGATCCTGGTGGGTTGCCACCGGCCATGTCGTGCGCCGCGTGCGCGATGGTCGTCGCAGCGGATTGCAGATGTCCGACGGAGTGATCGTGCCAGTATCGGCATCCTATCGCACATTGGTTGATGCGTTTGTGGCCGGTCCATGCTCGCCGCTTGCATTGCCCAGCTGACCGATGCACCGACTGGCCGGATTGCAATGAGGCTTTCTTTTCACGCCGGTTTCGCATAAAGGCGCCGCTTCGCGTCAGATACGGGCGTGATTCCGCGCGGGAGGAAGGGGTGATGCCCTTCTGTTCGACCGCTTATTTTGAGCCCCGGATCACGTCCGGGGCGACAGAAAGATAGGAGGCCATCATGGCTAAGAAAATCAGCGGCTATATCAAGCTGCAAGTTCCGGCAGGGACCGCAAACCCCTCGCCGCCGCTCGGGCCGGCCCTCGGCCAGCGCGGTGTCAACATCATGGAATTCTGCAAGGCGTTCAACGCCGCGACGGATGGCATGGAAAAAGGCACCCCGACCCCGACCATCATCACCGTGTTCGCCGACAAGAGCTTCACGTTCGTCACGAAAACGCCCCCGGCAACCTATCTGATCAAGAAGGCCGCAAACCTGAAGTCGGGTTCGAAAGAGCCGGGCAAGATCAGCGGCGGCAAGATCGCCCGCTCGAAACTGACCGAAATCGCCGAGATCAAGATGAAGGATCTCAACGCGAACGATCTGGAA
>NZ_DASYHE010000070.1:0-1509 GCF_035998965.1 Sphingopyxis sp.
GCCGACGAGATCGGCCTCGCGGTGCTCGCGACAACCATGACGATCGTCGCGGTGTTCCTGCCGGTCGGGCTGATGCCGGGCGTCGCCGGGCAATATTTCAAGAATTTCGGACTGACGGTCGTGGCCGCGGTGCTGATGAGCCTCGCGGTCGCGCGCATGATCACACCCATGCTTGCGGCCTATTTTCTCTCCGCGCAGGGTCCGCAAAAGCATGGCGAGGGCCCGCTGATCGACACCTATATGCGCATCTTGCGCTGGAGCCTCGACACCAGCGGGGCCGCTGCCGCGCGTGCGCGCGGCGGGCGCTGGAAATGGCTCGGTTACATCAAGGACCATCGCGTCTGGGTGGTCGGGATCGGGGTGCTGGCGCTCTTTGCGACCATTTTCAGCTTCTCGCTGCTCCCGATGACCTTCCAGCCGTCGATCGATTCCGACACGAGCCGCGTCGCCATCCAGCTCGCCCCGGGTGCAACGCTTGAACAGACCGAGGCGGTGGCCGACGAGGTGACCGATCTCATGAAGCGCGATCCGCTCGTCGAATCCGCCTTGTCGCGGATCGATGTCGGCACGGCGACGGTCTATCTGAAATTGCGCAAGGATCGCGAGCTTACCTCGACCGAGTTCGAAAAGGACCGCGCGCCGCGGCTGGCCCAGGTTCCCGATGCCCGCATCAACTTCCAGTCGCAGCATGGCGGCGGCGGCGGCAGCAGCCGTGACATCTCGATCACGCTCGGCAGCGACGACCCGAAGAAGCTCGAGGATGTCGGCAACCGGCTGCTTGCCGAAATGGCCAAGGTGAAAGAGATCCGCTCGCCGCGTGTCGAGGGCAATCTCCAGCGCCCGGAAATCGTCATTCGCCCGCGCTTTGCGCTCGCGGCGCAGCTTGGCGTAACGACACAGGCTTTGAGCCAGTCGATCCGCGTCGCGACGCTTGGCGAGATCGACCAGAATAGCGCCAAATTCTCGCTGTCTGACCGGCAAATCCCCGTCCGCGTTGCGCTTGCGGAAACCGCGCGCGAGCGGCTCGATACGCTGCGCAACATGCCTGTTCCGACCCGGAACGGGGGAACGGTGCCGCTCTCTGTCGTGGCCGAGATAGGCTTCGGCGCCGGCCCGACCCAGATCAATCGCACCAACCAGGTGCGCCAGCTCACCATCGGGGCCGACCTTGCTCCGGGTCTCGTGACCGGTCAGGCGATGGATAAGGTCGAAGCGCTGCCGGCACTCAAGACCTTGCCCGCCGGGGTCACGCGGCTGGTCCTCGGGAGTGCCAAGTGGCAGGCCGAGATGCTGCGCAATTTCGCGATCGCGGTCGTATCGGGGATCTTCCTCGTGCTGGCGGTCCTGATCCTGCTCTATCGCAAGATTATCCCGCCCTTCGTCAACATGGGCTCGCTTCTGCTCGCCCCGCTCGGCGGGGCGGTCGCGTTGCTGCTGACGGGCTATCCGCTCTCGCTTCCCGTGTTCATCGGCGTGCTGATGCTGCTCGGTATCGTCGGCAAGAACAGC
>NZ_DASYHE010000010.1:0-58867 GCF_035998965.1 Sphingopyxis sp.
TGCTGGAAAGTCCTCTGACGCCAGTAACGTCAGGTGGGAACCATATACGTCGGACCAGGGTCCGGGCAGGGACAGCTCCCTAGGATGATGTATCGCCTCAGGGATTTTCGCAAAAGCTCGTGCCGGGCAGTACCCGCCGCCCCTTATGTAGGAGCGCGGGCGCGCGCGCTCAAGGGATTTGCTCGACTTTCGTCGCCAGTGCCTCGATCCGGTCGGCGATCTGAAGCAGCGCGCGGTCGTTTGCCGGCTTTCGGGCCGGAGAGGGCGATGGCGCAGCGCGCAGGGCCTCAAGCTCTTTCAGTGCCGCCTGTTCGCGAACGACTGCCGCGCGCAGTTCATCACGCGCTGCTGCCTCACGGCTTTCCGCGAGCGCTACAGCGGCACGCAGCGAATCAGATTGCGGTTCCGCCTTGTCGGCCTTGCCCTTTGCCTCCTGAGCATCGTCGGCGAGCATCAGTGCGGCGAACAGCAGCTGACGAACCTCTGTGCCGCCTTGGATCCCACGCGCCTTTTCGTCGACGACGGCAGCAAGCTGGCGCAGTTGCGCCTCTTCACCGTCGGCGCAATGGACGTCATAAGGACGCCCCGCGATCATCAGTTTGACATCAGCCACGGTCGGCCTCCGCAATCAGGCGGTCGAGCTCGCCGATCACTGCGGCAACTTCGGCCTTGAGCGCCGATTGGTCGGCTACAGGCGTCGCAACGGACGATTTTAGCCGGTTCGGCTGATCGGCCAGCGCCTTTTCGATACGACTGAGCGCGCGTTCGATACGGCCGATGGCCAGACTGGATTCGTCGAGATCGAGTTCCATGTGCGATGGGTAGCAGCGGCGGGGAAGGGGTGCAATTGCCCTGTCGGTCCAAAATGCGCCGATTTTCCGTTCGCAGCGGTTGACTCCTGACCCCGGCGCCGCAAAGGGCTGTGCGCATTCAGTCGGGCCGTAGCGTCCGGCGCTTGCCCAGCCATTTCCGGGGGACCCATGACACTGCCCGAACGTCAGCTCGCCAATGCCATCCGCGCGCTTGCGATGGATGCCGTTCAGGCCGCGAACAGCGGCCACCCGGGGATGCCAATGGGCATGGCCGACGTCGCCGCGGTGCTCTATTCGGACTATCTGAAGTTCGATCCAACCGACCCGAAATGGGCTGACCGCGACCGATTCGTGCTATCGGCCGGGCATGGTTCGATGCTCGCTTATGCGACGTTGCATCTGGCGGGCTATGCGCGTCCGACGCTCGATGACATCCGCAATTTCCGCCAGCTGCACAGCCCATGCGCGGGACATCCCGAGAATTTCGAGCTGGAAGGCGTCGAGACGACGACCGGGCCGCTGGGGCAGGGGCTGGCCACCGCGGTCGGTATGGCGATTGCCGAGAGGCATCTGAACGCCATCTACGGCGACGATCTGGTCGACCATCGCACTTGGGTGGTCGCCGGCGACGGGTGCCTGATGGAAGGCATCAACCACGAAGCCATCGGTTTGGCCGGGCATTTGCAGCTCGGGCGGATGACGGTACTGTGGGACGACAACAGGATTACCATTGACGGATCGACCGACCTGTCGACGAGCGAGGACATCGCGGCGCGCTATGCGGCGACCGGCTGGCATGTCGAAAGCTGTGATGGGCATGACCCCGCCGATATCCGCCGTGCGATCGACGCCGCGCTGGCCGATCCGCGCCCGTCGCTGATCGCATGCCGCACGATCATCGGCTTTGGCGCGCCGAACAAGCAGGGCACGTCGGCGACGCACGGCGCCCCCTTGGGTGCCGACGAGATCGCGGCTGCGCGCGCCGAACTTGGCTGGACGGCCGAACCGTTCGTCATTCCGGCGGATGTTGCAGCGGCATGGGCCAAATTCGGCGAGAGAGGCAAGAAACTTCATGCCGAGTGGAATAATCGCCTTGCAAGCAACGCAAAGAAAAAGGAATTTAACGATCGGCTGAGCGGCAAAATTGTCCCCGGCGATGCCTTCAATGCCTATCTCGACGGCCTTGTCGCCGAACCGCCGAAGGTCGCGACGCGTAAGGCATCGGAAAACACGCTCGGCGCGCTAACCGCTGATATTGCGGCGCTCGTTGGCGGCAGCGCCGATTTGACGGGATCGAACAATACAAAAACGTCGTCCACCAAGCCGCTGACAAAGGACGATTATTCGGGCCGCTATATCTATTACGGCATCCGCGAATTCGGTATGGCCGCGGCGATGAACGGCATGGCCCTACATGGCGGCGTTGTTCCTTACGGTGGCACCTTTCTTGTGTTCGCCGATTATTGCCGCGCCGCGATCCGCCTGTCGGCACTTCAGCAGCAGCGCGTCGTCTATGTGATGACGCACGACAGCATCGGGCTGGGCGAGGACGGGCCGACGCACCAGCCGATCGAGCATCTGCAATCGCTGCGCGCTATGCCGAACCTGCTCGTGATGCGCCCAGCCGATGCGGTCGAAACCGCCGAATGCTGGGCGCTGGCGCTGGCACAACAGGATCGGCCGTCGCTGCTCGCGCTGACCCGTCAGAACCTGCCGCCGCTGCGTCATGACGTCACGGAAAATCTTTGTGCGAAAGGCGGTTACCGCCTGCGGGCTGCCTCAGCCGCACGCAAGGTTGTGCTGGTCGCCACGGGTTCGGAAGTGTCGCTCGCGATGGATATTGCCGACAAGCTTGAGGCCGCCGGTCATGGCGCCGACGTTGTGTCGATGGTATCGACCGAGCTGTTCGACGAACAGGATGGCGCCTATCAGGCAAACATCCTGCCGAGCGATGTGCTGACCGTCTCGATCGAGGCCGGCACGACCTTTGGCTGGGAACGCTATACCGGTCGCGACGGCCTGCGGTTCGGCATCGACAGTTTTGGCGCCTCGGCGCCGATTGATGATCTCTACGCGCATTTCGGCCTGACCGTCGACGCAATCACCCCCAAGATTTTGGCAAAGCTCGGCAACTAAGGACCGGCTGGCCCCACGCAGAAAGGAATTTTCGACATGGCTGTGAAGGTTGCAATCAACGGTTTCGGGCGCATCGGCCGCAACGTGGCGCGCGCGATTCTGGAACGTACCGACCATGATCTCGAACTGGTGTCGATCAACGACCTGGGCGATGCCAAGGCGAATGCGCGTCTTTTTCGCAATGACTCGGTTCACGGCGCCTTCAACGGCAGCGTCGAGGTCGATGGCAATGATCTGATCGTCAACGGCAAGCGCATCCAGGTGACCGCCGAGCGTGACCCCGCCGTGTTGCCGCACGCCGCCAACGGCATCGATATCGTGATGGAATGCACCGGCTTTTTCACCAACAAGGCCGGTGGCCAGAAGCATCTTGATGCCGGTGCGAAGCGCGTGCTGATCTCGGCCCCGGCCAAGGAAGTCGACCTGACCGTGGTGTTCGGCGTCAACGACGACAAAATCACCGCCGATCACCTGATCATTTCGAACGCGTCGTGCACCACCAACTGCCTCGCGCCCTTTGCCAAGGTGCTGCACGAGGCGATCGGTATCGAGCGTGGCCTGATGACCACGATCCACGCCTATACCAACGACCAGAAGATCCTCGACCAGATCCATGATGATCCGCGCCGCGCCCGTGCCGCCGCGATGTCGATGATCCCGACCTCGACCGGCGCGGCGGTTGCCGTCGGCTTGGTCTTGCCTGAACTTAAGGGCAAGCTCGACGGGTCTTCGATCCGCGTCCCTACCCCTAATGTGTCGGTCGTCGATCTGACTTTCACGCCGCTTCGTGAAACCAGTAAGGAAGAAGTCAACGCGCTGCTCAAAGCCGCGGCAGAAGGCCCGCTCAAGGGCGTGCTGGGCTACACCGACGAGCCGCTGGTTTCGATCGACTTCAATCATAATGCGGCCAGCTCGACGATCGACGCGCTCGAAACCGCGGTGATCGATGGCAAGTTGGTGCGTGTGCTGAGCTGGTACGACAATGAATGGGGTTTCTCGAACCGCATGATCGACACTGCGGGTGTGATCGCCAAATTCCTCTAAAGCCCAAAGGAAACGTCGATGACCGCGTTCAAGACCCTCGACGACATCGGTGACGTCACCGGCAAGCGCGTGCTCCTGCGCGTCGACCTGAACGTCCCGATGAACGATGGCGCGGTCGGCGACCGGACGCGGATCGAGGCAGCGATGCCGACGATCCGCGAACTGGCCGACAAGGGCGCGATTGTCCTGTTACTGGCGCATTTCGGGCGGCCCAAGGGCGCGAAGAACCCGACCCAGTCGCTCAGCCTGGTGATGGGCGGGCTCGAGGATGTGCTGGGTCATTCGGTGATGTTCATCCCCGAATGTGTCGGCGAAGGTGCGAAGGCGGGGATCGCGGTGCTTGCCGCCGGCGATGTTGCTGTGTTGGAAAATACGCGCTTTTATCCGGGCGAGGAAACAAACGATCCGGCCTTTGCCGACGCGCTGGCGGAAATCGGCGATCTTTACGTCAATGACGCCTTTTCGGCGGCGCACCGCGCCCATGGATCGACCGAGGGCATCGCGCGGCGGCTGCCAGCCTATGCTGGACGCGCGATGGAGGCCGAACTCAAGGCGCTCGACGCCGCGCTCGGCAATCCGGCGCACCCGGTCGCCGCAGTCGTCGGCGGCGCCAAGGTGTCGAGCAAGATCGACGTCCTGCGCCATCTGGTGAGCAAGGTCGATCACCTGATCATCGGCGGCGGCATGGCAAACACCTTTCTGGCGGCACGCGGTGTCGATGTGGGCAAGTCGCTATGCGAGCATGAGCTGGTCGAAACCGCCAACGCGATTTTTGACGCGGCCGATGCCTCGGGCTGTACGATCCACCTGCCGTACGACGTCGTAGTGGCAAAGGAGTTTGCGCCCAACCCCCCGACCCGCACCGTCAACGTTCACGAAGTTGCCGCCGACGAGATGATCCTCGACATCGGCCCTGCGGCGACCGAGGCGCTGGCGGATGTGCTGAAAAATTGCCGTACTTTGGTCTGGAACGGCCCGCTCGGCGCGTTCGAGACCCCGCCGTTCGACACCGCGACGGTCGCATTGGCCAAGACCGCCGCGGCGCTGACCCGCGAAGGTTCGCTGATCTCGGTTGCGGGTGGCGGAGATACTGTCGCGGCGCTCAATCACGCCGCGGTCGGAAAAGACTTTACATTTGTTTCGACCGCCGGTGGCGCCTTTCTGGAATGGATGGAAGGCAAGCCGCTGCCGGGTGTGGATGCGTTGTCCCAATGACCGCGCAGGTGGTCGGCCTTTTCGATACGCCCGTTGTGGTGGACGACTTGCCGGACGCCGCGACCATCAATGCTGCGCTGCGGCCGCTGATCCTTGCGCGCCGGGCAGCGAAACCCGGTGTGACCATGTCGAATATCGGCGGTTGGCAGTCGGAACATGACGTTGCCGAATGGGGCGGAGAATCGGTGCAGCAGCTGCTCCGGCACGTCTTTGCACTCGCGAACGCCCATTGCGTCGATATCATTTCACCTAATGTGCTGCGACACCGCTGGACGACCGATATCTGGGTCAATGTGTCGCCGCCGCAGGCGTCGAACCAGATGCACACCCATCCCGGCGCCTTTTGGTCGGCGGTTTATTATGTGGACGATGGATCGGATACGGGCGACGGCGCCATCGGCGGCGAACTGGTAATCGAAGATCCGCGAATGCCGATGGTGTTGATGACGATGCCCAATTTGCGCCTACGCAATCCGAACGGATTGGTTCACGAGCCGCAGTTGAAGATGAAGGTGCGGAGCGGGCGGATCATCATGTTCCCATCATGGTTGAGCCACGGGGTGGTGCCGCACCAAGGGATGCGCGACCGCATTTCGATCGCGATCAACCTGCTCGCCATCCCCTTGAATCCAGCCTGACAACGCGGCGAACTCCGCGCATTGCATCCCGCACGCCGCACCGCTATGCGCACCGCCACATACGTATGCAAACCATCGGAGACGTCATGACCACCGCCAATGCCGCCATGCTGGAACAGATCAAATCCGGGCAGGGTTTTATCGCCGCGCTCGACCAGAGCGGCGGATCGACGCCCAAGGCGCTGAAGGGCTATGGCATCGAAGCCGATGCTTTTTCGAATGATGAGGAAATGTTCGGCCTGATCCACGCGATGCGCAGCCGCATCGTCACCGCGCCATGCTTCAACGGTGAAAAGGTGATCGGTGCGATCCTGTTCGAGCGGACAATGGATGGTGACGCCGATGGCAAGCCGGTGCCGACAGTGCTTTGGGAGCGCGGCGTGGTGCCGTTTCTGAAGGTCGATAAGGGTCTGGAAGACGAAGTGCACGGTGTCCAGCTGATGAAGCCCAACCCCGACCTCGATGCCCTGTGCCAGCGCGCCGTGGCCAAGGGTGTGTTCGGGACCAAGATGCGTAGCGTCATCAATCTTGCCAATCCGGCTGGTGTCAATGCGATCGTCGAACAGCAGTTCGCCGAAGCCGAGCGCATCGCGGCGCATGGGCTGGTGCCGATCATCGAACCCGAGGTGAACATCAAAAGTGTCGAGCGCGATGCCGCCGACCGCCTGTTGCTGAACGAACTGCTGGCAGCGCTGGATGCGTGGGACGGCGCGCCGGTCATGCTGAAGCTTTCGCTGCCGACCGAGGCCGGGCTGTTCCAGCCGCTGGTCGACCATCCGAAGGTGCTGCGCGTCGTCGCGCTGTCGGGTGGTTTTGCCCGCCCCGAAGCTTGCGCCGAGCTGGCGAAAAACCCGGGCATCATCGCGAGCTTCAGCCGCGCGCTGCTCGAAGACCTGCGTCACCAGATGAGCGATGACGAATTCGACAAGTCGCTCGGCGGTGCGATTGACGAAATTCACGCGGCCTCTGTGGCCTAGGTAATGGGTCGCCCAAAATGAGTGGGGGATGGCAAGCCGTTGACGACTATATCGCTGCAAAATTGCTCGGCGATGATGATGTGCTTGCCACCACCCTCGCGAACAACGCCGCGCACGGCCTGCCCCCGATCGACGTGTCGGCGACGCAGGGAAAAATGCTGTTCCTGCTGGCGCAGATCGCCGGTGCCAAACGCATCCTCGAGATTGGCACCCTCGGCGGTTATTCGACGATCTGGCTGGCGCGCGCGCTGCCCGAAGATGGTCGGCTGGTAACGCTGGAACTCGAACCGCACCACGCGGCGGTGGCCCGCGTGAACCTGGAACGCGCGGGGGTGTTGGCCAAGGTTGATGGTCGGGTCGGTTCGGCCGTCGAGAGCCTTGCCGCGATGACCGACGAAGCGCCGTTCGATTTCGTCTTGATCGATGCCGACAAGCAGAACAATGCGCATTATGTGCGCGAGGCGATCCGGCTCGGGCGTGCGGGAACAACGATTGTTGTCGACAATGTGGTGCGCGAAGGCGGCGTCCTGGACGTCGAGAGCGACGACGAGCGCATCGTCGGCACCCGGGCGTTATTCGACATGCTGAGCGCTGAACCGCGGCTCGACGCGACCGCGGTGCAGACGGTCGGCGCGAAGAAGTGGGACGGATTCGTGCTGGCGCGGGTGCGCTGATTCCGCCCGCCTTCCAATTTCGTCATTGCGAGGAGCGGAAGGCGACGCGGCAATCTAGGGGCGGCGTAAGGCCGCTCTGGATTGCTTCGCTTCGCTCGCAATGACAAGAGCCTTTAGAGCCCTCCCGCGAAACGGAACGCAAAGCGATAATCCTCCGGTTTCAGCTCGACGTTAGTCACCTTGTCGGGCCGCACCGATTCCAGCGTGATGCTGCCGTCGGCCAGCGGCGTCGATTCGCCCAGCGTCACTTCAACCGGCTGCTTGTCGCCGTTGCTGCGAATCCACAGCATCTTCACGCGCACTCTGCCCGCCCACACGCAGCGCGCGTTCATTGGGCAGCGGCTGTCCTCGAGCACCGCGACCGGCTGGATGATCGGGCCATCGGCGTAGGCTTTCTGGCCGAGCGCGACGTTGCTGGCGTCAGCGAGCGGTGCTCCCCCGGATGTCGTGGCACACGCCGACGCGGCAAACGCTGCGAGGATGATCGGGGCGGCGAGGCGGGTCATGTTCTGCATTTGCGGGTTGATGAACGCGTCGCTATGAACCCGCCATGACCCGTATCCCATGCCAGCTTTACCTCATCTCACCGCTCGACGTCGGCGGCGATTTTCCTGCCCGGTTGACTGCGGCGCTCGGCGCAGGACCGGTCGCGGCGTTCCAGTTTCGCGTCAAAGGGCTGGAGCAGCACGAAGCAGCGCGGTTGGCCGCGCCGTTGCAAGCGATCTGCGCCGCGCGCGACGTCGCGTTTATCGTCAACGACGATGTCGCGCTGGCAAAACGGCTGGGCGCCGACGGGGTGCATCTGGGGCAGGGCGACGGCGATCCCCGCGAAGCGCGGCGCGAGCTTGGCCCCAGTGCCCAGATTGGGGTCACCTGTCACGCCAGCCGCCATATGGCGATGGAAGCGGGCGAGGCGGGGGCGGACTATGTCGCGTTTGGAGCTTTTTATCCGACGACCACCAAGGCGGTCGAGCATCAGGCCGAGCCCGAAATCCTGACCTGGTGGCAGGGCATGTTCGAGCTGCCGTGCGTCGCGATCGGTGGGATCACTGTAGACAATGCGCGCGGCTTGGTCGATGTGGGGGCCGATTTTCTGGCGGTATCGGGCGGAGTATGGGCGTATCCCGATGGCCCCGCGGCGGCGGTGCAGGCGTTTAACGATCTGCTGAAAGATCAGCCCGAGGGATAGTCGCGCCCCGGCTTTTTGGGCAGTTCAGAGGACGCAGTGGGCAGCGCAGCATCCTTGCGCCAGCCAAACAGGCCGGCGCAAGGCGCTGGGCGGCGCGACGGTACGGCGCCGCTACCGCGTGGTCGGGGTGTTACATCGGAAAGATCGATACTCATCATGCTGCCGATATGCCGGGAACAAATGCCTCCATATTGGATCGATACGTCAAATCGGTTTCGGTTCGTCGCTTCTGGCGCTTCGGTCCAATCGGCTTGCCCTTCGGCGCCCGCGCCGCTAAAGGCGCGCACCTGATACCGACGCCGTGCGCGGCGCCGGTTTGCTCTTTCCATCCTTGTCTAGTGAGTGTGCGCGATGAAAATCACCGGCGTTGAAATCCGTCCCGGCAACATTATCGAATTTGAAAAGGGGATCTGGAAGGTCACCAAGATCCAGCACACCCAGCCGGGCAAGGGCGGCGCCTATATGCAGGTCGAAGCCAAGAATCTGATCGACGGGCGTAAGCTCAACAACCGGTTTCGCAGCGCCGACACGGTCGAAAAGGTCCGCCTCGACACCAAGGACTTCCAGTTTCTTTACGCCGAGGGCGAGGATCTGGTGTTCATGGACAAGGACACATTCGAGCAGATCAACATCTCGAAGGACGTCGTTGGCGACGCCCACGAGTTCCTGCAAGACGGCATGGATGTCGTGCTCGAGTTGTGGGAAGAGCGCCCGATTTCGGTCGAGCTGCCCGAAACGATCGAAGCGACGATCGTTGAGGCCGATGCGGTGGTAAAGGGGCAGACGGCATCGTCGTCGTACAAGCCCGCAATCCTCGACAATGGCGTACGCGTAATGGTGCCGCCGCACATCACCAGTGGCACCAAGATCGTCGTCCATGTGTACGACCGCGAATATGTCCGGCGTGCGGACTGATTGAGCTCCCCTCCCGCTTGCGGGAGGGGCTAGGGGTGGGCGCGAGCGCAGCAAGCTCCTTCCATCTCAGAAGAACCCACCCCCGACCCCTCCCGCAAGCGGGAGGGGGGAGATAGAAATATGGCCATATCCGGCATCATCACCGTCATGGAACGCGCCGCGCGCAAGGCGGGGACCAAGCTGCGCCGCGATTTCGGCGAGATCGAACATCTGCAGGTGTCGCAAAAGGGGCCGGCCGATTTCGTGTCGAAGGCCGATCAGGCCGCCGAACGCACGCTGTACGACGAACTTGGCCGCGATCGTCCGGGCTGGGGCTTTGTGCTCGAAGAGGGCGGGATCATTGAGGGCGAGCCGGGCAAGCCGCGCTTCATCATCGATCCGCTCGACGGCACCTCGAACTTCCTCCACGCCATTCCGCATTTCGCGATTTCGATCGCGGTGCAGGAACCCAAGATTGGCGGCGGCTGGGGCGACATCACCTCGTGCCTGATCTATCAGCCGGTCACCGACGAAAGCTATTGGGCCGAACGCGGCCGCGGCGCGTGGCTGCACGACCGCCGCCTGCGCGTGGCGTCGCGCCGTAATCTGAACGAATGTCTGATTTCGACCGGCATCCCGTTCATGGGCCATGGCAATATGCCGCAGTGGAGCCGCATTTTCGGTGCGGTCGCCCCCGAGGTCGCGGGCATCCGGCGCTTCGGTGCCGCCAGCCTCGACCTCGCCTGGGTTGCGGCGGGCCGCTACGACGGCTTCTGGGAAAGCGACCTCAAGATCTGGGACGTGGCAGCGGGCATGTTGCTGGTGCGCGAGGCTGGCGGTTTCGTCAGCGACTTCCGCGGCGGTGACCGCGCGATCGAACGCAGCGAGTTTATCGCGGGCAGCGCCGCGGTGCATTCGAAGCTGCAAAAACTGGTCGCAGGCGCGCTAAGGAACGCTTGATTCCGCGGGTGTTTTGGGTCGCGTCCGGTCGATGACGAATTTTCGATAGTCCTCCATCAGATTGGCCCAGATGTTCAGGCTGAGGCCGACATTCGGCCGCGGAATGCCGCTCGCCCCAAGATTGACATCCATCTCAAGCACCGGGTCGCCTTCTCGATCGCGATAGGCGCGGGCATATCTTTTGGTGCGATTCCATTCGTTCAAGCTTTCGAGCGACATGGATTTTGCGTCGCTAAAGGCCAGGAAATACTGCACCGACTGGCATTGTTTGGTCTGAACGCAATTCAGGAAAAACATTCGAAACTTCAGGTCACCATTGTCGATCTGAATATATGGCGCCGCACCGTCGGGCGTCACGATGGTGGCCTCCCAACCTCTTGATTCCAGAATAGCCTTGAAAAGTTGCGGGTCGCTGGCCGTGACCAGTTCGGCCTGCGCCGGGGTTGCGGCCAGCAAAGCTGCCAAAACCGCCGTCCATTTCATCATCGCTTCTCGGTCCTGCTGTGGAGCGTCAGGCGAACACGCCCATGGCCAAAAGCTATCCAATCACGATGAGACGTACCAGATTCGACGGTGCACCGGGTGCATCGCCGCTTAGGATCAGGGCCCCTGGCGTCGGCAATGATGGTGGATCTGTGTGGTCAGACACTGGTCTGCCGCGCAACGTCGCAAAACGGCGGGACCAGTGCGCCGCGAGCAGCGGCTATTTGCCGAAAACATACTCCCGGAACGAGTCCATCAGCGACGCCCAGGTGTTGAAGCTTTCACCGACATTTTCTCGCGGGATGCCCGCAAAGTCGAGATCGACGTCCATTTCCAGGACCGGATCACCCTCATCATCCTTGTAGGCGCGGGCGAAGCGCTTATCCTTGTTCCAGCTGTTGAGCTTTTCGAGTGAGATGTCCTTTGCGTCACTGAACCCCATGTAGAATTGCAGGGTCTTGCAATTCTTCTCGTCGTCGTCGCAATTCATGAACAGCACGAGGAATTTCAGCCCGTTGCGGCTGCTTTCGATATAGGGGTTTTCGTCGGGCTTGGTGATCAGCGTGGCCGGCCAGCCCTGCGACTCGACGATCGCCTTGATCGTCTCCGGATTTTTGGCGCTGACCAGCTCGGCGTGCGCCGGACTCGCGGCCATCGTCGCGGTGGTTGCGGCAAGGGTTAGCGCTGCGCCGAACAAACTGTTTTTCATGACGGTCCTCCCTGTCGAACTGTGCGATCCAGACGCGGCAATTCGACCCCCTTTGTCGCGGCGTATCACAGCGATAGGGGCTGTCACCAGCGCACTTTGTGCTTTTGGTCACTTGGGCAGCGAAAATCATGCCCGCAGTGCTTGCGACGGGCGGCAGGCTGGCCTAAAGCGCCCGCATAAACGGGTGGCAAACACCTCAAAACAAGACTGCGAGCTCCCATGGTCGATCTGACGCAATATCTGCCGATTCTGATATTCCTGGTCATTGCGGTCGGGTTGTCGTCGGCGTTCGTGTTCCTGCCGATGGGCGTCGCGCGCCTGACCGGCGCGCACAAACCCGACCCGGCCAAGCTGACCGAATATGAATGCGGTTTCCCGGCGTTCGAGGATGCGCGCAGCCAGTTCGACGTGCGCTTCTATCTCGTCGCGATCCTGTTCATCATCTTCGACCTCGAAGCCGCATTCCTGTTTCCTTGGGCGGTCAGCCTAGGGGAAATCGGCTGGGCCGGTTGGGCCACCATGATGATATTCCTCGCCGAGCTCGCGATCGGCCTTGTTTATGCATGGAAGAAAGGGGCGTTGGACTGGGAATGAGCAGCTCGATCATCCTGCCGCCCGGCCAGATGCCGGTTGCAAGCCCTGTCGCTCCGGGGACGAACCCCGACATGGCGTTTTTCGACGACCTCAACAGCGAGGTCGGCGACAAGGGCTTTCTCGTCACCTCGACCGAGGATCTGTTCAACTGGGCGCGCACCGGCTCGCTGTGGTGGATGACCTTTGGCCTCGCGTGCTGCGCGGTCGAGATGATCCACGTCAACATGCCGCGTTACGACATGGAACGCTTCGGCGCCGCGCCGCGCGCGTCGCCGCGGCAGAGTGACGTGATGATCGTCGCGGGCACGCTGTGCAACAAGATGGCCCCGGCACTGCGCCGCGTGTACGACCAGATGTCGAACCCCAAATATGTCATTTCGATGGGCAGCTGCGCCAATGGCGGCGGCTATTACCACTACAGCTATTCGGTGGTGCGCGGTTGCGACCGCATCGTGCCCGTGGACATCTATGTCCCCGGTTGCCCGCCGACCGCCGAGGCGCTGCTTTACGGCGTGATGCAGTTGCAGCGGAAGATCCGCCGCGTCGGGACGATTGAACGCTGATGGCCCACGCCGCTCCCCTGATTGCGCCGCGCGCGACGCTGGCGGCCGAGCTGAAGCAGCTGCTCGGCGCCGATCTGCTCGCGCATGATTTCGCTGCCGACGAAGACAGCATCACTGTCGATCGCACTGCGATTGCCGCTGTGATGATCGCGCTGCGCGATAATCTGGAATATCAGCAGCTGATGGAGATCGCCGGGGTCGACTACCCCGACCGCGCCGAGCGGTTCGAGGTCGTCTATCACCTGCTCAGCGTGACGCGGAACCATCGCCTGCGCGTTCGGGTGTCGACCGACGAGGCGACCCCGGTGCCGAGCATCGTGCCGGTATGGCCCGTGGCGGGCTGGCTCGAGCGCGAAGTGTTCGACATGTACGGGGTGCTGTTCGCGGGCAATCCCGACCTGCGCCGCATCCTGACAGACTATGGGTTCCAGGGGCATCCGCAGCGCAAGGACTTCCCGCTGACCGGCTATATCGAGCTGCGTTACAGCGAAGAAGACAAGCGCGTCGTCTATGAGCCGGTGAAGCTGACGCAGGATTTCCGCAACTTCGACTTCCTGTCACCTTGGGAAGGCGCCGATTATGTGCTGCCGGGGGACGAGAAGGCTGGCGGCACCGGCGAGGCGCCGGGCAAGGGCGCGCCGACGCCGATGACTGCGAAGGAAGTGAAGGCGTCCGACGACAAGGCGAAGGCTTCGCCGCCGCCGACCCCGAAGACGACCGACAGCCCCGCGCAGACGGGCGCAGGCGCCAAGGCCAACAAGGCCGCGTCGAAGACCAGCCGCGACGGTGCGAAATCCAAGGTCGCGACCAAAGAAGCGAAAACGCCCGCGACGACCAAGGCCGAAAAGGCGCCCGCGAAGCCGCGCGCGCCGCGCAAGCCCAAGACGGGAGGTGACGCATGACCGACACCCCGACGATCCGCCACCACGGCGGCGATATGTTCGAAGGCTATCCGGTCGACACCGCGAATACCGCGGGCGATCAGGCCGTCACCAACTACACGATCAACTTCGGCCCGCAGCATCCCGCGGCGCACGGTGTGCTGCGCCTCGTGCTCGAACTCGATGGCGAGATCATCGAGCGCGTCGATCCGCACGTCGGGCTGCTGCACCGCGGCACCGAAAAGCTGATCGAATATAAGACCTATCTCCAGGCGTTGCCCTATTTCGACCGGCTCGATTATTGCTCGCCGCTGGGGATGGAGCACAGCTATGTGCTCGCGATCGAGAAATTGCTCGACCTCGAAGTCCCGGCGCGCGCGCAATATCTGCGCACGATGTTCGCCGAGTTGACGCGCATCTGCAATCATATGCTCAACATCGGCAGCCACGTCATGGACGTCGGCGCGATGACCCCGAACCTGTGGGTGTTCGAGCTGCGCGAGGATTGCCTCAACTTCTTCGAGCGCGCGAGCGGAGCGCGGATGCACTCGGCGTATTTCCGCCCGGGCGGCGTCCACCAGGATGTTCCCGAAAAGCTGCTCGTCGACATCGGCGAATGGGTCGAAACGCGGCTGCCGAAGCTGTTTGGCGACGCGATGAGCCTGGTCATCGACAACCGCATCTTCAAACAGCGCAACGTCGACATTGCGACGGTGAGCAAGGAAGACGCGCTGGCGTGGGGTTTCTCGGGCCCGATGATCCGTGGCAGCGGCATCGCGTGGGATTTGCGCAAGTCGCAGCCTTATGATGCCTATGCGAAGATGGAATTCGACATCCCTGTCGGCACGCGCGGCGATTGCTACGACCGCTTCATGGTGCGCGTCGAGGAAGTCTATCAGTCGGCAAAGATCATCAAGCAGTGCCTGCGCGACATGCCCACCGGCCCGATCGCCAGCCTCGACCGCAAGGTCGTGCCGCCGAAGCGTGGCGAGATGAAGCAGTCGATGGAATCGCTGATCCATCACTTCAAGCTCTATACCGAAGGCTTCCACGTTCCGGCGGGCGAAGTCTATGTCGCGACCGAAAGCCCGAAGGGCGAATTCGGCGTCTATCTGGTCAGCGACGGCACCAACAAGCCGTACCGTTGCAAGATCCGCCCGACGGCCTTTTCGCACCTGCAGGCGATGGACATGATGTCGAAGGGCCACATGCTTGCGGATACGACAGCAATCATCGGCGCGATCGACGTGGTGTTCGGGGAGTGTGATCGATAATGCTGCGCGAACTCGCCATTCTTGTCTTGGTACTCGCAGGCTTTGCTTCCGCCGTGGCGGCCTATCTGGCAGCGTTTCACGGCGAGGTAACTATCAAGGAGGTCGTCTCGACCGCATTTGCCGCGACGCTCGGCATGTATGTCGGGCGATATATTGAACGAGGTCTGGCCCGTGGCTGACGCACCCCAAATCCCCGACGAAGCCGAAACCCGCGCGCGCTGGGGCGCTTTTGCGTGGACGGCGGAAAATGCCGAGAAGGCGAAGGCCGTCATCGCGCGCTATCCCGCGGGGCGCCAGCGTTCGGCGGTGATGCCGCTGCTCGACCTCGCGCAGCGCCAGGTCGGCGCCGAGACGCAGACGCAGGGCTGGCTGCCCGTGCCGGTGATCGAATTTGTCGCGGCGCAGCTCGATATGCCGTTCATGCGCGCCTATGAGGTCGCGTCGTTCTACACGATGTACAATCTGGCGCCGGTCGGCCGTTATCATGTGCAGGTGTGCGGGACGACGCCGTGCCTGCTGCGCGGATCGGACGATGTGATGGCCGCGTGCAAGAACCGCGGGATGGTGAAGGGCAAGACGACTCCCGACGGCCTGTTCACACTGACCGAGGTCGAGTGCATGGGAACCTGCACCAACGCGCCGATGGTGCAGATCAACGACGATAATTACGAAGATCTGGATTTCGACCGCATGGCCGCGATCCTCGATGCGCTCGCCGCGGGCGAGACGCCGAAAGCGGGGACGCAGATCGCCGGGCGCCACACGAGCGAGCCCGAAGGCGGGCCGACGACGCTGAAAGAAATGGTGTCGTCGAACCATGATTACCGGAAGGATTGGGGGGCATGACCTACGCTTCATTCCTTCGTCATGCCGGACTTGATCCGGCATCCATGACCACGTGCGTCGCTTGGACCCCGGATCAAGTCCGGGGTGACGATGTAGGGGAAGGCGCATGAGCCTCCACGACAAAGATCGCATCTTCACCAACATCTATGGCTTCCAGCCGTGGAACCTGAAATCGGCGCAGGCGCGCGGGGATTGGGACAAGACCAAGGATCTGATGAAGCGCGGCCAGGACGCGATCATCGAGGAGATCAAGGCGTCGGGCCTGCGCGGCCGCGGCGGCGCGGGCTTTCCGACGGGCCTGAAATGGTCGTTCATGCCAAAGGAGCCGCGCGTCGACCGCCCGAGCTTCCTCGTCATCAACGCGGACGAGTCCGAGCCGGGTTCATGCAAGGACCGCGAAATCATCCGCCACGATCCGCACAAGCTGATCGAAGGCGCGCTGATCGCCGGCTTTGCGATGCGCGCACGCGCCGCGTACATCTACATCCGCGGCGAGTTTATCCGCGAGGCGGAGACGCTCTTCGCCGCGGTGCAGGAAGCGTATGACGCCGGGCTGCTCGGCAAGAATGCCGCGAAATCGGGTTATGATTTCGACGTCTTCGTCCACCGCGGCGCCGGCGCCTATATCTGCGGCGAAGAAACCGCGATGATCGAGAGCCTTGAGGGCAAAAAGGGCCAGCCGCGCCTGAAACCGCCGTTTCCGGCGGGAGCGGGCCTCTATGGCTGCCCGACGACGGTCAACAATGTCGAGAGCATCGCGGTCGTCCCGACGATCCTGCGCCGCGGCGCGCCGTGGTTCTCGTCCTTTGGGCGCGAGAACAACAAGGGCACCAAGCTTTTCCAAATCAGCGGCCATGTGAACACGCCATGCGTCGTCGAGGAAGAGATGAGCATCCCGTTCCGCGAGTTGATCGACAAGCATTGCGGCGGCATCCGCGGCGGCTGGGACAATCTGCTCGCGGTGATCCCCGGCGGTTCGTCGGTGCCGCTGGTCCCGGCAGCCGAAATCATGGACTGCCCGATGGATTTCGACGGGCTGAAAGCGGTCGGATCAGGCCTCGGGACCGCGGCCGCGATCGTGATGGATAAATCGACCGACGTCGTCCAGGCGATCAGCCGCATCAGCTATTTCTACAAGCATGAAAGCTGCGGCCAGTGCACCCCGTGCCGCGAAGGCACCGGCTGGATGTGGCGCGTAATGGAACGGCTGCGCACCGGCGACGCCGACATCAGCGAAATCGATACGCTCTACGACGTGACCAAGCAGGTCGAAGGCCACACCATCTGCGCCCTTGGCGATGCGGCGGCGTGGCCGATCCAGGGGTTGATCAAGCATTTCCGGCCCGAACTGGAGCGGCGTATCCGTGACAATGGCGGCGTGTTGGAGGCGGCGGAGTGAGTGACGCCGAGATCAAGAGCCTCGTGCTGCTTGCCTTCGTGCTGATGCTCGCATTCGGCGTGCGCGTCCTTTGGGGCAAGCGCGGGTTGCGGCCGTCGGCCAAAAATGGCTGGCGGAAAGCCGACAGCTCGAATTCGGGTCGTTTTTTTGATGACCAAGGCGCCGGCGGCGACCCGACGGCGGACGGAGCAGATTGATGCCTAAAGTCACCGTAGATGGCGTCGAAATCGATGTCCTGCAGGGTGCCACCTCCCTGCAGGCGTGCGAGCTGGAGCGGCGTATTAGCGATAACGGCGGCGTATTAGAGGCGGCGGAGTGATGCAGCACTCCTGCCTCTTGGTTACAGCGGTATCTGCTGCACTTCTGTGTGCTCCCTCGGCTCAAGCGCAGAGGACGGGAACCCGCGTGGGTCCCCCTCCCGCCGAAATACCTGACGATCTGCGTTTGAGCGACCAAGATCGAGCGCGAGTAGCAATGTATCGCTATGCGAAATGTGCGGTTGAAAAGAACCGGTCGATGATCGAACTTTATCTGAAAACAGCCGCTGGATCAAAGGCCGCTCACAAAAGGGCTAACTCGCTTTCGGTCGATGATTGTCTCTCCACCGGAGAAATGCGGTTCAACGAGTTTCTGTTCCGAGGCGGCGTGTACGACGTCCTTTATCAAAAAGACTACCGTAAAGTCGGGCCGCTCGACTTCGCGGCCACCCCGGATGTCGATTACGCTGCGGTAGGGGCTGACGCTTTGGAGACGCCTTCCCCTTCACACGTAGCACTAATCCAAGTTGCCGATTGCACCGTGCGCAAGGCGCCGGAAGAAGCCCGCAATCTCATACTGAGTGGAGTAGCGAGCAAGTCGGAAGGCGTCGCATTTGCGAGCATTGTTCCGTCGATGGAAGGATGCTTGTCTCAGGGATCGCAGCTGAAATTTTCCAAGTCGGTGCTTCGAGGAGTCATCGGAGAGGCACTTTATCGCCTGTCGGTTCGCGCAAGCCAACCGAAAACCGCGACTGAGGACTTATAATGCCTAAAGTAACCGTAGATGGCGAAGAACTCGACGTCCCACAGGGCGCTACCGTCCTGCAGGCGTGCGAACTGGCGGGGAAGGAAATCCCGCGTTTCTGCTATCATGAACGCCTGAGCATCGCCGGCAATTGTCGCATGTGCCTGGTCGAAGTCGCGCCCGGCCCGCCGAAGCCGCAGGCGTCGTGCGCGCTGCCGACTGCCGAGGGGCAGATCATCAAGACCGACAGCCCGATGGTGAAGAAGGCGCGCGAGGGGGTGATGGAGTTCCTGCTCATCAACCACCCGCTCGACTGCCCGATTTGCGATCAGGGGGGCGAATGCGACTTGCAGGACCAGTCGATCGCCTATGGCCGCGGCGCGACGCGCTATGACGAAAACAAGCGCGCGGTGACCGAGAAATATATGGGTCCGATCGTCAAGACGGTGATGACCCGCTGTATCCAGTGCACGCGCTGCGTCCGCTTTGCCGAGGAAGTCGCCGGGGTCGAAGACATCGGCGCGATCGGGCGCGGCGAGAATATGCAGATAACGTCGTATCTCGAGCGGGCGGTTGCGAGCGAACTGTCGGGCAATGTCGTCGACTTGTGTCCGGTCGGCGCACTGACCAGCAAACCCTATGCGTTCGAAGCGCGGCCGTGGGAACTGACCAAGACGCTGGGCATCGACATGATGGACGCGGTCGGCACCAACGTGCGGATCGACGCGCGCGGGCGTCAGGTGCTGCGCGTGTTGCCGCGGATCAACGATGATGTGAACGAGGAATGGGCGAGCGACAAAACGCGCCACCATGTCGACGGCCTGACCCGGCGCCGTCTCGATCGGCCCTATGTGCGCCGCGACGGCCAGCTGGTCGAAGCGACATGGGCCGAAGCATTTGAGGCAATCAAGGCCGTGAACGCGGGAAAATCGGTCGCCGCGATCGCGGGCGACCTGGCCGATTGCGAGACGATGTTTGCGGCGATGGCGCTGGTCAATGCGCTCGGCTCGACGTTGCTCGAAGGGCGCCAGACCGGGCTCGACTATGACGTCAGCAGCCTGTCGGCGGTGAATTTCAACACTGGCATCGCCGAGGCCGAGAATGCCGACGTGATCCTGCTAATCGGTACGAACCTGCGCTGGGAAGCTCCGCTGATCAACACGCGGATCCGCAAGGCGGTGTGGAAGAAGGGCGCGAAGGTCTTTGCGATCGGTCCAGAGAAGGATCAGACGTACAAGGTCAGCTGGCTCGGCGACGATGCTTCGCTCGTCGCAAAGCTGCCCGCGGCGGCGCTCGACGCGCTGAAGGGCGCCGAACGTCCGCTAATCATCGTTGGCGGCGGCGGCCTTGCGGTTCCCGGCGTTCATGGTGCGGCGCTGGCGCTTGCCAAGTCGGTGAACGCGGTCCGTCCTTCGACAGGCTCAGGAGGCTGGAACGGCTTTTCGGTCGTCCATATGGCGGCGAGCCGCATGGGTGGGCTGATGCTCGGCTATGCGCAGCCCGGCGGGATCAAGGATATCGTCGCGGCGAAACCGAAGCTGGCGTTTTTCCTCGGCGCCGACGAGGTCGATTTCACCGGCTTTGCCAAGACGCTGAAGGTCTATGTCGGCCATCATGGTGACAAGGGCGCCCATGCCGCCGACGTCATCCTGCCCGCGGCGGCGTGGACCGAAAAGGACTTTACCACGGTCAACACCGAGGGCCGCGTTCAGCGCAGCGAAAAGGCGGTGTTCGCACCGGGTGACGCGCGTGAAGACTGGAGCATTTTCCGGGCCTTGGCCGATACGCTGGGCGTGTCGCTCGGTTTTGACAGCTTCGATGCGTGCCGCTCCGCGATGATTGCAGCAGTTCCGGCGCTCGGCGTCGAAGGCGTCGCCAATTACGGCTGGTCGGTACCCAAGCTGCCCGCCAAGCCCGAGGCCCGCGCGATCCCTTCGCCGATCAAGGATTTCTACCTCACCAACGCCATCTGCCGTGCGTCGCCGACGATGCAGCGCTGCTCGGACGAAATCCTCCATGGCGGTGACTATGCGGAGGCCGCGGAATGACCCCGGTACATGCAATCGCCAGCGTCATGCTGGCCAGGATGAGCTTTGCCGTTTGGCGCGGCTTTAATCCGCGCAACAAGTCCGAGAAGCCCGGGCCGCACAACGGCTGGCGCAACCAGGACGGGACGCGGAAATGACCGAGACCTTTATCTCCTGGGGTATGGACCCGAACTGGGCTTGGGGCGTCGCAACCGTCGCGGGCATCCTGCTGATTGCGTTGCCGCTGATGCTCGCGGTCGCGATGATCATCTATGCCGACCGCAAGATCTGGGCGGCGATGGCGCTGCGCCGCGGGCCGAATGTCGTCGGACCCTTCGGGCTGCTGCAAAGCTTTGCCGACGGGCTGAAAGTGTTTTTGCAGGAAACGATCATCCCGACCGGTGCGAACCGCGGTCTGTTCCTGATCGCGCCGATCATCACCTTCACGGTCGCGCTGATGGCATGGGCGGTGATCCCGTTCAATTCGGGCGCCGTGCTCGCCGACATCAATGTTGGCTTGCTCTACATCCTCGCGATCTCGTCGCTCGGTGTGTATGGCGTCGTGCTGTCGGGCTGGGCGTCGAACTCGAAATATCCCTTCTTTTCCGCGATGCGCGCCGCCGCGCAGATGATTTCCTATGAAGTGTCGATCGGGTTCATCCTGGTCGGGGTTGTGCTCTATGCCGACAGCTTCAACCTCAACGAAATCATCAAGGCGCAGCAGGGCCATGGGCTAGGCATCGTCAACGCCTTTGGCTTCAACCTGCTGCTGTTCCCGCTCGCGGTCATCTTCCTGATCGCCAGCCTCGCCGAAACCGCGCGCGCGCCCTTCGATCTGACCGAGGCCGAGAGCGAGCTCGTCGCCGGCTATCAGACCGAATATTCGTCGATGAGCTTCGCGCTGTTCTGGCTCGGCGAATATGCCAATGTCCTGCTCATGGCGACGCTGAACGCGGTGCTTTTCTGGGGCGGCTGGCTGCCGCCGCTCAACATCGATTTCCCGTGGTTTGACGTCCCGGGCTGGTTGTGGCTGTTCGGCAAGATACTCGCCTTCTTCTTCATCTTCAGCTGGGTGAAGGCGACCGTGCCGCGCTACCGCTATGACCAGCTGATGCGCCTGGGCTGGAAAATCTTCCTGCCGATCAGCCTGATCTGGATCTTCCTGATCTCGGGCTGGCTGATGCTTACGAGGTATTCATGACGTCCATTGCCCACCTCATCAAAAGCTTCACGCTGTGGGAGTTTGTGAAGGCGCATGCCCTCACGCTCAAATATTTCTTCAAGCCGAAGGCGACGATCAACTATCCGTTCGAGAAGAACCCGCTGAGCCCGCGTTTCCGCGGCGAACATGCGCTGCGCCGTTATCCGAACGGCGAGGAACGCTGCATCGCGTGCAAGCTGTGCGAAGCGGTGTGCCCGGCGCAGGCGATCACGATCGAGGCCGAGCCGCGCGAGGACGGCTCGCGCCGCACTACGCGCTACGACATCGACATGACCAAGTGCATCTATTGCGGCTTTTGCCAGGAAGCATGCCCGGTCGATGCGGTGGTCGAGGGGCCGAACTTCGAATATGCGACCGAAACGCGCGAAGAACTGCTCTATGACAAGGCCAAGCTGCTCGCCAATGGCGACAAATGGGAACGCGCGATCGCGGCGAATCTTGCCGCCGACGCGCCCTATCGGTAAGGGCGCGCGCACATGATCCAACTCTTTGCCTTTTACCTGTTCGCGACGATCGTCATCGCCTCTGCGGCGATGGTGATTTTCGCGCGCAATCCGGTCCATAGCGTCATGTGGCTGATCCTTGCCTTCTTCAACGCGGCGGGACTGATGCTGCTGGCGGGGGCCGAGTTCATCGCGATGCTGCTCGTCATCGTTTATGTCGGCGCGGTCGCGGTGCTGTTCCTGTTCGTCGTGATGATGCTCAACATCGATTTCGCAGAATTGCGCGCCGGTTTTGTGCGCTATCTGCCGCTCGGCGCACTGGTCGCGATCATCCTTGTCGCGGAGTTGATCTTCGCGTTGGGCGCGTGGAGCGCGGGCGGGGTCGATCTGGCCGCGCGTGCCGCACCGGCGGTGACCGACAAGAGCAATATCCAGCAGATCGGTGAACTGCTCTACACGCGCTACATCTTCCTGTTCGAGGCCGCGGGGATCATCCTGCTCGTCGCGATGATCGGGGCGATCGTGCTGACGCATCGCCAGCGCGGCGGAGTGCGCACCCAGAATATCTCATTGCAGAACCAGCGCCGTCCGCAGGATGCGACGCGGCTGGTCGATCCGGGCGTCGGGCAGGGGATGGAGTTGTGATTTCGGTCGGCCATTACCTCGCCGTTTCGGCGGTGCTGTTCACGCTCGGCGTGCTCGGCATCTTTATCAACCGCAAGAATATCATCGTCATCCTGATGGCGATCGAGCTCATTCTGCTCGCGGTGAACATCAACCTCGTCGCGTTCAGCGCCGCGCTCGGCGACCTGGTCGGACAGGTGTTCGCGATGTTCGTGCTGACCGTCGCGGCGGGCGAAGCTGCGATCGGGCTTGCCATTCTTGTGATCTATTTCCGCGGCCGCGGCACCATTGCGGTCGATGACGCCAACCGGATGAAGGGGTAAGCCGGTGATTCAGGCGATCGTTTTCCTGCCGCTGCTCGCGGCGCTTGTCGCAGGGCTGGGCCAGCGGGCCATCGGCTCGTTCGCGGCCAAGCTGATCACCACCGGCGCGCTGTTCACCAGCGCCGCGCTCAGCTGGCCGATCTTCCTGTCGTTCGTGATGGGCAGCGGCGAGGCCGATGTCGTGACGGTGCTGCACTGGGTGTCGTCGGGCGCGCTGCAATTCAACTGGGAATTGCGCGTCGATGCGCTGACCGCGGTCATGCTCGTCGTGATCACGACGGTGTCGGCGCTCGTCCACCTCTATAGCTGGGGCTATATGGAGGAAGACCCGGACCAGCCGCGCTTCTTTGCCTATCTCTCGCTCTTTACCTTTGCGATGCTGATGCTCGTGACCGCGAACAATCTGGTCCAGATGTTCTTCGGTTGGGAAGGCGTCGGTCTCGCGTCGTACCTCCTAATCGGTTTCTGGTACAAGAAGCCGAGCGCCAATGCCGCGGCGATCAAGGCATTCGTCGTCAACCGCGTCGGCGATCTGGGTTTCATGCTCGGCATCTTCGGTACCTTCCTGGTGTTCGGTACCGTGTCGATCCCCGAAATTCTGGCCGCCGCGCCGGGCATGGCGGGCTCGACAATCAGCTTCATGGGAATGCGTCTCGACACGATGACGATCCTCTGCCTGCTGCTTTTCATCGGCGCGATGGGCAAGTCGGCGCAGCTCGGTCTGCACACCTGGCTGCCCGACGCGATGGAAGGCCCGACCCCGGTGTCGGCGCTGATCCACGCCGCGACGATGGTCACCGCGGGCGTTTTCATGGTGTGCCGCCTGTCGCCGATGTTCGAGATGTCGGACGTCGCGCAGGGCGTCGTAATGTTCGTCGGCGCCGCGACCTGCTTCTTCGCCGCGACCGTCGCGACGACGCAGTGGGACATCAAGCGCGTCATTGCTTATTCGACCTGTTCGCAGCTCGGCTACATGTTCTTTGCCGCGGGCGCTGGCGCTTATGGCGCCGCGATGTTCCACCTGTTCACGCATGCCTTCTTCAAGGCATTGCTGTTCCTGGGCGCCGGTTCGGTGATCCACGCGATGCACCACGAACAGGACATGCGTTATTATGGCGCGCTGCGGAAAGATATCCCGATTACCTATTGGGCGATGATGCTGGGCACGCTCGCGATCACCGGCGTCGGCATCTATGGCGTTTTCGGCTTTGCGGGCTTCTATTCGAAGGACGGCATCCTGGAAGCGGCCTTCGCGAGCGGCGGCGGCGGCGTGATCGCCTTCTGGGTCGGCATCTTCGTCGCTTTCCTGACCAGCTTCTATTCGTGGCGTCTGGTCTTCCTGACCTTCCACGGCACGGCGCGCTGGGAGCAGAGCAAGCATATCCAGCATGCGGTGCACGACGATCATGGGCACGGTCATGAAGACCACGCCCACGCGGCCCATGACGATCATCATCACGCCGCGCATGGCGATGGCACCGCTGGCTACAAACCCCACGAAAGCCCGGTCACCATGCTGATCCCGTTGATCATTCTGTCGATCGGTGCGGTGTTCGCAGGCTTCGCGTTCAAATATCCTTTCATCTATCCCGAAGAAGGCATGGCTTTCTGGAACGGGAGTCTCGCCTTCGACGCCGAACTGATGCACGCCGCGCATGAAGTCCCCCTGTGGGTGAAATGGACGCCGTTCACGGTGATGGCGATCGGGCTGTTCCTCGCGTGGAACAGCTATATCCGCAACACCACGTTGCCGGGCCGCTTCGTTGCGCAGTTCAAGCTGCTGCACCAGTTCCTCTACAACAAATGGTATTTCGACGAGCTCTACAACATCGTCTTCGTGAAGCCCGCCTTTGTGATCGGCCGCTTCTTCTGGAAGCGCGGCGATGAGCAGACCATCGACCGCTTCGGTCCCGATGGCGCGGCGGCGCTCGTCCAGGGCGGCACGCGGCTCGCGGTGCGGCTGCAATCGGGTTATGTTTATGGATATGCGTTTGTGATGCTGCTCGGGCTTGTCGGCCTGGCCAGCTGGGCCATGGTGAAGTTCCTGTGAGCGGTTTTCCGATCCTTTCGCTGATGCTGGCGATCCCCGCCGTTGCCGCGATCGCGTGCCTGTTCGCAGGCGACCGATTGGCGCGGCTGATCGCGCTGGGCGCGACGCTGGTCACCTTCGTGCTCGGCTGTGTGATGTGGGCGCAGTTCGATATCGGCGGGCCGCAGTGGCAGTTCACCGAACGCGCCGACCTGTTCGGGCGGTTCAGCTGGGCGCTCGGCATCGACGGCATGGCTCTGATGCTGATCATGCTCAGCGTGTTCCTGATGCCGTTGTGCATCCTTGCCAGCTGGGACGCGATCAAGAGCCGTGTTGGCCTCTACATGGCGATGTTCCTCGTCATGGAAACGATTATGATCGGCGTGTTCTGCGCGCAGGATCTGCTGCTGTTCTACATCTTCTTCGAGGCTGGCCTGATCCCGATGTACTTCATCATCGGCATTTGGGGCGGCGCGAACCGCAAATATGCGGCGTATAAATTCTTCCTCTACACGCTGCTCGGCTCGGTGCTGATGCTGATCGCGATGATCGCGATGATCGCCGAAGCGGGGACGACCGACATTCAGACGCTGCTCAACTACGACTTCCCGGTCGAAATGCAGACGTGGCTGTGGCTCGCCTTCTTCGCCAGCCTGGCGGTCAAGATGCCGATGTGGCCCGTCCACACCTGGCTGCCCGACGCGCACGTCCAGGCGCCGACGGCGGGATCGATGATCCTCGCCGGCGTACTGCTGAAGCTCGGCGCCTATGGCTTCATCCGCTTCATGATGCCGATGTTCCCCGATGCCTCGGCGCAGCTGATGTGGATCGTGTTTGGCCTGTCGATGGTGGCGGTGGTTTATACCAGCCTCGTCGCGCTGGTGCAGAGCGACATGAAGAAGCTGATCGCTTACTCGTCGGTCGCGCATATGGCGATCGTCACCGCGGGCCTGTTCGCCTTCAACCAGCAGGGGATCGAAGGCGCGCTGATCATCATGCTCAGCCATGGCGTCGTCTCGGCGGCGCTCTTCTTCTGCGTCGGCGTCATTTACGACCGCCTGCACACGCGCGAGATCGACCGCTACGGCGGGCTTGCGGTCAACATGCCGGCCTATGCGATCTTCTTCATGCTGTTCACTATGGCGTCGATCGGTCTGCCCGGGACCAGCGGTTTTGTCGGCGAATTCCTGAGCCTTGCCGGGATTTATGAAGCGTCGAGCTGGGTTGCCTTTGTGTGCACCACCGGGATCATTCTTGGCGCTGCATATATGCTCTATCTCTACCGCCGCGTCGTGTTCGGCGAACTCACCAAGGACGATGTCAAGGCGATGCCCGACCTCAATCCCCGCGAATGGGCGGTGCTGGCGCCGCTGGCCGCCGTGGCACTGTGGATGGGTGTTTATCCCGAAAGCTTCCTCGCGCCGATGCGCGGCGATGTGACGACGGTTGTCGCGCGGCTTGCTCCGGCCAAGCCAGCGGGTGATGCCCAACTGGCGGCTGGAAAACCGCAGCCCGCCAAGGCGCAGGGTGACACCGCGCACGGATCGAGCCATGCGGGAGGCGTCCAATGACCGCCGATCTCGCACTCATCTGGCCCGAACTGATCCTGACGATCGGTGGGCTGATCACCCTGATGCTCGGAACCTTCCTGGGTGACCGGCAGGTCGGCCTTTACCAGCTTAGCGCGCTGCTGACGCTGGCAGCGGCAGCTGCCGCTGTCGTGGCGCTGTTCGGCGTCAATGCCACGGTCTTTTCAGGGACGCTGTCGGTCGACGGCTTCGGCGGCTTCGCCAAGCTGCTGATCTACGCCGCCAGCTTTATCTGCATCCTCATCGCGCCGCGCTTTTTCACGGGCGGGATGCGCGCCGAATATCCGACTCTGATCCTGTTCGCGGCGCTTGGTATGGGGATCATGGCGTCGTCGCGCGACCTGATGACGCTGTACGTCGGGCTCGAACTCAACAGCCTCGCGGCCTATGTGCTCGCCAGCTTCATGCGCACCGACGAGCGCTCGACCGAAGCCGGCCTCAAATACTTCGTGCTCGGTGCGCTCGCGTCGGGAATGCTGCTCTATGGCATTTCGCTGCTCTATGGCTTTACCGGCACCACCGATTTCAGCGGCATTGCGGCGCGCATGGGCGGCGAGATGAACATCGGGTTGATCTTTGGCATCGTATTTGTGCTCGCGGGGCTTGGTTTCAAGATCAGCGCTGTGCCGTTCCATATGTGGACCCCCGACGTTTACGAAGGCGCACCGACCCCGGTGACGACCTTCTTTGCCAGCGCGCCGAAAGTCGCTGCGATGGCACTGATGACGCGCGTTGTCATCGACGCGATGGGACCTGCAATTGGCGCGTGGCAGCAGATCATCATCTTCCTTGCGCTTGCCTCGATCATCCTCGGTGCGGTCGGCGCGATCGGGCAGAAGAATATCAAGCGCCTGCTCGCTTATTCGTCGATCAACAATGTCGGCTTCATGCTGATCGGTCTCGCTGCGGGAACGCAGGCGGGGGTCGAAGGCGTGCTGACCTATCTGCTCGTCTATGTCGTGACGACGATTGGCGCCTTCTTGGTCGTGCTGCAATTGCGCGACGCTGATGGCAATTATATCGAAAGCATCCCGGCGCTCGCGGGTCTGTCGCAGCGCCGCCCCGGACTGGCGGCAGCGATGGCGGTATTCCTGTTCAGCCTGGCGGGTATTCCGCCGCTGTTCGGCTTCTGGCCGAAATATCTGGTGTTCGAGGCCGCGGTGAACGCCAACCTGCTGCCGCTGGCGATTGCGGGCATCGTCGCGTCAGTGATCGGGGCATTCTATTATATCGCGATCATCAAGACGATGTATTTCGATGACAATTCGGACACCGAAATCCCCGCGGGCGGTGGCGCAATCGTCGAGGATGCGGTGATCACGGCGAGCGCACTCTGGCTCTCGGTTATCGGTTATCTCTTCATCCCGATGCTCGCAGTCGTATCGGCGAGCGCCGCCGCGGTGCTGTTCTGATCCCGCCGATCGAGCAGGTAGCGCAGACAGGTTCGACCAACGCCGACCTGCTGGCGCGGCTGGCCAGCGGCGAGCAGGTCGGCGAGGGGCATTGGCTGATCGCCGATCGCCAGACCGCCGGGCGCGGACGGCTGGGGCGCGACTGGAACGACGGGCAGGGCAATTTCATGGGCTCGACCGTCGTGCATCTGACGGTCGGCGACCCGTCGGCAGCAACGCTGGCGCTGGTTGCCGGAGTGGCGCTGGCCAAGACCGTTGCCGCGCTCGCGCCGAACATCAATGCGCAGCTCAAATGGCCGAACGACCTGTTGATCGGCGGCGCCAAATGCGCGGGCATTTTGATGGAGCGTACCGGCAATTCGGTGGTGATCGGCGTCGGCGTCAATCTGGTCGCGGCGCCCATATTGCCCGACCGGGCAACGGCGACGCTGGCGGATAAAGGTGCCGCGATTGACCGCGATCATTTCTCCGGGGCGCTGGGTATCGCTATGATCGACGCGCTGTGGACCTGGCGGCAAGAGGGGGTGGCGAGTATCGTCCGCACCTGGCTGCCGCTGGCGCATCCGCTCGGCACGCCGCTGCGCGTGTCCGAACAGGGCGTTGACGGAACATTCGATGGGCTTGCCGAGGATGGCGCGCTGCGCTTGCGTGTGGCGGGCGGCGAGACCATGCTGGTGCACGCTGGGGACGTCGAACTGGGCCGCACGGTCGAGAAAGAGAGATAGATGCTGCTCGCGATCGATGTCGGCAACACCAATGCCAAATTTGCGCTGTTCGACGGATCGCAGCTGCGCGCGCGGTGGCGGATCGCCACCGACGACCGGCGCACCGCCGACGAATATATGGTGTGGCTCGATCAGTTGCTGCGCATCGAGGGCTATGACCGCGCGCAGGTCGATGCAGTGGTCATCTCGACGGTCGTGCCGCGCGCGCTCCACAATCTGCAACTGTTGGCGGTCAAATATTTCGGCGTCGATGCGTTGGTCGCTGGACGCGAGCCCGTGACATGGGGCATCGCGCTCAAGGTCGACGAGCCGCGCTCGGTCGGTGCCGACCGCGCGGTAAACGCGATCGCGGCGCAAGCGGTCGAACCCGGCAAGGACAAGCTCGTCATCAGCTTCGGCACCGCGACGACGCTCGACCACATCGACACCGACGGCGCCTATCTGGGCGGCATCATCGCACCCGGAGTCAATTTGTCACTGGAGGCGCTGGTTGCCGCCGCCGCCAAACTCCCGCGCATCGCCATCGAAGCCCCCGCGACCTCCAGCGTGATCGGCCGCACCACCGAAAGCCAGATGCTGATCGGCGTCTATTGGGGCTATGTATCGATGATGGAAGGCCTCATAGGGCGGATGAAATCCGAAATCGGCAAGCCGCTGACCGTCATCGCGACGGGCGGCCTTGCAACCTTGTTTCAGGAACAGGCCCATCTGTTTGACCGCATCGAACCCGATCTGACGCTCAACGGGTTGATGCACCTCTATAACCAACGGAACCAGACAATATGACGACTCCAGGCAAGGAGCTGCTTTTCCTCGCGCTCGGCGGATCGGGCGAGATTGGTATGAACGCCAATCTTTATGGCTGCGACGGCAAATGGATCATGCTCGACCTTGGCGTGACATTCGGCACCCATGATTATCCCGGCATCGACATCATCATGCCCGACCTGGAATTTATCGAGGATCGCAAAAAGGACTTGCTCGGGATTGTCCTGACCCACGGGCACGAGGATCATATCGGCGCCTTGCCGTATCTCGCCGCCGACCTTGGCGTGCCGCTCTACGCCAACCGCTTCACCGCCGGCCTGATCGCCAACAAGCTGGCAGAGGAAGGACTGGAGAAAGAGGTCAAGATCAAGACCGTCGACATCGACGCGCATTTCCAGCTTGGCCCGTTCGGTATCCGCCTCATGCCGCTCGCGCACTCGATCCTCGAGATGAGCGCGGCGGTGATCGACACCCCCTATGGCCGCGTGTTCCACACCGGCGACTGGAAGCTCGACGCCGATCCGGTGCTGGGCACCCCGTCGAGCGCTGCGGCGCTGACTGCGATTGGCGACGAAGGCGTCGATTTCCTTGTCGGCGATTCGACCAATGCGTTTAATCCCGAGGCATCGGGCAGCGAGGGCGATCTGTATGGTGGGCTGCTGACCGCGGTCGGCAATGCCAAAGGGCGCGTCATCGTCACTACCTTTGCCTCGAACGCGGCGCGTCTCAAGACGCTGGGTCGCGTCGCTACGGCAACCGGGCGCACGCTGTGTGTCGCCGGACGCTCGCTCGACCGCATTTTGGGCGTGGCGCGGTCGGTCGGTTATCTGAAGGACTTCCCGCCGACGGTCGATTTCGACGAGGCGATGCGCCTGCCGCGCGACAAGGTGATGGTGATCGCCACGGGCGGGCAGGGCGAACCGCGTGCGGCGCTGGCCCGGATGGCGGCGGACAGCCACCAGATCAAACTCGCGCCCGGTGACACCGTCGTCTTTTCGTCGAAGCAGATCCCCGGCAACGAAGTGGCGATCGGGCGGATCATGAATCAGCTTGCGGCGAAGGACATTCTGACCGTCACCGAAAAGCAGGCGCATATCCATGTCAGCGGCCATCCGGGGCAGCCCGAACTGGCGGCGCTCTATGGCTGGCTGCGGCCGAAGCTGGTCGTGCCGGTGCATGGCGAGATTCGCCACATGCACGAACAGGCGCGCTTTGCGCTGGAAAAAGGCGTTCCCGATGCGCTGATCCAGGAAAATGGCGATCTGGTCAGGCTGGCGCCGGGACCGGCGCAGATTGTCGAGCGCGTGCGCGCAGGGCGGCTGATCCTCGACGGCGACGTCATCCTGCCCGCCGACGGAGAGACGATCAACGAGCGCCGCAAGCTGGCGCTGCATGGGCATATTACCGTCGCGGTCATCTTTACCGGCAAGCGCTTCACCGAGGTCGCGATCAGCTATCGCGGCGTTCCGGTCGAGGACGAGCGCGAAGCCTTTATCGACGAGATGCGCGAAGCGGCGGAGAAAGCGGCGCTCGCTCCCGCCAAGGAACAGGAAAAAATGCGCGAGGCGATCCGACTGAGCGTGCGCCGCGTCGCGACCGACTGGACCGGCAAGAAACCGGTCGTCGATGTCATGCTTGTGCAGCTCTGAACGGATTTGGGACGATGAAATGGACCTCAGCCCTCGCGATCTATTCGCTGTTTTTCGCGCTCAGCGCCTTTTTCGTGCTGCCGTTCCACGGCCGCAAAGGGAGCGACGATGAGGCACCGATGGTAAAGGGCCAAGACCGCGGCGCGCCTGCGGTTTTCCGGCCCGGGCGCATCCTCCTCCAGATGGCGATTGTCGCCACGATCGGCTTTGTCCTTTATTATGCTGCCTATGTGAGCGGGGTCGTCGATCCCAATGTGGTGAGCGGTCGGGCCTGACTCGCTGTGCCTGACATCCTGCAAAGTTCAGGAAAGTTCAGCCCTATGGGCGGCCCGAATTGGGCCTCGCGGTGATTTGGATGCGTTTTCCAAGCCTCGCCTTAGCCGCACCGGCGAGCCGGGGCGTGACTGATATTTGTCTACCAAATGAAAGAGTCAAACAAAGGCTGGCACAGCCTGAAATTGTAGGAAAGACCTTTTTGGAGGCGAAGTCTGCTTAGGGCTGGGAAGCGGAAGTTCGTGTTTGTTAGAGCCGAGTGTAGGCGCGCGTCTTGGGCAGCTTGAAAATCGGTCATTTAGATTGTTTCAATGCTCGCTAGTGTAGACACCTTGGAGTGGATGCAGGGAGAAGCACGCGTGAGTCCTGAGGAAATCGACAAAATAATCGGGATGGACGACCGCGATGCGCTCATCGATCAATGGGCCTTCGATGATCGCGTGATGTTCGGCGACCAACCGTTAAATCCAAACCATGTCACGTTGACTATTCGGCACTTAGGATGGTGCTTGGCCATTATAGATATGGCATTCGAAACGATGGAGAGGGAGAAGCAGGTGTTTGTCGCTGCGGAAAATGGTTCTCGTTCCGGCGACGCACTTGACGCAGCATACAGGGTGGTCGCCATGCGAGAGTTGCTCAGACAGCTGCTACCAATTCGCGAGCGAGTTTTGCCTTACAACGTGTCTGATTTTGACCGAAACCCACCACGCCGCTCGGTTGACGCCACCACCGCTTAGTTACGCAAGCGGTCGATCGCCTGCGCCAGCGCCACATACAGCTTGCCGATGTCCGAGGACAGCAGGGTCACGCTGATCGCCGACCCGTCGCGCGCGCCGATCAGCAGGCGCAGCATCGCTTCGAAATCGTGGATGAACTGATTCACCGACGCGTGGAAGCCGTCGTCATTCTGGTAGAGGCGCAGGATTTCTTTCGCCTCGCCATTCTCGATCAGCTTGACCGCGCGGCGCGCGAAGACGGCGCGGTCGCCCTTCAGATAGGCGTCCCAGGCGGTGTCGCTGACTTCGGTTGACAGGATCTTGGTGACGTCGATCGCGGTCGATTTCAGCGCCTCGGTCAGCAGCCCGACCTGCTTGGCAAGCGAATCGCGGTCGGATGCGGCGATTGCCTGTTCGGCTTCGGCGACGCGCTGTTCGACGCTCGCGCTGGTGTCCATGATCGTAATCAGCTGGCGCATCAGCCGGTCGGCGGCGCCATTCGCGGCCGCGACCGCGCGGGCCGAGGCCTCTTCGATCGCGGTCAGCTGCGCCATGATCTCGGTCTTGAACGCGGCGTCGATTGCCTCGGTCGCGGTCGCCTGCATCGCTTCGCGTGCGCCCGAAACCAGTTTTTCGAGCGTCTGTCGCGCCTCGTCGGCGGCGGAATCCGCGGTTGCGCGGACCTCGCCCAGTGTCGCGATCATCCGCGCGCCGCCCTGTTCGGCAAAATCGTCGGCGCCATCGCGCAGCTTCGCCAGCGCGGCTTCTGCATCGGCCAGCGATCCATTGATGCGGTCGACCAGCGCCTGCTGGCTGGTCGCGTGCCCCACCATCTGTTCTTCGTTCGATTTGAGCGTCGCCTGTACCGCATTGACGTGTGACATCGTCGATTGCGCGACCAGTTCCGACGCTTCCAGCATCGGGCGCAGCTGCGACAGCGCGGTCTGCGTTGCCTTGCCGTGCGAGGTCATGCGATCGAGCGCGTGCGGGAGCGTCTCGTCGAGCTCGCGCGTCACGGCGTCGAGCGCGAGGAGCAGCGATTCGGCGTGGGTGATCAGCTGGTGCGCCGACGCATTGCCACTCTGCACTTCCTGCATGAAGGTGCTGAGCTGCGCTTTGGTGTCGTCGATCGAGCGACCGATGACGCCGGTGCTGGCGCTGACGCTGACGTCGAGCACCTCGAGTTGCTGGGCCACGTCGGCGACATGCGCGGTGATCCGCGTTGCCAGCGCGTCGCTCGCGTCGGCGTGGGCGGCCAGTTGTGAGCCCATCGCATCGCCAGCATCGCGCGCGGCGGCCAGCTTGGCGTCCATCTGCGCGGCTGCCGTATCGACGCCGTCGCGGAACAGACGCCAGCTTTCCTCCATCTGCGCGGTGACGGTGGCGACTGTCGATGTCATGTCGTCGCGCGCGCTGGCGCTGGCGCTGGTGATCCGGGCGAGCGCCGCGTCGTGTGCGCTGCTCACTTGGGTAGAAGCCGCGAGCAGGCCGGTTTCAGTCTCCTTGCCCTGTTCCTGCAGCGCAACAATCGCTTCGAGAATGCCGGCAGTCGCGGTCTCCCCGGTTTGCGCAGTCTTGGCGGCTGCTTCGCCGAGTTCGGCCAGCTTGGCCTCCAGGCTGGCGCCCTGCTGGTGCGCGACGAGCCCGGCTTCGCGGAAATTCACCGCGAGCCGCTGCGCCACATCGTCGATGCGCGGCAGGCCCGCGAGCAGGCCGTCCATGCGCTGCATCGCGACGTCGCCTGAGCGCGCCAGCTGATCATGCGCATTGGCGATCACGGAGGCGTTACTGGCCAGCTTGTCGCTGCTTTCATTGAGTCGCATGACCGTGTCGAAGCCAAGCTGCTGAACGAGCTTGGCCTGTTCGCCGAGCTGCCTTTGCGCGTCGGCCAGATGCAGGCCGAGCGAATGCATCGATTGATTGAGCGCCAGATTCTCTTCGCGCAGCGCCGTTGCCACCCGGGCGAAACGCGCCTGCTCCGAACGCCCCGAACGCAGCAGCACCATCCACAGTACGGCGAGCAGGGTTAGCGGCATCGCAATCGTTGCGATTAGCGAAGGGGCGTCGGCAAGCGCCGGGCTGCGCGCAAAACCGTCCGTCGCGACGGACAGCGCGAACCCTGTCCAGCCGATGCCCAATAAAACAAGCAGGGCCGGGGCGACGCGATCGCGCCATGCCGGGGCCTGCCCCGCATCATCGGCATAATCGCCGACATCTTCGGTCGCGCTCAGTGGCGCCATTTCGAGCCACTCGCGTTCGACGGGTACCGCTGTGTCGGGCGCGGCCGCCGTTTCGGGCGGCGCGGCGTGGGCCTGCGCGGCGCTGTCGACATCCTGGATTTCGGCGGAATCCCGCCACAATCCGACGATTTTCTTGTCCCCCGTCATTCGGCCATCTTAGCATCAAATGGCCGTCTTGAAACGGAAACTTAACCACGGGCTGCCAAGCCTGTGGAATGTCTTTTGATAGTGGCCCCCTTGACCGGTACCTCAGCGCCGCGATCGGCGACGATCCGGCGATCGCGATGGACCTGCGCACGGCCTTTACTGGCGGTGCGCGCGACCTCGCCGACCTGATGCGCCGCGCTCGCTGTGACGCCAATTGGGAGGTTGCTGCGCTTCGCCTCAAGGGACTCGCGGCCACCTTTGGCATTATCCCGCTGATCGAACTTGCCGAACAGGCGATGGCGGGCGCGCCGGGCGATCCGTTGGTGCTCCGCCAGATCAACGCGGCAATCGACGACCTCGCCTGAGCCGCGCGGCGAATGAAAGCGGCGGGGTTCAATTCCCGTTCAGCCGCTTTCTTCCAATAAATATCGCAACGGGCCGTCTTGCCATGGCAACGCGACGGGTTTAGCCGCGTTATGAACGCGCGCCGGAACCCCGTTTGCGTTGCCTGTTTTCGTTGGGCGAGCCGGCCGATTCTGAGGAGAGATTTCGATGTTCACCCGTTTCCGCACGATGCCCGCAACGGCCATGGCCGCTGTGCTTGGCTGCGCGCTGATGACGACCGCGACCCCGGCCGCTGCGCAGAAGAAAGAAAAGCCGAAAAAGGAAGAAGCCGCCAAGGGCAAGGGGCTGGTCGCCAGCAAAGGATTCGCTCCGGCGCTCAAAAAGATGACCGATGCCGCCGGCGCCAAGGATGCTGCGACCTTACAAGCAGCGCTGACCGAAGGACAGGCCAGCGCATCGACGCCCGACGACAAATATCTGATCGGTTTCTATCAACTCCAGCTTGGCATCCTGAACAAGGACCAGGCGCTGCAGGGACAGGGGCTCGATGTGATGATCGAATCGGGCCTGACCCCGGCTGAAAACATTGGCGTCTATAACTTCTATTCGGGCAATTTTGCCTATGGCGCGAAAAATTACACCAAGGCGATTCAGCGGCTCGAAGCGGCGAAGGCCGCGGGTTCGACCGAAAGCGCGCTGTCGCCGATGCTGATGGACAGCTATTTGAACGGTGGTCAGATCGACAAGGGCTGGGAAATCGCCCAGGCCGGGATTGCCGCCGCCCGTGCAGCCGGTACGAAACCGTCCGAAGAGCTGTTTGTGCGTCCCGCACAGGCATTCCAAAAAGCTAACCGGACCAATGAGATGCTGGACGTGCTGACCATGCGCGTGCAGGATTATCCGACCCCGGCCACGTGGCGTAACACCCTGTACATCCTGTTGCAGCAGTCAGGCGGCGACAAGGAACTGAACCTCGACATCCTGCGCCTGATGCGCGCCACCAATTCGATGACGCAGCGTCCCGAATATCTGGAATATGCCGGGCTGGCGACCGAAGCCGGTTATCCGGGCGAAGTCGTTGCGGTCATCAAGCATGGCCAGAACAGCGGCGCCATCCCCAAGACCGATGCGCATTTCGGCGGTATTCTGGAATCGCAAACGCCGCGCGCGGCGGCCGATGCCTCCGCCGTTGCCGCCGACGCCGCCAAGCCGGCCACGCTGAGCAACCCCAAGACAGCGCGGGCGACCGCCGATGCGCTGGTTGGCAATGGCGACGCGGCCAAAGCCATTCCTTTGTATGAAGCCGCGCTGGCGGCCAGCCCGACCGATCCGGTTATCCAGTACCGACTGGGCGTCGCGCAGGCGCTGGCGGGGCAAAGCGACGCAGCGGTGGCCAGTTTCGCCAAGGTGCAGGGCAATCGGCAGCGGCTGGCGCAACTGTGGGCCATCCAGGCCAAGGCTGGCGCAGCGCCGGCGGCCGCTCCGGCAGCGACGCCTGCGACCTGAGGCGCTGGCGTTAACAACGCAAAAATGGGCGCCGTTCCGGTGAGGAGCGGCGCCCTTTTTGATGCGCAATCCGGATTGGGCCGATCAGGATTCGACCGGAATACCCGCCAGTTGTTTTGCGGTGCGAATCGTCAGCGATGTCTTGACGCTGGTAACATTGGGCGCCGAGGTCAGATGGGCGGTCAGGAATGACTGAAAGCTTTGCAGGTCGCGCGCGACGACCTTTAGCAGAAAGTCGATTTCGCCATTGAGCATGTAGCATTCGCGCACTTCGGCGAGACCGCCGACATAATCTTCGAACGCTTTCAGGTCGGACTCGGCCTGACTGCGCAGGCTGACCATCGCAAAGACGGTGATGCCATAGCCGAGCTTCGCAGCATCGAGATCGGCATGATAGGATCGGATGACCCCCGATTCTTCCAGCGCGCGGACGCGCCGCAAGCATGGCGGTGCGGTCAATCCCACCATTTGCGCCAGTTCGACATTCGTCATCCGGCCATTTTTCTGTAGCTCGCCCAGTATCTGGAGGTCGATCTGATCGAATTTCTGACTCGCCATTGTTGAAACATCCGCTTTCCAAAACTGCGAACACCATAATATTATTTCAGGCGATTGCAATTGTCCCACAATGTGACGTGGCCGGTGAAGGCACTTTCATGACCGGGGGATTCACGCTAGCCGGTAAGCTTACGGTAACCAACGATAGAAGGTGTGGGGCTGGCTTCGCGTGACTGCTGACTCGATGATCGCGACCATCCTGCGTCAAGCGCCTGCGGATCATCGCGCCAGCATCGCAGCGTGGCGCCAGCTGTCCGATATTCTGGCGCAGCGCGGCAATCAACTGGATGATGACGATATTCGTCGCAGCCTGCATGCACTGGCCGTCCTGCGGCCGCGCGTCCCCGAATCGGTGCGCCGCGATTGCGCGCGGGCGATCGCGAGACACGGCCGATTTGCGCCGCTGGTCGCGCTTTACGGCAATGACGTCCCTGCCGTCGCGGCGATCATGTTGCGCGGCGCGCAATTGTCGGAAGCGGACTGGCTGGCGATGCTGCCAGCGACCAATGCCATGGCGCGATCGGTGCTCGCTGGACGGACGGATTTGCCGCAGGGCGTTTATCGTGCGCTGGCAAGTTTGGGCAGCGGGTCGGTCGCCCTGCCGCGGCCCGTGGTCGACGCCGAAGCCGCACCGGCACCGGTGTTTTCGCTGCACGCGGCACCCGATGCTACGGTGGAAAATGGCACCAGCCAGATCAGCGAACTTGTCCGCCGGATCGATAAATATCAATCGACCCGCGGCCAGCCTGACGCAGCCAAGGCCGTTGCCGCACAGACGCCGCGATCGGCGTTCCTTTTCGAGACCGGCCCCGATGGCGTGATCCATTGGGTTGACGGCGTGACGCGCGGCGCGGTGATCGGCCTGTCGATCGCCGAGGCGGCGTTTGGCGGCGAACCCGGCACCGACGGGGTGGCGGCAGGCGGTTTTCGTCAACGCGCCGAAATCCTCAACGCGCGTATGATGCTCGAAGGCACGCCTGCGGACGCGGGCGAATGGCGCTTTTCGGCGCTGCCATGGTTTGACCCGGCCACCGGGCAATTTCGCGGCTATCGCGGTAGCGCGCGCCGCCCGAACCGCAACGAGATCCCCTATGGGCGCCCGGTTGCCGAAGATTCAGGCGACTCGATCCGTCAGTTGATCCACGAACTGCGCAGTCCGCTCAACGCAATTTCCGGCTTTGCCCAAATCGTCGCCGGTCAGATGTTCGGGCCAGTCAGCCAGAGCTATCGCACGATGGCCGACACAATCGTTGCCGACGCCCTGTCGGTGCAAACGATCATCGATGATCTGGAGACGGCAGCGCGCAGCAACGCCATCGCCGCCATTGATCCGGCGCCGGGCGAAGTCGTCGATATCGGCGCGATCGTGACGCAGGTCGAAAGCGACCTGGCGGCGTTGCTGGCCGAACAGCGCGTTGATCTCAGCATTTCGCGCGTCGGCGGGCCGTTCCGAGGGCTGGCGAACGATGCCAATGCGCGCCGCATGATCGGACGCTTGCTGACCGCCTTAGTCGATGTATCCGAAACGGGAGCGATTCTGGTCGGCCAACTCGTCACCGAATCGCCGCATGACGATATGCTTCAGCTGCGGATCGTCCGACCCGCAACGATACGCTTCGCCACCGCATCCGACCTGCTTGATCCCGGTTTCAGTCCTGAGGGCGAGGCGCCGGGCGCCGCGGTGCTCAGCCTTGGCTTTTCCCTGCGCCTGGTCGACAGTCTGGCCCGCGCGGCGGGCGGACGGCTCGACATCGGGCATAACGCCTTGACCTTGCACCTGCGCTCGGCCAACTCGAAGGCTGAAGCCGGGCTGGAGGCCCAGCAAGGCGAATAGCCGGGGCGGTTGCGGAGCAAAGGGGAGCGTGGTGCAGCCTGCGGGCAATTTCTTTGCTGAGCCGGCACGATCCGACCTGGTGGAACTTGCAGCGGACGAGCGATCGCGGTTCTGGGTCACGATCGATACCGAAGAAGATTTCGACTGGGAGGCGCCCTTTGCGCGCACGGGCTATGGCCTTGCGTCAGTCCCGGCGCTCGCCGACTGTCAGGGCTATTTCGAACGCGCGGGGGTAAGGCCGATCTATCTGGTCGACTGGCCGATCGTGGCCGACGACCGCGCGGTGGAAATCCTGGGCGCAGCGCAGGCACACGGCGGTTGCGAGATTGGAGCGCAGCTTCATCCGTGGGTGACGCCGCCGCATGACGAGGCGGTCAGTGCCCGCCACAGCTATACCGGCAATCTGCCCCGCGACCTGCAACGCGCAAAGATGACCGCGCTGCGCGATGCGATCCGGGATCGCTTCGCAGCCGCGCCGACCGTGTATCGCGCCGGGCGCTATGGGCTCGGCCCCGATACCGCGACGATGCTCGCCGAACTTGGCTTTCGCTGTGATACATCGGTGCGGTCGGGGTTCGATTATCGCGCTGGTCATGGTCCCGACTATCGCAGCGCACCGCTGCATCCCTGGTGGGTTCGAACGGAGGCAGGGGCGGTGCTAGAGATGCCGGTGACGACCATCTTCAGCGGTCTGCTCGGCGGCGCTGGCCGCGCGGTTTACCATCGCCTCGCGCGCAACGGTACGCACGTCGGCGCGGCGCTGGCGCGGCTTGGAATGGTCGAGCGGATCGCGCTGACGCCCGAAGGCATTCCTGCCGCGCGGGCGCGCGAGGCGATCGACATCGCCGTCGATCGGCGCCTGCCCGTGCTCAACTTCTCGTTCCATTCGCCATCGCTGCAACCCGGCAATACCCCCTATGTCCGTACGCAGGCCGATCTCGACCTGTTCTACCGCTGGTGGGATGTGGTGCTCGACCATTTGGCGCGGCGCGGGGTCGAGCCGACGACGGGGGCCGAGATTCTGGCGATGGCAGAGCGCAAGGCGATCGCTTGAGCCTTGGTGCTTGCCAACGCGCCGCGGCCTCCGCTATCGCCGCATCTCCCCACGGGGGCCTGTAGCTCAATGGTTAGAGCTGGCCGCTCATAACGGCTAGGTTGCGGGTTCGAGTCCTGCCGGGCCCACCATTTCCTGTTGGCATGCGCTAGGGCGCCTTTGTCCGGAGTCGCTGCGCCGCGGTCAGGTCGCGCAGCACCTGCGCCCGCATCTCAAGCTCGCGCCGTTCGGGATCGGACAAGCCATCGCGCGCGTAACGGTCAGCCAGCGTCGAAATTTGCGCGGCTTCGCGGCGGAGCGCGCGGGCTTCGCGTTTCGACAATTGACCACTGTCGCGACCATTGCTGATCCGCTCCCGGGTTTCGCGGAGATCATGCCCGACCGTCGACGGGCCATGCTGCCTGTCCATATCGGAGATCCCCGGCATTCGGTCGCTTGGAGACGGGGCTCGCGGTACGAACTGGGCATGTGCGAGCGTGGGCACCAGCAAGGCGGCAAAAACGATCAACAAGCGCATAGTCGGCCTCATTTTCAGCGGTGCGTCGAAAATCGTGCCGACGCCATGAACGCGTCGTGAATACGCCCCCGCCCGCATTCTGCTTGCAAATCGAAGCCGATGGCGGTCCATTGCGGCGGGGAAGGAGAGGGACATGCGAAAACGGCGGATCCTATTGTTGGGAGGGCTGGCGGTCATTGCAGTGGTGGCGGGAACGGTCGCGGTGCGCACCGCAAGCTTTGCGCCGACGGACATCGCCGATGGCAGCGATATCCGGCTGACCGCGGCTCCCCGCTATAATCTCGACACCGCGGTTGCGAATTTGAGTGCCGCGGCGCAGATCCGCACGATCTCGCATCAGGATCCCGCGGACGATGACGTCGCTGAATGGGACCGGTTGCACGCGTGGCTTGCCGCGACCTACCCCGCCACCCACCGTACGATGACCCGCACCATTTTGCCGAACCGGACGCTGATCTATCATTGGCCGGGTAGCGATGCTTCGCTGGCACCGATCATCGTCATGGCGCATCAGGATGTCGTGCCGGTCACCGAAGGGACCGAGGGCGACTGGAAATATCCGCCCTTCGCCGGGACGATCGCTGAAAAGGCGGTGTGGGGCCGGGGCACCGTCGACGACAAGGGATCGCTTGTCGGTCTTTTTGAGGCGTTGGAAGCGCTTGCAGGGCAGGGGTTCCGGCCCAAACGTGGCATCTATCTCGTCTCCGGGCATGACGAAGAGGTCGGCGGATCCGGCGCTGCGGCAGCTGCCGCCAAATTGAAAGCCGAGGGGGTGCGCGCCCTGTTCACCCTGGACGAGGGCAGCGTGGTGCTGCGCGACACCCCGATCATCAACGGTCCTGCGATCCTGATCGGGGTTGCCGAAAAGGGCTATGCGACGCTGAAAGTGACCGCCAACGCACCCGGGGGGCATAGTTCGATGCCGCCAGCCGAAACCGGGGTCACGACGCTGGCGCGCGCAGTGCTGGCCATCACCGAAAATCCCTTTCCGATGGAGATGCGCGGTCCGGGTGCGGCGATGGTGGAATCGCTTGCCGCGCACAAGGGCGGCACGACCAAGATGGCGGTGGCCAACCAATGGCTGTTTGCCCCCGTTCTGAAGCGCCAGCTCGGTGCTTCGCCTTCTTCCGCGGCAGCGTTCCACACGACAATTGCCCCGACGATGCTGGAGGGAAGCCCGAAGGAGAATGTGCTGCCGCAATCGGCGACCGCGCTGATCAACTATCGCATCGCGCCGTGGAACACATCCGCCGACGTCATGGCGCGCGCCAAGGCGGCGGTGGGCGACGCACCGGTCACGTTCAGCTGGGTCAAACCGCCGAACGAACCGTCGCCCGTGTCATCGACCAGCTCGCAAGGCTGGAAATATGTCGTAGCGGCGGCACGTGCCGACGCCCCCGATGCCGTCGTTGCGCCCTTCCTGGTGGTGGGCGCAACCGACAGCCGCAGCATGGCGCCGATTTCAGACGATGTGTACCGGTTCATGCCGATGCATTTCTCGCTGAAGGAAACGGCGATGATCCATGGCACCAACGAGCATATGACAATCGACAGCTTCAAGCGCATGATCGATTTCTATGCGCGGCTGATCGCAACGTCCGCCGGATAAACGCGGCGGGGATAATGTGGGAAGACAGTGGTCGGGGAGACAGGATGGGAATCGACAAAGGGACTTGACGTAGGATTTGCTAAGAGTCGCGGTATATCAAGGGCTTTGTGGACACTCCTGTAGCACCTACCTGTATCATTTCCCTGTATCATTTGGTGTGAAAAATGATACAGGCGGGGCATGAAACGCCCTGCCAAAAAGATGCCACCCTACGTGTGGGCGCGACCGCAAACCCATGTGTTTTGGTTCCGCATGGCGGTGCCACAATCGGTGCGCGATCGGGTCGGCAAGTCAGTCTGGCAATGCACCCTTGGGACCACTGACATTCGACAAGCCGCGGCGCTGGCGCAGGACAAGCGGAACCAGCTTATGCGCGAGTGGGGCTTGCTTAGCGCAAGCACTGTGGGCTCCCCCACGGTGCGATTAGATCGGCTCGCCGTCGAGATCGGTTTCGACAATTACCTCGGCGCGCTTGATGATGCTCGCCGACAATGGCCGAAGGCACCGGGAGAATATGAGGCGCGGCTAGATCAGGTTCCCGCCACGCGCCGCCGTTACACTCGCGAGATACTGGACGGCGACAAGGCCCGATGGGAACAGGTCGCCGACAACAACATAGCCAAGCGCGGCCTCGCATTGCGAAAGGCCACACCGGAATACGAGGCATTTGTTGAAACAATCGCAGAATCGACGCTTGATGCGCTTGACGTTTTCGAGCGCCGCACCACTGGCGACCTTGCCGCAGCACCCAAATCTCAGGCGGTGACTAAGGCGAAAGAGCTTGCCAAACCGGGTGAGACGCTGCTGCAATTGTTCGAGCGGTGGTCGAGCGAGCGGCTTGCCAAGGGCGAGAAGCGTCCTGATACAGTCAATCAGGATCGCAAGATTATCGAACAATTTTCCGGGTATGTCGGCAAAGATCGCGCAGTTGGCTCTATAACGCCGCAAGAGGTTTTCGACTACCGCGAGATACTTCGCGACCTTCCGCCAAAGTGGACATCGAACAAGCAGCTGGCGCGCCTCGGTATGAAAGACGCGGCGGTCAGGGCGCGCGAACTTGGGTTGCCCCAAACCGCTTTCACGACGGTCAACAAGCATCTTTCCACCATATCGCCGCTCTATAAATGGCTTGCCAGCCAGCCCGCATGGGTTGGGTTGCGAAACCCCTGTGACGGCCTCTTTCATGACAAGGTGAAGGGCAAAAATCCCCGGCCACCATTCACCACGCCGGTGCTCAATACGATCCTGCGGTCGCCGCTGTTCGCGGGCTTTCTTGCCGACGGCGCCGAGCACGAACCCGGCAATCATCACGCCGATGACTGGCGCAAATGGATTCCGCTTGTGTGCATGTTCACCGGGGCGCGCATAGGCGAGATAGCGCAGCTTCGCATCGGGGACGTGCGCCAGCAGCACGGGGTATGGTTCATTTTCATCGCCCACGACGGTGACGCCAAGCAATCAACCAAAAGCGGCGAAAGTCGGACGGCTGCGGTGCATGCGAAGCTTGAGGCGATTGGTTTTATCAAATTTGTCGAGCGCCACCGCGAGCGCGCCGGGGGGGACGATGGGGCGCAGCTGTTCCCGGAATTGAAACCGAACAACCGGGGGCAGATCGGCGCAGAGCCTTCCCGGTGGTGGCGCGACTACCTGACCGCGATCCGCGTCAAGCAGGGGAGGGATGGTATCGGCGCGCATAGCTTCCGGCATGAACTGTCCGACCGGCTGCGCGAGGAAGCCTTGCTGCTCGATAATGAGATTGCGGTGTGCTTGGGACACAGCGTCAAATCGACCACCGGCGGGTATGGCAAGATCAGGCAGGGAACGGTCGCGATGCTCAAAGATTGGATCGATGCCGTGCGGTGGGATGGGGTGAATTTCGACGCTCTGTTCAAATTGCCGAATGAGAAAATGGTCGAGGCTCCGGTTTCTTGACTGATATATTGCTGGCGGACGATGCGCTGTCGCGGCTAATGCTCGAGCATGTATTCACCTGGTAGTGGCTCGGGCGCGGCGCAGCCGAAGGCGTCGCAATCTTTAAAGCAGCGCAAGAATAACATGCAAAGAGTCGACGCAGTGATCGACCTGGCACTGAACGATCCGCTAATTGCGCGAGATCAAAAACTGCACGGAAAACTGCAAGATGCGATGCGTCACGTCGCTCTTCGGCCAGATGCTCGAATCGTCCGAAAAATCCTGCCTAAACCATATAGAAGATATAGGGGCACAGTTTTCCCCCTTACGCAAAGGAACGGGAGGCCAGTTCCTCCCTGGCGACAGCTTTCCCCGTGGATGAAGATGCAAATTGCATCCCTCTGTCTCATTGAAAAGGGTCATGTCTCCTTCCGTGTCCATTTGCATGAAGAGGTAGAGGCTCGAATCGACACATCTGACCCAGATGCCCTGCGGCGATATTTTCGCGATCGAATTGCAAGGTGCGCTCGCAAGGAGTTCGGGGTGGTCCCGTTCTTCTGGTTTGTCATCGAGAATCGGACGAAATCGGGAACAAGCACTACTAGGCCGCACATTCATGGCGAAATTCAAATTGTTGCTCATGCAAATTTACCGACCACCAAGCACGGCTCCGTGTTGATGAAATATCGCAGAATTATAGCGGAGAATGGCATCGAGGTCGCGGAAAGGATTTACGGGCGCGAACGCACCCGTCAGGTGCTGCTGGATGCAACTGGGAATTCGGAATCTTCCAATGCAGTGGTGGGCGAGCGGAATCAGCGTAGGAACCTGTGGATGCGGACGCCATACTTCAACTTCGGAAACCCCGACTGGGTTAGCTATGCATTCAAGAATACCCGCCATGCGAGCAGACGGATTGGTCACCGTCGGCTCGCCATATCACTGGAGCTAAATAGGGAAGCTCAGAGGCTCTGGAGGCTAATACGAGAAGGTGAAAGCGCGATGGAACAATGGCGCTGACCATCTCGATCCCAGCTGCCAAAACGCTTTGCCACCCGACTTTCGATCGCGATGACTTAATGATCTTCTTGTCTTTAACAGCAAGAAAGTCACCATATGATCGTATACATCGCCACCATCACGGAGCTCCCAGGATACTTCCCTGTTCTGGCGACCGATGGTCATCATGCCACACAGATTTTCCGAGAATGGTATGAGCTCCGGTTCTCGCGCTCGCCGGGGATCTATGAATTTCATATCGATGGCGTTCACGTTGCATGGCAGCGTGACCAAGCGCAGCTCCTGGAGCTTGCAGACGCTGAACTCTCGGGCGTGGCCTACTGGACCCCGGCGGGTTGGGTTGTGCTCCCGCCTGATATGGAAGCTCCCGGACCGGCATATCGAGCACCCCAGCCGACCCACGCGTATGCATTTTCAGGCTCGCGTGAAGACGGCCATACCATCCTGTTCGCGTCGACCCTCAAAGACGCGTGGGCGATCTATCGTCTATGGGCGGAACTTCACGGCCGACATGAGGAGCGGGTGCATCGTATCGAACATCTTACGCCTGGCATCGGCGTTCTTCGCAGCAAGCGGCTGATGGGCGCAATGGACCTCGGCGTCATCGGCGTTGCGTCGAAACGGATCGGCGGCTGGGATATCCTACCTCCGTATGACTCGGCGGCCGGGGACAACTGATCCTCTCGCGCTCGTGGGCTCTCGATGTCGCGGGACGTTGGGAGCCCATGTAACACGTTCTTGCCCTTTCTTTACTCATCTGGACCGATTTGAATCCCAACAGATAGCCACGCCAAGAACCGTGAAAATCCTCCATTGCCGACGATAGACTGCAAAAACAGGAAATTGCCCTGCAACTTATTCTGAAGGTGGCCTCAGAGCCAATTTTCGATCGACCTCGAGGAAGTCCGAGCCCAGCTTCTGGCCATTAGTTTCGAGCCAGGATTTTGCTGTCTCATATCCAGGCATGAGCGTTGCCATGAGCTCCCAAAATGACGCCCCGTGCGAACGCTCGCGTAGATGCGCGAGCTCGTGGACGACGACGTATTCGAACACGAGCCGCGGGGCGAAGATCAAGGTCCAGTTGATAGCGATGTTGCCGTGGGCGCCGCACGAACCCCAGCCGTCCCGAAGATTGGTCACCCTGAGCGAGTTGGGACGCAGGCCGAACTTCTCGCGATACCGACGTGCTACATCTCTGGCATCGCTCCGCGCGCGACTTTTCAGCCAGAGTTTCAGTTCCTTGGCGATCAATGCATCGACATCAGTGTCGATCCACGCCGGCAAATCCACATAGAACCCGTTGCGGTAGTATATGTCCAGGGTGGCTCCGTCGGTGCGCCGAACAGTCAAAGGCATGCGTCGGCCGCGGAATGGTATCTTTGATCCGGTCATGAACCTGGGCACGACATGTCGGTCCGCGGCTCGCTGTTCCATCTCGCGCACGGTATTGAAGATCCACCGGCGCTTGCGGTCGAGGAATCCCGCGACCGCTTCTTCATCGTCATTGGCGAGCGCCAGCACTTCGACATGCCCCGGCGTCACCGTGATGCGCCGTTGCGACGCCGTGGCGGACCGGCGAAGCTCATAGGGTATCTCGGTCTGGCCTATCTGGAGCGAGGGCATCAGTGGCCGTCCCCATAGGCGTGGATGGCGAAGTCCTCGATCTTCTCGCGAATGGCTTGGGTCTCCCCGATACCGTGCTCAGTGAGGATGCGGCGAACATCCCGGCGCAGCCTCCGCAGGTAATCATCCATGTGCGCGAAAGCAGGGTTCGTGGCGGCTGCACTGGCATAGACTGCACCGATGGCAACGGCCGCATCCCGCAAGATCGTGTGATCGGCGTCGGGCACGACGGCTTCGATGATGCGCAGGATCGAAAAGGCGTGCTCGTCCATGCCCAGTTCGGCGTGCGCGCCTTGCTCGGCCTGAATGTCGCCGGTCAGTCCTTCAAAGTCGCGCAGACCATCAGCGGCGACCAGCTGACCTTCCTCGAAGCGGCGGATGATCTCCAGAACGCGCTCGGAAAATCGGCCATATTGCGCGGGGTTTTTGTCCACCAGTTCGCGGGTGACGCGGCGAAGCTCGGCGGACTTGCGCACGAAGGCTTCCTGAAGCTCGGCCTCGGTCTTTTCGCCGGTGTCGAAGTCGTCGGCGAACTCGGGATCGGTGATGTTGCGCAGGCGGATGGTGGTGGACAGACCAGTCGCATGGACGTGCTGCTCCAACATGTCCCTAATCTTGCCCGAGTAGCTGCGATGATCGAGGCTTTCATCCTTGCTGATCGCCTGCGTGGCGAGGCGCAGAAACGCCGCTGCCCATTTCACCTCGGCGGTGAAGTCCAGGATGGCGGGATCGGGCGACAGGTCGGCATAGACCTTGATGAAGGTCCGGGTCAGGCGCTGGAACTCGAACCAGTCATCCTCCTGCCCCTGCGTCACCAGCGCGGCGGCGGCATAGGCGGCTGCCTTCTCGTCCAACCCATCCAGTTTCATTGCCCGCTTCTGCGCGCGGTAGCGGGCGTGGGCTTCCTTCAGGTCGTTCCGCAGGATAGCGATGTCGCGCATCGCGTGCTCGACATCCTCGGATCGGTAGGACTTCAGAGCCTCGTCCAGATGATTGGTGACCCCGATGTAATCCACGATCCGACCATTGGGCTTTTCGATGGTGCCGCCATCGGCATCGGTGAACGCATGGGTCCGGTTGGTCCGGGCAATGGCTTGGAGCAGATTATGCTCCTTCAGCGGCTTGTCGAGATACATGACATGCTCGATGGGAGCATCGAACCCGGTCAGCAGCTTGTCGCACACGATCAAGAAGCTGGGCTGTGCCCCGCGCACCTTGAACCGCTTTTTCACGTCCTTTTCGGCATCATCGTCAAGATAGAACGCTTCCAGCCCGGTGCGCAGCGCGGCGATGTCGGCGTTCTCGCTTGGCTTGTTGTCCTCTTGGCTCTTGGAATAGACGCACGCGATCATGGCGTCGGCCTGCGACTGTGCTTCCCCGGCATCCATCCCGCCCCGCTCCAGATCGGCGGCGATGGCGGCGGACAGCGCGGCGCGGTAGAGGATCACCGCTTCACGATCCACGGCCACGATCTGCGCCTTGTAGCCGTCCGGCTGGCAGACTGTCTTGAAATGCTCCCAAATGTCGAGTGCGATCAAGCGCACCCGCTGTGGATGCTTGGCGATGGTGGCGAGGGTCAGACCCTTGCGCTTCAGTTCCTCGCGCTTGTCGTCGGGTAGATCGACGAACCAGCGGTCGAACAATATGTCGATCTCGGCCTCGTTGATCGCCCAATCGGTTTTGCGGCCTTCGTAGAGGATCGGCACCGTTGCCCCGTCGCGCACCGCATCGTCGATCCCGTATTTGTCGAGATAGCCCTCGCCAGCCACGCTGAACCGGGCGTAGGTGTCCTTGTCGGTCGATTTGATCGGGGTGCCGGTGAAGCCATAAAAATGGGCATCTGGCAGGGTCGCTTGCAGGAACGCGCCCAAGTCTTTTTCCTGCGTGCGGTGACACTCGTCCACCAGCACGATCCAGTTGGCCGAGTTGGGGATCGGCTCCTTCGATCCGGCGAACTTAAAGATCGTGGACAGCAGGATTTGCCCGTTGCCGCCACGGTTGACCGCTTCGCGCAAGGCAGCGACCGAACCGCATTGCACAGGGTTGGGCAGGCCACAGGCGACGAAGGTCTTACTGATCTGATCATCGAGGTCGATCCGGTCGGTCAGGACAAGAATGTTGGGATTGGCGAGCGTCGGGGCGTCGAGCGTCAGATGAGTTTTGAGCTTCAACGCGAGGAACACCATCGTCAGGCTCTTGCCGCTACCCTGCGTGTGCCAGATCAGGCCTTTGCGGTGCTCGCCCGTTGCAACCCGTTGCACCGCTTTGTTGACCGCGCGGAACTGCTGGTAGCGGCAGATTTTCTTGATCTTGCTCCCGCGCTCGGGGTCCACCTCGAACACGATGAAATGCGCCAGCAGGTCGAGCAGGCGCGATGGCTCGCACAGGCACCACAGGTCTTTGGCCAGAGCATCGGGGAAGTCGTCACGGCTGCGCGGCCATGCGTCAGGCCACGGGCCATAGAACTGCGCTGGCGCGCCGGACGCGCCATATTCAGTGTGCATCCCGTCCGTCAGGATGTTGAAGGCGTTGGGGTGGAACAGCCGGGGGATGTCCCGCTCATATTGGCGGATTTGTTCGTGCGCCTCCTCGCCCGTCGCGGTGCGCTTAAGCGGTGACTTGGCCTCGATCACCACCAGCGGGATGCCGTTTACGAACAGCACGATGTCGGGAACGCGGGGGCGCTGCGCAGCAACACGGAACTGGCTGGTGACTTGGAAGGCGTTGCGGCTAGGGTTCTTGAAGTCGATTAGCGCAATCGGGCTGTCGCGGTTTTCGCCGGACAGGCGACGGGAATAACCGCCGCGCAGCTTGCGCTGCCACTCCTCGTTGTCGGACAGGGTGGCAAGGTCGTTGTAGATCGCCTCGGCATCCTCCGCGCCGATGCCGTTGAGCGTGCGCAGCGCCTCGATCAGCACGGGCTTCAGGATGACGCGGTTTTCCTCCTCGCGCATGGCCAGAGCCTGCGTCGGGGACAGCACCTGCCAGCCCATCGCTTTAAGCGCATCGAGCGCGGGCTTCTCGGTGAGGCGGTATTCGCTCATGCAGGAACCCTCACGCGACCAGAGAGCAGGTCGGACATGAGCGCCACTTTCAACTTCAGGAGCGCGCCCGTATCGCCATTCCCTCCTGCATCTACCAGCGCCCTATTCGTTCCGATCGCGTCATCCACTGACCGCAAGAACTCGGCGATCCGCTGCTGTTCATCCAGTGGTGGGAGTGAGACCCTTTGTAGATAGGCTTTGTCCCGATTGAGGCCCGGCACACCCGTAGCTTCGTTCAGATCGTTCAAGCGCGAATGATGCAGTGTCGCAGCAAGCCAATCAGGATCAAGGGGCTCGCGTGCCTTTACAAAATAGGTGGTGTCGATTGGCCAAAATGGGTCGCTTGAAACCGTCACTGACCCTGCCGTGCCTTTGCGGCCCACAATGATGCCACCCGAATGAACCAGCGGCTCATCATGCCAGCCTACTATTCCATTGGAGCCATAAACCGGCACATCGCCGGGGCGACGCACTTTTTCGGGCAGCGAGCGCCCGTATTCTAGAGCGATGATGTCGCCCAGCTTGGCGGCCTGCCAGCCCTCCGGCAACTCACTCGACATAACCAAGCCTTTTAAGGTGCGCGAACATCACGGCTTCCGCCTCATTGCGCTGGGCGATCAGGTTTTGCAGCTTGGCGAGCTCCGCTGCGACATCAACCGCCTCGGCATCCGCGCCGGTTTGCACATAGCGGCTGATGTTGAGGTTGTGGCCGTTGGCACCGATCTCCTCGACCGGGACAACGCGGGCCAACTTCTCGACATCGGCAAAGGCATGGACAGCCTCTGCCAACGTGCGGACATGCTCGTTGGTCAGGAAGTTCTGCGCCTTGCCCGGCTGGAAGGTGGCATCGCCATTGACGATCAGCACCTTGCCGCGTCGCTCGGCAGGCTTCTTCTTGCGGCACACCAGCAGGGCGGCAGGGATGCCCGCTCCGTAGAACAGATTGGGTGCGAGACCTACAACCGCCTCGATCACGTCTGCGGCCAGCATGGCCTCCCTGATCCGCCCCTCGGCCCCGCCACGGAACAGGACGCCGTGCGGCACCACCACCGCCAGCATCCCGTCATCCTTCAGGCTCGCGAGCATGTGCTGGACGAAGGCAAGATCACCATAACCCTTGGGCGGGCAGCCAAAGGTATCACGCCCGAAAGGATCGCCATTCTGCCAGACCTCGTATCCCCACACCTTTTCACTGAAAGGCGGGTTGGCCAGCACCCGGTCATAGGCCCCGATGCCCTCCACGAACTCGCGGACCTTGGGGTCATACCGCTTGGGGGACAAGATCGTGTCGCCCTTGGCGATGAAGGCGTCGTCCACATCGTGCAAGAACAGGTTGATCTCGGCGATGCCCCACGTCGCGAAGTTTTTCTCCTGACCATAAAGCGACAAGCTGCGGGCGTTTTCGCCCCGGTCCTTCAGATATTGCACCGCCTCCAGCAACATCCCTGCCGAGCCGCAGGTCGGATCATAAATCGACATGCCAGGGCGCGGCTCCAGTATCTCGATCATCAATCGCACGATCTGGCGCGGGGTGTAGAACTCGCCGCCCTTCTTGCCCGCGCCTTCCGCAAACATCTTGATGAGGTAGAGGTAGGCATCGCCCAGCATGTCGGCCGGCACATCGACATTGCGCAGTCGGTGCTTCTCGAAATGAGTGAGCAGCTTTTCCAGCAGCGCGTCAGAGAACCGATCTTGATTGGCGAAGTCCACCGAACCGAACACGCCGCGCAGCCGCAGGTTGGCATCTTCGATGGCCGCGAGCGCGTTGTTAAGCCGTTGGCCGATCTGCGTGGATTGCTGCCGCACGGCCTCCCACTGGTGCTCCGCCGGGATGTGGAAGCGGTGCTCGTCGGGATCGGCGGCATCTGCCTTATCACCGGTCTCGGTCAGCAGTGCCTCATATTCCTCCTGCCAGACGTCGCACAGGCGTTTGTAGAACAGCAGGCCAAAGATATACTGCTTATAGTCCCCGGCATCGACCGTGCCGCGCAGAATGTCCGCCGCGCCCCAAAGATGGCGCTCCAGTTCTTGTTGCGAAAATTTTGCCATTAATCCCCAACCGCATGACCCGCCACGATATGCAGATCGATCGTCTGCCTCGGCACTATCCCGATGTAAGTGCGAACCGCAAGGCCAGTGAGGGGTTCCCCTTGCCAGGCATCCGTCGGCACGAAGCAAGCTGCGGAGGCGGCGGCCAGGTGCCCACCTGCAATTGCCAACATTTGCCATTGGACATTCAGGAAATCGCGCGACAGTTGGTTCTCCTTCAAACGCCCAGTCGGGCAGCATTGAAGGAGAACACGGTGGTTAGACTGAAAAATATCGAGCCGTTGACACTGAACGGCCTAGAGATGGCACACCGCTTCGCCCACGGCGTCCTCGAACTTGGTCTCAAAGAATGACCGCAGACGCTTCCCGACATCGGTGCGCGACTGCACGCACTATATAAGTTGGTCGATGATGATGATCCTTACGCGAACTGCAGCGCACCAGACCAGCAGTCAGCGCTACGCGTTACCAGCGAGGTCATTCGCTCGGTTATGCAGCTTTGTCGCGACCGCGAGAAGTCAATCGAAGAGATGGTCGAAGAGCTGATGAACGGCGGGTCGTCCCTAAACGGGACCATGACCGAATGCGGCCGCGACCAGCGAATACGTGGCCGGCAGCCCCATGCTACAGACGCGCGATCACGGTGGCATCGCGCGGGCACCCTGGGTCGACATGCGATCGAAGCAATGTTTTTTGCATCGCGACCTACGATCGTGAACCCGTGCGACGTTCGCATCCGATACTGAATGTTGTCTCCCGGTGAGCCGGGATACGGCTGCGTTTGCATGTGTGCCGATATCAAGAAGCCCTAGAGATTATCAGTAATCCTGACCCGGATGGTTCCAATCAGCCGGGCACCCGAGCATCGAAGCCATCCACAGGCTGGACGCGGCCGGGCATTAGGCTCCGTCTTGGAACAGCGTGAGCAGGTCGATCGGCTGCGCGTTCAAAGGGCCGGTCAATTCATGAAGCGTCAGCACCGTCGGATTCCTCCGACCCTGCTCCAGCCCGCTTATATACTGCTGGCTCACGCCCGTCAGTTCGGCCGCCTGCTCCTGGGTCAACCCCTTGGCCAGTCGGAGTCTCCGAAAGTTCAAGCCGACGAGGAGGCGCACATCCATAATCCACCCCCTGCCGCAGCAAGGGGTTGAACATTATCAACTATAATATGTATCAGCGTCTGCCGACGTGCTCCGAAGTGTCGCTGCGCGCGGCCCAATGAAAGGATTCAGTGCCAACAATGAGCTACGGACATTTTCGAGACGACAGGTCCGCAGACGATCCAGCGGCCCAGCGCGAGCATGACGACGACGTCGGGTCCTCGGCACCTGCAACCGATATGACACGCGGTCAGCAAACCGCTTGGATTGTTGGCACTCTGATTGTCATGGCATTGGCGTTCGCATATTGGGCTACCCGACTGCCGGATGGCGACCCTTACGCGGAATGCCAGCGCATTATTGGTCACGACAACGCTTGCCGAGCCGAAGTGGCGGCCGGTCTGGTGATGCGGGGATATTGATTGCAATTTTTCTTTAGTGCGGAGCGGGTTTGGAAAGCTGGAAGTCTAAGATCGCTTTTTGAACCATGGTTCTGAAGAGCGCTCTACCGTCAATCGATCGGCTGGATACTGCGTAACCAGCGCGATCGCTTCTTTGGCGTCAGCGCGTAGCCAAGCGTCATGCGCGTCAGGGTGCAGGATGACGGGCATCCGGTCGTGGATATCCCAAAGCTCCTTGGTCGCATCGACCATGACGCCGGTATAGGCGTCGCCCCATTCGTCGGTCGGACGCCACAGTCCCGCCCAGGCTCCAAGCGGCTGGTCTGCGACGCTGATCCACGTTCGCGTCATCTTGCCGGGTTCACCCTCGGCCTCGGCGAACGACGTGAAGGGGATGAGGCACCGCTGCGCAGGATCGGTGAACCACTGGCGCCAGATAGTCCACAGCTTGTCATCGCGGGCGTTGTTCGTCGCGGTCGGCTTGTTCGGCTTACCGGTCCGCTTGTTGGTCGAATGCCGCGGGAAGCCCCAAGTCATTTGTTGCAGGATGCGCTGGCCCTGATCTTCGCGCACGACGATGCCGGGATATTGTGGATAGACGTCGGCGGGCGCGTTGAAGCCATAGGTCGCTGGCGTCCTGAACAGGTTCGCCATTTCCTGAACCGTGCTCTTGTTGGTGTAGAGATTGCACACGCCGCGATCATGCCGCACCCGCGCGGCCTGTCAATCGGCAACCGGCCAGGCGGACGCGCGTTCGCCATGCGAAGGAGACTCCACATGACTGCCGAATATGATGCTGCCAAGACCGCGCCCGTCGAGCGCGTCGCCCGGGTGCTGGCAGGGCATGCACTGAGCCGCAACGCCGAAGGCGACATGGGGTCGGCGGGACCCGCCGTCGACGATCTTTGGCCCGACTATGCGCCGGCTGCGCTCGCGGTTCTGCGCACCTTGCGCGAACCGAGTGGCCGCATGATCGCGGTGGGCGACGCGGACACCTGGGATCGGATGATCACAGCGGCGATTGAGGACGAAAGCCTCTCGGACTGAGCCATCGCTAGCGCCGCCGCCGGAGCTGACGCTTCCATTCGACGATATCGGGCATCGGCAGTTGGCGGGTGTGATCAACGTCCGCCAGCTCCAGCGTTGCGAGCGTCCGCTTCCGCTTGGCGTAATAGCATTGCAGACAGCGCATGCGTTTGCGCACTGCGGGCAAGCGATCATTCCAGCCCTTTCGCTCGAACAGATACCAAAGCGCATGCGGATCGAAGATGCCGACGTTCCCGCACTGGCACGACACCTTCACGGTGTGATGCCGACAGGCGACGTCAAACAGATCGCTGATCGGGTTCACTAGCTCTCTTGCCATTGCCTCCAAACGAGAACAAAATTGGAACATCGATGCAAGCGATTCGGAAGGCGCAAGATGACGACGGTGAATTTGCGAGGGCATAACGGCCCCTCGGAATTGGACAGGGTGGCCGAATATCTCGACCGTCGCGCTGATCGCTTCCTTGCCTATGCCGCAAAGACAGGCAATTCTGACGCGCGGACCCGCGCTAGCGCCCTGCAAGTCGAGGCCGGGAATATCCGCGCCGGTCTGATCGAGGATTGAGCCGATGAGCTGCGACGGAAATCTCGCATTTTACGGTCAGGATGCGCTGGCACCCGAGGTCCGACAGGCTGCGCTGAGTGCGGCGCAGGCGGTCCTTTCAAGCGACGGCATCTCAGCGCGCGAAGCGGTCGAGGCCTATGCGGTCGATTTGCTCCTCGCCGAGGGCTTGGACGTCGCTGAGCGCACAGACGCGCACTACCGGGAGCATGGCAGCAGCTTGCGCGCCGCTGAGGCCTGTAGTGCCGCGCAGGAAGCTGCCGAGGCCGAGATCGTGCGCCTCGATCCCGCATACGAGGGTTTCGGCGTTCTTTTCTCGTTGGCGAGCTGACATGCGCCGGATCGATCGCCAGGACCTCAAGGACAGCTTCTACATCAAGATCAAGACGATGCGGCAAGGTCGCCATGGCCGCGGTCGCCACCCCATCCCCGAATTGAAAGACGACTATGCGGCAGGCCAGCTCGCAGCCACGCTGGTCGATATTGTGGATAGCGATACCCGGATGGTCATCAGCACCGACGAAAAGCCGAACAGCCATGGCGTCTGCGGGGGCTGGGGCGTCGATGAACCTTGGCCAGACGGATGCGAGCCGAAATGATTGCATCACTCATCCTTGCGGCGTCTGTCGTCCCTGCTGGCCAATCGTTCGATTGCACGCCCACTGCGGTGTGGGACGGCGATGGGCCAATCTGGTGCGCCGAGGGGCCGCATATCAGGCTGTCCGGCGTCGCGGCGCGGGAAATAGACGGGACGTGCCGCCCTGGGCATCCTTGCCCTGCTGCTGACCCTATCGCCGCGCGTGATCATCTGGTGGCGTTGCTGGGCAAGCGCAGCGGGGTTCGACGGACCGGCCATGTATCGGTGAACGGACCAACGATGCGCTGCAGATCGGCTGGCGGCGCTGGCGGCAACCGGACGGCAGCATTTTGCTCTTCACCTCGTTCCGGTGATATTTCGTGCGCGATGGTCAGAGATGGCTATGCGGCGCGGTGGGACCGATATTGGCAGGGTCATCGATGCCCATGATCAAAGACCCGAAATGGCGAGACCGAGCTTTCGCGATCGAATATTGGATGCTGACGGCGCTGGTCGGCGGCTCGTTCGTCGTCGGCATAGTTTCGACCGTGCGATATCTGCTCAGATGATTGACGCTAAACAGGAGGTAATGTGGCCGGCGACTTCGCCCGCGCCGACGCGCGACGACGCCCCTCTGCATCCGGTTGAGGCTCGATGAAGGATGGGAGGGAGGCAGATCACCGCGACGTGACCAAGCGCGACCGGGCCGGACAAGATAACTTTGGTGCGGCGCTGATTGAGGCGAACAGCGTGAAATCTTAGATTTTCTCGGCAAGCTTATCCATTGAAACGCTGCGACGTCGCTGTAAGAAACGTGTGAGAAAGCGGGGACAAGCCATGAAATTGATGATTGCGTTTACAGCCCTCTTGGCAGGGGTGATGCTGTCCTCGTGTGGATCGAGCGATGACACTTTAGCGAAAAGCCAGTTAGCCAAGATCGCGCGAGACCCTGAAAGCGTAGAGGTGCGTAATGTTCGGCGCGCCGCGGAAGGCAATAGCCACGTTATATGCGGCGAATGGAACGGAAGAAACGGCTTCGGTGGTATGGGGGAATGGGCGCGCTTCGCATTGAACACCAATTCGCATTCGCTCACCACACCGGAGGATGACTCTGACACGGTCACTAAAGAAGTCATCGCCAAGACGTGTGATGGAACCCCATACTCGTTTGAATAGACGGACGTTCGTCTTTCCGCGGCGGTGACTGCGGTGATGAACTTCGAGTAGATACCCAAAATTGCGCTAGCGTTTGGGGCAAAACACTGGAGGCCACATGGCAATAGCGATTGGAGCAAGCGACATGGATTTGATTCATGACGCCGTGGAAAAGGTTTTATTAAAAGTCGCGTCCGGTGATCTTGATCCCGGCAATGGCATGACAGCGATCGTGGGGTGGATCGATTTGGCAGCAATGGACAATGATCAATTCTTGGTCGAAATTCGCAAGGCAGCGACGGCGTAAAATCGACTAAGGAGTTTGACGTGGAAGCCTTAATTGTAATCGGGATTGTTCTGAATTTACTCGTCGTCGTCGCGGTATTCCAAACTGCGCGAAATACCGCTGTGAGTGCTATCGCGCTGCGAAATATCGAAAAGATTCTAGAGGATCGAACTGGTCCTGAGTGAGACATACGACATCGGCTTAATCGGATTGAACGCGATCCCAGAAATCCGGCTTTCCTGCCGCCTCAATCTCACTCTTCCAGCCCAGAATATCGAAAAAGGCCACTAACCTCGTTTCGTATGCCAGTTCGCCAAAGCAAAGTTCGGTATCTTCTAAAATCATGGTGGAGCCTCTCCGCATCACCAATGAACGACAGGCGAGGCTTCAGCTACCTGGCATGGCGACAGATCGTTCCGTTGGCTTTGGTTCAAAAACGACGCATAAGCCATTGCCGCTATCAGCGAACCCAAAAAGAAGGGCACGAGAACTGGCAAACTGGATATCGACTGATGAGGCAAGTGATGTTTTCGCCTCAGTCAGGCACGCGATCCGCGTCGCATCGTTTGTGGCGGAGGACCCTCTCGCGTGGAAATGGATTGCGTTAGCCCTTCACTCTGCACTTCAGGGGGCTTGCGTATGTCACCTGACCACCACACAGACCCCCATTGGAGCTGTGACGAAAAGAAACGCAGCAGAGTGGCTACGCTACGACGAAGAGCGGCGAAGCAATTCAGATGCAAGACGACCGCAAACCTACCTTATGAATTTACCTTCGCTGTTGAAGGCGATCCGAAAACCGCGCTCAGCTGGAGATGGATCTAACGAGTCCGGCGTGTTGGTTTCCGAACTGGAACTAGAATGGCTTTGCTCGTTCCACGAGACCATCCGCAATCAGTTCACCCATTTCGCACCAATGGGCTGGTCGGTGGAAGTGTCAGGCATCCCAGAACTGGGAAAATTGATCGGCCGGATTATCGGAGACATTGTCGATATGCACTGGGGATTTCGTCACGTTCGGATCCAGGAACTGCGTCTATTTCGGTGCGACATCGACAAACTCGCGCGAGGTGACTGCTTTCGAAACATTTCTTCTTAAAGGCAACAAACCTTCACCAGCTGGCGCTAGTCCGCTCCCCACGCCGTATCAGACATCCGCGGCCCCAAGACCGTGCTGCTCCTGAATATGACGGGTAAGGTGCTTGACGAATGTTCTTTGTTCGTTCTCATGTCGGCAATGCGATTGCCCCGGTCCCGCCTCACATTCCTGTCGCTCGCGATCCTCGCCGAGACAGCCGATAGCGCTGGCGCCGAGCCTGTCGATCCAAGTCTCGCAGTTCGGCTGGCGCTCGCGTATCTTTATTCGATCGCAGACATCGACCGCCGGAACTTTGATGAATTTTGGCGGACGTTGCGCGACCCGATGACGGCGCAGCACAGTGACGCCATCCGCGCCTACACTCGACCGACATTCTGCCGAACACACCTGACCGGGATAGCACGTAGCGTGGGGGTGGAGTTGACGGTTGAGGTATGGGCAAGATTGCGCCAGCGCCGTGGCTAGCGGCTGTATCATTTCGCTGTATCATTTTCGGCGTGACCCTTGCTATAAAGCATTGAAATCACGCCGAAAAGTGTAAGTGGTCGGGGAGACAGGATTCGAACCTGCGACATCCTGCTCCCAAAGCAGGCGCGCTACCGGGCTGCGCTACTCCCCGACTACTGGAGGGCGCCTTAGACAGCGTGGGCGCGCAAGTCTATCCCGCCCGTGCAAAAGGCAAAGAAAAAGGCGGCCTTCCCGAAGGAAGACCGCCCGTTTCTAGTTTCAGTCAACGCCCCGAAGGGCTGCGACTTACTTCTTTTCTTCAGCCGGAGCGGCAGCGGCATCAGCCGGAGCAGCAGCGGCATCAGCCGGAGCAGCCATGGCATCAGCCGGAGCAGCAGCAGCGTCGGCACCAGAGGCAGCAGCTTCGGCACCAGCAGCAGCGGCGTCGGCGCCAGCAGCAGCGGCGTCAGCGCCTTCTTCAGCAACAGCTTCAGCAGCCGGGGCTTCCGTGGTGGCTTCTTCAGCAGCCTTTTCACCGCAAGCGGCGAGGGCGAACATGCTGGCAGCAACGGCGATAGCAGCAAATTTCTTCATGATGTGTGGGCTCCCTAAAATGCCTTACCGCGATGGGGAAACTTCCCGT
>NZ_DASYHE010000028.1:0-13677 GCF_035998965.1 Sphingopyxis sp.
ACCCGCTCTGCTGGGGCCTTGGCGGGCGATTTTACATTGGAGGATCTGGGCTTCATCTTCGTTCCTTCGTCACTACGACGAAGCCCAGATCCTCCTTAAATCACAACCTCAAATCTGTGCCATTGGTGCTGACGGCGGACAACCTGTTCGCCGTCTTCCTTCGCGAAGGCGCCGCGCTGGCGCGCCGGGATGAGGGCGAGCACTTCTTCGGAGGGGCGGCAAAGCTTCACGCCGAGCGGCGAGACGACCAAGGGCCGGTTGATGAGGATTGGATGCTCTATCATCGCGTCGATCAGCGTTTCGTCGGTAAGGGCCCGGTCACCGAGGCCCAGCTCGGCATAAGGTGTGCCCTTTTCGCGGAGCAAGTCGCGCGCGGTGATGCCGGCGCGCTCGATCAATTGTTCGAGCAGGGCTCGCGCCGGCGGCGTCTTCAGATACTCTATGACATGCGGCTCGATGCCAGCGTTGTGGATCAGCGCGAGCGTGTTGCGCGACGTCCCGCATTCGGGATTATGGTAGATGATGATGTCGGTCATGGAGCCAGTCTCCCTCAGCAGCAGGCGAGTTCGGCGAGCAGCGGCTCGCAGAGTTCCGCCCGGCCTTGGCAGCAGTCTTTGGCAAGAAAGAGCATCAGGTCGCGCAACGTGTCAATATGGGCGCGTTGAATGATCTGGCGCCCATCTTTCTCCGATCGCACGAGGCCCGCTTTCGCCAGCACCGCGAGATGGGTCGAGAAGGTGCTTTGAGACAGACCGGATGCTTCGACGAGCTTACCGGTCGAAAGTCCCTCGGGCTCGTGCCGGACAAGAAGGCGAAAGGCTTCGAGGCGTGTCGGGTGCGCCAGCGCGGCAAGGGCGGGTAGTGCCAAATCCATATTCATGCATCGGGATTATCCGATGAATAGGCATTCGTCAAATTCTATCGGGAATATCCGATGGACCAGCGCAATTTGAGCGATGCGCCAATCAGGCTATAGATTGCAGATGGCACGCGAAAGTCAGATCGAAATCCCCATGCGGATCGTCATCGAACAGCCGGTGGTGGGCGTTCTCCACAGCTTGCAAGCCAAGGACGACCGTCCGCTCGATCCGAAATACTCGAAGACTGGCGAGGCGCTTCCGTTCGATTTTGTCATCCGCGTCGGCCCCGGCCCGAAATTCTTCGGCGACCAGGTGCGGCGCGAAGGTCCCGAGCGCCGGTTTGTCTATATTCGTGTCGGGCAAGCGGCCGGCGACCCGGCGTCGCCCTGGACCCGGCGAATGAAGATCGACATCCACGATATCGATCAGCAGCTGCTCGATGCTGCAGCAAAGGGTGGGCACCGGATCGAGATTTCGGTCAATGGCACTGGCAAAGACGGTACGCCCGCCTGCGCAACGGTGCGCACGACCGGACGCCGTCTAGCTTAACACCGAACGTTCCCTGGTCTCTGCCGATCATGCAGCGTGGCGCATCGTCTCCAGCTTCGCAGCGCCGAGGGCAAGCAGTCGCTCGATTTCGTCCGAGGTGCGCCGGACGGCCAGTTTCAGTGCTTCGTCGATATGGACATAGTCTTGCGTTACATTCTGCGAAGCATGCCCGAGCATCGCACGGATCGTGAGCTCCGAAAATCCCAGGTCTCCGGCGACGCTTCCGAACGTATGGCGAAGCGTATGAGGCGTCACACCTTTTATTCCAGCCAAATTGCACACGCGCCGCAAGCAGTCGCTGACCGCGGTGTACGGACCATTCCCAACAGCGGACGGAAACAGATGCGGATTACCCGCTATCTCTGTCTGGTCTTCGAGCCCACGAACGGCGGCGGGTCCGATCGCCCGGATCTGTGCGCCGCCCTTCGTATCGGGAAAGGCGACGTAGCCGCGCTCGGCATGTAGCCAGCTGCGGCGCATCGCCTGACCTTCTTGGCGCCGATAGCCTGTGAGCAGTAATGTGCGCAGCACGCCAAGCGCGACAGGGTTTTCCCCAATAGCCTTGGCGTAGGCGATCGCTTTTCCGAGCATCTCTATTTCGGCAATGCTCAGCCGGCGCGTCTTCTTCTTGCTGGCAAGCTTCCTCGCCCCCTCTGTCGGATGCGTTTCGAGCAGCCCCTTATGCTTCGCATGTCCGATGATGGCCTGCAGCGTGCCGACGCACCGCCCTGCGACGCCGGGTCCGCCGGTAGCCATGCCGCCCCGGCCTCCGGTTCGAGGCTTGGCGGTCTTCCCATTCTTCACGTCTGTCTGCATCTGCTCGATGTCGGCGATTTTCAGATGTTTGACGATTCGATTGCCGAGCAGGGGCGCGATGTGCGTGCGAATGCGGCTCTCATCCATCCCGAGCGACGATTCCTTGATCGGAAGATTCTTGCGGCCGAGGATATTGCCCGCGCGCGCCTCCACCAGATACCAATCGCACATCTCCGCAACGGTCATGCCTTTGCGATCCTGCCGAACTTTGTCGGCAGGATCTTCTCCGACAATGACTTCGGCGAGCTTCAACTTCGCCAAATCGCGGGCTTGATCGACGGTTAGAACGCCAAATCGGCCAAGGTTCATGCGCCGCTTGGTGCCTTCGGCGTTTCGATACTGGACGACGAAGGTCTTCAGCCCAGACGCCATGATCCTCAGGCCGAAGCCCTTCACCTCTGAATCCCATAGAATGAGGTGCTTGGTTTCTGGCGGAACGAGGGCGTCTATGGCCCGCTTTGTCAGCTTTGCGGTCGGCATACAAAACTCCTGCTGGAGACACGACTTCGAAAATCGCCAGTGTCTCCAAAATGTCTCCCGTTTGGTGGAAACCGGAGGCAATTGCAGGATATAGCAGGTGAAAGAGAAGCGCAAGAAAACTAGCAAAAATAAGAAGATAGAGTAGTTTCGGAAACGATAGAAAAGTTTGAAGGTCAAGTTGCCAAGGTTGGGGTCGAGGGTTCGAATCCCTTCGCCCGCTCCAGTTTTCCTAACAATTTCAGACACTTACGCCGAATGGCGGCGTAATACGCGTCGTTACGTGGGCTCGATTTTTGCCTCGCGTAATAAGGACGTAATATGATGGGAGCGAGCTGTCGGGTGCCTCTAGGGCAGGATCGGCGACGTTGTTCGCAGAGGTCCGAACATTCTTCCGCCGATCCGACACGCCTCACATGCTCTAATCTTTCTGCTGTTTGGCCTCTTGGCGGGCGTCGCGAAGGATTTCGATGCCGCCCTTGATCGCGATCAGCGCAGTCGCAAATCCAACCAGAAGGTCCGGCCAGTTCGTACCGAGCCACCAGACGAGGACACCCGCGATCAGGATGCCGCCGTTCGAGATGAAGTCGTTGTAGCTGAAGGTTGTCGCGGCTCTGAGGTTGACGTCCGGATCCTGAATGCGCTGCAAGAGCTTCAGACAAGCATAGTTCACCACCGCAGCGACGGCCGACATGATCATCATTGTCGGACCGATCGGTTCGCTGCCTTCGAAATAGCGCCGTCCTACATCGAACAGGACGCCGGCCGCGAAGACCAGCAGCATGACACCCGATGCCGTGGCAGCACGGGTTTTCCATTTCAGGCCGTGGCTGAGCGCAACGAGGCTCAAGGCATAGACCGCGGCGTCGGACAGATTGTCGAGCCCATTGGCGATGAGCGCGCTCGAATCGCCGAGCCCGCCGGTTACGAGGAAGGCGATCGCGATAGCCGAGTTCAGGACGAGAACGATCTGGAGCGTTCGCTTTTCGCGTTCGCTCCCGGATGCTTTTTCATTCATTGCAAGCTCCTCAATCCTCACCATCCCTAAAAGGAGGCGGAACCCGCTTGGGTTCCGCCCCAGTCAGCACTCTCGGTTGCCGCCGACAGGGGGGAATGGCGGCCATCCGGGAGTGTCTCAGCCTTCGGGGCTGGGGACGCTGCTCGGGCGCGCCAGCTCTTCCTCTTCGGCCTTCGCGGTCCGTCGATGGACCAGGAGGTACAGGGCCGGCAGCACGAGCAAAGTCAGGATCGTCGACGAGATGATCCCGCCGATGACGACAGTTGCCAGCGGCCGCTGCACCTCGGACCCAGCCCCGACATTGAGCGCCATCGGTACGAACCCGAGCGACGCCACCAGCGCCGTCATCATCACCGGTCTGAGGCGGGTCAGCGCGCCTTCGCGGATCGCCTCGACGAGCGCTTTTCCGCGTTCGCGCAGATCCTTGATGAAGGATAGCATCACCACGCCGTTCAGCACCGCGACCCCGGACAAAGCGATGAAGCCGACGCCCGCCGAGATCGATAACGGAATGTCGCGCAGCGCCAGCGCCGCGACCCCGCCCGTCAGCGCCAGAGGCACGCCCGAGAAGACGATCGCAGCATCGCGCACCGTGCCGAACAGCATGAACAGCAGCCCGAAGATCAGCAGCAGCACCAGCGGCACGACGATCTGGAGGCGCTCGGTCGCGGACTGAAGCTGCTCGAATGTGCCGCCATATTCGATGTAGTAACCATCGGGCAGCACGACCTCAGCTTCGACCTTTTGCGTGAGCTCGTCGATGAACGAGCCCAGATCGCGCCCACGAACATTCGCCGTGATCACCGCGCGGCGCTTGCCATTTTCGCGGCTGATCTGGTTCGGCCCCGCCGCGAGCGATATCTCCGCCAGCTCCGAAAGCGGCACGAAGCCGCCGGCCGGAAGTGCAACGGGGAGATTGCCGAGCGACGCGAGATCGGTGCGAATGGCCTCGGGAAGCCGGACGATGACGTCGAAGCGGCGGTCACCCTCGAAAAGCTCGCCGGCCTGACGGCCGCCGGTCGCTGTCGAAACCGCATCCTGCACCGTTTCCATGCTGACACCGTAGCGCGCGAGCTTGTCGCGATCGGGCGTGACCGAGAGCATCGGCAGGCCGGTGACCTGTTCGAGCTTCACGTCCTGCGCGCCCGCAATCCCGCCCGCGACTTCCTCGATCGCCTGCCCCGATTCGAGCAATTGATCGAGGTCGTCGCCGAACAACTTGATCGCCACGTCGGCGCGAACGCCGGCGATCAGCTCGTTCATGCGCATCTTCACCGGCTGGGTGAACTCATAATTGTTCCCTGGCACCTCGTTCGCCGCCTTGTTGAGTTCGGCAACGAGCTGGTCGCGCGTCTTTCTCGGATTGGGCCATTCCTTCCGGTCCTTGAGCATGATGAAATTATCGGCGACCGACGGGGGCATCGGATCGGTCGCTACCTCGGGAGTGCCGATCTTCGCGAACACCCGCTCGACTTCGGGGAACTGCCTGATCCTCTTCTCCAGCGCCTCCTGCATCGCGATCGACTGGGTGAGGCTCGTCCCCGGAATGCGCATCGCGTGCATCGCGATATCGCCTTCGTCGAGGTCCGGGATGAACTCGGACCCGAGACTGGTCGCCGCCACGCCGCTCAGCGCGACAAGCGCCAAAGCACCAGCCAGCGCAGCCTTCGGCCAATTGAGGACGCGGTCGAGCATCGGGCGGTAGCCCTTGCCGAGCCCGCGCATCAGCCAATTTTCCTTTTCTTCGACCTTGCCGGTCACGAACAGCGCCACCGCGGCCGGAACCAGGGTGAGCGACAGCAGCAGAGCGGCGGTAAGCGCGAGGACGACGGTGATCGCCATCGGATGGAAGGTTTTGCCCTCGACGCCCTCGAGCGCGAAGATCGGCAGATAGACTGCGGTGATGATAATAATGCCGAAGATGCTCGGCTTGATCACTTCTGCGCTTGCGGAAGCGACTAGGCCGAAGCGCTCGTCGCGGTCGAGCAGGCGTCCGAGCCTGTGCTGAGCCTCGCCGAGCCGGCGGAGGCAGTTCTCGACGATGATGACGGCCCCGTCGACGATGAGGCCGAAGTCGAGCGCCCCGAGGCTCATGAGGTTTGCCGATGTCCGCGTCTGGAGCATGCCCGTCAGCGTCATCAGCATCGCGACCGGAATGACCGCCGCCGTGATCAGCGCGGCCCGGAAATTGCCGAGCAGCAGGAACAGGATCACGATGACGAGCAGCGCGCCCTCGGCGAGATTCTTCTGCACCGTCGAAATCGTCCGCTCGACGAGCGCGGTGCGATCGTAGAGCGGCTTGGCAACGACACCCTTCGGCAACGCACGCGAGGCTTCGACGAGGCGTTCGGCCGAGGCCTGCGCCACCACGCGCGGATTCTCGCCGATCAGCATCGAGACCGTCGCGAGGACGACTTCCTTGCCATTTTCGGTTGCGGCGCCTGTGCGGAGCCCCGAGCCGATCGCGACATCGGCGACGTCGGCGATCCGGATCGGAACCCCGCCGCGGGTGGTGACGATGATCTGCGACAGGTCACGCTCATTATTGGCCTGACCCGGCACGCGGATCAGAATCTGTTCGCCGCTGCGCTCGACATAACCGGCCCCGCGGTTGGCATTATTGGCCTCGAGTGCGGTGACGACATCGTTGAGCGAGAGATTGAGCGAGGCGAGCGAGGCCGGGTTGGGTGTCACATGATATTGGCGGGCATAGCCGCCGATCGTGTTGATCTCGGCGACCCCCGGAATCGTGCGCATCTGCGGCCGGATGACCCAATCGGACATCGTCCGGAGGTCTTCCGCCGTATAAGGCGTGCCGTCGGGTTTTCGCGCGCCCGGTTCGGCCTCGATCGAGAACATGAAGATTTCGCCGAGGCCCGTCGAGATCGGGCCCATTTCGGGCTCCATCCCGGGCGGAAGCTGGCCGCGCGCGGCCTGGAGCCGCTCGTTGACCTGCTGGCGCGCGAAATAGATGTCGGTCCCGTCCTCGAAGACGACAGTGACCTGGCTCAGGCCATAGCGCGAGATCGACCTGGTATAGTTGAGGTTCGGGATGCCCGCGATCGCGGTCTCGATCGGATAGGTGATGCGCTGCTCGGACTCGAGCGGCGAATAGCCTTCCGCCTTGGTGTTGATCTGGACCTGGACGTTGGTGATGTCGGGAACGGCGTCGATGGGCAATTTGGTCGCGCTCCACGCGCCGATCGCGCAGAGGAGCGCGACCACCGCGAGGACGAGCCATCGTTGCCGGATCGAAAAGCCTATGGTTCTGGCTAGCATGTTATCCTGCTCCCCGATCAATGGTCGTGGCCCGCGCCGGACTTTTCGATGTCGGCGCGAACGAGGAAACTGCCCTTGGTGACATAGGCGGTGCCGGGCTTGATGCCCGACAGGACCTCGGTCCATTCGGGCGACGAACGGCCGAGCTTCAGCATCCGGACCTCATAGTCCTGCCCGAAATTGGCATAGACCACCTTGAAGTCGCGGAAGGGCTGGATCGCCTCGGTGCGCACGGCAAGCGGCACGGTGACGGGGTTGACCATCACGCGGCCGCGCAAGGCCATGCCAGGGCGGAGCGTTCCCGAGCGGTTCGGGATGGTCGCGCGGATGAGCGCAGTGCCCGCCTCGACATTGCCGTCGGGCAGGAACTGCCCGAGCGGCGCGGTCGCGATTTCGGCGCCGTCCTGCGTCTCCACCGTCACCCGCATGCCCGGACGTATGATCGCGAGGTCGCGGGGGAAGATGTTGAAGACGACCGTGGTCTGCGCCGGGTCGGTGACCACATAGAGTGCGCGCCCGTCGGTGACGTCGCCGGGGTTGGCGTTGCGCTCGGCGATCACGCCGCCGACCGTCGCATATACCGGATAGACCTGGAGGCTCTCGCTCGACTCGATGCGCGCGAGCAGTTCCCCACGGCGGACGCTGTCGCCCACCGCCTTGGTCACCGAGACGACGCGGCCGGGGAACTGGCCGCGAATTTCGGAGCGGGCGGTCGGCGACAGTTGGACGGTGCCGTAGAGTTCGCGCATTTCGCCCACCGTCGCCGGTCCGACGACCGCGGTTTCGATGCCTCCGGCCTTGGCGGCGTCAGCCCCGATCCGCGTGCGCCCTTCGGGGTTCGCATATTTCCAAACGTGCCGCTTGCCGCCCGTCACCGCGACAACCTCGACGTCGAAGCTGTGCGGTTCGGTGACGACACCTTGCCCTGCGAGGAATTTGCCCTGCGGGCGGAAGGTGAAGCGATCGACGTCGCCGCCAAGCCGCGTGAGGGTGATGGCGAGCTGGACATCCTTCGGGTCGACCGGTTTGCCGTCCCGCGTTGCGAAAACGCGGAATTGCGGCTCGGTGCCATTCTCGAAGATTATGACCTCGACCGCGAAATCGCCATTCTTGAGCAATTTGCCACCGTTCGGGCCTTTGGCATCTTCCTCGCCTTCGCCCTCAGCGTGGCTTTCGCCTTCTTCATGCTTGTCTTCGCCCTCGGCTCCGCCACCGCAGGCAGCGAGAGGCACAGCAAGGAACAGCGCCGCAGCCGCGGCGGGAAATGGAAACTTCTTCATGGAATATTCTCCGCAAGGGGAGCCGCATCGAAGCGGCCGGTCAGGCGATCGATCTCCGCGAGCAAATCGCGGTAGCGTGTCATGGCCTCGGCCCACTGACCCTGGATCTGGATGATGACGTCGGCGGCATCCTGTACGTCGGCGAACAGGAACCCGCCGCGGGCATAGCCTTCGCGCACCTGGCCGAGCGTCTTCACCGCCTTGGGATAGACGTCGTTCATGATGCCCTCGGCCCGGACGCGTGCGGCGTCGGCATCGGCGCGCAGCGACGCGAGGCGCCGCAGCCGCTCGAGCCGGCTCGCTTCGGATTGGAACTCGAGCTGCCGCCGTTCGGCCTGCGCCCGGGCGATATTGCCCTGGTTGCGGTCGAACCGTCCGAGCGGGATCGAGATGCCGCCAAGAACGGCGACATCATTGGTCTCGCGAAGAAAGCGCGTGCCGCCCGAGACCGTATAGTCCTGGTGCGCACGGCTCTGCTCGACGACGACCTGCGCGCGGGCCCGGTCGACGGCGGCGTCGAAGACCGCCGCGTCGGCTTCGGCGAGCGGCGGATCGCGCGGATCGGGTTTCTCGATCCCCTCGGCGATAACGAGGCTGTCAGGCGTGCCGCCCCAGAAGGAGGTGAGCAATGCGCGTGCGGACTGCCGCTTCGCCTGGGCTTCCTTCAGGGCCAGTTCGGCTTCGAGAATGCGGGCATCGGCGCGCGTCTCGACGAAGAGCGGATCCTTGTAGCCGCGCACGCGCCTGATCGCTTCGGTCCGCATCTCCTTTTCAAGTTTGACGCGATCCTCTGCGATCCAGACCATCTGCTCGGCGATCTGGACGTCGATATAGGCGCGCTGCACTTCCTGGGCGATGTCGAGCCGGACGAGCCGCCACTGCGCCTCGGCGAGAACGACACCGCGCTCGGCAAGCGCCATTCGCGCCTCGCGCTTGCCCCCGCGTTCGAGCGGCTGCGAATAGGTGACGGTGAGTTCCGATTGCCGGAACAGGCCATAGCCGCCCGTCCCGACGCCATTGTCCATGTCGACCGACACGGTCGGATTGGGACGGACGCGGGCTTGCAGCTGGTCGGCGCGCGCGGCGTCGACCCCCGCTTCGCCCGCTCTAAGCTCGGGCGATGCAGCGATGGCCCGCTCGACCGCCTGGTCGAGCGTTAGCGGCTGGGCCCAAACGGACCCCGCCAGCAGCGCAGCCCCGGCCAACAGGGCGGCGCGCATATGGATATGCATGAATGATCACTCCTGAACGATTCGACTGAGCGCAGGCCGAAAAGGGGCCGCGCGGCAGGCGGCGTTCAGGCGAGGGGAGGGTTCAGGGGCGGTGCGAGCGCGCGCGAAGCGAGGCGCGTCGCGGGCAACGCAAAGTGCAGGCCGCCGGAAAAACAGGACAGATCGTCATGACCCGAAAGGGCCTGATCGGATGCGACCGGGCAATTATGGTGACTGCCGTGGAGGTCGGCGTCCTGCTGACCTTTTTGCGTGTCCTTGTCCGACGCATGGCCCGGCTCGACATGGTGCGAAAGATGCGAATCCGTCGCATGGTGCGTCATGCCCGCCATCGCCGGCGCAGCATTGTGGAGCCCGCTGAGCAGCAGGATGAACACAAGCAACAGGCGAAGGGTAGCGCCGGACATGGTCGCGCCCCTAACAGCGAATGACCCGTTCCGGAAGTCCAAAACCGGATCAATCGGTTCGCGCAGCGCGGCTCTCCGTCGACCGGGCCGTTTCGATCAGCGCTTCGAGGGCCTGCGGCATCGGCATCGGCTCGAAGGCGCTCACCCGCGCGCGACCATTATTCCCTGCGGGGAGGCGGCCGGTCAGCGAACCGAGCGGGACGAGCAGGAACCGCATTGCCTGACCGGTAGCTTCACGGGCATCGCCGAGCTCGATCGCATAGCGAAACATGTGCCAGTGGGAGGCGAGATGCGCGCCCATATAGGGCTGGCTCAATATATGTTCCCATTCCAGCGCCTGCCACGCAGCGGCTTCATCTCCGATTCGGCGTGATTCGCAAAACAGGCGATATTGCTCGCGCAGCAGCGGCTCGATGACGGCCATGCTCACGGGATTTACTGTCGGCGGCACCATCCTCTTTCCCCCTTTTTTGTGCAGGGCAGGCTCTTGCACCCTGTAGTAGATACAGGGTCAAGCCCTGATGTTCCGGCAGGACGCTGTGCCGCTCTGCGTCCGATTTACCCCCTCGTCTCACGGGAAGCATATCGCTCGAATGTCGTCCCGAACAAAGGAGGCGGGAGCCAATAGCGAAGCGATAGAAATAAGAGTGAAAGACAATTGTAGAATTATTGTGCTTAACGCGTGATTGTTCGGCCGATATCCTGTTTCTTGAGGCGCATCTGCAACTATAGAGGGGCAAGGTGCACTGCTCTCTTACCTCCATGAGATAAAATTACGGAGCCGGTTCGGGGGTTCGAAGAGTGCCGCCGAAGTTGATTGAAAATCTTCTACTTTTCACCGCGCCGTTTCGATGCTAGGGGCCGGTTTCAATGCGACGGGTGATCCTCTTCCTCCTGACCCTTCTCCTTGCATCCGGAACGGTTGCGGGGTCGCTCGCACATGCGACCGAGGATCGGGCCGAGGCGAGCCTTTTCGTTGCTGTGATCGAAGCCGGCTGCGTTCCCGCACCGGCGATCGAAGGCGCCGAAGTCGACAAGAAAAAATCCTCTCCCGGCGAAAAGCAGCAGGTGCCTGCCGCCGCTCATGGCTGCCACGGTCACCATTCGGGCGTCCCGGCGGAATCGCTGTCGGCAGCGACCGAAACGCCTGCCCCTGAAGCGCATACGCGCATCCTGACGGCCGCCTTGCCGCCCGTCGCCTATATCGGGACGTTCCGCCCTCCAATCGCCTGACGCTCTAGGTCTGCGCGTGCCCTTCGCGTGCGCTTCTCCCTGGAAACGTCAGGAGTCTCCTTTTCATGAAATCCATAGTTGTCGCCGCGAGTCTCGTGGCGCTCGTTGCAGGCTCAAATTCCGCGCCCGCCGCTGCCCAGTCGGCAGCGACGGAGCTGGTGGGACCGCCTTCTTCCGCAGGCGAGGCCGTGCGTACCGGCCCGCTTCCCGCTCGATTGTCCCTCGCGCAGGCGATGGAGGAAGCCGACGCGCGCTCGCCGCGCGTGGTTGCCGCCGAAGCCGAAGTGGAGGCCGCTCGCGGTCGCCAGCGTCAGGCGGGCTATCGCTACAATCCGACGCTCAATGTCGATGTCGAGAATTTCGCAGGCACCGGCCCCTACTCGGGCCTGAACGGTCTCGAAACGACCGTGTCGGTCAATCAGCGTCTCGATATCGGGGGCCGGCGCCGGTCGCGCATGACGCTCGCCGACGCCGAGTTTCTGGCCGCGAAGTACAAGTTGGAGATTGCACGCGCAGATCTTGCGCTCGATGTCCGCAACCAGTTCGCGACCGCTCTCGCGGCCCGCGATAGCCTCGCGCTCGCACGCGAAAATGAAGCGCGTGCCCGCGAACTCGTCCGCGTGGCACAGGCCATGGTCGATACCGGCAACGAGCCGCCGCTCCGTGCGTTCCGCGCCAATGCGGCTCTCGTTCAGGCCACCGCCGAGCTACGCACGGCCGAGGCCGAAGAAAGGACCGCCCGGCGTTCGCTCGCGGCGCTCCTTGGAAGCTCGGTCCCGCCTGCCGAGTTGATGGAAGGCGATATGTGGGTGGCACCGGAGACGGTGGACTCGCTCGCGACGCTCGACGTTCGCTTGGCAGAAACCGAGAAGCTGATTGCTGAAGCGCGGCTCCAGGGGCAGCGCGCCGATGGCCGGCTCGATCCGTCGGTCGGCTTCGGGGTGCGTCAGCTTCGCGACACCGGCGATCGCGCATTGATCGCCAATGTTTCCGTGCCGCTCCCCGTCTTCGACCGCAACCGCGGCAACATCTCGGCAGCCAAATCCGATGTCGCCGCCGCCATTGCGCGGCGCGAGAATGCAGTGGTCAATGCTCAGGCGGAGATCGCCAATGCGCAGGCCGAACTCGAAGCCGCAGAGGCCCGCCTCGCGGCGCTTGAGGGTAGCGGCATCGAGCAGGCGCGCGAAGGTGTCCGGCTCGCCGAACTCAGCTACCGCGCCGGCAAGTCCTCGCTCGTCGAATATATCGACGCGCAGCAGGCCTATGCGGCAACGCAGGCCGAACTGATCGCGGCGCGCCAGGCCCGGGCCGAAGCCCGCGCCATCCTATCGCGCCAGGCAGCCGCCGACGGCGATGCGGATCATCAGCCATGAGCGCGCCGAGCCTTCCAGTGGACGGAGGCGCCTTCGCCATCGTCCTTCCAAGTCAACAGGGGTGCGCCGCCGGTCGGCGCGCGAACCGCATCAACAGCGGAGATAGAATATGATCACCAAGGACAAGCGTCTCCTCGGCACTGTCGCGGGCGCCATGATACTCGCTGCCGTCACGGGCTTCGGCGTTGCACGCTGCACCGCCGACCCGGCCGCCGCGCCGGCTGCCGAAGGCGAAAAGGAAGCGGCGAGCGAAGCCCTTCCGAGCAGCCTCGCCATCACGCCCGAAGCGATCAAGGCCGCCGAGATCGGCGTCGAGACGATCGGCGCCGGCGGACTCGGTTCGGAAATCATCTCGCAAGCGACCGTTACCGCCGCGCCGAGCGGCGAGGCGATCGTCACCGCCCGCGCGGGCGGCGCGGTCACCCGTCTCTTCAAGCGGCTCGGCGATCCGGTCAGCGCCGGTGAGACGATCGCGATCGTGCAAAGCCGCGACGCCGCCCAGATTGCGGCCGAACGGATTGCCGCCGATGCGCGCTCGACGCTCGCGCAGAAAAATCTCCACCGCGAGAAGACCCTGTTCGACCAGAAGGTGTCGGCGCGCGTCGACTATGAGCAGGCGCAAGCCGAAGCCGCGGCCGCCGCGGCCGAAGCGCAGCGCGCGCGTGCCGCAGCGAGCGCCGCGCAGGTCACGCGCGATGGCAGCAGCGTCATCGTGGCAAGCCCGATCTCGGGACGGATCACGGCCGAGAACGCCAGCCTTGGCGCCTTCGTTCAGCCCGAAACCGAATTGTTCCGCGTTGCCGATCCCAGCAAGGTGCAGATCGAGGCCGCCGTCGGTCCGGCCGATGCCCAGCGGCTCTCGCCCGGAGACCGTGCGATCATCGAACTTCCCGACGGACGGACGATCGATGCCCGCGTGCGCGCCGTCACGCCCGGCCTGTCGGGCGACACGCGCTCGGCAACCGCCGTGCTCGACGTACCCGGGGCGCTCCAGCCGGGCTTGGCGGTCCGGGTGCGGCTGCTTCCGAGCCGCGGCGCCGAAACCGGTGGGCCGGCCCGTATCGTGATCGCGGACGAAGCCCTCCAGACGCTCGAAGGCCGCGACGTGGTGTTCGTCCGCACGAAGGACGGCTTCCGCGCGCAGCAGGTGACCGTC
>NZ_DASYHE010000080.1:0-72052 GCF_035998965.1 Sphingopyxis sp.
AATCTCCGCAATCTGCTTTGCCGCCGTGCCGTCACCAAAGGGATTATGGGCGCGGGCCATGGCCGAATAGGCGTCCTTATCGTCGAGAAGCCTGAAAATTTCGGAAACAATACGCGCTTTGTCGGTTCCGACAAGCTTGGCCGTACCAGCTTCGATGCCTTCCGGCCGCTCGGTCGTCTCGCGCATGACGAGCACGGGTTTGCCGAACGCAGGCGCTTCCTCCTGCACCCCGCCACTGTCGGTCAGCACGAGGTCCGAGATCGCCAGTAGGCGGACGAAATGGGGGTAATCGAGCGGGTCGATCAGCGCCACATTGGCGAGGCCGCCGAGGATGGGTTCCATCGCGCTACGGACATGAGGGTTGGGATGGACCGGAAAGACCACTGCGACGTCGGGTCGCGCCGCGATCGCGGCGATCGCTTCGGCAATCGCTTTCATTCCGTCACCGAAATTTTCGCGTCGGTGCGAGGTGACAGTGATGATGCGCTTGTCGGCAAAGCGGCTAAAGAGTGGATCTAGACCGAGCGCGAGCGAAGGTTCAGCGTCGATCCGCGCTTTGGTCGCTAGCAGAGCATCGATCACGGTATTGCCCGTCACGTGAATGCGGTCGGCGGGCACATTTTCTCCGCGCAGCGCTGCGGCGGCGGTCTCGGTCGGCGCAAAATGCAAGTCGGCGACTGCGCCAGCGACCTTGCGGTTTACCTCTTCGGGCCAGGGGTGATAGATATTGCCGCTGCGCAGCCCCGCTTCGACATGGCCCACAGGGATTCTGCGGAAATAGGCGGCGAGGGTGGCCGCCATTGTGGTCAGCGTGTCCCCGTGAACGAGGATGCGGTCGGGTTTCTCGACGTCGAATGTTTTGCCGAGCCCGACGACGAGCCGCGCCAGAAGCGTGTCGAGTGATTGGTTCGCTTGCATTACGTCAAGATCGACGTCCGGAGTGATGCAGGCGATTTCGAGAACTTGGTCCAGCATTCCACGATGCTGGGCCGTGACGCAGATGCGAACCTCGAGCGCAGGGCGTTGGCGTAGCGCGTGCACAACCGGAAACATCTTGATAGCTTCGGGACGCGTGCCGAACGTGACCATGATTTTTCGTCGGGCGGATGGGGCAATTGAATTCGGTTCTAACGGCATAAACTGGATGGTTCCTCGGCTAGTCTTCTGGCCGCTTTAGCGCAAAGCTCTTGCCGGTGGCTTAACTTAGCTCTAATCGCCCCGCCGACCGCACGGGATTCTAGATCGGTTGTCCGCTTAATGTATCACAATGTTGCGCGGCATCCGTCAAAGTGGAACCGACGGACAATTGCGCTTATTAAACTACTGATATAGTTGATATAACACCTATATGTCATTTCTAGGTTTCTTGAAACGTCTGCAACGCGAAGACCGGGTGTCGGCAACCCTTCCTCGCGTGCCCGATGGCCAGCGTGTCTATGCTATAGGAGACATACACGGTCGCGATGATCTGTTTGCGCGATTGCTTGATAAAATCGAGACCGATAATGCCGCGCGCGGTAACGCCTTTACAACGCTGATTCTGCTTGGCGACCTCATCGATCGCGGCCCCGATTCCGCGTCGGTGATCGAGCGGGCCATCGGTTTGGGAACGCCGTTCGATAAGGTGGCAATGTTGATTGGCAATCACGAAGAGTGTTTCCTAGCCGCTCTCACCGGCGATATAAAACGGGTACGCTATTTTATTCGGATTGGCGGTGATGCAACCATTCGCAGCTACTGGGGCGACGATGCGTCCTATGCTGCGGCAAGTTTCGAGGAAGTCGCCAAGCGATTACCGGAATTGGTGCCGCAAGCACATATCGATTTTTTGGGTCATGGCGAGGACATGATCCGGATTGGCGATTATGCATTTGTGCATGCCGGCGTAAAGCCCGGTGTTCCGCTGGACAGTCAGAAATCGTCCGATCTCCGCTGGATTCGTGAGGAATTTATCGAAGGTCAGCATGACCATGGCGTGACAGTTGTTTATGGACACACCATTTCCGATAATGTGGATGAAGCGAGCGGGCGCATCGGGATCGATACGGGCGCGTATCTCACCGGTCGCTTGACTTGCATAGGGATTGAAGGCAGCGATCGCTGGTTCCTTGATACATCAGAGTTGGAGCCGTCACAGTCGTTGTTGCAGGACATTAATGCACATGGATCTGTCTGAATGAAACTCGTGAACAGGGCGATGCATGGCTCTGTGGCATCTGAAGAAAGATGGTCTCGGCGTTCGATCTGGATGTTGGGCTGCTTTGCTGCTGCCGTAGTCGTTATGGGGGGCGGATCGCGCTATGACGTCGCTTCAGTGCCTTTTTTGCGCGCATTTGCGATTTTTCTCACGTTTGCGTTAGTTGCTATCATGCCGCCGTCGAATTGGCGCGGTTTGCGTCTTCCGCTTGCGCTTATTTTAATGTTGGCGCTGTGGATGGTCATTCAGTTGCTGCCGCTGCCCACGGAAATTTGGTCGACTTTGCCACTGCGGGCGCCGATATTCGCGATGGATCAATTATTAAGCGCTCCGGACCGCTGGCGTCCGATCAGTCTCTCGCCTGCTTTTACTTGGAACAGCTTGCTGTCGTTGTGTGTGCCGCTTGGTGCTATTCTCATAGCGGGTATTGTGCCGGCGGGTGAGAGGATTCGGATATGGTGGACGATATGGGCGTGCGCGCTTGCTTCGGCCGCCTTTGGAATGTTGCAGTTCGTTGCTGGGCCGCGAAGCGTCTTCTATCTCTTTCGGATCACCAACGAGGGAGCTTTGGTTGGCCTTTTTGCCAATCGCAACCATCATGCGGTCCTTTTAGCGATAGGTATCCTGGCGGCAGGATGGCTGGTTGCCAACGAGGCTGCTCGCCGGAATCCCAAGCCACTTCTCATCCCGGCGCTGATCGGCAGTATTGTTACCTTCCTCCTGCTGATCTTTGCCATTGGGTCGCGCACTGGCCTGGTATGCGGTATGGCGGGTGCGCTTCTGGCGTATGCGGTCATACGTCGATCCTATCGCTCCAAACAAAGCCTGATAATTCAACGGCGCAACAAGCAGCGGGTTAGGCAAGCTGCGGCGGCCCGGTCGGAACACCTTAAGCGCGGTCTCTTTGCAGTCATTCCTTTCTTTTCGATCGGAGCGTTAACCGCGCTTTTCTATCTGTCCGATCGTGGCAACTCCGTGACCCGCCTGTTTGGGAGCGACACTGCTGAGGACGGCCGAGTCCAGACCTTCGCTCCGATCCTGTCGTTGCTGAAAGAGCAGTGGCTACTCGGCTCGGGCTTTGGCTCTTTCGCTCGCGTCTATCAGATTGTCGAGCCCGATGAGTTGCTTCAGGAAGCTTATTTGAATCACGCGCATAATGACTGGCTTCAATTGCCGATCGAAGGAGGATTGCCAGGAGCGTTAATCTTTATGGTCGGCATATTATGGATATGTTTCCAGTTGGTGCAATCGTCGCGCAGTCGTTCAGGCCGAGAAGGTAGAAAGACGGCCGAGGTATGGGTTTTAGCGGCCGCCTTCATGGTTCTTGCTGTCGGTTCGATGACAGACTATCCGCTTCGCGCGCCATCAATGGCAATGGTTGCAATGTTTCTTATCGTGATATTGATCCGGCATCGGGAGGACGTGTCTGATTCCGGGCCCCCCAGTTAAGGGACACTAGATTTTGAAGCGGCTTTCGTCCTTGGACTTTTGGCCGTATGCGACAATCGACTTCCCCAATGTCTCTGGCTTCTGGATTAAGAATATGAGTGTTTTGCGCTACCTGGTCCTTTTCGTCCTGTTGGGACTGTCCGCCTGCGGCGGGAGAGAGCCGATTGCGGTCGTTCCTGCCAGCGGCGTCAGTTTGCTGGAGGCGTTGCCCCACCCGGGCAGTATGGATGCGCAACAAGCTACACGGCAGACATATGTCGGCTCTTTCACCGAATTGACGGTCGAAGTTTACGGTGTTCCTGATCTTAAGCGCGAAGTGCTGACCGACGGTGAAGGAAACTTCTCCTTTCCCTTCGCCGGTACGCTAGCCGCCGCTGGTAAGTCGACAACCCAGTTGGCGACAGAAATTGAAGACCGCCTTCGAGGCCGATATGTTCGGGACCCGCAAGTCACTGTCAATCTGAGAGCTTCCTCTAATCCTGCCTATCTGCTTTCGCAGGCCATTACGGTGGACGGACAGGTAGCGCGGCCTGGGCAATATCCCTTGGTTGGCAAAGCGAGCCTGATGCGTGCGGTGTCGCTGGCTGGCGGTTTGACCGAATTTGCCAAACTTGACGATGTTCTGGTGTTTCGCAAGGTCGATAATCGCCAATATGTCGGCGTGTACAATATGCGGGCGATCCGGAGTGGCAATTATGCTGACCCCGAAGTGTTTCCGAACGACATCATTATCGTTGGGGATTCTCCGCAACGCCGCCTCTTGGATAACCTCGTCAAAGGCACGACGTTACTGAGTACTCCGTTGGTGATCTTGAGCAACTTTACCAGCAATAACTGATCGTGCGATCGCTTCTTTTATACGGGTGAACTACAAAATGGATACCGCAAACACCGGGCGTGCGATAGCAAGTCCGGAGATACATGCTGAACCGGGCAAGGCGGCCCAGCCTTATCAAGGCGGCTTTTTCGACATGCACATGCTCGAAAAGGCGTTCGTTGCGCTGCTCAACCATAAAGCATGGGTTATCGGTAGCATCGTAGCGTGCTTGTCGCTGGGGCTCGCGGTTACCTTTTTGATGACGCCGCTTTACAGTGCAGCATCCCGGATTGAGATTTCTCCGCAAGCTCCGGTGGAAACGGATGTTAAGGGCGCGCGCGAAAAAACCCTTGCGAACGAGATGTCCTTTTTCAACACGCAGTACAGCCTTCTAGAATCGCGTTCACTCGCTGCCCGCACAGTCCGGGCGGGCAATTTGCTGAACGACAAGGTGTTTCTCGACCATTTCCGCTTGGCAGAAGGTGAAGAAGGCGCGCCGAACAGCGCGCAGCGCGCCAGCATGGCTGAACGCGCAGAGAAGATTCTTCTAGATTCGATCAGTGTTTCGCCGGTACGCCAGTCGAGTTTGGTGGATATCTCCTTTGCTACGCCGTCACCCGAACTGTCTGCCAAACTGACTAATCTTTGGGTGCAACAGTTTGTCGCAGCTAATCTTGATCGCCGTTTCGCAGCGACCAGCGACGCCAGGCGTTTTCTGGAACAGCGCATATCAACGATACGCCGTAACCTAGAGGATTCCGAGCGCGAGCTGATAACTTATGCCGCGAGCAATAACATCATCACGTTGGAAGGTGGGGTGGATTCCGGGAACGGACGGACCGTCGGGCAGCGCACTCTTGCCGCTGCCGATGTTGAAAAGATCAGTGCCGCGCTTTCCGAAGCTCGAGACGCGCGGATCGCGGCCGAAAGCCAGCTCAGCAGTTCTGTCTCATCGACCGAGATGTCCAGCAACCAGTCTGTCAGCGTTCTTCGTCAACGGCGCGCCGAACTGGCGGCCGATCTCGCGCGATTAGAAGTCCAGTTTGGTGACGAGTATCCTGAAGTCGTCGCTAAACGAAAGCAGCTCGAAGCACTGACTCAATCGGTGTCGGGCGAAGCAAATCGTGCGCGGTCGCTTAATCGCGAAATCTATTCTAGTGCGATCACACGCGAAAGGGAACTTCAGGCGGAGCTTGACCGCATAACCGGCAACTATCGCGACCAACAGCGCCGATCGATTGAATATACTATTCTCCAGCGCGAGGTTGACACCAATCGGCAGCTATATGACGGTCTGTTGCAGCGCTACAAGGAGATCGGCGCCGCGGGTGTTGGAACAAACAACATCGCCGTTGTCGATACCGCCACGCCGCCGCGGGTTCCATCGAGCCCCAACCTTTTCTTGAATATGGCTTTGGCGTTAGTCGCCGGCCTCGGGATCGCCGCCGCACTTGTGTTCTTGCTTGAACAACTCGATCAGTCGATCCGCGACCCAAGCGAGGTAAGCGAGCGATTTGGTTTGCCGCTCCTTGGATCGATCCCGAAGGTGGAAGCCGAAGAGTTCGAGGCGCTGCTTATCGATAAAAAATCGATGGTATATGAGTCTTACTTTACAGCTCAAACAAATTTGACTTTTCTTACCAATCATGGCGCGCCGCGCAGCTTCATGCTGACGTCTACCCGGCCGGGAGAGGGAAAGAGCAGTTCCGCCTTGAGCCTCGCGAGTGTTTTTGCGCAGACGAACAAGAAAGTCATTTTGATTGATGCGGATATTCGCAGCCCATCGTTGAATGAACTTCTCGACGTCGAAAACAAGGTCGGGCTCAGCAACTATCTCACCGGTGTCGAAGATGTTGCGGAGTTGATCAAGCCTTCGTCGATGTTCGGCTTTGATTATATGCTCGCCGGTCCGATGCCGCCGAATGCTGCCGAGTTGTTTAGCTCATCGCGCCTTCGTCAATTGATCGAACTTCTGTTGCGCGAATATGATCATGTCATTCTTGACGCGCCGCCAGTGTTGGGTCTTGCGGACGCGCCGCTATTGGCGCGGCCAGTGGAGGGCGTCATCTTCGCGATCGATGCGTCCAACAACAGCGCGCGGGCTATCAAATCTGCGCTTAGTCGGCTCCGGCAGACCGAGGCGCATATTTTCGGCGCGCTGGTGACCAAGGTCGGTCGTCGCAATGAAATTTATGGCTATGGTTACGGCTATGGCTATGGCTATGGCTATGGCTATGGCGCGGACAAGAATAGCGACAGCGACGATTGACCGACGACATGCTTCCGCTTGGATCACTTATGAAAACGGGCAAAAATTCTCTGTTGCTGGGAATCGGGTTGTTGACCGCCGGTGCCGTGTGGGCGCAGTCGAGTGTAATCGTGAATCAGCTTCGTGCCCCCGATCGGGCTGCGATGATCGGCCTTGCGCCGCAAGGATGGGCAAAAGCGGCGTTGAGTAGCGCGTTGCTGGGTGCGCGGTTAACCAAGAATCCGAACTCGCGCCCGGGGCAACTGGAGACACGGCTCGCCAAAGAAGCTTTCGCTTTGGAGCCGTTGGCAAGGCCAGCTTGGCCGGTGCTCGTTCAGTCACTCGCTGTGACTGGAAAGGCAGGGCAGTCGGAGCGTCTTCTCGAATTGGCAGGCGGGCTCAGTCGGCGGGAAAATTTGCTGAACTCGCTGGCGATAGATTACGCATTGAAAAGTGGGAATCCGCAGCGTGCGCTAAGCTTACTCGGGCGCGCCATGTCAGTCGACCATCGTGTTCAGCAGCTGTACTTAAAGCGCTTGGCGGCTGGGACAGCGAACACCGGGGCAGAGGATGTTCTTGTTCCGCTGCTTGGGCGCAATCCGAATTGGAGCGCAGGCTATTGGGCTGCCGTTCTGGAAGAACCCAACGCGATTCCTCAAGCGGGGGAGATACGTCTGCGTATTGCGGGGCCACCTTGGAAGATCAAGGCGCCGACCGCTGCGGACTTCCCGTTGATTGCAAACCTCGCAAATCAAGGTCAGCAGACATTGGGATATGATATTGCGCTGGCGCTGGACATGGGAGCTAGGCAGGACGGCGAGATGCTGACGGGTTCGACCTTTGAGCGTCAACCGCGCTTTATCCCGTTTGAGTGGGAATTGCTGCAGACGGGCGATATTGGTGCGACCATTGAGCACAAGGCTCGTATGATGTCGATTTCTAGCCTGCCTGCCGCCTCCGGCGTCGTGGCGCGCCAGCTGATCCGTATCCCGGCGGCTGGATCCTATCGTTTGCGCTGGCAACTGGCGGGCTTGGAGGCTACTTCCGGCGCGAGTCTGAAACTGCGTTTAACCTGCGCAGAAACAGGCAAAATTAGCGCCCCGGTTTTACCTTTCACTATGGCGGAGGGTGAGGGGAGCAGCGTTGTCGACGTCGCGGCGTCCGCCTGTAATTGGCATATGGCCACTCTTGAACTCGACGCTCCTGGCAGCACGACCGGCGCCGACATTGCTATACAGCGATTGAGCCTCCGTCGCGACAACGGCGCCAATAGCATGCGCCCCTGACGGTTGGGCGTTGAAAATTCCAATCGCGACTGGAGATAGATATGCGCCGCAAGTTTTTTGTAACCGGCACCGCCGGTTTCATCGGCTTTCATTTGGCAAAATTATTGCTTGCGGAGGGGCATGCGGTCTTTGGCTTTGACGGCATGACGGATTATTATCAAGTCGAACTGAAGCGTCGGCGGCATCAAATACTGTTGCAGAATCAAAATTTTGTTGCCGCTGAAGCGATGTTGGAGGACCGCGGCGAGATTGACGCTGCTATCGATTCTTTCCAGCCCGATGCCATCATTCATCTCGCCGCGCAGGCCGGCGTTCGCTATAGTCTCGATAATCCCTACGCTTATTTGTCGACGAATGTGATCGGGACGTTCAATGTCATGGAGGCTGCACGGCGCAACAAAGTCGGCCACCTGCTAATGGCGTCGACGTCCTCTGTTTATGGCGCGAACGATGACATGCCGTTCCACGAAACCGAAAAGGCTGACACGCCGCTCACGATCTATGCGGCGACCAAAAAGGCTACCGAATCTATGGGGCACGCGCATGCCCATCTTTGGAATGTGCCAACAACGATGTTCCGGTTTTTCACGGTTTACGGTCCATGGGGGCGCCCCGACATGGCGCTTTACAAATTTGTTGATGCGATCCTCGCGGGGCGGCCAATCGATCTGTACAACGGCGGCGACATGTATCGCGACTTCACCTACATTGATGATCTGGTTCGCGGGATACGCTTGTTGATCGATGCGATCCCTGAACGCCCTGGGTCGCCTGCGGAAATCGAAGAAGGCGATAGCCTGTCGCCCGTCGCTCCGTTCCGAATCGTGAATATCGGCAACAACGACAAGGTGCGGTTGCTTGATTTCGTCGCCGCGATTGAGGATTCTTTGGGTATGAAAGCCAAGCGGAATATGATGCCGATGCAGATGGGCGATGTTCCTGCGACCTGGGCCGATGCGAAACTGCTAGAACGCTTGACCGGCTATCGCCCGAAAACCGACTTTCGGGATGGCGTGGCGCAGTTCGTTGCGTGGTACAGAGACTATTACCAGAAATGATCGATGCCTCGCCCCGATTACTTGCTGCGTCTCATTCCGCTACGATCGTCGCGATCGCCTTCGGCGATGCTGTTTCTGCGCTCACGCTTACTTGCAACTCGGCGCAAGCGAAACGCGCGGTTGCATTACGCTCTCCGAGTGTAGCCCAATGGGTTGTCCGCTTGATCCGGGACGATAGCTGATGTGGCCTTACTGGCTTTTATTTGGCCTGATGGCGTTCATGGCCATCGCTGCGCAACGGCCAAAGCCTATTGGCAATGGAGCCTATCCCGCACCACATGTCGGATTCACATGGTCCATATATTTTGTCCTTCTCGTCCTGATGATTGGCTTGCGATACGAAGTTGGAGGAGACTGGTCGACCTACGAAGAGCATGTGTCAAATATGTGGCGCGCGCCAATGCGAGAAATATTTAACTATAGTGATATCGCTTATGGCTTGCTGAATTGGATCGGGGCAAATATTGGTGGAGATGTCTATTTTGTAAACACAGTTTCTGCAATTCTATTTTGCTGGGGCTTATTTGTTTTCTGCCGCGCTCAACCCCAGCCATGGTTAGCTATGCTGGTCGCGGTGCCATATCTGATCGTCGTCGTTGCAATGGGATACACGCGGCAAGGCGTCGCAATAGGCTTGGCGATGATCGCTATCATCAGGCTCTCTGAAGGCAGAATGACGGCCTTCCTTGCATGGATTGCGTTTGCCGCCCTTTTTCACAAATCCGCGGTTATACTAGTACCATTTGCTGTTTTTGCAAATACAAAAAACAAGTACTTTAAATATATATCTGCGGGTTCTCTCGTGTTTGTTTTGTTTTCTATACTTATTCAGCAGAACTTGTCATTTTATCTAGAGAACTATATCGGCGAAGGCCTGGAATCTACCGGCGCCGGTATTCGTATCGCCATGAATGCCGTTCCTGCGGTCCTTCTTTTGCTTCTCGCTGGACGAATGGGCTTTTCTTCGGAGTCTCGAGGATTTTGGTTGTTTATGGCATTGGGAGCGATAATGTTTGTTCCGGTTCTCATCCTGTCGCCATCGTCGACAGCCGTCGATCGCCTGGCGCTATATTGGATACCACTTCAGGTATTGGTTTTGTCGCGAATTCCGGATGCGCTTGGCGCGCCCGGAAAGGTAAACATTTTTTGGGCGATTCTGGTCATTTTGTACAGCGGATCGGTTATGGCTGTCTGGTTGTTGTTCGCGTCCCATTCGTCTTACTGGCTGCCATATGAATTTTATCCGTCGGTGGCGCTATGACCACGATGTTTGATCGATTATCGTGCTTGCATTGTTGCCCTCGCGTTGCAGCTTGCAGAAGGTCGCGCCGATGCAGTTTATGATTGCCTGTGTTATGGGATCACTGGAGCATGTCATTTCCATTCGCCGCGCAGGATAATAAGGCTATGTTGACGGGGCAGACGAGCCATATTGGAGGCAGTCTCGCGGCGACAGTTCTTGGTCGACTGAGAGCTTCCGCATCCAGGTGATCATATCCCGAGTTTGTCGCTTCTTCGAACGCCTCTAGTCATTGTGATAGAAGTCTATCGGCGTTATCTGCGTTGTAGAAAAGTTTTAATAGGAATTTGTCAAATAATAATATGGAGAAGTACAATTAGCGTTCCGTTTATTGACCTGAAGCGCCTCGAGCCAGGTTTTCATGATGCACTGATGAACAAGTTTCATGCGATGACGCTCGGTGCGCAATTTATAGGCGGGAACGAAGTCGTTAATCTGGAACATATGTTGCAGTCGCGTCTCGATGTTCCGTATGCCGTAACTTGCGCCAATGGCACTGATGCGCTGCAGCTTGCGTTGCGTGCTGTTGGGGTCGGTGAGGGGGACGTGGTGCTTGTCCCAAATCTAACTTTCTGGGCAACCTTCGAAGCAGTTGTAAATGTCGGCGCTCGACCGGCGACGGTTGACGCCGATCTTCGCGATGGGGGTGTTTGCATCGAAGCATTTGAGGAGGCAATCTGCGCAGCGAAGCCGAAGGCTGCGTTGGTCGCACACCTCTACGGTTGGGGGAGTGCTCAATTAGTTGAACTCCGCGCGCTGTGTCGGAAACAGGGAGTGATACTTGTCGAGGACAGCGCCCAGGCATTTGGCTCGCAGTATAATGGGGAGTCGATCTTCAAAGGCGCATATATTTCGACCACTTCCTTTTACCCAGCGAAGGTTTTGGGTGCGGCAGGGGATGGTGGCGCTGTGTTTTGCAACGACAAAGCGCTCGCGGACAAAATCCGCCAACTCGGAAATCACGGCCGTACAGCGCATTACGGGTATGGCGAAGTAGGTTGGAACTCTCGCTTGGATTCATTGCAGGCGGCTTTTTTGAGCTTGTCGTTGGATTATATCGATGCGCGGATTAAGTCCCGCCTTGAGGCCGTGGGTTATTATCGCGAGCACCTCCCATCGATAGGCATCCAATTGATGAACGCTCCAGAAAGTTATTCTGAAAATGGCTATTGCAACGTGTGCTTGGTGCCGGACCTTAACCAAAAGAGTCGTATCGAAGCCAGCCTGAAGGCGGAAGGCATAGGCTTTGGAAACATCTATCCCAGCGTCATGTCCAGTCAACCTGCTGCTACGTCTTATCTTGTGAAGCATTATGGAGGTCAGACAGCCGAGCAGTTGTGCGCGTCAGTGCTTAACCTGCCTTTGTTTCCCTACATGACCGAAGCGGAGTTGCGTCGTGTGGTCGACGTCGTTGGCGCCAGCATAGGGGGCGATAATGTCGGCTGAGACTTTCATCCACCCAACTGCGCATGTCTCTGATCAGGCGAGCATAGGTGTTGGTACCAAAATTTGGATAAATGTTCAGGTTCGTGAAAACGTCGAGATTGGTGAGGGCTGCATTTTATCGAAGGATGTGTATGTCGATCATGCAGTGAAAATCGGCAATCGGTGCAAGGTTCAGAATAGCGTGTCTATCTACAACGGCGTGGAGATTGGCGATGATGTTTTCGTCGGCCCCAATGCTTGCTTCACAAACGACAAGGTACCGCGCGCATTCAGCGCCGACTGGGTAGTCGTTCCAACCCGCGTCGAGAATGGCGCCAGCATCGGCGCCAATGCGACTATCGTCTGCGGGGTAACGATTGGGGAATTTGCTATGGTCGCCGCCGGAAGCGTGGTCACCAAGGACGTTTCGCCATACACCCTCGTTATGGGCAATCCCGCGCGCCCGATCGCGCGCGTCAACAAAGAAGGCCACCGCGTTCCCGGTGAGGTCGAGTGAAAATGCAAGATACCATATTTAAAGTCGGTTTGATCGGCTTGGGCTCCATGGGGCGCAACCATCTTCGGGTTCTCTCGATGCTCAAGGGCTTCGAGCTTGCGTTCGTGGCAGATGCCGACGCTCAGGTGGCAGCCAATGCGGGCGATATCCATGGTGTTCCCGGCGTGGTTGATCCAACGCCACTGCTGCCTGACGTCGATGCTGTCGTGATCTGCACGCCGACGGTAACGCATGCGCAGTACATCCGGCTCGCGGCGGCACATGTGAAAAACATCTTCGTCGAAAAGCCGTTGACGGCCACGCTGGGCGAGGCGCGCGAAATAGCGGTTCTTGCCGAGGAGAGGGGACTGAATCTGCAGGTCGGGTTTATCGAGCGATTCAATCCCGCCGTGCTGGCCCTGAAGACTGTTCTGGAACGAACCGAACGTGTGATCAGCCTGGATTTCACCCGCACGAACAAAGTCAGCGCGCGCATAACCGATGTCGATGTCGTTACGGACCTGATGATCCATGACATCGACCTGGCATTGTATCTCAACGGCCCGGCTCGGTCGGTTGCAGCGCACGGTTTCGGGCACGGCAGTATGGTCGACTTCGCGTCTGCGCTCATTACCCACGAAAATGGTCAGTTTTCGCGAATTCAGGCCAGCCGCGTGACCGACAAGAAAATTCGCCAGATTACCGGAACGTGCGTTGACATGTATGTCGACTGCGACCTGTTGAGTAAGGAAATATTGATCCACCGCCAGTCCCAGGTGAATGAATCCGGTTCGTTGCCATACACAATTTCAGCGATTCAGGAGACTGTGGCCATCGCACCCCAAGAGGCTCTGCTTTCAGAACTTCAGTCGTTCATGGCGATGTGCCGTGACCCGGCTACGGCGGCCCGGGTACCGGGGATCGAGGCAAGCGTCGCGGCGATGGAAATTTGCGCGCAGATCCAGGCTGAGGTGTAAACATGCCCATTCGTGACAGCTTGTCTGGCAAGACTGTATTGGTGACGGGCGGCGCCGGCTTCATCGGCAGCCATCTCGTCGACAGACTGCTCGTTGACGGCGCAGCGTTTGTTGTGGTGATCGACAATCTTTTTACCGGCGCGGAAGCGAATCTCGCTGCAGCCATGGCGAGCGGAAAGGTTGCATTCTATCGCGACGATGCGGAGCTTGGCACTAGTCTAGCCTATATCTTCGCGAGCCATAATATCGATGTTGTATTCAACCTGGCGACAAAGGCGCTGAATTATTCCTTTGCAAATCCAGCGAACGCATTCGACACCAATGTTCGGGTCGTGCTCAACCTGCTGGAGTTGCAGCGTCGCGGCGAGTTCAAGACCTTATGCCATTTTTCGACCTCCGAAGTATATGGCACGGCTGTTTACGAGCCAATGGACGAAGCGCATCCTCGCAATCCGACGACCACCTATGCGGCGGGCAAAGCCGCGGCCGATCTGGCGGTCGAGAGCTATGTTCGGATGTTCGAGATCGACGCTTTTATCGTGCGGCCATTCAACAACTATGGCGCGCGCCAGAACCACAAGGGCATGATGGCAGGTGTCATTCCGCTGACGGCCCTGCGTTTGCTTTCCGGGGGCGTACCAGAGATACACGGTGACGGCACTCAGAGCCGCGATTTCATCCATGTCCACGACACCGTCGACGCGGTTCTCAAGCTCTATGGCGTACAGGAGTCCGGGGAGACCGTAAATATTTCTACGGACAACCAGATCACGATCAACGAACTAATACCCGCCATTTGTGCGCACTATGGCTATACCGGGCCCGTTCTGCGCAAAGAGGGACGAAAATCCGATGTTCTCTGTCATAATGCGAGCAATGCGAAGGTGAAGACGATGATCGACTATCATCTCACGCCGTTCGAAAAAGGCCTGGCCGAAACACTCGAATGGTATCGCACCCAGCTGACAGGTGAACTGCAATGATCCGACTGATCCGCCCTTACATCAGCTTCGCCGAAGTCGAGCATGACATGCGCCGCATGTTCGAAAGCGGAATTTTTACCCGCGGCGAACATGTGGAAGCATTTCGCGACGAAATCGCAGCTTACGCGCGCGCACCCCACGCGTTTCTTGCCACATCCGCAACGACCGCTCTCTGGCTCTGCCTGAAGCGTCTGGATATTAAGGCAGGGGACGAGGTGGTTGTCTCCGATTTTTCCTTTCCCGCAACGGCCAATGTGGTCGAGGATCTTGGTGCCCGCCCGGTTTTCGCTGACGTTTCTCTGGATACGTACAACATGCTACCCGAGGCGCTTGAGGCGGCGATCACGCCGCGTACCCGAGCTGTGATCGCGGTTGACGCTTTCGGCAACCCGACCGGCATGAACAAGATTGCGGAGATATGCAGGTCGCACAACATACCGCTGATCGAGGACGCTGCGTGCGCTATCGGGAGTTCGGAAGACGGCAAGCCTTGCGGGTCTATCGCCGACATGACGTGTTTCAGCTTCCATCCACGCAAGCTGCTGACCACCGGCGAAGGTGGCGCGATCACCATCCGAAACCCCGATTGGGTGGACTGGTTCAATCGCAAACTCAGCCATGGCGCGCAAGGCATGCAGGGTTACGGTCTCGATTTTGTGGATTTCGGCTATAATTTCAGGCTCTCGGAGCCGCAGGCGATCATGGGGCGCGCACAATTGCGCAAACTGGACGCCATAGTTGCCGAACGGAATGAGGTTCGCGATGCCTGTATCGAAAAGCTCGCGCCGGCCGGCTTCGTGCCCCAGCAGATTGGCGATGATGTGGTATTTAATGTGCAGTCGCTAGTGTTCAAAGTCCCTGACGGAGTCGACCGCGATCAGCTCATCACCCAGCTGCGCAAGGACGGTATCGAGACCACCATCGGGACCTATTGTCTGAGCGCGACAACCTACTTTCGCACGCAATATGACGATGTCCAGCCCAATGCAGAGTTGTTGCAGCGAACCCTGATCACGCTGCCTTGCTATGCAGGACTGGACGTGGATCTAGTCTGCGAGCGTGTGCTGGCGGCGATCACGTTATCCGAATGCATGGCATGAGCAGCGAGCAGGATGATCTGAAACAGGCTCTGCTTGCTTCAGTCACTGCATTATGGGAATCGGACTCTTTCCCACTTCGCGACACCGATCGCACACGGAACCTGCGGCCGGAGATATTGCGCCGGCTATTGTCATTGGTGATGACTGACGATGAGCGTGCTGCTCTTTTCAATCTTCCCGAGGGGTGTCGCATCAGGGATACCGCAAAGATCATAGCCCAGGAAAATCTGGTTTGCGGAAAATATGTTTGGATCGGAGAAGGGACGCTTCTCGACGCTTCGGGTGGATTGGAAATCGGTGATCACACCAGCATTGGTGCCGGAACCATGGTCTGGACACATTCCAGTCACCTGTCCAATCTGGCGATGAAAAATGAATCCGGTAACGGACTCATTCAACGCAAACCCACCCGTATAGGGAAGGGCTGCTTGATCGCAGGTCCATCGGTCGTTTACGCAGGCGTCACAATCGGTGACAAATGCCTCATTCAACCCATGAGCGTTGTCACCAAAGACGTTCCGTCGTACTCGGTTGTCATGGGCAGTCCCGGGAAGGTCGTGCGGACACTGTCTGAAGAAGCAATTGAAAAAATGATTCGCGATGCTGGCGCATAATGTTTTGCGGGTCATTCCTTCGAGATGATGGTGTGAAAACGGCAGTGTCCAATTCTGACCGTAGTGATTGGCAAAGTGGCCTAGGATATAATCTTACTCGAAGGGTTCCCATTCGATGGCCATCGGTCAGGGCAAGAAGAATTTTCTCATTGACTATGCGTTAATATTTATTGGGGACCTTCTTCCCTACAGCGTGATTTTCCTGCTGACCCTGATGGTTAGCTACAAGTTCGGACTGGAGCCCGCCGGCTCCCTGAGCCTGGCTTTTGCCTATGTGGCAGTCGTGACCACGATGGTTTGCGGTCCCAATCTGTTGTCGCTTCGTCGACGGATTGTGGGCGCGCTGTCGGCGGGTGCGGTGGTGGTCGTGTCGCTCGGCTTGCGTGTCACCGTCATAGCGGCAGGTGCGCTACTGGTGGTGGGGGGGCTGTTTTCGACGGGTACGACCGCCAGCTTGCTATCGCTGATTGCGCTGCTTTTTGTCGGCCGGTTTCTTGAAACGGCTGTGGATGGACCGGCTACGAGTGTGCAGTATCTGCGCGGGCCGCTCGACTATTTCCTGTTGCGGCTAGCGGTGTCCGTGCTTGTCTGTGGCATCACAGGTGTCGCCGTATTTACGGCGGGTGACCCCGACCTGCCGCGAATTGCATTTTACTATGTCATGGGTAGCGCGGCCGGTTTTGTGTTGGCTCTCGTAGTCTCGTGGCGGCTGCTCCGCCCCGTTGCGGGGCTATTGGCGGAATGCCGCGGTCAAGTGGTCGAATTCAGCAAATTCTTTGTCGCCTCGGCCCTGTTCGTGGTGGCAAGCCGGATACATCCGATGATCATCAACGTCTTCGCGGGGCAGGAAGCTGCGGGTCAATTTGCCTTGGTGCAGAATCTTTTTTCGTCCCTTGCGCTGGCGGCGTCGGGCGTTGCAGGCGTTTTTTTCTGGTCGCGTAACCGAAAAGGTGCACCGGAAAAATCCTCTGCGGTGCCTTGGCGTTGGCTGCTCGGCGGACTGCTTGGTGGTCTTGTGCTCGGAATTGTAGGTGGCATCTTCCTCGACTTGCTGTTTCTGCGGCCCCTTGGTTCAAGTTTCGAACTCCGGGCTACGGGATGGCTTCTGTGCCTATCCACGCCGCTTTTTCTTACCCAGTCTATAATGTCGAACTTGCTTGTGCTGCTAAACCGCGACCGGGAAATGCTTGCACTGTCGGCGTTTAACGCCATCGGAGGCCTGTTGCTCATCACGCTGCTGGTCTATGCGTTCGGGCTTGTGGGTGCGGCCTTGTCGGTGGGTTTATCCGCTTTGGTCTCAACTATCCTCGGGATTTACATCGTGCGAAGCGCCCATGAATAGTCATATTTGCCATATTATCTCCAACCTCGCCATCGGCGGTGCAGAGCAATATGTGGTCCAGTTATCAAATTACCTGCATTCAACGGGCAGACGCGTCAGCATCGTTGCGGGCGAACCGCACACGCTGGCGCGGCGGTTGAATGGCGACATCCACGTCGAAACGCTGCAGATGCATCCGGGAGCAAACCGGTCTCTCCTCATCTACTTGCGCATGTTGCCAGCTGTGATCCGACATCTGGTCGCATATTTTCGCCGGGAGCGGGTCACTGCCGTCCACACGCATCTGACCGCATCCGCCTGGCCTGCCTGGATCGCTGCGAAGATCTGCGGCATACCGGTCATGCATTCCAAAATGTATACGGCCGCCCATGGGTCCCGTCTGGAGCGCGTGCTTTTTGCCACTCGCATACCACCGGTTCTGGTCGACCGTTTCCTTGCCTTTACCCGTTATATCGAAGACGAAATTGTTGAATATTGGCACGCTTCCCGATCGCACATCGTCGTCTCGTCTATCGGAGTAGATATGGCGCGCTTCACGTTGGATGGCAAAACGGCGGCCGCGAGCCGGGCCGCGTTCGGTTTCGCGGCGGGCGACCGGGTCATGCTGGTGGTGGCACGGCTTCATTCTGACAAAGATGTCGAACTGGCCATCCGCGCCGCTCTTATCCTTGATGATCCGAAGTCTGTGCTCGTGATTGCCGGTGACGGCCCGCAGCGTGAATATCTCGAGAATTTGGCAGCAACTTTGCCGGGCCGGACTGTAATCCGTTTCCTTGGAGCGCTGCAGAATCCCGCACCAGCCTACGCCGCGGCGAATGTTCTGCTGCAAACCACCCGTGGTCCGAATCTTGGGGTCGTGGTGCTCGAGGCCATGGCATCGGGACTTCCTGTGCTCATCGCGTATCGCAATGAGGAGGAGTATAAAATGGCGTTGGACACCTTTGATGGCCGCGATATCGGAGCGCTCGCCAAGGCAACGCCGGAGGCGATGGCGGCAAAGGCGGCAGAGCTGTTCAATGAGCCGGAAAAGCTCGAAAATTGGCGCCGTGAGGTGCGCAAGTTCGTCGAGAACCGCCATTCGCAATCATTCGCATATTCAGAAATGGCGGAGCATTATTCTGATCTCGAACGATCGGGGCGCTAAGCCGCGACGCCATGCGCAAACGCGGGTCGGATTTCGCGTCCGAACTCATTGATCAAGGCAGGAAAACAGCCGTGGTGCTTCAAGGGTAAAGTGAAAGACATGTCCGGGCTTGCACCGGCGCAAATTTCAGGTTCGCTACCATGACAGAAAATTGTAGTCGCGCATGGAAATGAAGACAAGGATCAACCCCATGACTATTCGCCCCCATCCTGGCAGGGCCCGACGCTGATGTGCGGTTTTACGGGGTTTCTGGAAAGGTCCGGTTTCGCTGACGGTGACGCGCTGTTGCGGCGGATGGCCGACACGATTGCCCACCGGGGTCCGGACAGTGATGGCTATTGGGTCGACGGCGAAGCCGGTGTTGCGCTCGCTCATCGTCGTTTGGCGATTATCGACCTGTCGCCTGCCGGGCATCAGCCGATGCTCAGCCACGATGGTCGTTTCGTCCTCAGCTACAACGGTGAAATCTATAACCATATCGACCTGCGACGCGAGCTGGATGAGCGAGGCGCGAACGCGTGGCGCGGCCATTCGGATACCGAGACGTTGCTGCAGGGGTTCTCCGTCTGGGGTGTGCCTGAGACGCTGAAACGTGCGAACGGCATGTTCGCGTTTGCGCTGTGGGATCGCGCCGAGCGTAAACTTTATCTTGCGCGCGACCGGATGGGCGAAAAACCCCTTTATTTTGGCGTGCAGGGAAAGACGCTGCTGTTCGGTTCGGAACTGAAGGCATTGCGTCAGCATCCCGCATGGCAGGGACGCATCGATCGCGGCGCCTTGAGCCTTTTTCTCAGGCATAGTTATGTTCCTGGCCCCTATTCTATCTATGACGGTATCCAAAAGCTGCCACCGGGACACTATTTGGAAATAGCCGCGGCCGATGTCACTCTGCCCGAGCCGGTCGCCTATTGGGACATAGCCGATAAGGCGCGACAGGCGCGCGCCCAGCCTTTTGAAGGTTCGCCGGACGCTGCTGTCGATGCATTGGAGGCGTTGCTCCTCGACGCGGTCGGTATCCGTATGGCCGCCGACGTGCCGCTGGGCGCGTTTCTGTCAGGTGGCTATGATTCCAGCACTATAGTCGCCTTGATGCAGCGCCAGTCGTCGCGTCCGGTCAAAACATTCTCCATTGGCTTTTCGGAAGCAGAATATGACGAGGCGCATCATGCCAAGCGTGTCGCCCAACATCTGGGCACCGATCATACCGAACTATATGCGACGCCGCAGGACGCGCTCGACCAGATTCCGATCCTGCCGCATCATTGGGACGAACCCTTCGCCGACGTTTCGCAAATCCCGACGCTACTGGTCAGCCGACTTGCACGGACCGAGGTGACCGTTAGCCTGTCGGGTGATGGCGGCGACGAGCTGTTCTGCGGTTACAACCGCTATGCGCAGGGTTATGATGTTTGGCGGCGGCTGGGCCGGATGCCTCGCGGCGTTCGCAGGATGGTCGCTGGGGCGTTGCGATTGGCTCCGGCGGGAGCAATCGATAAGGCGATGAAGTTCGCCCCGGCGAATTTGCGGCGGATGGCCGTGGGCGATCGCCTGCTCAAGCTGGCAGATGTGCTCGACGTTGATCAAGGCGACGATTTCTATCGGGTTCTGGTCTCGCACAACAAGGATCCGGGCCGTTTGGTGATCGGCGGGCATGAACCACCGACCATTATGTCCGAAGCCGACCTCGATTGGCCCGCAACCAGCGACTTCCGCGACCGCATGATGTATCTCGACATGCGCAGCTACCTGCCCGATGATATTTTGGTCAAGGTCGATCGAGCGAGCATGGCGGTCAGCCTGGAATCGCGCGTGCCGCTACTCGACCATCGTGTCGTCGAATTCGCACTCGCGCTGCCGCTTGAGCACAAGCTGCGGAATGGCGAGCCAAAGTGGCCGCTGCGCCAACTTCTCTATCGTTCTGTGCCGCGCGAGATGATGGAGCGCCCCAAAACGGGTTTTGGAGTGCCGATCGAGCACTGGCTGCGTGGGTCGCTTCGCGACTGGGCGGACGATCTGCTCGCGCCAGACCGGTTGCGACGTGAGGGTTTCTTGGACGTTGACGCCGTCAGTCGCCTATGGTCGGATACGCGGAGCGGCCGTCGGCGGGCGCATCATCACGTTTGGGATATACTTATGTTCCAGGCATGGCTGGATGGCGCATTGAACTAAGGGAACCCTTGGCCACATTCTGAAAAGTTAGATGACAAACATGCGATCAAACCCATTGGATTGCAGCCCCGCCATTTTCGTCGTCTCGAATGGCGTGAAATCGCTGTATAATTTTCGAGGCGACCTTATGCGCAAGCTGGTCGATAAAGGCTGGCGCGTATATGCGATCGCGCCGGATTATGATGCCGCAACGCGCGCAAGGATTGAAGGTCTGGGCGCTATTCCTGTTTCGGTATCTATGGCGCGCAATGGCATGAACCCGGTACGCGACCTGCGTACCATTATCGCACTCTATCGGGAGATGCGCCGGATCCGGCCACAGATTTTTTTCGGCTACTTTATGAAACCGGTGATTTATGGCGCTGTTGCTGCCTGGTTGGCGAGGGTGCCGCGCCGGGTAGTGCTGGTCGCAGGGCTGGGCACAGTTTACATGAATACCGACGGGGCTTTATCGGGCAAAGCGGGCCTCCTGCGCCATTTGGTCAGCGGACTTTACGCGATCGCATTTCGTTTGGCGCACCGGGTAATCTTTCAGAACAAGGATGATCTGACACTGATGGTCAATGCGGGCATATCCCCGCCAGACCGCTCGACGGTGGTCGATGGAAGTGGTGTTAACCTCGACCACTTCACGCTGACTGCGAAACGGGATCCCAAGGAACGACCACTGACTTTCATCTGGACCGGACGTCTGCTACGTGAAAAAGGCGTTCTGGAATTGGTTCAGGCCACGCAATCTGTCCGCGAGCGGGGGGGGAACATTGAGGTTATTCTGGTTGGCGGCGTCGATTCCAATCCGGGGTCTTTGACTAAAAGCGAAGTTCAATCCTGGCACGATGCGGGGATAGTGAACTGGGTGGGGATGGTTGACGACGTGCGCCCGTACTTGTGGCGGTCAGACGTGTTCGTACTTCCATCCTACTATCGCGAAGGCATACCGCGCAGCACGCAAGAGGGAATGGCCGCCAGCCTTGCGGTCATCACGACCGATGCGCCGGGATGCCGTGAAACGGTGGTTGACGACGTCAATGGCGTGATGGTTCCGGTTCGATCGTCGAGCGCGCTTGCGGATGCAATGATGCGCTATGTTCTTGAGCCCAATCTTGTCGAGCGTCACGCAAAGGAAAGCCGTGCGCTGGCTGAGAAAAAATTCGACGTGCAGATCATCAATCAACGCATGATCGCCGAAATACTCGGCCAAACCTGATCTTACCGGTTCGTCGATCCTGTGCGACGATGTTGATCTGGATTCCTATTTTGCCCCAAATCCGTTGAACACGACGGCTATCGTTCGAACCGCGATTATGATGTCAATCCAGTACGAGAAATGCTTAACGTAAAAAAAGTCGTACTGTAGTTTTGTGTGAACATCTTCAAGATCAGTAACATGCCCTTGATTGACCTGCGCCCAGCCACTGATTCCGGGCCGGACGATATGCCGATAGGCGTAGAAAGGGATTTCGTTCGCATACCATTCCGACAACGAAAGCGCTTCCGGCCTTGGCCCAATCCAACTCATGTCGCCACGGAATATATTCCAGATTTGCGGCAACTCGTCGATCCGAGTGCGTCGCATCCACCGGCCGACCCGCGTAATGCGTTCATCCCCGCCCAACGTCATTGCGGCGCCCACGTCGCGGCTGTTGTCGTCGCCGGGTTCGGGAGAGGGGCGCATTGTGCGAAATTTCAGAACTTTGAAACGTCGGGTTCGAAAGCCGACGCGCTCCTGTTGAAAAAAAACTGGCCCACGCGAATCCAGCTTGATGGCGATCGCAGCAACAAGGAGTAGCGGAGCAAATAACGGCAAAGCGACAAGCACGCCGATCAGATCAACAGCCCGCTTTACACCGTGGTAGCTGCTGCTGGGAATGAGCGCGCCTAGAACATTTTCAGACAGGTGGTCGATTTGCACACGCCCTGTTTGCGCTTCCAATACCTGTTTGTAGTGGAAAATTGGCACTCCATCGAGCGCCGCCTCGGCCAACCGCCGTTCCCATGCATCGGCATGATCGAAATGCAGATCGGCGACGATCAGCGTTCCTTTCGGCAGAGGGATATCGGGGCTAGACCAGATTTGAGACTTGCAGCCGCGGAGGTTCGAAATGGCAGACGCCCGACCACCGGGAACCACATAGTGCATAGGATTCATCGACTGCTTAGACAGGGCGGCGATTGCATACTGAACGGCGACCGATCCAGAAAAACACAAAATCAATATCGTATTACTATAGGGTGTCCGCAGGAACAGTAGAGCAGCAAGAACGATGCCGTAAGCTGACCCAAAGGCAGGCAATATGGTTCCAGCATGGGATACTCCAGGATAGCGGATCATCCTGGTGAGTAAAATGACCGCAGCGATAGTGGCACTACCCGCAAAAGCGATCGTGAACTGCGCAACGCTATTGACCCTGACGGCCGAAGGAAAAACCAGACCATATGCAATGATCGGGATCACCAATCCAAACAACAGCGTGACGACGAGTTGCATCGTGCCATGAGTCATAACGGCGGCACGGGCCGGCGCGTGCGCATGCCTCGAAACGGCGGAGCTATGCATTAACACCAAAAATCTCCACGCAACGCAACTGCTCGCTGTAAAAAGTTACATACCAAATATCGGGTGCTCCTGTTCCGTCTTTCGGGAACAATAGCCCCAGCTGCGGCAGTTTGTTGCTAGCTTGAGCGCGCTTTACGTCCGCAACGAAGGTCGTTCAACGGAATAATCGATATGTTCAGGGTTCAGATTGTATCCTCAGTGGCGCTGCTTCGCAGTTTCGCAGCGACTTTCGCGACGCAGTTCCCACACATGCGGGATGCGAAGCAAATCGCACACTGCTGTGACGCTTTGATGCGCGTAAATCATCACTCGCGTGCATTGGTCAGGCCAAACTTGCATTAATCAGGCCAACGTCTGACAAAGGGTGTTATGGATTTCGCATTCGACAATAGCTTCCACGGCACCATGGACGGATTTTACGCGCTAGCCGAGGCAGCGACGCCCCATGCGCCAAAACTTCTGATATTCAATTACGTGCTGGCGGAGCAGCTGGGTATTGCGACCAAAGCTAGGTCCGACGGCGATGTTGCCCGCATCTTTTCGGGAAAGACCATGCCCGAGGGAGCAATCCTGATTGCCTTCGCCTACGCGGGCCATCAGTTCGGTCATTTCTCTCCCCAGCTTGGCGACGGACGCGCGTTGCTTCTCGGCGAGATCATTGCTCCTGACGGCGCGCGCTTTGACATCCAGCTTAAAGGCTCCGGTCCCACTGCATTCTCGCGCAACGGTGACGGCAAGGCTGCGCTTGGTCCTGTCCTACGCGAGTATCTCGTGTCCGAGGCGATGGCGGCGTTGGGGGTGCCGACGACGCGGTCGCTGGCGGCGGTGGCGACTGGCGATCGGGTACAGCGTGACCGGTCGCATCCGGGTGCGGTGCTCACACGGGTGGCGAGCAGCCATATCCGAGTTGGCACTTTTCAATTTTTTGCGGCACATTTTGGCGCCGATCATGTCATCCAACTGTCTGATTATACCATCCGTCGCCACTTTCCGGAGCTGGTCGAGGCCACCAACCCGCACCTCGCGCTGCTCGACCGCGTGATCGGTTTGCAATGCGAGCTCGTCGCGCGCTGGATGGGTGTCGGTTTCATTCATGGGGTGATGAACACCGACAATGTCGCGGTCAGTGGCGAGACGCTCGATTATGGTCCGTGCGCTTTCATGGACCGTTTTGCCGTGAATACGGTATTCAGTTCAATCGATACGAACGGGCGCTATGCTTATGGTCGCCAGCCGCAAATCACGCACTGGAACATGGCCCGCTTTGCCGAGGCCATGTTGCCCGCGATTCATGCCGTCGATCCAGCTGACGTGGACGCGGCCAAGGCGTTGGTTGACGCGATCCCGGCCCGGTTTCGGGCGATATGGCTTGATGAAATGCGCGCGAAACTTGGGCTGGGTCAGCCGCACAAGGACGAGGAAAAGCTGATCGACGTGCTGTTCGGCGAGCTCGAGCAGCATGCGGTCGATTTCACCTCCTTTTTCCGCGCGCTGGCGCAGTTGCTGCGCGGCGATGGCGCCATGCTGCAAGCGCTTTTGCCCGATGCCGAGGCGATGGCGCCATGGATCGCCGACTGGTGGGCGCAGCTTGAGCGGGAGGCGATCGCGCCGTTGGAGCGCGCCGATGCTATGGACGCAGTGAATCCGCTCTATATTCCGCGCAATCATCTCGTCGAGGCTGCGCTGGTTGCGGCGGAGGCGGGGGACATGGCGCCTTGGACCGAACTGCTGGAAGTCGTACAAAACCCATATATCGAGCGCGCCGAGTGGGCTGCTTTCGCGCAGCCAGCGCCAATCGACGCCGACCCTTACAAAACTTTTTGCGGTACCTGATCGCGGGTTTGTCGTCGCAGCACAGACAGCGTCGCGGTTGAGCGATCTCGCCCCGGCTGTTAGGAGGCGACAACCATTACAGGAGAATAGCACCCGTGCCGAACGATGCGGTCAAAATTACAATCGTCGGCACCGGCTATGTCGGAATCTCGAACGCGGTGCTGCTGGCACAGCATAATCGGGTTGTGGCGCTCGATATCGACAGCCGCAAGGTCGATGAAATCAATGCGCGCCGCTCCCCGATCGCCGATCCGGAAATCGAAGAGTATCTGGCGAACCGCAAACTCGATCTGACGGCAACCATCGACAAGCAAGCTGCCTATGACGGCGCCGATTTTGTCGTCGTCGCGACACCGACCGATTATGATCCCGACACCAATTATTTCAACACCGGCTCGGTCGAATCGGTGATTGGCGATGCGCTGACGATGGCGCCGAATGCAGTGATCGTGGTCAAATCGACGGTACCGGTCGGCTTCACCGACCGGATGCGCGCGAAGCACGGCACCGACGCGATCGTCTTTTCTCCCGAATTCCTCCGCGAAGGGCGCGCGCTGTTCGACAATCTCCATCCGTCGCGGATCGTTGTCGGCAATACGCACCCGCGCGCGGCGGACTTTGCACAATTGTTGCTCGCAGCATCGCTGAAACCCGAAACGGCGGTGTTGCAAGCGGGCAATACCGAGGCAGAGGCGATCAAGCTCTTCGCCAACACCTATCTCGCGATGCGCGTCGCCTTCTTCAACGAGCTCGACACCTATGCCGCGATGCATGGCGCCGATTCGCGCCAGATCATCGAGGGCGTGTGCCTCGACCCGCGGATCGGCAGTTTCTATAACAACCCGTCCTTTGGCTATGGTGGCTACTGCCTGCCCAAAGACACCAAGCAGATGCTGGCCAATTACCGCGAGGTGCCGCAGAATTTGATCCAGGCGATCGTGTCGTCGAACACGACGCGCAAGGATTTCGTCGCGTCGGAGGTGCTCAAGCGCCGTCCGCGAGTCGTGGGCATCCACCGGCTGGCGATGAAGGCGGGTTCGGACAATTTCCGCGCCAGCAGCATCCTGGGCGTGATGAAGCGGATCAAGGCCAAGGGGGTCGAGGTGATCGTCTATGAACCGCTGATCGACGACGAGCGGTTGTTCAATTCGCGCGTGGTACGTGATCTGGCAGCGTTCAAGGCGGAGGCCGATGTCATTATCGCCAACCGGGTGACCGACGACTTGGCAGACGTTGCAGACAAGGTTTACAGCCGCGACCTGTTCGGCGTCGATTCCTGACGTCGAAACCTGATCCTGCCGCTGTTCTGCCACGTATCGCTAGCGGCAAGAAATGCGACGAAGCGAGGCCGAATCGCTGCTTTGGTCGCATAGAAACCGGTTGCGCCGCCGCCGCACGGCAGCCAGAGATGCCATATCGGCGGCCTATAGATGCAAAACCCTGAAACCTCCTGTGATTATCACCCGATGCGCTTGATGCGGTCGCGATCGCTATTGATCGTGTCGGCGTCGGCTTTTGGCCTGGCCTGGGCAACATCGGCTGGTGCGCAGCCGGTTGAGCCGCCACAGGTCGTGCCGACGGTTGAACCCGCACCCGAAAATTTCATCGCGGCTCCGACGTCGCCGCCGCCCGATGTGGCATTTCCCGAAGTCGCGCCGATCATCAGCGACGAGGAATTTGAAAAGGCGATTCCGCAGATATTCGCGGAGGACGATCCCGAACTTAACCGACCGCTCGAATCGATTGCCGACTTTGAACGGCGGCAAGCCGCCGATGCGTTGAAGACCGCCGATACAGCAGCGGATGCGTCAACGCCCGCGGTCGATGGCGTGCCGGTTCCGGCGCTCGCCGACGGCGACGCAGCCGAAGTGATCGGCGATGCACCGATCACCGACAGCGAACTTGCCGCGCCGTTGCCGCCGCTTGAAAATTTCGATGTCGAACCGGTCGAATTCGCCGAGGCGGAGGACGACCGCGAGAATGTCAGCGTCGCCTATACGGTGCAGGTCAACGGACTGGCCCCTGCCGACGACAGCACCGATGTTGATCTCGCCGACCTGTTTGGCGACCTGTCCGCGCTCTATGACGGCGATGGCAAGGCCGACAATGCGGCGATGGTGCGCGCGCGCCTGGCCGCCGACGGCGAGTTGATGCAGCGCATTCTGGCGTCCGAAGGCTATTATGACGCGGTGGTCGAGACGCGGATCGATCGCGGCGAACGTGAAGAAGGTCAGGAGGGGCAGCCGCGCCAGCGCCGCTCGATTACAGCGGTCATCGATGTGAAGCCGGGAACGCAATATAAGCTGGCCGAGATCATCCTGAAGGCCGATCCGACGGTGCCGCCGAACCTGATCGCCGACAATTTTCCGCTCAGCGTCGGCGAACCGATTGTCGCGCAGCGCGTCCAGGGCGCCGAGGCGGCGATCGCGCTCAAACTGCCCGAAGAGGGCTATCCCTTTGCTGAGGTTGGCCAGCGCGACATCCTGCTCGATGGGGCGACCGGCGACGGCGTTTACACGCTGCCCGTCGATATCGGCAAAAGATCGCGGTTCGGCGGCATCGAGACGACTGGCGATCTGGCGTTCGACGCCGAGCATGTCGAAGTGCTGGCGCGCTTCAAGCGCGGCGAGCTTTATGACAGCCGCAAGGTCGATGATCTGCGCCAAGCGCTGGTTGCCACGGGATTGTTCGCGACTGTCGCGGCCGAGCCGCAGCCCACGGGCGAAAGTGCGGGCGACGATACCGAATATGTGACGATGCTGGTCACCCAGCAAGCAGGGCCACCGCGGACTTTGGCCGCCAGTGCTGGTTATGGCACCGGAGAGGGGATCCGGCTCGAAGGCAGTTGGACGCACCGCAACCTGCTGCCGCCCGAAGGCGCGCTGATCTTTCGCGGCGTGGTGGGGACGCAGGAGCAGGGCATTGGTGCCACGCTGCGCCGTTCGAACGCCGGACGCCGTGACCGCACCTTCGAGCTGGTCGCGGAAGCGACGCGGAGCGACACCAATGCGTTCAACGCGATCACCGGGCGTATCGCGGCGCGCGTCAGCTATGATTCGACGCCGATCTGGCAAAAGAAATTCACCTATGCCTTTGGCGCCGAGCTGATCGCGACGAGCGAAGATGATTATGACTTCACTCGGGCCGAGCGGAATCGCGATTTCTATACGATCTTCGGGCTGACGGGGCAGGTTGGGATGGACCGCACCGACAGCCTGCTCGATCCGACCAAAGGCTTTCGCGTGACCGCGCTGATCCAGCCTGAGGGATCGCTTGCCGGGCAATTTTCGCCCTACGCCCGCGCCCGCCTTGACGTCAGCGGATATTATCCGGTCGCCGACAATATCGTCTTGGCCGGGCGCGTGCGCGCCGGGTCGATCCTGGGCGCCGCGCGCGAACGGCTGGCGCCGTCGCGGCGTTTCTATGCCGGTGGCGGCGGGTCGGTGCGCGGGTTTGGCTATCAGGAACTCGGACCGAAGGATCCCAATGATGATCCGATCGGCGGGCGCAGCGTCGCTGAGGCGGCGTTCGAGGGACGCTATCGTTTCGGCAATTTCGGCGTCGTCGGCTTTGTCGATGCGGGGCAGGTGTATCGCGGTTCGACACCGACCTTCTCGGACCTGCGCTTTGGCGCTGGCATCGGGGCGCGCTACTACACCAACTTCGGTCCTATGCGGCTGGACGTCGCGACGCCGATCGGACGCAAGCCGGGAGAAGCGCTAGTCAGCGTCTATGTGTCGATCGGGCAAGCTTTCTGATGGCTGGTGACGCGCCCATGACGGCAGATGCCGCGGTGCGTGTAAAGTCGCGCAACTGGCCGATGACGATTCTCCGCTGGATCGGCTTGTCGCTGCTCGGGCTGATCCTGCTGTTCGCGCTGTTCCTGATCGGACTCAACAGCGATGCCGGGCGACGCTTCGTCGTTACCCAGGTCGAGAAATATGAATTCGAAAACGGGATGAAGATCGGCATCGGGCGGCTCGACGGGTCGCTTTATGGCCGGATGGTCATCCGCAACTTCACGCTGTCCGATCCCAAGGGCGTTTTTCTTGAGTCGCCCGAAGTGCAGGTCGATTGGCGCCCGCTCCGTTATTTCGCCAACCATGTCGACGTCCGCTCGGCAACCGCCGCGACCATGACGATGCGCAAGATGCCCGAGTTCAAGGTCGTGCCTGACACCGGGGAGCCGCTGTTGCCCGATCTCGATATCGATGTCGGCGCGCTGCGCGTCGATCGTTTCATCTTTGACCCCACCGTCGCTGGCGAGCGGCAAGAAGCGCGGTTGGCGGGAAAGATCGCGATTGCCGATCGGCGCGCCCAGATCACCGCCAATGCTGCAACGATCGGGGCCAATGCCAAGGGCGACACGCTGGCGCTGCTGCTCGATGCGGTTCCGGAAGCGAACCGGTTTGACGTCACCCTGAATGTGACAGCGCCGCAGGGCGGGGTGATTGCCGCCATGGGCGGTTTCAAAGAGCCGTTGACCGCCAAGCTGGCGGGACGCGGTGACTGGAAAGTCTGGAACGGCACTCTCGTAGCCGATCTTGGTGCGGCACCGCTGGCGCGGCTGGCGCTGACCGGTCGCAACGGCACGTTCGCGGTCAATGGGAGCGCGCAGGCGTCGCGGCTGTTCACGGGTGCAACGGCAGCGCTGCTGGGGCCGGAAACGGCGGTCGACCTGACCGCGCGGCTGGAGGAGCGCAAAGCGGATCTCGATGGTCGCTTTTCGTCCGATGCTTTCCGCCTGGGGGTGAGCGGCGGGCTCGATCTGGGCAATAGCCGGTATGAAGCCTTGCAGCTGGCATTCGTTCTGCTCCGCCCTGGTGCCATCGCGCCGTCGGTTCGTGCCGATGGCGTGCGGGCGACGGCGACGCTGGACGGAGCGTTCGACCTGCCGACCGTTGCGTATCAGGCGAATGCGAAGGCGCTCGCGGTCAACGACATTATTATCGACACATTGACCCTTTCGGGCAACGCGCGCGTCGATGCCGATCAGATCATCATTCCGGTCGCGGGCCGCGCGGTGCGGATCCGCGGTCTCGACGCGGTCGCGGGCGGGACGCTGGTGCAGGTGCGGCTCGACGGCGATCTTGCCTACAGCAATGGCCGCATCCTCAGCGATAATCTGCGCCTGCGTTCGCCGCGCATCGACGCCAAGGCGATCGTGATCGCCGACCTGAACCGGGGCTTTTATACCGGGGCGATCGACGGGCGAATCAACGACTATCGCATCGAGAGCGTCGGCGTTTTCGACATCGATACTGACGCCGATCTGGAAACTGCGCCAAACGGCGGCTTTGCGATCGCTGGACGCGTTCGCGCGCGCTCCACGCAATTGTTCAATTCGGGCGTGCGCGACCTGCTCGGCGGCAATGCGGTGGCGACCAGTGACGTACGCTATGGCACCGACGGGATCGTCCGCTTCGCCAATCTGCGGATGACTTCACCGTTGCTGCGGATCGTCAGCGGACAGGGCAGCTATGCGCCGAACGGGCAGGTGCGACTGACTGCGCGCGCCAATTCCACCGACTACGGCCCGCTTGGCGTCCAGCTGGCGGGGACGATCAGCGATCCGCGCGCTACGCTGACCGCCGAACGTCCCGGGCTGGGTATCGGGCTCGCCAATCTGGTCGCGGAAATCAATGGGGCGCCGAATGGCTATCGCCTCGCCGCGACGGGCGACACCGATTACGGACCGCTGTCCGCCGATGTCGTGCTGTTGACGGCAACCGGTCCGCTGACGATCGACATCGCGCGGGGCGACCTGTCGGGTATCGGGTTCAACGGGCAGTTGGTGCAAAGCAGCGCGGGGCCGTTCGTCGGCCAGCTCAATGCCTCGGGGCAAGGGCTGGGCGGCCTCGTCCGGCTGAGCGCCGCGGGCCAATATCAGGCGGCGGCGATCAACGTCCGCGCCAACGACGTGGTGCTGCCCGGTCCCGCCAAGCTGGCGGTTGGATCGGCGATCGTCGACGCCAATGTCACGCTCTACGATACCCCGCATGTCGTTGCCGACATCCAGATCGCCCAGACGCGCATCCGCGAATATGACATTGCAGTCGGGCGGGTGAAGATCGATTATCGCGACGGGCGCGGCAGGGCGCAGGCGCTGGTCGAAGGCACCAGCGGGGTGCCGTTCCGCATCGCCGCCAACGCCGATCTGACCCCCGAGCTGTGGCGCGCGTCGGTGCAAGGCCGCGCGACGGGAATCAATTTCCGCACCACATCACCTGCGCGGATCATCCCCGGCCCCGATGGCTATGAGCTGCTGCCGACGACGGTCAATTTGGGACGCGGCAGCAGCGCGCGGGTAGCCGGGCGGTTCGGCGATGGCATCATGATCCAGAGCCGGCTGGAACGCGTCAACATGGCGATCCTCAATGCCGTCTATCCTGACATGGGGCTGGGCGGGCGCGCGACAGGGAGCCTCGATTTCGAACAGGCGAGCTCGGAAAGCTTCCCGCGCGCCGATGCGCGGCTGACGATCACCGGCTTTACCCGGACCACTGCGGCGTCGGTCAGTCAGCCGGTCGACGTCAATTTCGCCGGCAAGCTGCTCAGCGACGGCGGCGAAGCGCGTGCGGTGATGCGCAAGCGCGGCAGCGTGATCGGGCGGATGCAGGCGTCGCTGCGTCCGCTTGGGCCAGGGGTGGGGGATTGGACGACGCGGTTGCGGGCGGCGCCATTGGGCGGCGGGATGCGGTACAATGGGCCTTCCGATACGCTCTATTCCTTCTTCGGCCCTGCCGATCAGGGCGTGTCCGGGCCGATCGCGGTCGCCGCCGACTTCAGTTGCAGCGTCGCCGACCCGTGCCTGTCGGGCGTCGTGCGCGGCAAGGACATGGTGTATGAAAACCAGACCTATGGCACGCGCCTGACCAACATGGTCGTAGCCGGTCGCTTTGACGGAAACCGGCTGGAGATCGATCAGCTGACCGCGACGGCAGGCGACGGCAAGGTCGAAGCGAAGGGCTATATCAGCCTGGCGCAGGCCGACGGTTATCCGATGAACATCGCGATGACGCTCGACAATGCGCGGCTCGCGCGCAGCGAGAATATTGCGGCGCGCGCGACAGGCAATCTGGTGCTCGAAAAGGTCGCGGGACAGGCGGCGCTGCTTTCGGGCAGCCTGCGCCTCCCCGAAACGCGTTATCGCATCGTGCGCGAGGGCGCGGCGCAGGTGCCGGTGCTGACCGGCATCAGGCGCAAACCCGCCGCAGGCCGCCCGCGGATCAGCGGCGATGGGCTGGCTGCGGTCGGCGGGAGCCTGTTCGACCTCATCCGCCTCGACATCGCGCTCAAGGCGTCGGACGAAATCTATGTCAGCGGGATGGGGCTCGAATCGGAATGGATGGCCGATATCGTCCTGCGCGGGACCACCTTGGCGCCGCGCGTGACGGGTGAAATCGAGCTGGTGCGCGGGACGCTGGGCTTTGCCGGACGGTCATTCGAATTGCAGGAAGGCCGCGTGACCTTCCCCACCGGCGACGCCTATGACCCCGCGATCCGACTGCTGGCCAGCGACACGATCGAAACGGTGACGGTGAACGTCGCGGTGTCGGGCCGCGCCAGCAATCCGCAAATCGCCTTCTCCAGCGTCCCCGGCCTGCCGCAGGACGAGATCGTGTCGCGCATCCTGTTTGGCGATTCGATCACGACACTGTCGCCGCTCCAGGCCGTCCAGCTCGCTTCTTCACTCAACACGCTGAGCAGCGGGGGCGGGGGATTGAGCCCGCTCGGCGCGCTCCAATCGGCGACCGGGATCGACCGGCTGCGCGTGCTCGGTCCCGACGATACTGTCGGGCGCGGCACCGCGCTCGCTGCGGGGCAATATATCACCAAGGATATCTATCTGGAGGTCATCACCGACGCGCGCGGCTACACCGCAACGCAGCTCGAGATCAGCCTGACCCGGGCGCTATCGCTGCTGAGTCAGGCCGGGGGCTCGGGTCAGTCAAACCTCAGCATCCGCTACCGCAAGGATTATTGATGCGCGGCGCGATGCTCCTGCTGCCCCTGCTTTTGCTGGCGGGGTGCAAGGACGAACCCGATTTCGAAGCGCGCTACGACAAGGCAGCCGAGGAGATCGAGGCGCGCGCCAAAGCCATGGACGCCGATATCGCCGAGTCGGAAGAAGCCGCCGCGGCTGCATCGGGGGACTTGCCTCGCGCCGACAAGGGGTCTAACCCGCTCACGTCATCTGGGGAGTAGCCAGCCGTCCGACCGGACGGGCCACCGTGTCAACATACTCGGCCGAGAGGTCGTGGTGCGGTGGAAGCGGGTCACCGCTTGGGCGAGACCAATGGCATCGCATCCTTCGTCCGGGCCGGGCGGCGGGTGTCGATGTCGATTGGAATCGCTACGCCGCCCGGCCCCGGAGTTTTTTCATGGAAGCCATGCTCGCCTCGACCGCGGTCGTCGCGCTCGCCGAAATCGGCGACAAGACGCAGCTGCTCGCGATCCTGCTTGCAACGCGGTTCAACCGGCCGTTGCCGATCATCCTGGGGATTTTGGTCGCGACGCTGGCCAACCATGCGCTCGCGGCGCTGCTGGGCGCGTCAGCGGCAAGCTTTCTCGATAGCGCTATCTTCCGCTATGCAATCGGACTGTCGTTTATCGCGATGGCGGCGTGGACGCTGATCCCCGACAAATTCGATGACGATGATGCGCCGAAGCCGCGGTATGGCGCCTTCCTGACCACGCTGGTCGCCTTTTTCCTCGTCGAAATGGGCGACAAGACGCAAATCGCCACGATTGCGCTGGGCGCGCAATATCATAATGTCGTCGCGGTCACCGCCGGCACGACACTGGGCATGATGATCGCGAACGTGCCAGCGATCTTCCTGGGGCATGAACTGCTCAAGCGCGTCGATCTCGCAAAGGTGCGGATGATTGCGGCAGCGCTCTTCCTGTTGATCGGCCTGTGGGTACTCGCCCAGACGGCGGGCTGGTTCGGCTAGCCCGAATTGCGCATTGCCAGCGTGCGCTCAAAGCTCCAACTCGACGCGCACATGGCGTCGAGATCGCGCTGCGCGGTCCAGCTAAGCTCGCGCGCGGCGCGCTCGGGGCTCGCGTAGCAGCTCGCGACATCGCCGTCGCGGCGCGGCGCGATGCGATAGGGGATGCTGACGCCGTTCACCCGTTCGAACGCATGAATCATATCAAGGACCGAATAGCCTTGTCCGGTGCCGAGGTTCCAGGTCGACAGGCCGGGCTCGGTGTTAGCTATCGTGTCGAGCGCTGCGACGTGGCCGTCGGCGAGGTCCACGACATGGATATAGTCGCGCACCCCGGTGCCGTCGGGGGTGTCATAGTCGTTGCCGAACACGGAAAGCTCAGCGAGTCGCCCCGCGGCAACGCGGCTGATGAAGGGCATCAGATTATTGGGAATGCCGTTCGGATTCTCACCGATCAGCCCGCTATCATGCGCGCCGACCGGATTGAAATAGCGCAGCGTCCCGATCCGCCATGCGGGGTCGGACGCCGCGATATCGGTCAGCATTTCCTCGATCATCAGCTTGGTGCGGCCATAAGGATTGGTCGCCGACGTCGGATGATTTTCGTCGAGCGGCAGATAGCGCGGCTGACCATAGACCGTGGCGCTCGAAGAAAAGACCAGTGTTTTGACACCGCGATCGCTCATCGCCTGTACCAACGACAGCGTGCCGTGGACATTGTTGTCGTAATATTTGATCGGTTCGGCAACCGACTCGCCGACGGCTTTCAGACCCGCGAAATGAATGACGGCTTCGATGCCATGCTCGGTCAGGGCACGGCGCAACGCATCTCCGTCGCGGATGTCGCCAACGACCAAGGGGATAGCGGTCCCGGTAATCGCCTCAAGCCGGTCAATCACCGCAGCATCGCTGTTCGCGAGGTTGTCGAAACAGACGACTTGATGGCCCGACGCTATCAACGCCGCCGCAACGTGGCTGCCGATATAGCCGGTGCCGCCGGTCAGTAGAATCTTCATTGGATGTCGTGCCTCTAAGCCGGTATCTGTGCGGTTTCGTGACACCGATCAATACAGCGAACCTCCTACCAATATATTGCTCATTCGCCATCCGTCGCCCGCGCGGCGTCGTCGAAAGATAAGGGGTGGGAACGCGCGTTGAGCGAGCAGGCGAATTGGGCGTCGAAATCAATAGCTCAGCGCGCCAGCAGCGAATGCCTTCGTCGACGGCCAACATGATGACAATCTGACAAATGCTCTCGTTCCATGGCGATTTTGATTTGGGGTGATGGAGGGGCGAGCGGGCGATCGGCGAAATAGGTTACATTGCTATCGAAATAGGATGCGTCGTAGGAAATCATATATTCTATAACCTCTTCCACCAGACGAGGTCAAAACATGACGAAGCAGATTACCGATATTCCGCACCGCATTGTCAACGCCAACACGGTCCCCAGCAATACCACGATTACCGTTTACGCCGCGGGCACGTCGATTACCCTTTCTCTGTTCAGCGATGAAACGCTTGCGACTCCCGTGACCAATCCGTTCACCGTGCTGGCGGGAAATCCAATCCCTACGCTATTTCATTCATTCGTCGGCGAGGTGCGAGTTGAGGTTATCGACGGCAGCGGGATCGTTTTCGATGACGATCCATATGATCGCCCAGTAGGTGAGATTGATCTTGCCTCGTCAAACGGGGGCGAGATGGTCGGCATTCTGGACGGCGGAAATGTTCAAGACAGCGTTATGGTTGCGGCGGATACGGCGGCGCTTCTTGCTTCGAGCAAAAGGCTAATTGCCGGATCGACCGTGCGAACCGCAGATGGCTTTGTCTATATGGTGGCCGCGACAGGCGCTTCCGACAACCACCTTACCACTGCCGGCGGAACGAAGCTCTATGTGATTCCACAGGGGCCGAGCGCGAGGCAGTGGGGGGCGTTCGCGAACGCCGGAGTGGATGTCTGGCAACATTTGCAAAATGCACTCGACAACCAACTTGTGGTAGAGGTTGAGGAGGGCGAGTACCTAATCACCAGAGGGCTGCGGCAGAAGCATGACGGCTCGATTCTGCGCGGCGTTGGCATAGGGAAGACCTTCGTGCGGGCGATTTCGCCGTCAGGTGACGGTGAGTTTGGAGGCACTTCGGGATCTGAGGCTGTTGTCTGGGCGGAGGCTCCCGAAGGCGCACCGCTGTTCAGTTTGAAATGCGAGGATATGACGCTCGATTGCGCAGGGTTGATGACGGGGTTGCCGGTGGGTGACGTGCACTTGAAGGGGCACCATTACCGCCGCGCACACAATTTCGAGGTGAACCGTGTCGAGGTGCTGGACTGTGGCTCTTACGCTTTCTGGGCCAATGACAAGATTATCGAAGACGGAGGCACCATCACCGGTTGCATCGGCGTTTATAACGATTGCGTCGCCAAGGACGCCGAGATTTTCTTTGAGACGACTGGGCGCTGCTTCATTACATATAATCGTCCGCGTGCAGAGCAAACGCGTGCAACATGGGACTGGCCGGTTCTGGAGACATTCCACTTCTATGGCGGCGATGGTCTCGTCACAGTCAACGATGGTTATGCGAAGGTCGCGTCGTCAACCGTTATCGGCCCGCTGTTGACACAGAATAATGTGGTTTGGAACGGTGGTTATTATGAGCAGTTGAATCTTACCACCGTCATTAGCATGGGAACGCCTACGGGAAATTATGATGGCTGGGCTTTCAACGATGTGACCATGGTGGGAGCAGGCGCGGTCGGCGCGCTGTCATTCGGCGGCTTGAGCGGCCCGGACAATAAAATGACGATCAAGGGTGGAAAGTATATCGCCTTGAACGGCGCAGGTCCGACGTTCACGGCGATCGAGACCGGGTGGGGCAGCGTCGACATGTTGGGTGTGGACTGTAAGTCGACCACCGCTAGCGCTCAGGTTCCCTGCTCCCTGATCGTCGCGGGCGATTTCAAGAGCTTTAACGTGTTCGGCGGCAATCAGGAAGTCTTCGGACCCTCGGTCGGAGCATCACCTGTCAATGCGCCTTCCGCCAAGTTCACCAGCACGCGATTCGTGCCGTCGTCCTCTCCGACGATCGCGTCGATCCGGCAAAGCTATCGCGCTTCAGCGACATTCTCCAACTCGGGCGGGTTCGCTCGCATAAACTTTTTGATCCCATTAAACGTCGCGGACAAGACCAAGCTTATTGTAACGGGTGCCGTCGAAGCTTCAGCGACAAACGCGATCGGCGCGAGCGAAGGATTACCCTATACGTGGAATAACCCAAGCGCGAACGTCATAAATATCATGGCTCCCTCCGCTGCGATCGGGCGGACATTTAATTTTCTGGTCGTTGAATACGAATAAAACTTGGAGCCATCTCCTTGTCTTGGCGTGCGCGTTTCATTAATTCTGTTTTCATTCATGTTCTGGCCGTGCGGGTAGCATGGCTTATTGACAAAGCGGCGGACGATGTTCGTTACGTGTAGCGTGTTGCAACCTGTAAATTACCGGCCATAGATCATGCCGAGGGTTTGTTCGTTGTTCGACGTTCAGCCTTATTGGTCGAGCGCGTACCGGACACGCTCGTTGTCGGGATTTCCTAATTGTCGCGAACACGTGAGACTCTGCGCGTCTACTTGGATGCGGGCGGCTCTGCGAGCCGCCCATTTGGGTGCCTGTGTTCCGGATCGCTGGGCGAAGGATCGTGGAGCCAGAAACGACCATTCCCCCGTTGGAAATTCTGGCTAAGATAAGGCTCGTGAAACGTCTCAAGTGGGAGGGGATCGGATTTACATCCTATAGTACGCCTATTTGATTGCAACGGACGGCCTCGTAATATGGGCGGAGGGCAATGAAGCCTTTAAGTTGAGCGTTGATTGCCATAGTCTGACCGGGAATGGAGGCAATGTGGAGAACATTCTTTACGATGCGCACACCACTGGATACCCAATATGTCACACCCGAACAGTTCGGCGCAAAGGGCGACGGTGCGACGAACGATACCGCTGCTTTAGCCCTCATGGCGGCCTATCTAGTCGTCAACGGCGGGGTGGCCGAGTTCCGCGCTGGCGCGACATACGTGGCATCAGACCAAGTCGCCCGGACAGCAAAGCCCTATCATCCCAAGTATAGTTGGCAACCGATTGACGGCTTGGTATTTAAGAACGCAACGAAGCCGATATATCTTAATGGCAATGGCTGCAAACTAATCCCGCAAGCTGGATACAAATACGGTACGTTTGACCCGGCCGGCAAACCGACTTCCCACAGGCTGCCCTATTGGGCCTCGTCGGGACAGAACGACGTCGCTTCGCCGTTTGAGGCTCTTATCTGGTTCCACAATTGTGCATTTGCGCGCGTGGACGGATTTAACTTCGACGGTCTGCTCTCCTCCGCTGTTCTCGGCGGTCCCTATGGCGATGTCGGATGGCAAATCCCCGCATCAGCCATGAAGTTTTCCGACACAAAGGACTGGCGCGCAGTTAACTGCAAAGGTTGGCAATTCCCGCTTGACGGGATTCTAGTTGATGACCCTATACCTTCCGACCGGAAACCATCCGGTAACGGTACAACGGATTGCGAGTTCTGGGAGTGCGGCCGTCAGGGAATTTCGCTGGTTGGTGGTTTCGGCAACGTCTTTCTTCGCACCAAATGCTATCGCATCGCAAAAAATACGGGTCGGATTGTCAGCCCACCCGGTGCCGGTATCAACCTGGAACCCGAAGGTGCGCGTGTCTGCCACCACATCCGCTTTGTGGATTGTGAAGTAAGCGACAACGCCGGCCCGGGTTTTCTCGACGCGGTTGGCGCGCGCACGTTGGACGTCATCTGGACCGGCGGCAAGCTCGTGGGCACCTCGGCTGCACCGATGTATTTCAGCGGGGGACGGCGGATTGTGTTCTGCAATGTTCTCATTTTAGGCGCAGTCGATACGTTCAAAGGCAATGCATTGCCTTATGGGCGCGGGGGCGAGGAGTTCGGAAATTGTTATTGGACCAATGACCCTACGCGCTCACCGACGGGATATGTTTACGATTCTGGAGGCAACAAGCTGGCCGCCAACGCAGCTTCGGGGAACTATTTCTGGCGCTGCACATTTGAAAATGCCGTTGCTAGGGCCAGCGCCAACGGCAACACTAATGGGCCGATTTATGATGCCTGTACCATTCTAGCCAAAGCCGGCGCGTTAGCCATGTATGGCAAATTCCGGGGCGGCACCGAGATTATAGAACGCGTCGCGAACGGTGTTCAAGCGGTGCCGGGCGGCTTCTCACCCTATATTCATGCCGGTGACGCGGAAAGCGATTTCTATGTGACCACGTTGACTGGAGGCCGCCGCCGCTATCCAGCCACAGTCTCTGGGCTTTCGTCGTATCGCAAGACGACGTGTTGATGCTCGATTTCATCGACTACGCCTGACTGCAAATTGTCCTTCGTGGCAGCGGGAGGTTGCGGATCCGCCGCAATCCGTCAGCGAACACTAAAACGAAATGATGTATGCATGCGGTGAGCGGACCAGCCTGCAAATTTCCGCGTCACCTCGGTAACGAGACATTTTGCCGTTTACGGAAAGCGCCCCCTGAGCTTTCATGGCGCTGGCGCCGCTGACGCTGTTCCTTCAGGCGCGTTGAGTTATGGCGCAAATGTAAAACGACCGCGGCAGCGGCAGCCACTAGTAGCGCGATGATAGCGTACGCGACCATCGTTCTCGGTTCCATGATTTCTACTCCCTGTCGATACTTCGACGACCTGATACGCCCCCTTGCAACCAAAGTTGCATTTCTACTGTAGCCCGTTTCCGGCTTAGAGGATGAGCAGGATGAAGCGTGCCCGAAACATGCCGGTTTCCGCTTATCTCGTGAATTCGAACCACCTGTGATCTCGCGTCCGACATTGAACGGCGGGGCAGATGAGCTCGACGAACCTTTCGCAAAAAGCCTATAATCGCCATGCCGAAGGTGGGAGGGTCACAGAGGCCGCAAAGTTGGCGCAGCGAGACTCAGTTTTCGACAGGGGGTACCAAATATTTTGGTTCCCATAGCAGCGCGCCGGATCGATCGGATGGAAATCTACTATAATGGTGAGCCCTGCTGGGTTCGAACCAGCGACCTACTGATTAAAAGTCAGTTGCTCTACCGACTGAGCTAAGGGCCCATCGCGGCGCTGCAAAGGCGGCGTGCGAAGTGAGCCGTCGCCCTAGTGCGCCGCTGCGCCCCGGTCAACCGGCTTTGGACGTGCGAGCCGCGCGGCGAGTTGGCGGACGCTGCGGCGGTGGAGCGGATGCTGCCATTCGGGAACGATCGCGCGCAGCGGACCAAGAACGAAAGCGCGCTCTTCAATGGCGGGGTGGGGGATGGTGAGCATATTGTCGGACCAGATGCCGCCCGACCAGAGGAGTATGTCGAGATCGAGCGTTCGCGCGCTCCAGCGCTGCCCGGTGCGGCGGCCAAAGCTCGCTTCGATCGCGTGCAGCCTAGCGAGCATTTCGGGCGGGCTGAGCTTCGACGCGACCAGGGCGACCGCATTGGCATAACGGCGGCGCGAGGGGCCGATCGGGTCACTGGCGACGATAGGGCTGGCGTCGACGGCTTCGATGTCATCGCATTCCAGCGCGGCGAGCGCGGACATCAACACCGCGCGCGGATCGCCGTAGCGCGCGTGGCGCCGGTTCGACCCGAGCCCGATGGCGTAAAGCGGAAGCGGCATTGCGTTGCTCATGGCCCCGCGCCTATCGCAGATGGGTGGAGATTGACAGCCCATTGCCCGGAACCGAACCGCCGCGCGATTGTCCGCGCTGCCCGCGACTCGTGGCGCTGCGGCGGGAATGTCAGACCGAGCATCCCGATGGGTGGAATGCGCCGGTATATGCCTTCGGCGATCCCGATGCATGGCTCGCCTTTGCGGGGCTGGCGCCGGGCAAACATGGCGCCAACCGGACGGGGCGGCCATTCACCGGCGACTATGCAGGCGACCTGTTGTTCGCGACGCTTGCTGAGTTCGGGCTGAGCAAAGGTCAATATGATGCCCGAATCGACGACGGCCTCAGTCTGGACGGCGCGATCATCGTCAACAGCGTCAAATGCCTGCCGCCGCAGAACAAGCCGACGCCTGCGGAGATCGCGAATTGCCGACCGTTTTTCGAGAAGCAGCTGGCCGCCTTGTCCCATGTGCGCGTCGTTATCGCGCTGGGGCGGATCGCGCATGATGCCGTGCTGAGAGCGGCTGGAGTACGGCTGGCGGCGCATCCTTTCGGCCATGGCGCCGTTCATTGGCTCGCGGACGGGCGGCGCTTGGTCGATAGCTATCATTGTTCGCGGTACAACACGAACACCGGGCTACTGACCCCGGCGATGTTCGCCGACGTCTTTCGTACTGCGATAGCACTGCGCGATCAGACCAGCGGGCCGAATTCCTCGATCAGCCCGCGGTAAAGCACACGCTTGAACGGCACGATCAGCTTTTCGATTTCGTTCAGGTCGGCCCATTTCCAGGCGCGAAATTCCTGGTGCTTGGTGTGGATGTTGATGTCGCTGTCCTCGCCCATGAAGCGCATCAGGAACCAATGCTGGCGCTGGCCCCGATATTTGCCACCCCACATCTTTCCCATCAGGTCGTCGGGCAGGTCATAAAAATACTCCTCGCGGCTGCGCGCGATGATTTCGACCAGTCCGCCATGGACGCCAGTTTCTTCGCCGAGCTCGCGAATCGCCGCTTCCTCGGCATCCTCGCCCCGATCGATGCCGCCCTGTGGCATTTGCCAAGCTTCGCTGGATGTATCGAGCCGCTGGCCGACGAAGACCAGGCCGTCGCGGTTGGCGAGCATGACGCCCGCGCAGGGGCGATAGGGTAGGGTGGCGGGGTCGATCATGCCGTCCCGCTAGCTTCGGCGATGATCGCTTTCAAGACCGTCAACGCGCTGCGGATATCGTCCTTGGCGCTGGGAATGCCTTGCGCCAAGTTGATGTAGCCGTGAATGCTGCCCGCCGCTTCGCGATAGGTTGTCGGCACGCCGGCCTCGATCAGCTTCGCAGCATAGGCGCGGCCCTGATCGCGCAGCGGATCGAGTCCCGCGGTGGTGAGCAATGTTGGCGGCAGGCCCGCGGCAGGGAAATCGAGCGGCGAGGCGCGATAGTCGGCGGGGTCCGCGGCATAATGATTGCCGAAATACGTCATACTGCCGGTTGTCAGCAAATGGCCTTCGCCGAAATCGCGGTAGCTTTGCCAGTCGTCGTGCGTTGTCACGGCGGGGTATATCGGATGCATGGCCATCACCGGCTTTGAGGCCGGCTTGTCACGCAGGGTTAGCGCGGTCGCGATGGTGAGGTTGCCGCCAGCGCTTTCGCCCGACAGGACCAATCCGGTGCAGGGGAAATGATCGGCAACCCAGCGCGCCGCTGCTTCGCAATCGTCAGGCGCGGCAGGGAACGGGTGTTCGGGGGCAAGTCGATAATCGACGGCAACAACGGGCATGTCGAGCATCCGCGCAGCTTCCGCGCAATAGGCATCATGGGTATCAAGGTCGCCGATCACCCAACCGCCGCCGTGAAAAAAGACCATCACCGGGCCGGGCTCGCTGTCGGGACGATTGTCATAGAGGCGGATCGATATCTCGCCCGCGGGGCCGGGAATTGTCCGATCCTCGACCTTGGCGATCTCGCCGCGCGGGGCGTCGGCCATCTGGGCCATCATCCGAAACATTTCGCGCGCCTCGGCAGGCGGCAGTTCTTCCATCTTGGGGCCTTCCTGCGCGTTGAGAAACGCCAGGAACATTGCCACGTCGGGACGCGTGAAATGGGTGGTGCTGTCGGTCATCCTGCTGATCCCCTCGCTCCGCTTGTGCGGCCTGTTGTTCGTGCTGCTATTCGGCATCGCAGCGGATAATTCAATGGCAATTGGCAACCGATCGGGCGTTTGAAGTTTGCAGCGCACAATTTTTTCTGAATTGCGGCATCGCGCCCACAGGCCTAGGCCAGCGTCACAGGTTCGCAAGATTCAAGGCAGAAAATAAAATGGCGACAGTGGTAGTGGACGAAGCCGGCAAGCGGCAGTCCCCCCTCTCGGATGCAGTGGTAGTGAGGTTTGCAGGCGATAGCGGCGACGGGATGCAGTTGACCGGCGGCCAGTTCACCCTGTCGTCGGCGCTCGCGGGCAACGACTTTGCGACCTTCCCTGATTTCCCGGCCGAGATCCGCGCCCCGCAAGGCACGTTGTTTGGGGTCTCGGCGTTCCAGATCAATTTTGGATCCTCGGCGATCGACACCGCGGGCGATGCGCCGGACGTGCTGGTTGCGATGAACCCGGCGGCGCTCAAGACCAATGTGCCTTCGCTCAAGCACGGCGGGCTGATCATCGCCGACGAGGGCGAGTTCAACGATCGCAACCTCGCCAAGGCGAAATATGACGCGAATCCGCTCGACGACGGCAGTCTCGCGAAGTGGCAGCTGCTGAAGCTGAATATCAGCCAGCTGACGATGGATGCGGTGAAGCCCTTTGGCCTTGGCAACAAGGAAGCGCTGCGCTGCAAGAATATGTGGACGCTGGGGCTGGCGCTGTGGATGTTCGACCGCGATCGTGCGCCGCTCGTCGACTGGCTGAACGCGAAATTCGCCAAGGCGCCGGATCTGGCGGCGGCAAATATCGCGGCACTGAACGCAGGTCATGCCTATGGCGAGACCGCCGAATTGGCCGGGCCGCTCAAGCAGCACCATGTCGATCCCGCGCCCGTCGCGCCGGGGCTGTATCGCACGCTGACCGGTGCCGAGGGCATCGCGCTTGGTTTGGTCGCCGGGGCGCAGCTGGCGAAGCTGCCGATGTTCTTTGGCGGTTATCCGATCACGCCGGCGTCGGCGATTCTCCATCACCTGTCGCGGCTCAAGGAATATGACGTCACGACCTTCCAGGCCGAGGACGAAATCGCCGCCATCTGCTCGGCGATCGGCGCCAGCTATGGTGGTTCGCTCGGGGTTACCAGCTCGTCTGGCCCGGGGATCGCGCTGAAAGGCGAGGCGATGGGCCTCGCGATTATGACCGAGCTGCCGCTCGTCATCGTCAATTCGCAGCGCGGCGGGCCGTCGACTGGCCTCCCGACCAAGACGGAACAGTCGGATCTGTATCAGGCCGTCTATGGCCGCAACGGCGATGCGCCGATGCCCGTGATTTCGGCACGCTCGCCCGGCGATGCGTTTGAATGCGCGATCGAGGCGGTGCGGATCGCGGTGCAATATATGACCCCGGTGATCCTGCTGACCGACGGCTATATCGCCAATGCGGCCGAACCGTGGGCTGTCCCTGATCTCACGACCTACGAAGCCTTCCCGGTCGAATTCCTCACCGAGGTGCCCGAGGGCGGGTTCAAGCCCTATGGCCGCGATGAAAATCTCAAACGTCCGTGGGTCAAGCCCGGTACCCCCGGCCTGCTCCACCGCATCGGCGGGATCGAGAAGGAAATCGACACTGGCCACATCAATTACGAGGCGTCGAACCATCAGGCGATGACCGACATCCGCAAGGCCAAAATCGACGGCATCAAGGTGCCTGACCAGATCGTCGAACTTGGCGCGGAAAGCGGCAAGCTGGCGGTCGTCGGCTGGGGCTCGACCTTTGGCCCGATCCATCAGGCGGTACGCCGCAAGCGCGCCGAGGGGCTGGATGTCAGCCACATCCATATTCGTCATATCTGGCCGCTGCCCGCCAATCTGGGTGAGTTGCTCAAAAGCTATGACAAGGTCATCATACCCGAAATGAACACCGGCCAGCTCAAGACCGTGCTGCGCGACCAGTATCTGGTCGACGCCAAGCCGGTGAACAAGGTGTCGGGCCAGCCCTTCACGATTGCCGAAATCGAAGCCGCCATCGAGGAGGCACTAGCATGAACGAGATGACAACCATCGCGCGCACGACGACGCTCAAGGATTGGGAAACCGATCAGGAAGTGCGCTGGTGCCCGGGCTGCGGCGACTATGCTATTTTGAAGGCGGTGCAGCGCACCATGCCCGAGATCGGCACCGCGCCCGAAAACACGGTGTTCATCAGCGGCATCGGCTGCTCGTCGCGTTTCCCTTATTATATGGAAACCTATGGCTTCCACACGATCCACGGCCGCGCGCCGGCGTTCGCGACGGGGCTGAAGCTCGCCAATCCGAACCTTGACGTCTGGATCGTTACCGGCGACGGCGACGGGCTGTCGATCGGCGGCAACCACACGATGCACTTGATCCGCCGCAATCTCGATTGCCAGATCATGCTGTTCAACAACGAGATTTACGGGCTGACGAAGGGGCAATACTCGCCCACCAGCCGGGTCGGTACGACCAGCCCGTCGACCCCCTATGGCTCGGTCGATCGTCCGGCACAGCCCGCGGCGTTCGCGCTGGGCGCCGGATCGCGCTTCGTCGCGCGCGGCTTCGACGTATCGAAGAAGCTGCCCGAGGTGCTGAAAGCCGCCCATGCTCACAAGGGCGCCGCCTTTATCGAGATTTTCCAGAACTGTATCGTCTATAACAAAGATGTGTTCGAGGATTTCGCGGCGCCCAAAGGCGCCGAGGATCGCCAGCTGTGGCTCGAGAATGGCGAACCGATGCTCTATGCCAAGGGAACCAAAGGCATCGCGCTCGATGCCGAGGCGCTGCACCTCAAGACCGTCGATGTCGTCGATGGCGACTGGCAGGCCGCCGGGGTGATCGTCCATGACGTCACCAACCGCAGCGTCGCGCATATGCTGGTCGAAATGCCGTTCGGCGAATTTCCGATGGCGCTTGGCGTGCTGTACGACGACCCGCGCCCGACCTTTGAAGCCGATGTCTGGCGCCAGAATGCGGCCGCCCGCGAGGGCAAGACTGCCGATTTGCAAGGCCTGCTCAAAAAAGGTCAGACATGGACCGTGACCGAGGGTGGACCGGACCTTTAGGCGTTGGCCGTTGGTGCTCACAAAATGATCGTGAACCGGTCCGCATAGCGCATTGCAAAGCAGACCGATCCACGCCACCAAGCGGCGATGGATAATCTCACGCACAGCCTCTTCGGCGCAGTCCTGGGCCAGATGGGCCTCAAGAAGAAAACCGGCCTGGCGATCCCGACGCTGATTCTGGCGGCCAATCTGCCCGACGTGGACGCCGCCTGTCTGGCGTGGCTCGACGGGGTCCAGCATCTGGGCTTTCGGCGCGGGATCACGCATGGGCCGATCGCGATGCAGGTGCTGCCGATCCCGCTGTGGGCGGCGATGCTGGGGTTCGATCGTTGGCAGACGAAGCGCGGCAAGCGCCCCGCCGGACGGCTGCCGATCGACAAGCGCTGGCTGCTGGCGCTTGCGTATATCGGTTGCCTCAGCCATCCCGCGCTCGACTGGCTGAACAATTACGGCATCCGCCTGCTTGAACCCTTTTCGTCGCAATGGTTTTATGGCGACACGATCTTCATCATCGACCTGTGGATATGGATCGCGCTCGGCCTGTCGGTGTGGCTGTCGCTGCGCCGTGAGCGGGGCGGGACGGCGAATTGGCAACGGCCCGCATGGGTCGGCTTTACAGCCGTGTGCGCCTATATCTTTGCCAACGGCCTGATCACCGGCGCCGCCGAACGGACGACCGAGAGTGCGCTCGCCGCGAGTGGGCATCGTGACGCGCTGGTGGTTGCCAGCCCCCCGCCGCTGGCCTTTTGGCAACGCGACATCTTCTGGCGCACGGCCGAGCGTTATGGGAGCGGCGATTTTACGCCTGGCGTTGGCGGCAATCTCGACATCGGTGGCCAGCCAACCGGCATGGATGATCCCCGGCTGGAACAATGGCTGATGGGCGATCCTGACGCGCGCGCTTTTCTGTTCTGGGCGCGGATGCCGGTGGCGCAGAAGGACGGCGACGCCATCATGCTGCGCGACCAGCGCTTCATGCATCCTTTGTCGCAGGACCGATTCCAGGTCCGGCTGACCGCGCCCGATACCGCGACGCGCGACGAATGACAGCGCCCGTCATTCTCTGGTTCCGGCGCGACTTGCGGCTGTCGGACCAGGCGGCGCTCGTCGCCGCAGCGGCAGCAGGGCCGGTGATACCGGTGTATATTCTGGACGACGAAACACCCAAGCATCGCCGCATGGGCGCGGCATCGCGATGGTGGCTCCACCATAGCCTCGCCAGCCTTGACGCACGCCTACGCGAGAAGGGGTCGCGTTTGATCCTGCGCCGTGGGAAGTGTGACGAACAACTGGCTTCGATTGCGGAAGAAACGGGTGCGGCGGCGGTGCATTGCCTGCGCCACTACGAGCCATGGTGGCGCAACGCCGAAAAGGCGGTGTCGAAGCGGCTCGATTTGCAGTGCCATGATGGCAATTACCTGCTCCCGCCGGGGTCGCTGACGACCGGGGGCGGCACGCCGTACAAGATCTACACGCCGTTCTGGCGGGCCTTGAAAGACCATATGCCGCCGCCCAGTCCGTTGAATTGTCCGCGTGACATCACGGCGCCCCATATGTGGCCCGCTTCGGATGCGCTCGCTGACTGGGGGCTGCTACCGACCAAGCCCGATTGGGCCACCGGCTTTGCCGCAGAATGGGCACCGGGCGGGGCCGGCGCGTGCAAAAGGATCGCGGCTTTCGTTGATGTGGCGGCGGACTATGATCGCCGCCGTAACCTGCCGTCGCAGGAGGGCAGCTCGCGTCTGTCACCGCATCTTCATTTCGGTGAGGTGTCACCCGTGACAATATGGCACCGCACGGCCGATGCCGGGGGATCTGTCGATGTCTTCCTCGGCGAAATCGGGTGGCGCGACTATGCGCAGAATGTCATCCTCCAATTTCCCGATTATGGCAGCCGCAGCGCGCGTTCGGCATTCGATGACGCTTTGCCATGGCGGAGCGGTGGCTCGGCCGATGCCGATCTAGCGGCCTGGCAACAGGGGCGCACCGGCTATCCGATTGTCGATGCCGGGATGCGCCAGCTGTGGGCGACGGGATGGATGCACAACCGGGTGCGGATGATCGCGGCGAGCTTCCTGATCAAACATTTGCTGATCGACTGGCGGCAGGGCGAGCAATGGTTCTGGGACACCTTGGTCGATGCTGACTATGCGTCAAACGCCGTGAACTGGCAGTGGGTGGCGGGGAGCGGAGTCGACAGCAACATGTTCCCGCGGATCATGGCGCCGCTGACGCAGTCGGAGAAATTCGATGCTGCGGGCTATATTCGCCAATGGGTGCCGGAACTTGCCGAACTGACCGAGCCTGCGATTCATGATCCCGAAAGCTTCGGACAGCGTCCGCGAGCCTATCCTGCCAAGATCATCGGCCACCGCGAAGCACGCGAACGCGCGCTGGCCGCCTATGACGTCATGAAGGCGCGCGGCAACTGATTGTCAGGCGCCGGACTTTGGGGCAGGAGGGCGCTATGAACACGCATGTCAGCCCGCGCCGTGGCAAACAGTTGCTCCGCGCCGATCGCGCTTATCGCAGCGGCGGCGCGATGGCGCGGCTGCTGGCATTGGCGCCTGCAGGACTGTTCCACCGATTGCTCGACCGGATCGACACGGGCCTCGCGCTCGGTACGATCGAGGCGCATACGCCTGACGACGGTGTGCGACTGCTGGGCGGGCGCGGGAAGGGGCCGACTGCGATTGTTCATCTCCACAGTTGGGCCGCACTGGCGCGGCTGGCGATGTCGGGATCGGTGGGCTGGTATCGCGCCTGGGACGCGGGTGAATGGACGTCGCCCGACCCGGTCCCGCTGTTCGACCTGTTCATGCGCAATGCCGAGTCGCTGGGCGACGTTGCGCGCGCCCGCGGTCCCCTGCGCTGGCTGAACAAGCTCGCGCATCTCCTGAATCGCAATGACCGTCGCGGCGCGAGGCGGAACATCCATGCGCACTATGATTTGGGCAATGATTTTTATCGCTTGTGGCTCGACGACGCGATGAATTATTCCAGCGCATTGTTCGCCGATCCGGGGCAATCCTTGGAGGCGGCGCAGACGGGTAAGGTCGATGCAATTCTTGACCGGCTTGATCTGCGATCGGGCGGCCGCTTGCTGGAAATCGGCTGCGGGTGGGGGGCGCTGGCCGAACGTGCCGTCGAGCGCCACGATGTGATCTACACCGGGATCACATTGTCGCCGTCGCAGGCCGAGATCGCCGATGCACGGCTCGCGGCAGTCGATCTGTCAGGACGCTCGCGCATTGAACTTTGCGATTATCGTGATGTGCAAGGGCCATATGATGCCATCGCCAGCGTGGAGATGGTCGAGGCGGTCGGGCAGGCCTATTGGCCCGCCTATCTGGATGCCATCGCGCGGCTGCTCCGCCCGGGTGGCAAAGCCGCGATCCAGTATATCCTGATCAACGATGCACTGTTCGAACGCTATGCGGCGAGCAGCGATTTCATTCAGGCCTATATCTTTCCCGGGGGTTGCCTGATCTCCGAAAGCCGCTTCCGCGCGCTCGCCGAAGAACGCGGGCTGGCATGGCGCGACGTTCATCATTTTGGCGAAGATTATGCCGAAACGCTGCGCCAGTGGCGTGAGCGGTTCGATGCGGCGGTCGCTGCCGACCAGTTACCGGCCGGCTTCGACGACCGTTTCGTGCGGCTTTGGCGTTATTATTTGCAGTATTGCGAGGGCGGGTTTCGCGGCGGTGGTATCAATGTTGCGCAAGTCACGCTCGAGAAAACGGCCTGAAAACAGGGGAGAGGGTTTCTATGCAACGATATCTGGTAGCGGCGCTTTTGTGCGCCGCGGCGGCGGGGTGCAGTGCGCCCGCATCCACCCAAACGACCGACACCCTGCCAAAGGATATGAATGTGCTGTTCTGGACCCAGGATCAACGCGACGCCGCCTTTCGTACCCTCGAAACCATGCCAAAGGTCGTATTCAACACGGTTGAAGCGGGCAGCAAGGTCTATCCGTTGACGCAAGGCGCGCCGCTCGACGTGGGCGGTGATGTCGATGCCCATATGGCGAAGCAGCGCAACGCCGGCCTGATCATCGTCCAAGACGGGAAGATACGGCTGGAGAAATACGCGCTTGGCTATGGGCCGGACGGACGCTGGACCAGCTTTTCGGTCGCCAAAAGCTTTACCTCGACCCTCGTTGGTGCGGCGGTGAAGGATGGCTATATCAAGAGCCTCGACGACAAGGTGACCGTCTATATTCCCGGGCTGAGGGGATCGGCCTATGACGATGTGTCGGTGCGCCAGTTGCTGACGATGACGTCGGGGGTAAAATGGAACGAGGATTATACCGATCCGAAATCCGACGTGGCGCTATTCAATCTGCAAAAGCCCGTCGCCGGCGAAGACATCACTGTCAGCTACATGAAAACCTTGCCGCGCGATGTTCCGGCGGGTTCCAAGTGGCTTTACAGCACCGGCGAAACGAACCTGATCGGGGTTCTGGTATCGAGCGCCACCGGCAAGACGCTCTCCGCCTATCTGTCCGAGAAGGTCTGGAAGCCTTTCGGTATGGAGCAGGATGCCATTTGGATGCTGGGCGCCACCGGACATGAAATCAGCGGGTGCTGCATATCGGCGAGCCTCAAGGATTATGCGCGGCTTGGCCAGTTTGTGTTGGACGGAGGCGTTGCGGGCGGGGTCAAGATTGTCCCCGATGGCTGGTTCGACGTAGCGACGACCAAACAGGCGGATATCGGCGTCCCGGGCCGGGGCTATGGTTATCAGTGGTGGACCAACGACGATGGCAGCTTCGCGGCGCAGGGCATTTTCGGTCAGGGCATTTTCATTGATCCCAAGCGCAAGCTGGTGATTGCGTCGAACGGCAACTGGCCGACGGCGACCGATCCCGAAGGCGTCGGCGCGGCGCGTGAGGCGTTCTACAAATCGGTGCAGGCTGCGGTGGACAATGAAGCGAAATAAGGCCGGTCGCCCCCGCGAAGGCGGGGGCCGCTGGGCAGGCTGCTAACGGCCCCCGCCTTTGCGGAGGCGATGGTATTTCAGTAGGCGATGATCCTTGTCGCCCGCTGCGCCAACCACACGGCCGCGAGCGGTACCGCGACGCCCAGCGCCATGATCCACCAGGTATCGGCCAGGGTGACAGCGCGATAGAGGGCCGCGCCGATTACCGACCCGGCGACGATCCAGCCCGCGCCGGTGCCCGTCGAGACCCGCATCGCGAGCCAGCCTCCGGCGAAGGTGCCGATGAACCAGCCGACGACCAGGGCGATCGTCGATCCGATCGGGATCAGGATTTCGTCAGTGTCGAGATTATATTCGGCAGGCGAGATTTCGTTACCCGCATATTGCGCCAGCCAGATCAGTCCAAAGGCGACGGCGATTCCGGTCACCGCCGCGACTGCCGATCGCAAAACATCCTTGGTCATCACTGCGCCCTTGCAAACCCGTCTTATGGCGCTGCCTTAGTGCCGGAAAACAAAGAGGACGTTAAGCCTTTTCCATCACCTTGGGCAGGGCGTGGAAGGCGGTGCTATCGAAGCCTTCGATCATCAGCTTGGCGACGAACTCGCCGACGGCTGCGGGGTCCTTGATGCTCTTGGCATCTTCGCCGGGATAGGCGCGGGCGCGCATCTGGGTGCGGGTGCCGCCGGGATCGAGAATCGCGGTGCGGACGGTCGAGATGTTGCGCATTTCGGCGCCATAGCTGGTCACGAGCGTTTCAAACGCGGCTTTCGATGCGGCATAGGCGCCCCAATAGGCGCGCGGGGTCCGGGCGACGCCGCTCGACAAGGCGAGCAGTCGGCCGCTCGCGGCGCGGCGGAGCAACGGGTCGAAATTGGCGATCAGCGCCTGCTGCGCGATGAGGTTCAGTGTCAGCAGCTTGTTGAATTCCTTGCCGTCAATCGCCGCAACCGGGGTCAGCGTCCCAAGCATCGCGGCGTTGAGCACCAGCATGTCGAGCTGTTGCCAGCGTTCGGCCATCGCGCTGGCCAGCCGCGCGATGCTGTCGCCGTCGGTCAGGTCGAGCGGCGCGATCGTTGCAGCGCCGCCCGCCTCGTGAATCCGGTCCTCCAGCGCTTCTAGCCCGCCCGCGGTGCGCGCGGTGATGACGACATGCGCGCCGCGTGCCGCCAGCGCTTCGGCAATCGCTTCGCCGATGCCACGGCTCGCCCCGGTGACGAGCGCAACCTGGCCCGTCAATTCTTCAGTCTTGATAGTCATGGTGTCAGACAACCCGTTCAGCCAGCAGCGAAAATTGATCTTCCAACCCATGCTCGTCGAAGTCGGTGAGCGTGGTGGGATAGTCGCCGGTAAAGCAGGCATCGCAATATTGCGGCGCATCATCGGTGCGCTTCGCTTCGCCCAGCGCGCGATAGAGGCCGTCGATGGTGACGAACGACAGGCTGTCGGCGTTGATGAAGTTCGCCATCTGCCCGACCGTCATCTGCGCCGCGAGCAATTTGGCGCGTTCAGGGGTATCGACGCCGTAAAAGCAGCTGTGCTGCGTCGGCGGGCTGGCGATCCGCATATGGACCTCGGCAGCGCCCGCATCGCGCATCATCTGGACGATTTTCAGGCTGGTGGTACCGCGCACGATCGAATCGTCGATCAGCACGATGCGCTTGCCCGCGATCAGCGCGCGGTTTGCGTTGTGCTTCAGCTTGACGCCCAAATGGCGGACCTTGTCGCCCGGCTGGATGAAGGTGCGGCCGACATAGTGCGAGCGGATGATCCCGAGTTCGAACGGGATGCCCGATTCTTGCGCATAACCGATTGCGGCTGGCGTCCCAGAGTCGGGAACCGGGATGATCAGGTCGGCATCAACCGGGTTTTCGCGCGCCAGCTCGGCGCCGATCGCCTTGCGGACCGAATAGACGCTGGTGCCGTCGACGATCGAATCGGGGCGTGAGAAATAGACATACTCGAAGATGCACGGGCGCGCCGATTGCTGGGAAAAGGGGCGGTGCGACGTCAGCTGGCCATCGCGGATGATGACAAGTTCGCCGGGTTCGACCGAGCGGACGAATTCAGCACCGACGACGTCAAGCGCCACGGTTTCCGACGCCAGAATATGGGCGTCGCCGAGCTTGCCGATGACGAGCGGGCGGATCCCGAGCGGGTCGCGGCACCCGATCATGCCCTCGGCAGTCAGGCATATCAGCGAATAGGCACCCTCGACTTGTTTCAGCGCGTCGATAAAGCGGTCGATCAGCGAGCGATAGCTTGACGTCGCGACGAGGTGAATGATGACCTCGGTATCGCTCGTCGACTGAAAGATCGAACCGCGGCGCACGAGCACCTTCTTGAGTGCGGTCGCATTCGAGATATTGCCATTATGCGCCACCGCAAAGCCACCGGTAGACAGATCGGCGAACAATGGTTGGACGTTGCGCAGCGCGGTCTCGCCGGTCGTCGAATAACGAACATGGCCCACCGACGATCCGCCCTGCAACTGGCGCATGATCTCGTCGCGGTCGAAATTGCCGGCGACATGGCCCATGGCGCGGTGGGTGTGGAATTCCTTGCCGTCGAAGGCGGTGATGCCGGCGGCTTCCTGTCCGCGGTGCTGCAGGGCGTGCAGGCCCAGCGCAACGACCGCGGCGGCGCTGTCGGCGCCATGAATACCAAAGACGCCGCACTCCTCGCGGAGTTTGTCGTCGTCGAAAGGGTGTGTGGTGAGCATGATGGTCCAGCAGCGAGGGCAGTGACTGGCGCGCATATAGGGAGGGAGATCGCAAATGTCGCCCCCCATATTCACGATATTGTCATCGGCCGAGCGAACGACGGGATGACAGGCGTCCAGCTTCTGCTCTAAAGCGCAGGTTATGGACCACCAGCGTGACACGACCGACCGATTTCTCCCGCGTTTCGACGCGGCAGGTCTCGTGACAGCGATTGTCACGGATGCCGACACCGGCGTGCTGCTGATGGTCGCGCATATGAATGCCGAGGCGATCGAACGGACGCAGGTGACACGGCAGGCGCATTTCTGGTCGCGATCGCGGGGTGCGCTGTGGCGCAAAGGCGAGACATCGGGCAACGGGCTGACGTTGGTCGAGATGCGCGTCGATTGTGATCAGGACGCGCTGTTGCTGCGCGTGACGCCCGCCGGACCGGCTTGTCATACCGGGCGCCGGACGTGCTTTTATCGCCGGGTCGAGGCGGACGGGGCGCTGACATTTCTGGACGATGATGCGCACAGCTAAGCTCGCATTGGCGCTGGGCCTATTGCTCGTCGGCGGGTGCGAACGGCATGCGCCGGATCGGAGCGGGCAGGGGATCGACGCCGACAATCCGCTGGAAATCGCGGCGCGCGAGCGCGGCGTCGTGAGTCCCGACGCCGAGACGCCGGTCGGCGTGTTTGAACGCTCGCATGACCTAGGCCGCGACGCGATGTGCGTCGTTCCCGATGGCGCGGGGCAGTGGCGCTTTGCGGTGACCGCATCGTTCGGGACGACTTTGTCCTGTGCCGCCAGTGGAACGATGGTGCGCGAGGGCGACGGCTGGCGCATGCGCTTTGGGGGAGCGGAGGGCTGCGACACGCTGGTGCGCGAAGAGGAAGACGAGCTGCGCCTTCCCGGCAGCCTGCCGCCGCAATGCAATAAACTCTGTCCAGCGCGTGCTTCGCTGTCGGGCTTGCGGCTGCCGCGCGCGAGCTGGTCGACCGATGATGCGCGGGGCTTGCAGATCCGCGATCAGCAAGGCAATATGCAGCAACCTTGCGGGGTTTGACCGGCGCCAAAACGGGCCGATTTGCCGGTCTTGACGTTCACGTCAACGGAAACTAGTTTCGTCGGCATGACCGAACCATATGGCCACGCCCATATCGACACGCCCGATCACTTGGGCCGCGAACAATTCAGCATCACCGACTTGTCGACCGAGTTCGGCGTTACCGCGCGTGCGCTGCGTTTCTATGAGGATGAAGGGCTGATCAGTCCGTCGCGCAAGGGATTGTCGCGCATCTATTCGAAACGTGATCGGGCACGTCTGGCGTGGATTCTGCGCGCCAAGCGCACCGGGTTCAGCCTGGCGGACATTCGCGAGATGATCGACCTTTACGACGTCGGCGACGGTCGTAAGCTGCAACGGCAGGTGACGATCGAGAAATGCGAACAGCGCATCGGCTTGTTGCAGCGGCAGCGGGACGATATCGACAGCGCTGTCGAAGAACTGTCGCGGTTCATCGATATGGTGAAAAAAGTCGACGCCGGCCAAAAGGTCGGTTGAGCCTCTCCCCAGGCAAGTGACATTGCGAAGCTGATTTTCAGAAGGATTTCCCATGCCCGTCTATCGCGCCCCCGTGCAAGACAGCCTCTTTCTCCTCAATGACGTGCTCGGGGTCGAGCGCTATGCGAACCTGCCCGGTTTCGCCAACGCGACCCCCGACATGATCGAGGCCGTGCTGACCGAAGCGGGCAAATTCTGTGAGGAAGTGCTGTTCCCGATCAACCAGTCGGGCGATCTGGAGGGATGTACGCGCCACGACGACGGATCGGTGACGACACCGAAGGGCTTCAAGGAAGCCTATAAAGCCTATTGCGACGCTGGTTGGACGTTGCTGACCCAGCCCGAAGAGTTCGGCGGGCAAGGTTTGCCGCATGTCGTCGGTTTTCCGGTCGAGGAATATCGCATGGCGGCGAACCAGGCCTTTGCGATGTATCCGGGGCTGACCCAAGCCGCGGTCGCGGCGATTCTGGTCAAGGGATCGGACGAACAGAAGGCGAGCTATTGCCCGAAGATGATTTCGGGCGAGTGGGGCGGGACGATGAACCTGACCGAACCGCATTGCGGCACCGACCTTGGTCTGATCCGCACCCGCGCGGTCCCGAACGGCGATGGCAGCCATGCCATCACCGGGACCAAGATTTTCATCTCGTCGGGCGAGCATGACCTGACCGAGAACATCATCCACCTGGTGCTCGCCAAGACGCCCGACGCGCCTGACAGCGTCAAGGGCATCTCGCTGTTCATCGTGCCAAAGTTTCTCGTCAATGACGACGGCTCGCTGGGTGAGCATAACGCACTGCAATGCGGGTCGATCGAACACAAGATGGGTATCCACGCCAATTCGACCTGTGTCATGAATTATGACGGCGCCAAGGGCTGGATGGTCGGCGAGGAAAACAAAGGCCTCGCCGCGATGTTCGTGATGATGAACGCCGCGCGTTTGGGCGTCGGCGTTCAGGGACTGGGACAGGCCGACATCGCTTTCCAAAACGCCGTCGCCTATGCGCAGGACCGTCGCCAGGGTCGCGCGCTGACCGGGCCGCAAGACCCGCAGGAAAAGGCCGACCCGCTGTTCGTCCATCCCGACGTGCGCCGGATGCTGATGGATGCCAAGGCCACCGTTGAGGGGCTCCGCGCACTGTGCCTGTGGGGCGCGTTGCAGGTCGATCTGGCGCATGTCGCCGAGACCGAAGAAGAACGCCAGCAAGCGGACGACCTCGTCAGCCTGCTAACCCCCGTGATCAAGGGCTATGGCACCGACAAGGGTTATGACGTAGCGACCAATGCGCAGCAGGTGTTCGGTGGCCATGGCTACATCGAAGAATGGGGCATGAGCCAATATGTCCGCGATGCCCGCATCACCATGATCTACGAGGGTGCGAACGGCGTTCAGGCAATGGACTTGGTCGGCCGCAAACTGGCGCAGAATGGCGGCCGCGCGATCCAGGCCTTCTTTGCGATCATCGACGCCGAATGCGCGCGCGCCAAGGACAGTGAGGCACTGGCCGACTTCGCCGGGCGGCTGGAAAAAGCGAACGGCGAGTTGAAGGCCGCGACGATGTGGTTCATGCAGAATGGCATGACAAACCCGAACAATATCGGCGCCGGCGCGCATCATTATATGCACATCATGGGGATCGTCGCGCTGGGATCGATGTGGCTGATGATGGCCGAAGCGGCGCAGAAGGCGCTCGCCGAAGGGCGCGGCAACAAGGCGTTCCTTGAAGCCAAGCTGGTCACCGCGCGCTACTTTGGCGAACGGTTCCTGCCCGACGCCGGGTCGCTGCGCCGCAAGATCGAAGCGGGCAGCGAAGCGATGATGACGCTGACCCCGGAGCAATTTTACGCCGCCTGATCGCGCCCGATGGAACGATCGCCGCCGCCATGCGTGGCGTCGGCGATGAGCGACCCTGAACGCCCGCAGAGCTTGGCCCCCATCGTCGTCGAAGGGCGCAATTGCTGGCGCATCGAACGCGCCAACAAGGCGCGGATGATTGTCGACGCGGCGGACTATTACGCGCTGCTCGAACGGTTGATGGCGGGTGCCAAGGAACGGATCCTGCTGATCGGTTGGGATTTCGATCCGCGCATCCCGCTGATCCCCGACGAGCAGGGGAAAGGCGAATCGCTCGGCGATTACCTGCTGCGCCTCGCCAAGGATCAGCCGCAGCGCGACATCGACATTTTGCGCTGGAATTTCGGCGGTCTGAAACATCTGTTCGTGCCGTCGATCGTCGCGATGGTGCTACGCTGGAAAATGACAAAGTCGATCAGCTTCCGGCTCGACAGCGCGCATCCTGTCGGGTGCAGCCACCACCAGAAGGTCGCGGTGTTCGACGATCATCTGGCGGTGTGCGGCGGCATCGACGTCAGCTCGACGCGGTGGGACACGCGCGACCATATCGACGACGACCCGCGGCGTACCGGCCCCAACGGCAAGCGCTATATGCCCTGGCACGATTCGACGATGATCCTGTCGGGCCCGATCGGAACGGCGCTGGCGGAACTGGGCAATGAGCGTTGGCAGCGCGCGACGAGCAAGCCGCTTCGCGATCTGAGCGGTACAGGCGAGAATTGGCCCGACGATCTTGAACCCGACTTTATGGATGTCGATGTCGCAATTTCGCGCACCAGCGCCGAATATGATGGCCGCCCTGAAATACGCGAGAATGAGCAGCTGTATCTCGACATGATCGCGGGCGCGCGGCGCTTCATCTATTTCGAGAACCAGTATTTCACCAGCGGCGCGATCGCGGCGGCGATCGCCGCGCGGCTCGATGAAGATGATCCGCCCGAATTTGTGATGGTGATGCCCAAGACCGCCGACGGGTGGCTGGAGCAGATGGCGATGGACGCGGCGCGCGTGCAACTCGTCCGTTCGATTGCCAAGTCACGGCACGGTGACCGGCTGAAAGTCTATGTGCCGCATACCAAGGGCGGCGACCCCATCTACGTCCACGCCAAGACCGCGATCGTCGATGACCGGTTGCTGCGGATCGGATCGTCGAACCTGAACAACCGGTCGATGGGGCTCGACAGCGAATGCGATGTCACGATCGATGCAGCGCTGGCGGCGAACACGGGCGTCGAACCGGTCATCGCGCGCCTGCGCGAGTCGCTGATCGCCGAGCATCTGGGCGTGACCGAGAATGACATCGCATCCACGTTCGAGCGGACCGGATCCTTGATCGAAACGATTGAATCGATGCGCGGCGACGGTCGCTCGCTCGAACTGCTCGATCTGGTCGCCCCCGGACCGCTCGATGAATTCATTGCCGACAATGAGGTGCTCGACCCGACCAGCCCTGATGCGATGTTCGAAAGCTTTACTGAGCGCGGTTTGAAAAAGAGCTGGCACCGCGGGCGCGACTGGATGAAGCGCCATCCGCCTTTCCGGCGTAAGGTTCGCTGACGAGGGGTGGCTCAGTCCGCCAATGACAGAATATGCTTGGCCTGTTTGAGGTGCGGCGCATCGACCATCTTGCCGTCAACTTGCAGCACCCCGACGCCCGGATTGGCGGCGAAGGCATCGACGATCGCCTGCGCACGCGACACCTCGTCGGCGCTGGGGGTGAAGGCAGCGTTGATTGCCTCGACCTGGGCCGGATGGATCGCCATCATGCCGGTAAAGCCATCGCGTCGGGCGTGGGCGGCGTAGGCGGCGAGTCCCGCCTCGTCCTTGATCGCCGGGAACACCGTATCGATCGCGGCGACGCCCGCGGCGTGGGCGGCGAACAGGGTCAGCGCGCGGGCGACGTTATAGGGCGCGGTGTAGCTGCCATCGGCCTCGCGGCTGGTGGTGGCACCAATGGCAGCAGGCAGGTCTTCGGCGCCCCAGGTCAGTCCAAGCAGACGATCCTTCGTCTCGCGATAGCTGCCGAGGGTGAAGATCGCCGTGGCGGTCTCGGTGGCGATCGGCAGGATGGGGGGCAGCGAGGCGTCAGCCGCGCCTTCGCTGCGCAATATGAGGTCGAGCTGCGCGATGCTCGGTGCGCCCTCGGCCTTGGGCAGCATGATTGCATCGGGTCGGGCGGCGATGATCGCGCCGACATCAGCAGCGGTGAGATGGCCATCGAGCGGATTGACGCGCACCAGCGTGAGGACTTCGCGCGCGCCTGCCAGATAGTCGGCGATCGCGTGGCGCGCGGCGTCCTTGTTCGCGAGCGACACCGAATCCTCCAGGTCGAGGATGATCGCGTCGGCGCGCGATGCCGCCGCTTTGGCAAAGCGTTCGGGCCGGTCGCCGGGGACGAAAAGGAGGGACCGTAGTCTCATGATCCGATCCTCCCCGCCACGGGGAGGGGGACCATCCGGAGGATGGTGGAGGGGGTTTTTGTCATGGCGCAAAGTGTGAGGCCGCTAACCCCCCTCCGTCAACCCTGCGGGTTGCCACCTCCCCGCGAGCGGGGAGGATTTCACGGTTGTTTGTGTACAAGCGTCGAACGCTCGCACTGGCAGACAAGTTCATCGCGCTGGTTGATGCAGCGGTGGAGGAAGGTGACGATCCCGGCGTTGGGCCGCGATTTCGACTCCTTCAGCCCGATGACTTCGCTCTCCGCGCGAAGCGTGTCGCCGATGAACACGGGCTTGGGCATCACCAGCTTGTCATAGCCAAGGTTGGCAACGAGCGTGCCGAGCGTCGTATCGCCGACCGACAGCCCGACCATCAGGCTGAAGGTGAAGGTGCCGTTGACGAGGATCTGGCCGAATTCGGACGCCTTCGCTGCCTCGATGTCGAGGTGCAGCGGCTGCGGATTATGCGTCATCACGGTGAACAGCAGGTTGTCGGTCTCGGTCACCGTGCGGCGAATGTCGTGGGTCAGCGTATCGCCGATGGTCCATTCGTCGAAGAAGCGCCCCGCCATTATTCAATACTCCGTTCGCCCTGAGCTTGTCGAAGGGCCGTTCTTGGTTGCGATGTTAGAAGGAAGGACGGTGCTTCGACAAGCTCAGCACAAACGGGGAGGGGTGTCATTCTTCCTTCTCAATCCGCACCAGCAACGCCTCAACCTGCACCTGCGCCCCCGGCGTCGCATTAAGCTCGGCTACCACGCCATCGAACGGCGCGGTCAAGCTATGCTCCATCTTCATCGCTTCGAGAGTGAGCAGCTTCTGCCCCTTGATCACCCTTTCGCCCGCAGCGACTTCAACGGCGATGACTTTGCCGGGCATCGGCGACAGGATGGCGCCGTCGCCTGCTGCTCCGCTCGGGCCGCCCGCGGCGCGCCAAGGGGTCAGCTGCCACACCGAACCGCCCTCGGCGACGAGCATCGCAGGTGCCGGTTCGTCGGTGCCTGGGCCGTGCAGGTCGACCTCGACACGCTTTCCATCGAGCAAAAATGCCGCCGAGCGCACGTCGGGTGCGTTGAGACGGAAACCCGCCTGAAGCGAGCGCGGGACGATCGCCATCGCGGCGTTGGTGAGGGCCTCGATCGTGGGAACGGGCTCTTCGGTCATCGCGTCGCCATCTCGCCCGATGAGTCCAGTATCGACCGTGCCTGTCACGAAATCGGGATGAGCGAGCGCGTTGATCAGGAAGGCCGAATTCGTCTTTACCGGCCAGATCGCGCTGTCCTCTAGCATCTCCGACAGCAGCTCGCGCGCTTCCTCGCGATCCTCGCCATAAGCGATGACCTTGGCGATCATCGGGTCATAGAAGGGCGAGACTTCGGCGCCTTCATCGACGCCGGTATCGACGCGGCCGAGATGATCGGGAAGCTGGAACAGTTCGAGCGTGCCGATTGAGGGCAGGAAGCCCTTCGCCGGGTCTTCCGCATAAAGCCGTGCTTCCATCGCCCACCCGTTGATCGACAACTCCTCCTGTCGCAGCGGCAACGGCTCACCGCTCGCCACCCGCAACTGCCATTCCACCAGATCGACCCCAGTGATCTCCTCGGTCACCGGATGCTCGACCTGCAACCGCGTGTTCATTTCCATGAACCAGATGCGGTCGGCGCGCAGGCCGTCGCTGGCGTCGGCGATGAACTCGATCGTTCCGGCGCCGACATAGTCGACTGCCTGCGCGGCGCGCACCGCGGCGGCGCAGAGCGCTTCGCGGGTGACCTCGTCCATGCCGGGGGCGGGGGCTTCCTCGATCACCTTCTGGTGACGGCGTTGCAGCGAGCAGTCGCGCTCGAACAGGTGGACGACATTGCCGTGGGTGTCGCCGAACACCTGCACCTCGATATGGCGCGGGGTCAGGATATATTTCTCGATCAGCACATGGTCGTTGCCGAACGAGGCCGCGGCCTCGCGCTGGCACGAGGCGAGCGCGTCGATGAAGTCGGCCGCCGCATCGACCTTGCGCATCCCCTTGCCGCCGCCGCCCGCGACCGCCTTGATGAGGACGGGATAGCCGATTTCGGCAGCGCGCTCGGCAAGGAAGGCGGGATCTTGGTTCTCGCCCATATAGCCGGGGGTTACCGGCACCCCGGCTTCGGCCATCAGCTTCTTGGCAGCATCTTTCAGCCCCATCGCGGTGATCGACGCGGGATTGGGGCCGACCCATATCAGCCCGGCGTCGATGACCGCCTGCGCGAACTCGGCATTTTCGGACAGGAAGCCGTACCCCGGATGAATCGCCTCGGCGCCGGTCGCTTTGGCGGCAGCGATGATCTTTTCGCCGACCAGATAGGATTCTCGCGCCGGCGACGGGCCGATATGCACCGCCTCGTCGGCCTGCCGCACATGCAGCGCCTTGGCGTCAGCGTCCGAATAGACCGCCACGGTGCGAATACCCATCTCGCGCGCGGTACGGATGATGCGGCAGGCAATCTCGCCGCGATTGGCGATGAGGAGAGATTTGATCACAGCCGATCCTCCCCGGCACGGGGAGGGGGACCATCCGCAGGATGGTGGAGGGGCACAGGCGGTTTGTCTTGCCGTTCGCTGATCTTCATTGCCCGTTCCTTGCACACTTCGATTATCCGCGTCACGGCCGTCTTCAAATTCGTCATGATCGCCGTTGCCGGCACACGAAGCGTTGCGACATGTTGCGATTTCAAGAAATTAGCCCGGGCGATGTGCTGCTGCGCCGCGCGTTCGCCGTCATGTGTCTGCCCGTCCACTTCGATTGCCAGCCGTACTGCGGGGCAATAGAAATCCAGAACATAGATACCCGCTGGATGTTGGCGCCGAAACTTAAAGCCGTCCGGTCGCCCGCGCCGGATGCGCCAGAGCATCCGTTCCGAAAGGCTCATCTCGCTGCGCAGTTTTCTGGCGCGTTTGAGCGTGTCGCGGGGGCCGGTGATCACCGTGGGTGCCCCTCCACCATCCTGCGGATGGTCCCCCTCCCCGTGCCGGGGAGGATCGCTTCCTCGCCGCTCATCGCCATCACATTCTGAACACGCCGAAGCCCCGGTCCTCGACCGGCGCGTTCAGCGTTGCAGCAAAAGCCAACCCCAGCACGTCGCGCGTCTGCGCGGGGTCGATGATGCCGTCGTCCCACAGCCGTGCGGTTGCGTGGTACGGGTTGCCTTCATCCTCATATTTCTGGCGGATCGGCGCCTTGAAGGCCTCGGCCTCATCGGGCGTCCATTTGTCGGCGTCGCGGTGGACGGTCGCGAGCACGCTCGCCGCCTGTTCGCCGCCCATCACGCTGATCCGCGCATTTGGCCAGGTAAACAGGAAGCGGGGTGAGTAGGCGCGGCCGCACATGCCGTAATTGCCCGCGCCGAAACTGCCGCCGATCAGCACGGTGACCTTCGGCACCGTCGCCGTGGCGACTGCGGTCACCAGCTTCGCGCCATGCTTGGCGATCCCCTCGGCCTCATACTTGCCGCCGACCATGAAGCCGCTGATGTTCTGGAGGAAGAGCAGGGGGATGCGGCGTTGCTGCGCCAGTTCGATGAAATGCGCGCCCTTGACCGCGCTTTCGCTGAACAGCACGCCATTGTTGGCGAGGATCGCGACAGGGATGCCCCAGATATGCGCGAAGCCGCACACCAGCGTGCTGCCGTAATTGGCCTTGAATTCATGAAACTCGCTGGCGTCGACGATGCGCGCGATGGCTTCGTGGACGTCATAGGGCGCGCGGACGTCGTCGGGGACGACGCCGTAGAGCTGCTCGGGATCATATTTCGGCGGCCGCGGGTCTTTCAGCGCGATGTCGAACCCGGTGTCGGTGCCAAGATGGCTGACAATGTCGCGCACGATCGTCAGCGCATGTTCGTCATTCTCAGCCAGATGATCGACGACGCCCGACTTGCGCGCATGCAGGTCGCCGCCGCCCAGATCCTCGGCGCTGATTTCTTCGCCCGTTGCAGCCTTCACCAGCGGCGGTCCGGCTAGGAAGATCGTGCCCTGATTGCGGACAATCACCGTCTCATCGCTCATCGCGGGGACATAAGCGCCGCCCGCGGTGCAGCTGCCCATCACGCACGCAATCTGCGGGATGCGGCGTGCCGACATATTGGCCTGGTTGAAAAAGATGCGGCCGAAATGGTCGCGGTCGGGGAACACCTGGTCCTGATGCGGCAGGTTGGCGCCGCCGCTATCGACCAGGTAGATGCACGGCAGGCGGTTTTCGAGCGCGATCTCCTGCGCGCGCAGATGCTTTTTCACGGTCAGCGGGTAATAGGTGCCGCCCTTCACCGTCGCGTCGTTGCACACGATCATGCACTGGCGTCCCGACACACGCCCGATGCCGCAGATCAGCCCCGCGCCCGGCACTTCGCCGTCGTACAGGTCATTCGCTGCGAGCTGGCCGATCTCAAGGAAAGGTGAACCCGGATCGAGCAACCGCTCGACGCGTTCGCGCGGCAGCAATTTGCCGCGGCTGGTGTGCCGCTCGCGCGATTTCTCATTGCCGCCCAGCGCCGCTTCGGCGACGCGCGCCCACAGCTCATCCTTCAGCGCGCGATTATGCGCGGCGCGGGTGCGAAACTCGTCGCTGTCGGGATCGACATTGGTACCAAGAACCGGTGCGCTCACTGTAAAGTCTCTCCCCGCTTTTCGTCCGGATCGCCCGGTTTATCTTTCAGGATCAGGTAACGATAGACACCGATCGCGTTGATGATCAGCAGCGCGATATTCTGCCAACCGATGCCCTCGCTGTCGGGTTGCAAAAAGCCCCATGCGATCAGCGCGATGCTGCTGGTAACAAAAATGACAAAAGCCCAGCCGGTGCGGCGGCGGCCAAGGTTGAGCGACACGATCAACGCCGCCAGCGTCGATGCCCCGGCGCCGTAGTACTGGAGGGCGGTAAGCAGCGTGTCATTCATGCCGTCGCGCCCAAGATCGCGAAGACGCCCGACGCGGTCAGGATCGGCCAGCCGATGTGACGCCCGCGCGTATAGACGGCGTCGAACAACCCCACCGCGGTCCATACCCCGCCAACCAGCAGGATCAGACCGCGCGGCGTGCCGGGCCAGATAACGGTCGCAGCCGACAACAACATCAGCACCGACATCGCATGCCAGGCAAAGCGAAACACTTTGCGCGCCAGATCGACCGCCATGATCCCCTGATCGAGCGCGAGGAGCGGCTGGATCAATCGTTTCTCGCCCAGCGCGCCATGCACCAAGGCCGTCGTCGCCATGAAGGCCGCCGACAGCCAGAGCCAGATCATGCGCCGGCGCCGATCAGTTCGCGGCCGATCAGCATCCGGCGGATCTCGTTGGTCCCGGCGCCGATGTCGAGCAGCTTGGCGTCGCGCCAGTAACGCTCGACCGGCCAGTCCTTGGTATAGCCTGCGCCGCCGAGCGCCTGGATCGCTGCGCCCGCGACCTTCACCGCGCTTTCGCTGGCCAGCAAAATGCAACCCGCGGCGTCGAAGCGCGTCGTCTGGCCTGCATCGCACGCCTTGGCGACGTTATAGACATAGGATCGCGCCGACTGGAGCGCGACATACATGTCGGCGACCTTCGCCTGCATCAGCTGGAATGACCCGATCGGTTTGCCGAACTGTTTGCGGTCGCGAACATAGGGGATGACGGTGTCGAGGCACGCCTGCATGATGCCGAGCTGGAGCCCGGCGAGAACGACGCGCTCATAATCGAGCCCCGACATCAACACGCCGACGCCGCCATTTTCCGGCCCCATGACCTGCTCTTCGGACACTTCGCAATCGTTGAACACCAGTTCCGCCGTCGGCGAGCCGCGCATCCCGACCTTGTCGATTTTCTGCCCGATCGAAAACCCCGGCATATCCTTTTCGATCAGGAAGGCGGTGATGCCGCGCGAGCCCGCTTCGGGGCTGGTCTTGGCATAAACGACCAGCGTGTCGGCGCAGGTCGCGTTGGTAATCCAGAATTTGGTGCCATTGAGGACATAGCCGCCCTGTACCCGGTCGGCTTTCAGCTTCATCGACACGACGTCGCTGCCCGCGCCCGCTTCGGACATCGCGAGGCTGCCGACATGTTCGCCGCTGATCAGCTTGGGCAGATATTTTGCTTTCTGGTCGGCATTGCCCCAACGGCGGATCTGGTTGACGCAAAGGTTCGAATGCGCGCCGTAGGACAGCCCGATCGCGCCGCTCGCGCGGCTCACTTCTTCGACGGCGATCACATGCTCAAGATAACCGAGGCCGAGCCCGCCAAACTCTTCCTCGACCGTGATGCCGTGAAGGCCCAGATCGCCCATCTGCGTCCATAGTTCGTCGCGCGGGAACCAGTCCTCCGCGTCGGCTTTTGCGGCGAGCGGCGCGATCTGTTCGTCGGCGAAGCGGGCGGTGGTGTCGCGGATCATGTCGGCGGTTTCGCCGAGCGCGAAATCGAAGTCGGGGGTTGCGCGCATGGATGGGCCTATCGATCGAGGGCGGGACTGGCCGCGATAATGCGCCAAAAACTGGGCATATGGAAATTGAAACGATAGGGGATTTAGCATAAGCAAAATCTATGATTAAGCGCGCCCATGTCCGCCAGTTTCTCGCCGTCGTCGATGCGGGCAGTTTTACGCAAGCCGCGGCTCGGATCCGGGTGACGCAGCCAGCGTTGTCGAGCGGGATCGCCGAGCTGGAAAAACTGGTCGGCACAGCGCTGTTCATCCGCAACCGTCGCCAGATCCGGCTGACCGAGGCGGGCGGGCGGTTCCTGCCGATCGCACGCGATGTGGAGCGCGGGTTTCGCGCCGCCGACGATTTCGGGCGCGAGGACGACCGGCAGGCGACCGAACTCAAGCTTGGCGTGATCCGATCGGTTTCAGGGGAGTTTTTGCAGGCGATCGTTACGGCGTTGCGGCCTAGCTTTGCCATCGAACTGATCGAGAACAGCGAATCCGAACTCCGCGCAGCGCTCGGCAGCGGGCGCATCAACATGGCCCTGCTCCCGCTGCGACCCGGCGAGCGCGGCGACCATGTCGTGCCGCTTTACGAAGAGCCGTTGGCAATGTTCATCGCCGCCGATCATCCGCTCGCGGGACGGATCGAGGTTGGCCCCGAGGAGCTTGCCGCAGAGACGATGATCGCGCGCCGCTCTTGCGAATTTCTCGACGCCACCAGTCGCTTCTTCACCCGGCACGGCGTGCGCCCGCGCTTTGCCCTGCGCAGCGAGAGCGACGAACGGTGTCTGCGCATGGTCGCCGCCGGGATCGGCATCACCACCGCGCCAGTGTCGCTGGCGATTGAGGGGATCGTTCCGCTCAAGGTTGCGGGCTATGATTTCCGGCGCGAGCTGGGTTTGATTGTCGATCCGGCGTGGGCGGCATTGCCCGATGTCGATCCGCGGTTAGCCCATGCCCGCGACACGGTGACCGCCATCGCCGCCGAATGGCGCCGGACCCGGGTGGGCGTCGCCGCATGACCCCGCGCCTTGCAAGTCTGGCTTGCATGGGCAAAAGGCCATACAGCTTGATCGTCCGGAGGCGCGAGGGCAAGGGCGGGGCATGACCGATACGCTGACCCATCTCGACCGGCTTGAGGCCGAGAGCATTCATATCATGCGCGAAGTGATGGCCGACGCGGTCAAGCCGGTGATGCTGTATAGCGTCGGCAAGGACAGCGCGGTGATGCTGCATCTGGCGCGCAAGGCCTTCTATCCCTCGCCGCCGCCGTTCCCGCTGCTCCACGTCGACACCACGTGGAAGTTTCGGGCAATGTACGAACTACGCGATCGGATGGCCGCGGAAAGCGGCATGGAGCTGATCGTCTATCAGAATCCGGAGGCGAAGGAGCGCGGGATCAACCCCTTCGACCATGGCCCGCTGCACACTGACATGTGGAAGACCGAGGGGTTGAAGCAGGCGCTCGATCTGCATGGCTTCGATGTCGCTTTCGGCGGCGCGCGGCGTGACGAGGAAAAGAGCCGGGCCAAGGAACGCATCTTTTCGTTCCGTACCGGCACCCACGGCTGGGATCCGAAGAAGCAGCGCCCCGAGCTGTGGAACCTCTACAATGCCAAAAAGGCCAAGGGCGAAAGCATCCGCGTGTTCCCGATCTCGAACTGGACCGAGCTCGACATCTGGCAATATATTGCGCGCGAAAATATTCCGATCGTGCCGCTCTATTTCGCCGCGCCGCGGCCGACGGTGGAGCGCGACGGCTTGCTGCTGATGGTCGATGACGATCGCTTTCCCTTGCTTCCCGGCGAGACGCCCGTCGAGCGTTCGGTGCGTTTTCGCACCCTCGGTTGCTATCCGTTGACGGGCGCGGTCGAGAGCGAGGCCAAGACATTGTCCGAGGTCATTCAGGAAATGCTGCTGACGACTACCAGCGAACGGCAGGGCCGCATCATCGACAAGGATGGCGGCGATGCGTCGATGGAGAAGAAGAAGCAGGAGGGGTATTTCTGATGACCACCGACCCTGTTTACGTCACCGACGCGCTGATCGCCGAGGATATCGACGCCTATCTGGCGCAGCATCAGCAGAAATCGTTGCTGCGTTTCATCACCTGCGGATCGGTCGACGACGGCAAGTCGACGCTGATCGGACGGCTGCTTTACGACAGCAAGATGATCTTCGAAGACCAGCTCGCGGCGCTTGAAGCCGACAGCAAACGCGTCGGAACGCAGGGACAGGAGATCGATTTCGCGCTGCTGGTGGACGGCCTGGCGGCCGAGCGCGAGCAGGGGATCACGATCGACGTCGCCTACCGCTTTTTCACCACCGAGAAGCGCAAGTTCATCGTCGCCGACACCCCGGGGCATGAGCAATATACGCGCAACATGGTCACCGGCGCCTCGACCGCCGACCTTGCCGTCATCCTGATCGACGCGCGCAAGGGTGTGTTGACACAAACGAGGCGACACAGCTTTCTCGCCCATCTGATTGGCATCAAGCATATCGTGCTGGCGGTGAACAAGATGGACCTTGTCGGTTATGACAAGACTGTCTTCGAACGCATTCTGCTGAGCTATCGCTCTTTCGCGAGCGAGATCGGGATCACAAATTTTACCGCGATTCCGATTTCGGGATTCAAAGGCGACAATATTACCGCGCTGTCACACAATATGCCATGGTTCAAGGGACCGGCGCTGATCGAGCATCTGGAGGGTGTCGAGATCGCCGCCGCCGCCGATGAGGCGCAACCGTTCCGCCTGCCGGTACAGTGGGTCAACCGCCCCAATCTCGATTTCCGCGGCTTCTCGGGCCAGATCGCGAGCGGCGCGGTTAAGCCGGGCGACGCGGTGCGCATCCTGCCGAGCGGCAAAACCACGACGGTTGACCGCATTGTGACACTGGACGGCGACCTCGACGAAGCCGTCGCGGGTCAGTCGGTCACCCTGACTTTGGCGGACGAGGTCGACTGCTCACGCGGCGATGTCATCGCCGCTGCCGATGCACCACCCGAGGCCGCCGATCAGTTCGAGGCGACGTTGGTGTGGATGGCCGATGAGGCGATGCTCGTGGGCCGCGCCTATTGGCTCAAGCTCGCGACCCAGACGGTGTCGGCGACGATCCAGCAACCGAAGTACGAGATCAACGTCAATACGCTCGATCACCTAGCGGCCAAGACGCTGGAACTGAACGGCATCGGCGTGGTTGAGCTGTCGACCGACAAGCCGATCGTGTTCGAGGCCTATGCCGACAATCGCACGCTGGGCGGCTTCATCCTGATCGACAAGCTGACCAATGCGACCGTCGCGGCGGGGATGCTGCACTTCAGCCTGCGCCGCGCGCAGAATGTTCATTGGCAGGCGAGTGATGTCGATCGCGACATGCGCGCGAACCTCAAGAACCAGCGCCCTGCGCTGTTGTGGTTCACCGGGCTGTCGGGATCGGGCAAGTCGACGATCGCCAATCTGGTCGAGAAGAAGCTGCACCGGATGAACCGGCACAGCTTTTTGCTCGACGGCGACAATGTCCGCCATGGGCTGAACCGCGATCTGGGCTTTACCGAAGCCGACCGGATCGAAAACATCCGCCGCGTCGGCGAGGTGGCGAAGCTGATGACCGACGCCGGGCTGATCGTCATCACCGCGTTCATCTCGCCGTTCCGCGTCGAGCGCGACATGGTGCGGTCGATGCTGCCCGAGGGCGAGTTTATCGAGATATTTATCGATACGCCGCTGGCCGAAGCAGAGCGCCGCGATGTGAAAGGCCTGTATAAAAAGGCGCGCGCCGGACAGCTCAAAAACTTCACCGGCATCGACAGCCCCTACGAAGCACCTGAGACGCCGGAGATCCGCATCGACACGACCGCGATGTCGCCCGAGCAAGCGGCTGACCTGATCATCGACCGGCTGCTTGGCTGAGATGACCGAAACCGACGAGCAACTGGCCGAACGGCTCGCCACGGCGGCGGGCGCGATCCTGCTGGCGCTGCGGGCGGAAGGGCTGGAGGGCAAGGCGCTGGGGCAGGCGGGCGACGAAGCGGCCAATGCGATGCTGTGCCGCGAATTGCGTGCGGCGCGCCCCGACGATGCGATCCTGTCCGAAGAGGAAAAGGACAGCGCGGCGCGGCTGGCACACAGCCGGGTGTGGATCATCGATCCGCTCGACGGCACGCGCGAATATGGCGAGGGGCGCGACGATTGGGCGGTGCATGTCGCTCTTGCGGTCGATGGCGTTGCGCGTGTTGGCGCGGTCGCGCTGCCGGCGTTGGGAATCACGCTGACATCGGGTGCGCCAATGCCGCTTCAGCCCGCGAACCAGCCACTGAAGATGCTGGTCAGCCGCACCCGCCCCGCGGCCGAGGCTGTTTTTGTGGCCGAACGGATCGGCGCCGAGCTGCTAGCGATGGGATCGGCGGGGGCCAAGGCGATGGCGGTGGTGCGGGGCGAGGCCGACATCTATCTGCACACCGGCGGCCAATATGAATGGGACAATTGCGCGCCCGTCGCGGTGGCGCAGGCGGCGGGGCTGCATGTCAGCCGCGTCGATGGATCGGTTATCCGGTATAACAATGCCGATACCTATCTGCCGGATTTGCTGATTTGCCGACGGGAGTTGGCGGATGAGGTTTTGCGGTTGGCCGCGGAACATTAGCCCACTCTTTGATCGTCATCCCGGCGGAGGCCGGGATCTCACCGTCGATTTCGCTCGCAGCGGCGAGATCCCGGCCTTCGCCGGGATGACGGGAACGGAGAGGTTGCCAGCCGCACCGTCTCCCCCTAATCCGTTGCATCGAGAAACCGAAAAGCGACGGGAGACCCGCAATGACCGACCTGCCTGACACCAACCTCACCATGCTGACCTTGGTAAAGCCCGAGGGCGAGCTGGAGGTGTCGCTCGAACGCCGTCCGATGCCGAAGCCGAAATCGCACGAGGTGCTGGTCAAGATCCTCGCCACGCCGATCAATCCGTCGGACCTGGGCCTGCTGTTTGGCGGTGCCGACATGTCGACCGCACGGGCTTCGACCCGCGACGGCCTGCCGGTGATCACCGCCGATATTCCCCCCGCGGGGATGCGCGCGATGGGCGGGCGGATCGGCGAAGCGCTGGCGATCGGCAACGAAGGCTGCGGTACCGTCGTCGCGGCGGGCGATTCGCCCGAGGCGCAGGCGCTGCTCGGCAAGACCGTCGCGCTGATCGGCGGCGAAATTTATGCTGAATATCGCTGCCTGCCCGCGCAGATGTGCATGCTGCTGCCCGACGGCACCGACCCGAAAGACGGCGCGTCGTGCTTCGTCAATCCGCTGACCAGCCTTGCCTTCACCGAAACGATGAAGGCCGAGGGGCATAGCGCGATCGTCCACACCGCCGCGGCGTCGAACCTGGGCCAGATGCTGGTCAAGATTTGCGCCAAGGACGGCATCCCGCTGGTCAATATCGTGCGCAGCGACGCGCAGGTTGATATACTGAAAGGCATTGGTGCGACGCATATCGTCAACAGCAGCGCCGACGATTTCATCGACCAACTGGTCGCCGCGATCGTCGCAACCGGCGCGACGATCGGTTTCGACGCGATCGGCGGCGGCAAGCTGGCGGGCCAGATTCTCTCCGCGATGGAAGTGGCCGCGGTGAAGCGGATGACGACGTACAGCCGTTATGGGTCTGACACCTTCAAGCAGGTCTATATTTACGGCGCGCTCGACCTGGGGCCGACGATCCTTAACCGCGCGTTCGGCCTGACGTGGTCGCTGTCGGGCTTCCTGCTGACGCCTTTCCTGCAGAAGGCGGGCATGGAAACTAATTTGCGACTGCGGAAACGCGTCGTCGACGAGCTGACGACGACGTTCAAGAGCCATTACAGCCACGAGATTTCGCTCACCGAGGCGCTGTCGCTGGATGTGGCGGCCGCCTATAATGCCAAGCGGACGGGGGAAAAATATCTGATCCGGCCGTAGGGTAGCAGTCTTGGATCTTAGCCCTCCCCATGGCTTCGCCACAGGGAGGATTTAGCCCTCATCGTCATCCCGGACTTGATCCGGGATCCATAGATGCGCTGTCGGCGTGGATCCCGGACCAAGTCCGGGATGACGAAAATAGGAAATGGCGGCTAACGACCAGTTGCGGACATAGCCGATCCTCCCCCAGCGGGGGAGGGGGACCACCCGAAGGGTGGTGGAGGGGCACAGGCGGTTTACGTGGCGCCGGACAAAAAGCACTGCTTCAACGGCGACCGTTCGGCGGTGCACTATCGCACCGGCCAGGCAAACCGATGGTGCCCCTCCACCA
>NZ_DASYHE010000086.1:0-26062 GCF_035998965.1 Sphingopyxis sp.
CTGGGTCAAGACCGCCAAATCGACCGGCGCCGAATATATCGCAGTGACGATGTCGGCCCCCGAGTTCGGGACCATCTACGGCAATGTCGCAAACGCCCCCGGCGACGACCCGATGAAAAAGGTCATCATCTGGAACCCGCCTGCCTGACGGGCACCCCGGCTCCGCCTTCGGGCGGAGCCGATTGATTTCATCACGTGAAGGCGGTCCTCTGGGCCGCCTTTTCGTGTCTTGTGCTGACGAGTGTGGGTTTCCGGGGCCCGGCACTCGGTTATCCTCCTTTTCGGCGACTGGGCTGTCGCAGACGACGAGTGCCGCGCATGTTGCGAACGGCAGAATGTCGACAGGTCTTCGAAATGAAAGGTCAGCGAGGGGGCCGGGACGCGGCGGCGAACCGGGGGCGGGTGGGGCGTGGGGGCTCTGCCGCATGGGATCGGGCCATACCCGCTCTCGATTGCCGCTGATCCCTTGGCCGAGGCCAGGCCTCCTTCAATCAACCCGTGAAGGGTCCCCACGCTTCGCTCGGGCCGCGGCTTCGCGCGCGGTGATTGCGGCCTGTCCCCGTCCGGCGGGGCGCCTGTCGAGCGGGAATGGCCCGCTCCCAAGGACAGGAGTTGATCCCATGCCGCTTTCCACCGCCCAGTCGCTCGGATGGAGCCTCGCCCGGACCATGATGACCGTGATCATCCTCATCGAGACCAGCGCCGGATATTCGGTCATGCCGCTCGATGAGTTCGACGGCGACCCCGAAACGATCGTCAGCGAATATGACCCGTTCAATCGCTAAGCGTCTGGAATTGGTTCCAGATTGGAGCCGGTTCGGGGTCTCCCCCGAGCTGGCTTTGGCTATGCTGTGCCTGCAGGTTGCGCTGCGGAGGTGGTGGCGGGCGCGTCCGATGGGAGGACGTTCATGACCCTGATGCTGATCCTTGGCGCGGTTGCGGCATTTTATGGCCTTCTCCTGCTCTTTCGCTGCGCGACTTACGCGCTGCCACTCTTCGCCGGGCTTGGTCTGGCCTTCACGCTTCGGGACCAAGGTTTCGGCTGGATGGTCATTTTAGCGGTGGGATTGCTCGCGGGTGTCTCCGTCCATACCCTCGGCCGGCACCTGGCGCGCGGCTCGGCTCCGCTCGCCGTCAGGCTTGGCGTCATCCTGATTTTCGTTGGCGCCGCCGCGGCTGCTGGCTTTCAGGTTGGGGTCGCGCTCGCGATGCTGGCCGACCTCAATCCCTGGACGCAGCGCGGCATGTCCATCCTGACCGCCGTCGTCACCGGCTATGCCGGTTGGCGTGATCTCCTGTCGCCGGGGGGTGGGATCGAGCGACCAGCGCTGCACAGCTAGGCGTTCGCCCGCCTCTCATCGTCTTCGCTTCCCGGCCGACCGGCAACGCAACCGTCCGCAGAGCCGTCCCATCGCGGCCTCTCGACATGCGCCATCTGTCAGCGCGCCGCTTCGCTGGCCCGGCTTGGTGCAACCGCGCCGTTCGACTTTCTTCCCCTGGCGTGCCGCCATTCCTCGCGAAACAAGAAAGACGAACGGCGCGATCCTCCGCTGCGCTGCGGGCCTGCGGCTGCACCGCCGGTCCCCCGCTGACGACCGATGCGCATCGAGGCCGCGATGGTGCGGCCCGAGCCAAGGAAGGAATGCGACATGGCCAAGATCGGCACGTTCAAGAAAGTCTCCGGAGAATATCGGGGTCAAATCACCACTCTCTCGGTGCAGGCGAAATCGGTTCGCATCGCACCCGAAAAAGACCCCAGCGGCAATGCTCCCAGCCACCGTGTTTTCGTTGGAGACGTCGAAGTCGGCGCAGCCTGGGAAAAGCAGACGCAGGACAAGCGCCCCTATCTTTCGGTCAAGCTCGACGATCCGAGCTTCACCGCCCCGATCTTCGCGCAACTGTTCGCGGGCGAAGGCGAAGAGCACGACCTGGTCTGGAGCCGCCAGACCCGCCGCGGCGACTGAGCCGCAGGGACCCGCCCGGCAGCGCCGGGCGGGATACCCATTACTGGGGATGGATATCCCCGCGTCTTGGAATTGGCGCATGCCCGCATATCGCCAACTCTTCGGTCTCCCCGGAGGCTGTTATGGCGATCGAGACGACGGCAAAAAGCGAAGGGCCGCTGCGCCTCGACTTTCCCGGCTACGCCCAGGAGTTTCTGCGCCGCAGTCCGGACTATCGCCGTGACTATCGAAGCGTGATGTCGGATCGCAAGGCCGATCCGGCGTCGCAGGAGGGCATGGCCCGGCGATGGGGCCTCTGCTTTCCCGGTCGATCCGCGTGTTTCCGCGCTCGACGCGCCAGCCTTCTGGGACGCGGCGGTCTGCCCCTATATCGTGATCCTCGACGCTGCACCGCCGACTTTTGCCGCTGACCTGCGCCTCGATCCGGCTCGCTGGACGCATCGCCTTTGCTCTCGGATCGCGCTTGACGGCGGTCATTATATATTGGGCGAAAACCGCATCATGCACCGGATCTGGCTGCGCTGCGATCCAGCTCACGGTGCGCTTGCTGCGCTGATTCCGTGCGATGGCATGGCCGAGACGCGCCTACAGGCGGTAGCGGATCTGGAACGATGGCTCCGCGGCATATCGTCGGCGTCGGCCGTGTCTCGGCCGACATCCTACCAGGCACAGCGCCTCGATTTGCTTCTGTCGATTCTCGATCTTCGCGGCGAACTGGACGTGACCAGCCATGAGGTCGCCCGCCGGCTCATCTATCCACGCCTGGATGTCGGCCGCGGCTCGGCGTGGAAATCCTCTCCCGAGCGGCGCCGGACCCAGCGGCTCATCCGCGAAGCCGAGGCGCTGGCGGCGGGCGGATACCGCGCGCTGCTGGCAGACCGGGCGGGGCGACAAAAATAGCGCCGCAATTCTGCCGCTCCCCCGCGCGCGCGCTTTCGCGCCACCACGCGACATCGCCCGCCGGCCCGCGCTTTCCGGTCCGGCCGCTGGAAGGAGCCCCCCATGACCACCGGTCACCCACCGCGTTTTCTGACGACCCCCGATGCCGCAAAGCGGGTCGGCCTCTCGCACCGGACGCTGGAGAAGCATCGCTGCTATGGAACGGGTCCCGCCTATCGCAAGCTTGGCGGCCGGGTCGTCTATGCGATCGACGAACTCGATGCCTGGGTCGAACTTGGCCGGCGTTCGTCGACGTCCGATCCCGGCACCGGCACCGTGCACCCGGCGCGGCAGGTGCAGCGCTAATGCGCGGCGTCGATTTTGAACGGGCGCTGCGCCCGCGGCTAACCGCTAATTGCAACGCTGGCACACACCCGTCGCCGCGTGACACCGCGCTCACTGAGGTCGAAATGACCTGGATCGAGGGGCGACACGAGCAGTGGATCCGCTTCGGCCGCATCGCAGCCGAGCGCATCTTGAGCCGCGCCAAGCGCGTCGCGGCGTTCCGGCCCGGCGCCGTCTTTGCTTACGTGCGCTGGACGTCGAACGACTTCGGGACGATCCATTCGACCATCGCGATTGCCGCGGCGGTTGTGCCTGGCGAAGCTTATGCAACGCTGCCGTTCGTCCATCCCGGCGCGGATATCCTCGCGCGGATCGACGGCTGGCCGAAAGTGCAACAGGCGCTTGAGGCGATCGACGCGGTCGAAGCGACCGGCATCGATGCCTGCGATGCGGCGCCCGATCATTGGCGCCATGTCGGCAGCCGGATTTCGGCGGGGCTGCCATTCCGGCCATATTCCCGTGACCGCCATACGGCATGGCTGCGCCGCCGGGCGGTCGAGTTATGAGCCGCCGGGCACTTCGCGCCACGGCGGCGGCCGCGGCGATCTTCAGCACATCGTTCGTCGCGGTTGCGTGGCTCAAGCCCGCGCCGCGCTTCCTCTGGAATGTGAGCGCCAGCGCTCCGACCGGCCTCTATTGGGTCGATGTGGGCGCGCCGCCGCGGCTCGGCGACCTTGTCGCCATCGCCCCGCCGTCCGCACTCGGGACATTCCTTGCGCAGCGCGGATATTTGCCGCGCGACGTGCCGATGCTGAAGCGGGTCGCCGGTCTTCCCGGCGCGCTCGTCTGTCGTTCCGGCGTCTTCGTCACGCTCGATGGCGTCGCGGCCGCCCGCGCGCTGGCGCGCGATCGGGCCGGTCGTCCGCTCCCCGTCTGGACGGGTTGCCGGATCGTCGGCGGTGACGAACTCTTTCTCGTCAATGCGGCGCGCGACAGCCTCGACGGCCGCTATTTCGGGGCGATGCCGGCAGCTGGTCTGCTCGGCACCGCGCACCCGATCCTCACCCGCTCGCATCCGACGGCGGCGCTTCGCTGGGGCTCCGCCGAACCCGACCACCCGCCATCACGCAGCAAGGAGACGTCATCATGATCATCGGGACAATGCGCCGGAATACGACGGGAGGATATTCCGGCTCGATCAAGACGCTCGCGTTCGACGCGCAAATCGAGCTCGCACCGGCAGCCTATTCTGAAAAAGAGAATGCGCCAGGTTGGCGCTTACTGATCGGAGATCCCGCACTCGGTGCGGAGATCGGGGCCGGTTGGGATCGCACGGGTCCGCGCGGTTTATATATTGCGCTGCAGATCGACGACCCGAGCCTTGCTGCGCCGTTGCGCGCAAATCTGGTTCGCCTGGGCCCAGACGACGGCGATTTGTCTATTCTCTGTTCGCGCCCCGAACCGCAGGCCGGGAACTGAGCCATGGGGCTGCTGCTGCGCTTCGTGGGTGGGTTCGCGCTTCGCGTCAGCGTGCCTTGCGGCGCGTTTCTTGCGTCATTCGCGATGCCTCTGGCTTGCCCGCCCGCTGCCGCGGCGGTGCAACCGGCGCGCCATCCTCATGCCGCACCGGTCGCCGAAGCCGCACAGCGCTTCGGCATTCCGGAGCTTTGGATCTGGCGCGTGATGCACGCCGAAAGCCGCGGCAAGGTTGGTGCGGTTTCGCACGCCGGGGCGATGGGGCTGATGCAGATCATGCCCGGAACCTGGGCGTCGCTGACCGCGCGCCATCGGCTCGGGGCGGATCCGTTCGACCCGCGCGCCAATATCCTCGCCGGTGCAGCCTATCTGCGCGCGATGTGGGACCGCTATGGCGACGTTCAGTTGATGCTCGCGGCGTACAACGCGGGGCCGGGCCGCGCCGATGCCTTCGCATCGGGGCGCCGCGGTCTGCCCGCTGAGACGATCGCCTATGTCGCCAAGATCGCACCCGAATTGCATGTATCAGGCAGCGCCGCAACTGCTCCGTCGATGCTGTCGCCCGCGCCGGGATGGCGCGATGCGGCGCTCTTCGCTGAGCGAAATTTGCCGTCTGACGACGCACAACCTGCAAGCCCGTCGGGAACGGCTGCGCCTGCCCGGGCTGCAGGTGCTTCCATTTTCATTCCCTTGTCCGATGGCCGTGACCGGTGACGGACGGCGGGGCCGCTGGGTTTTTTGACAGGCTCTGCTCAGGGCCGGTGGTCGCTTGCTGGAAGGGACATGGGGGAGGGCAAGATAAAAGCCGTGCCAGCTTCGGGCACTCCATGGTCGGTTTTCTGCGGGTTTGCGCGTATGGCTCTGCCGAAATCTGCCATATCATCGCGTTGAACGCGCCGTTTTCTCCCAACTTTTCGTATGGCACCGCCCCCGATGCGCGGTGACGACCATGATTTCCGCATCAGGCCGGGACGGAGCCGCGATCGCGGGGCAGGGTCGGCAGGCAAGGGCAAGCGGCTCGCTACGCAGGTGCGCAAAGCAGCCTCGCGGTCGGGCTACACCCGCTCGCGGCCTGGCCGCGGCGCTGGCGGCGGGACCGGCACGCATGGACGGGGCCGGCGGGCCATGGCGGCGATGCGCCGTCAGCCTGGCGCCCGGCGCGTCACGGTCATGGCGCGCGTCGTCCGCCACCAAGGCGCGCGGTTTCGCGCCGCGCCGCTGGCGCGTCATATCTCCTATCTCGAGCGGGAAGGCGTGACCCGTGACGGCCGCGACGCGAGCATGTTCGATGCGGGCGGCGACGCCGCCGATCGCGATGCCTTCGCCGCGCGCTGCGAAGACGACCGGCATCACTTCCGGCTGATCGTGAGCCCGGAGGACGCCGCGGATCTCGGCGATCTCCGTTCCTTCACGCGCGATCTCATGACGGACATGGGACGCGATCTCCAGACCCGCCTCGACTGGGTCGCGGTCGATCATTGGAACACCGACAATCCGCATATCCATATCCTCGTGCGCGGCGTCACCGATGATGGCGCCGATCTCGTCATCGACCGCGGCTATATCGCCGCAGGCATTCGCGGACGGGCCGAAGCACTTGCAACGCTCGAACTCGGTCCACGCAGTGAGCTCGACATGCAAAGCGCGCTCGCGCGCGAAGTCGATGCCGATCGCTGGACAAGTCTCGATGCCCGACTGCAGAGGCTCGCCGACGAAGCGGGCGGAGTCATCGATCTGCGCCCCGCAGCGAACGAAGACCGGCATATGCACGGCCTGCTGGTCGGCCGCGCCGCCCGGCTCGAGCAGATGGGTCTCGCCGAGCGGCAGGGCGCCGGCCTTTGGGCGCTCGGGGCCGGCGCCGAGCCGGCGCTGCGCGAGGTCGCGGTGCGCGGCGATATCATCAAGACGATGCACCGCGCGCTGTCGCGCGGCGGGCGCCGCTTCGATCCCGCCGCGCTCGCGCTTCACGACGGCGCGCCCGAGACCGCGATCGTGGGCCGCCTTGTCGAGCGGGGGTTGCATGACGAACTTGCCGGCAGCGCCTATGCGATCGTCGACGGCGCCGACGGGCGAACCCATCACATCCGCTTCAACTACATGGAGATGACCGGTGATGCCAGGCCGGGCTCGATCGTCGAGCTCCGCAGTTGGGAGGATGGCAAGGGGCGCGCGCATATGTCGCTTGCGACGCGCTCGGACCTCCCGCTCGCGTCGCAGGTCACCGCGCCCGGCGCGACCTGGCTCGACCGCCAACTCGTCGCCCGTGAACCGGTCGCGTGCGGGAATGGCTTCGGTCTCGAAATCCGCCAGGCGATGGAGAAGCGGGCGCGCTATCTCGTCGAGCAGGGATTGGCGTCGCGCGCCGGGGACCGGCTGACCCTGTCATCCGGGCTCATCGACAAGCTCGCTTCGCGCGAACTGGAAGCCGCGACCGCATCGATTGCCGAGCGGACCGGCCTTGCCCACAAATCGTCGGCTGCCGGCGACTATGTGAGCGGCGTCTACCGCGAGCGCGTGACGCTCGCATCGGGGCGCTTCGCCATGATCGACGACGGGCTGGGTTTCCAGCTCGTCCCCTGGCGCCCCGCGCTCGACCGCCATCTCGGCCAGCACATCACCGGCACCATGTCCCCCGGCGGCTCGGTCGATTGGGCGCTGGGCCGGGGCATCGGCATCTAGAAAGGCATTTAGAAAGGCATTTTGCAATGAACGACAAGATCCTCTGGGGACAGATTACTGCGGTCGGTTCGATCGTGATCTTCGCGGTCTGGGCAGCAACGCAGTGGACCGCGGGCGCGCTTGGATTTCAGCCGGCGCTCGGCGCGCCCTGGTTCCGCATCGGTGACTATCCGGTCTATCCGCCGCCCGCCTTCTTCTGGTGGTGGTTTGCCTATGATGCCTATGCGCCGCCGATTTTCTACCGCGGCGCCATGATCGCGGCGTCGGGCGGCTTCGCCTCGATCATTGTCGCGATTTCCATGTCGGTGTGGAGGGCCCGTGAGCGGCAGCGCGCCGAGACCTATGGTTCAGCGCGCTGGGCCGAGGCTGGCGATATCCGCCGCGCAGGCATGCTCGACGAGGCTGGGGTCATCTTGGGGCGCTTTGGTCGGAGCTATCTTCGCCATGACGGCGCCGAACATATCCTATGCTTCGCGCCGACACGGTCGGGCAAGGGCGTCGGGCTTGTCGTGCCGACGCTGCTCACCTGGCCGGGCAGCTGCATCGTGCATGACATCAAGGGCGAGAATTGGCAGCTGACGTCGGGGTTCCGGGCCCAGCATGGGCGCGTCCTGCTCTTCGATCCCACCAATATCGCGTCGGCCGCTTACAATCCTCTCCTCGAAGTGCGGCGCGGCGCGTGGGAGGTGCGCGACGTCCAGAATGTCGCCGACGTACTTGTCGATCCGGAAGGCAGCCTCGAGAAGCGCAACCATTGGGAGAAAACGAGCCACTCGCTTCTCGTCGGAGCCATCCTGCATGTTCTTTATGCCGAAGAGGATAAATCGCTCGCAGGCGTCGCGGCCTTCCTCTCCGATCCGCGGCGCGGTATCGCCTCGACCCTGCGCATCATGCAGTCGACGGCACATCTCGGCGAGAAGGGTATCCATCCCGTCGTCGCGGCGGCGGCGCAGGATCTGCTCAACAAGTCGGCCAATGAGCGGTCGGGCGTCCTTTCGACCGCCATGTCCTTTCTAGGGCTTTACCGCGACCCCGTCATCGCTGCGGTGACGCGGCGGTCGGACTGGCGCATCGCCGACCTTGTGGCGGGGGAGACGGCGACCTCGCTCTATCTCGTCGTGCCGCCCGGCGACATCAGCCGCACCAAGCCGCTCATTCGTCTGATCCTCAATCAGATCGGGCGGCGGCTCACCGAGGAACTTAATCCGCGTGCGCGGTCGCAGCGCCTTCTTCTCATGCTCGATGAATTTCCGGCGCTGGGGCGGCTCGATTTCTTCGAGAGCGCGCTCGCCTTCATGGCCGGCTATGGGATCAAGGCGTTTCTGATCGCCCAGTCCTTGAATCAGATCGAGAAGGCTTACGGCCAGAACAACGCCATCCTCGACAATTGTCACGTCCGAGTCAGCTTCGCGACAAACGACGAGCGGACGGCCAAGCGGATCTCGGACGCGCTCGGCACCGCCACCGAAATGCGCGCAATGAAAAATTATGCCGGGCACCGGCTATCGCCCTGGCTTGGCCATCTGATGGTCTCGCGGACCGAGACGGCCCGCGCCTTGCTGACGCCCGGCGAGGTCATGCAACTGCCGCCCGATCAGGAAATCGTCATGGTCGCCGGCGTCGCGCCGATCCGGGCGAGCAAGGCCAAATACTATGCCGACCCCCGATTGATGGCGCGGATCCTGCCGCCGCCCGCGCCGCCGCAAGTCGGCGAAAGCCGTCCCGACGACTGGAGCGCGTTGGAACGACCGAAAGACCTGTCCGGCGGGAAGGTCGAGATCGCAGTTCATGATGAGATCCCCGATGCGAGCGACGGCGAGGAGGACGATAGCGACGCCAACAGCGGTATCCGGCAGGAGCCGGCGATGGCCGACCATGAGAATATCGTATCTGAGGCTCGCCCGGATGTCAGCGAGTTCGATTTCGCAACCGAGGAACGAGAGGATGACCCCGTCCGCGAGCGCAAGGCGATCGACGGTGCGATGCGCCGCGGCGCCCGCCTGGCGTCGCAGGATCCGGACGACGGGATCGAACTATGAGGAAGTCGTCGGTCAAGCGGACCTTCCGGATCGATAGCGTGCTGGCGCGCCAGCTCGACGAACGCGCGAGCAGCCGCCGCATCACGCGCACCGACATCGTCGAGGCCGCGCTCGCATCTTTGCTCACTCCCGATCATGAGGAGCGACTTGAGGCCGTGCTGACGCGGCGGCTCGATCGGCTGTCGCGGCAACTCGACCGGCTCGAATGGCATGTCGAATTGTCGAACGAAGGCTTCGCGCTGTTCGTCCGCTCCTGGCTGATCAACAATCCCCCGCTCCCTGACGCGGCACTCCGGGCGGCGCAAGTGACTGGCAAGAAACGGTGGGAGGCCTTTGTCGATTCGCTGAGCCGCCGGATGGAGCTCGGGCCGAAGCTTGGTGACGAATTGTCCCGCGACGTGGACGGCGATCATTCGTCGCCCGCCGCGAAATAGGCCAGGAGGCGTTGCGCGAGATCGGGGGCCAGCCGGATGAAATTGCGTCTTCCGTCGTGGCGATCCGGCTCCCGCGCCAACAGTCCCTCGTCGCAAAGGCGCTGCAGCAGCCTGAGGGCCGTCGTTCTCGGAAGGCCCGACGCGATACAAAGCGAGCTGGTCGATACTGATTTCGCCGCTGCCTCATGGATGAAGAGATCGATGAGCATATCCCAAGCCGGTTCGCCGAACAGGCCTTCTGCGCCGACAAGTTGTCGGCGCAGAAGGCGCCGCCGCCATACGCGCTGCGCGTTGGCGAGCGCCAACTCGGCATCGGGTGAGTTCCGCCAATCGGCAATTCTGTCGCGAAGTAGCGTGCCGGGCGAAGACGTCCGACCGGAGGCAGGTCGTCCCCGGAGGATCATCCGATGCCCTCGGAGCGCGACAATGATATGTTCCAGCACCTCGACGTCGAGCGCTTGTCCGATCGTAGCCAGGCGTTCAGTTGCCTCGATATCGCACCGGCTGGGCGCTGGGTCGCCACTAGGATGGTTATGGACGAGAATGATCGCGGCGGCGTCGAGTTCGATCGCTCGCCGAAATATCGTGCGGGGATAGATTGCGAGATGGCCGAGCGTTCCGCGCTGTAATTGTTCATCCGCGATGAGGCGATGCGACGGGTCAAGGAACAGCACGCGCAGCGCCTCATCGGGAAGCGCGCCCATCGATGCCCTGAGATAACGCAGCAATTTGGGATTGTCGGGGTCGATGCCGCGACCGCTCAGCTCTTCGCGCATGGCCTCCAATGTCGCGCACCGTGCGGCGACGAGCATCGCGCCGACCGGGCTGTCCTTGCCGAGCGTTCGCGCCAGCGCTTCGGGGGACTGGGCGAAAAGGCGTGCGAGTGTCCGATGTTCCGCGAGCAGTCGCTCGGCTAGGGACTCGCAATGCTCGGGATCGATGGCCGCGACGAGATCTGCCAGCATGGCTCGTTGGCGCCGCGCGCCAGCCGACGCTGGTGGCGCCAGGTTGCGAGGATGAGGATCGCCGGCACCGGCCAGGACGTCGCCACCTGCATCGCGAGATAGGCTGCCGGATGCAGCGCCACGTCGAGAATCCGGCTCGAGTGCGCAAGGAGCGGGACCATGTGCAAGACGGCGATGCACATGGGCCAGAAGCGATGCGCAAACAGCGCGAGCGTGACGGTGGATGCGGCTCCAAACAGGTCGATCGCGAGATGACCGGTGTCGAGTGAAGCGAAGGTCGGCGGAACGAACAGGTGGAGCAATTGATCCAAGCCCACCATCGTTGCTGCGATCGCCGCCATCGTCCGTTCCGGCCCGCCGCCCTTCCAGGCGGCATAGCCGACAGCAACAGCCAAGAAAGCGAGAAACAAGGCGATGCGCATGCCCTGAAACTTTCACGGCTGTCGCTCCCGGTCAACCGGCGTCAGGCTGCGGCCGCCCGCACGCTCGTTCCCGCCTCCGCGATCGACGGGCATTCATGGAGGTCATAACCCGCCGTCTCGCGCCCGATATCGGCGAGTTCGCCATGAACCCGCAGAATATCGCCGCTGACATCGACCAGCGCCATTTGCGCCTTCATCAATCGGCGGATCGTTGCCTGCCCTCTGGTCGCCGGCACCCCGGCGGTGTCGCGCCGCGCGGTGACGACGCTGGTCATCAGCGAAGACACTGCGATGAGTGCATCGTCGATCCTGACTTCGGCGGCGGGTACGTCGCGGATCAGACGGGCTGCCGTGATTGTAAGTGCTTGGGACATGACTTCTCCTCTGCCGGAAGCATCGCTCCGGCCTATTGGTGACAGACAGGATGAAAGGATCAGCCGGAAATCAGACGGGTGAGCGTTTCACCGATCGTCACCCCCGCCAGCGTCAGCAGGATCAATCCGGCGAACATCGCCGCCATGATCCAGACTTTGCTCGAACGCGCGTGATCGCGCCTCCAGAGACCCTTGAACGGCGGGTCGACCGCATTGGGATGCTTGGCGAGCGATGCATGATCGTTCAGCGCCAATGCGGCCGGCTCTCCGTCCGGGAAATCGGATGGCATCAGTCTGGCCTGCGGCGGTAGTATGATCGGATCCCATGGTATTCGGTCATAGGTCCGTTTGAGACGCGCATAGCGGACGGCCGCCTCGGCTCTACTGTCCGCTCCCAGAATATCGCGCGCGGTCGTGAGCCTGAGATCGACGGCCTGTTTCGAGATGTCGAGCCGCCGCGCAATCTGCTTTGAGGTCTGATGCTCAAGCACAAGATCGAGACAAGCGCGCTGCTTGTCCGTGAGCCGCGCCCAGCACAATTCATCCTCTGACGGCTGCGACACCGAATCAGTCATTGTTACACTGTTGTCAAAATCGGGCGTTTCACAAGTTCCACCATGATTTTTATCCGTTCCGATGCGGATCGACCTACGCCACGGCCTGTCTTTCTACGAGACGGTACGACGGCGCGAAAACCTTGTTGAATTTGGGTTTTCTCTGCGTCTCTTACTCATCCCCGTCGAGCCGGGCATCATCGCCAAGGCTCATGAAACGGGGTTCCCGATGGGCGCAGAACCAATCCGGCTGGAGGCACGTCACCGCAGCGCGCGCATGCTGCGCACCGCGATGGGCGGTGCGATCGCGGATTGGCTCGCCGACCGCGAGGTCATCGAAATCATGCTCAATCCCGACGGTCGGCTGTGGGTCGACCGCCTCGGCCAAGGGATCGAGGACAGCGGTGAAACACTGAGCGCCGCCGATGGCGAGCGCATCATTCGTCTCGTCGCGCATCATGTCGGCGCCGAAGTGCATGGCAGCGCGCCGCGCGTATCGGCCGAGCTGCCCGAAGGAGGCGAGCGTTTCGAGGGATTGTTGCCGCCGGTCGTTGCCGCGCCGACCTTTGCGATCCGCAAACCGGCAATCGCGGTCTTCACGCTCGGCGATTATGTGAACTCGGGCATCATGTCGGCGGATGCTGCGGACATACTTCGCTGCGGCGTGCGTGACCGGCTCAACATCCTCGTTGCGGGCGGCACCGGGACCGGCAAGACGACGCTGACCAACGCGTTGCTCGCCGAGATTGCGGGCAGCCGCGACCGGATCGTGTTGATCGAGGACACGCGCGAACTGCAGTGCGCGGCGCCCAATCTCGTCGCGATGCGCACCAAGGACGGTGTCGCATCGCTGTCCGATCTCGTCCGCTCCTCGCTGCGCCTCCGGCCCGACCGCATTCCGATCGGCGAGGTGCGCGGCGCCGAAGCGCTGGATCTCCTGAAAGCATGGGGCACAGGTCATCCCGGCGGTGTCGGAACAATCCATGCCGGGAGTGCGCTTGGCGCGCTGCGCCGTATGGAGCAGCTCATCCAGGAAGCCGTGATCACCGTCCCGCGCGCTCTTCTCGCCGAGACGATCAATCTGGTCGCCGTGCTCGTCCGCGACGGAACGGGCCGGCGCCTCGCCGAACTCGCCCGCATCGACGGGTTCGACCGGCTGAACCTCGAATATCGGCTGACCCCGCTCATCACCCCTGAAGGAGAAAATCGATGATCCATGCTCTTCGGCATGGCGCACGGCGCGCCATGCTCTGTTCGACCGCGATGTTCGTTGCGCTTGCGGTATCCGCGCCGGCCTATGCCGGCGGCTCGTCGATGCCGTGGGAAGCGCCGCTGCAGTCGATCCTCGAGAGCATCGAGGGTCCGGTCGCAAAGATCGTCGCGGTGATCATCATCATCGTGACCGGTCTCAGCCTCGCCTTCGGCGACACGTCGGGTGGGTTCCGCCGGCTGGTCCAGATCGTGTTCGGCCTGTCGATCGCCTTCGCTGCATCGAGCTTCTTCCTGTCCTTTTTCTCCTTCGGCGGCGGAGCGCTCGTGTGATGAGCCGGGAAGGGGAAGTGCCGGGCTTCTTTGCTCCGGTTCACCGGGCGCTCGCCGAGCCGATCCTCCTCGGCGGGGCGCCGCGCAGCCTCGCGATCGTCAACGGCACGCTCGCGGGCGCCGTCGGTCTCGGCCTCCGGCTCTGGATCGTCGGCGTCGCGATATGGGCGGTCGGCCACACCCTCTCGGTCTGGGCCGCCCGCCGCGACCCGCAGTTCGTCGACGTCGCCCGGCGTCACCTCAAATATCCCGTCTGGATGCGCTCATGATGAATCTCTCCGAATATCGCACGAAATCCGCCCGCCTCGCCGATTTTCTCCCTTGGGTCTGCCTGGTGGCGGAGGGCGTGGTGCTGAACAAGGACGGCGCGTTCCAGCGCACGGCGCGCTTCCGCGGCCCCGACCTCGACAGCGCCACGCCCGCCGAACTCGTGGCGGTCACCGCGCGCCTCAACAGCGCGCTGCGGCGCCTCGGGTCGGGCTGGGCAGTCTTCGTCGAAGCCCAGCGTGTGCCCGCGGTGACCTATCCGGTGTCCGAGTTCCCCGATGCGGTGTCCGAGCTGGTCGATGTCGAACGCCGCGAGCAGTTCCGCGAGGAAGGCGCCCATTTCGAGAGCTTCTATTATCTGACCCTCTTGTGGATGCCGCCGGCAGAGGAAGCGGCGCGCGCCGAGTACTGGCTCTATGAGGGCCGCTCGAAGACCGGCGTCGACCCCAAGGAATTGCTGAAAAGCTTCGTCGATCGCACGGGGCGCATGCTCCATCTCGTCGAGGGCTTCATGCCCGAGGCCGAATGGCTGGATGACGGCGAGACATTAACCTACCTCCACAGCTGTGTCTCGACCAAGGTCCAGCACGTCCGGGTGCCCGAGACGCCTGCCTATCTCGACGCGCTGCTCGCCGACGAAGCGCTCGTCGGCGGGCTCGAGCCGCGGCTCGGCGATCATCATCTGCGCACCCTCACCATCACCGGCTTCCCGAGCGTCACCTTCCCGGGCCTGCTCGACGAATTGAACCGCCAAGCGTTCGCCTATCGCTGGTCCTCGCGCGCCATCATGCTCGACAAGACCGACGCGACCAAGCTGCTGACCAAGATCCGGCGGCAATGGTTCGCCAAGCGCAAGTCGGTCGCCGCGATCCTCAAGGAGGTGATGACCAACGAGGCCTCTGTCCTGATGGACAGCGATGCCTCGAACAAGGCGGCCGACGCCGACATGGCACTGCAGGAGCTTGGCGCCGACGAGGCGGGCATCGCCTATGTCACCGCGACGATCACCGTCTGGGATCGCGATCCGGCGCTCGCGGCCGAGAAGCTGCGCCTCGTCGAGAAAATCGTTCAGAGCCGCGACTTCACCTGCACGGTGGAAGGCGTCAATGCGCTCGAGGCCTGGTTCGGGAGCCTCCCCGGCCATGTCTATGCCAATGTTCGCCAGCCCCCGATTTCCACCCTTAATCTTGCCCATCTCATTCCCTTGTCGGCGGTGTGGGCGGGGGCGGAACGGGACGAGCATTTCGGTGATGCCCCCTTGCTTTACGGCAAGACCGAAGGCTCGACCCCGTTCCGCTTTTCGCTGCACGTCGGCGACGTCGGTCATTGCCTCGTCGTCGGCCCGACGGGTGCGGGCAAGTCGGTCCTGCTCGCGCTGATGGCGCTCCAGTTCCGCCGCTACGAGGGCAACCAGATATTCGCCTTCGATTATGGCGGTTCGATCCGCGCCGCGGCGATTGCCATGCGCGGCGATTGGCAGGATCTTGGCGGCGCGCTGCACGATGCCGGCAGCGCCGGGTCGGTCGCTCTGCAACCGCTGGCGCGCATCGACGAGGCCGCGGAGCGCGCCTGGGCAGCCGAATGGCTCGCCGCCTTGCTCGCGGGCGAAGGGGTCGACGTCGATCCGGCCGCGAAGGAGCATCTCTGGTCGGCGCTCACGTCGCTCGCGACGGCGCCAATCCGCGAGCGCACGCTGACCGGTCTTGCCGTCCTGCTCCAATCGCAAGAGCTGAAGCTCGCGCTTTCGCCCTATCTCGTGGGCGGTCCCTGGGGACGGCTGCTCGACGCCGAGGCCGAGCATCTTGGCGATGCGCGTGTTCAGGCGCTCGAAACCGAAGGGCTGGTCGGCGCCTCGTCGGCGGCCTCGGTCCTCGCCTATCTGTTCCACCGCATCGAGGGCCGCCTCGACGGCTCACCGACGCTGATCATCATCGACGAAGGCTGGCTCGTGCTCGACAGCCCCGCCTTCGCGGCGCAGCTGCGCGAGTGGCTGAAGACGCTCCGCAAGAAAAATGCGAGCGTGATCTTCGCGACGCAAAGCCTCGCCGATATCGAGGGCTCGCGCATTGCGCCGGCGATCATCGAGAGCTGCCCGACACGCATTTTCCTGCCCAACGAACGCGCCGCCGAGCCTCAGATCGCGCGGGTCTATGAACGCTTCGGGCTCAACGATCCCCAGATCGAGATATTGAGCCGCGCAACGCCGAAGCGCGACTATTATTGCCAGTCGCGACGCGGCAACCGGCTGTTCGAACTCGGCCTCGGCGACATCGCACTCGCTTTCACCGCTGCCTCTTCAAAGACCGACCAGATCAAGATCGGCGAGCTGATCGAGACGCGCGGCCACGCCGATTTTGCCGAATTCTGGCTGCGTCACCGCGGCCTCTATTGGGCCGCCGATCTGCTCGCGAACCTCGAAACCCCCGACCAGCTGAAGGAGTCCTTTTTATGAAGAATGTGAAGAACCGCGTGCTGCTTGCTGCCCTGCTCGCCGGATCGACCTTGATCGCGAGCGGAGTGACTGTTCCCGCCGCGGCGCAGATCGGCGGCATCGTTCACGATCCGCGCAACTATGCGCAGAATATCCTGACCGCCGCGCGCACCCTCGAGCAGATCAACAATCAGATCTCCATGCTGCAAAACCAGGCGACGTCGCTGGCGAACGAGGCGCGCAATCTGACCAGCCTGCCCGTCTCGACGCTGAAGGAATTGCAAGGCCAGGTCGATCGCACCCGCCAATTGCTGAGTGAAGCGCAGCGCGTCGCTTATGACGTCGGCGATATCCAGACCGCTTTCGATGCCCGCTACAAGGGCGCAGCCTTGTCGGGGCCGCAGGCCGCGATGGTCGCCAACGCCGAGGCGCGTTGGAACGACAGCGTCGGCGCGTTCCAGGATGCGATGAAGGTGCAGGCCGGCGTCGTCACCAACATCGGCGGCACGCGCCAGTCGATCGGAACCCTCGTCTCGGCGAGCCAGTCGGCGACCGGCGCCTTGCAGGCGGCGCAGGCGGGCAACCAGATCCTCGCCGTCCAGTCGCAGCAGATCTCCGACCTCACCGCCGCTCTCGCCGCGCAGGGCCGGGCGCAGATGCTCGACGCGGCGCGCAGCGCCGCCGCCGAGGCCGAAGGCCGCGAGCGCTTCCGCCGCTTCCGCAAAGGCAATTGAGATGGGCCGGGCGGCGAAGATAGCGGCGGTCGCGGTGCTGGGCGGCCTGCTCATCACGCTGGCAATTCTGCATGCGTCATCGCCGCCTACGCCTCGTGCGCCCGCCCCCCCGATCTCCGCGGCGGGCGCACACCCGGCAGCCGCCGACGTGGCCGAGCGCTGCCGCACGGTCACGGTCGCCGATGCGGACTGTGAAGCGGCCTGGGACGCCAGGCGCCGCCATTTCTTTGGACAGAAGGACTAGCCCGATGGAAGACACCGGCGTTATCGACCAGTTTCTGGCGGTCTTCTCGACTTATATCGACAGCGGCTTCGGGCTGCTCGGGGGCGAAGTCGGCTTTCTCTCCTCGACCCTCATCGTCATCGACGTGACGATTGCCGCGCTGTTCTGGGCGTGGGGCACCGACGAGGACATCATCCAGCGGCTCGTCAAGAAGACGCTCTATATCGGCGTCTTCGCCTTCATCATCGGCAACTTCCAGGCGCTGGCCGTCATCATGCTCGAAAGCTTCGCTGGCCTCGGCCTTAAGGCGAGCGGCGGCGCCATGGCGATCGGCGACTTCATGCGTCCCGGCGTCGTCGCCGCGACCGGCATCGATGCGGCGCAGCCCCTGCTCGATGCGTCGGCGGACCTCGTCGGCCCGGTCGGTCTCTTCACCAACTTCGTGCAGATCATGATCCTGCTGATCGCCTGGGTGATCGTCGTCCTCGCCTTCTTCATTCTCGCGGTGCAGGTCTTCGTTACCATCTTGGAATTCAAGCTGGTGACGCTCGCGGGCTTCGTGTTGCTGCCGTTCGCCTTCTTCGGCCGCACCGCCTTCATGGCCGAACGCGTGCTTGGCCACATCATATCTTCGGGCATCAAGGTGCTCGTCCTCGCGGTGATCACCGGCATCGGGGTGACCCTGTTCGACCGCTTCATGCAAGCCGGCCTCGGTCCGGAGCCTGACATCGAACAGGTCATGGCGATCGCGCTCGGCGCACTGACGCTGCTCGGCCTCGGCATCTTCGGTCCCTCGATCGCCAACGGGATCGTCGCCGGCGGTCCGCAACTCGGAGCAGGGGCCGCCGCCGGCACCGCAGTCGCCGCAGGCGCAACGCTTGCCGCCGGGGCGGCTGGCGCGACCCTGGCCACCGGCGCGGCTGCAGCGGCGGCGCGCGGCACAGCTGCTGCCGGTGCCCGCGGAGCGGGGAGCGCGTCGACAGCTTATGCGGCGGGCGCGGCCGGGAAGAGCGGAGCGAAGGCCATCGGCGGGGGACTTGCGAATGTGGCACGTACGGCAGCCAGCGGCGCAGCTTCACCTGTTCGCAGCATGGCCGAACGGGTTCGCGCGAATTTCGCGTCGGGCCGCGACGGTCCCACCGATAGCGCGGCGCCAGCGCAAGCTGCCAGCGCGCCTCCGGCCTGGGCGGCGGCGATGCGGCGGCGCCAGACCATGACGCATGGCGCGACCATCGGCGCGCAGACGCTCAAGAGCGGCGACAGCCACGGGGCCGGCTCGGCGCCGAACATCAGCGAAAAGGACTGATCCCATGTTCAAAAGACCCACCAATCATTATGGCCGCGCGCCCGAGCCGGTCACGCCCTACCAGCGCGCCGCGCAAGTGTGGGACGATCGGATCGGTTCTGCGCGGGTCCAGGCCAAGAACTGGCGGCTCGCCTTCTTCGGCGCGCTGATCATCTCCGGTGGTCTTGCCGGCGGCCTGGTCTGGCAGTCCGCCCGCGGGACGATCACGCCCTGGGTCGTCGAGGTCGACAAGCTGGGTGAAGCGCGCGCGGTCGCGCCGGCCGACGGCGATTATCAACCGACCGATCCGCAGGTCGCGTTCCATCTCGCGCGCTTCATCGAACATGTTCGCAGCATTCCCGCCGATCCGGTCGTGCTGCGGGCCGACTGGCTCAGCGCTTATGACTTTACCACCGCGACCGGAGCGCAGGCGCTCAATGACTATGCCCGCACCAACGATCCCTTTGCCGAGGTCGGCAAGGCCCAGGTCGCGGTCGATGTGTCGAGCGTCATTCGGGCTTCGAAAGACAGCTTCCGCATCGCCTGGAGCGAGCGCCGATATCAGGACGGCAGCCTAGTCGAGCGTTCGCGCTGGTCGGCGATCGTGACCGTCGCGATCCGGCCGCCACGCACGCCCGACGCGCTTCGCCGCAACCCGATCGGGCTGTTTGTCAATGCTATCAACTGGTCGAAGGAACTCAGCCAATGACGCGATATCCTCTGCTTCCGATCGCACTCGGAGCCATGCTGTCCCTCCTTGCGGCGCCCGCCGCGGCGAGCGAGGCCGCCGATCCCCGCCAGCGCGTCGGCCGCGCCAACGCCGAGGCGCGCGTGCAGCCCGACCGGCAAGGCTATCGGAACGCCATCCAGCAATATGCCTGGTCCGAAGGCGCGCTCTTTCAGGTCTATGCTGCGCCAGGGCAGGTCACCGATATCGTCCTTCAGGAAGGCGAACAGCTCGTCGGCCCGGGGCCGGTCGCCGCGGGCGACACGGTGCGCTGGATCATCGGCGATACGGTCAGCGGGACCGGGGCCCGGCGGCGCGTGCATATTCTGGCGAAACCCACCCGATCCGATATCGCCACGAATCTCATCATCAACACCGACCGGCGCACCTATCATGTCGAGCTGCGCGCGACCGCCGCGGCCTATATGGCATCGGTATCCTGGACCTATCCCGCCGATGAGCTGATCGCCTTGCAGCTTGCCGAGGCCGAGGCGGCGAGGGTGGCGCCCGTTGCCGGGGCGATCGATCTCGCCGCGCTCAACTTCCGCTACCGCATCGCAGGCGACAAGGCCGCGTGGCGGCCGGTGCGCGCCTTCGACGACTCGCGCCAGCTAATCATCGAATTCGGTGAGGATATCGCCACCGGCGATATGCCGCCACTCTTCGTCATCGGCGGCAGCGGCGAGGCAGAGCTTGTCAACTACCGGGTGCAGGGCCGCTACATGATCGTCGACCGCCTTTTCGAGCGCGGCGAACTCCGCTTGGGCGCCGGAAAGCAGGCCCGCGTCGTTCGGATCAAGCGTGAAATGCCGCGCCGCCGGGGGCGGTCGTGACCGGGCCGGCAAGCGAGGCGGTGGCGCCCGCCGACGTGCCGGAAGCGGGCGAGCGCACGGCGCCCGGCCCGGAGGTCGATCCTTTTCGGCTACGCGGCGACACGCCGCGGGTCATGCGGCTTTCGCGCAAGGCGCTCGCGATGATCGGCGCTGCCGGCGGCACCGCGATCGGCGGCGCTCTGCTCTGGGCGCTGCAACCCGTAGCCCCGAAGACCGCCGAGAATCTCTACACGGCCGATGGAGCGAATCGCGCCGAAGTCGTCACCGGTGCGCCCGCCGACTATGGCAAGGTGCCGAAGCTCGGACCGCCGCTACCCGGCGATCTCGGGCGACCGATCGTCTCGGCGCAGCAGAACGGCGAGACGATCCCGGTGCCGCCGATGGGAAATCCGCCCGCCGGCGGGCGCTCACCCGCCGACAAGGCGCGCGATCGGGCGCGGCTGGAGCGCGAGGCCGCCACGGCGAGCCGGATATTCCTTGGAGGAGGGACCTCGGGCGCGCCGGTGGCAGACGCGCAGCGTGGATCGATCGAACCGTCCGCCGCGACCATGTCGGCACCCGAAGGCGGCGCGCGGACTCCGGCGGCGGCGCGGCGCGCCTTTCTCGCGGGCGGCTCCGCCGAACCGTTCGAGAGTGCCGAGCGCCTTCATGCGCCTGCTTCGCCATACATCCTTCAGGCGGGAAGTCTCATTCCGGCCGCGCTGATCACTGGGATCAGGTCCGACCTTCCCGGACAGGTCACGGCGCAGGTGACCCAGAATGTCTACGATAGCCCGACGGGTCGCATTCTCCTCATTCCGCAGGGTGCCCGGCTGATCGGCGACTATGACAGCGAAATATCCGTGGGGCAGGAGCGCGTCTTGCTGGCCTGGAACCGGTTGATCCTGCCCGGTGGCCGATCGATCCGGCTCGATCGTCAGCCCGGCGCCGATGCGCGGGGCATGGCGGGGATTGCCGATCGCACCGACCATCATTGGGGGTCGATGCTGCGCGCGGCGCTCGTCTCTTCGTTGCTCGGCGTCGGAGCCGAACTTGGCTCGGACGGGGATGATGCGCTCGTGCGGGCGCTTCGCGACGGGCCGCAGGATACGGTCAACCAGTCGGGACGGCGGCTCGTCGAGCGTCAGATGAACATCCCGCCAACCCTCACGATCCGCCCCGGCTTCGCTTTGCGGGTCCTTGTCACACGCGATCTGATACTCGAACCGCCGGCGGGTGCGGCCCCATGAGCAAGCTGCGCCTAGGCCCCATCGCCGACGACAAGCCCGTGAAGCTGTCGATCGAATTGACGGGATCCCTCCATCGCGAATTGCTCGTCTATGCCGAGGTGCATGCGAAGGCTAATGGCCTCGCGGCGCCTATGGCGCCGGAAAAGATCGCGGTGCCGATGATCGAGCGCTTTATCGCGACCGATCGTGGATTTGCGACGGAACGGCGGCGGCGCTGAGTGTCTGCGGCGTCATCCTCACGTCGGTCAGGCGTGATCACCCATATGTGTTCGTTCAAACCGCTGGCGGCGGTGCGCCAAAAAAAAGACGCCCGCGCGATCGAAACCGTGCGGGCGTCAGATGAAGATCTCTGTTTCCTGAAAGGAAGAGCTCTTCTGGGTCGCACCGCGCGGATAGCGTCGCGAGCCGACCGATAATTGTACGGCAGCGCCAAAAGATACCCTGGAGCTCAAACCGTTGTCGGCTTTCGGTTAGTTTCAGTCAGAAACCCGGCGATCTCCGATCGGCCAAGACCAGCGATTCCCCTGAGTAGCGAACATTCCGGGGAGAGGGGGTCATTTCTTGCCCTATTTGCTCAAAGAATTCCTGTGTCCTTTAGCCAATCTTCCACGAGCGTCGGCCATCGCTCAACGGGATGACGCAGCGGGCGCATGGCGAAGGCGTGCCCTCCCTTGGCAAAGAGATGGACTTCCGCTGGAACACCTGCCTCGTCCAGCGCTCGCGCATAGACTATGCTATTGCAAATCGGATCGACGGGATCGTCCCAAGCCTGAAGAAGAAATGTTGGCGGGGTCATCTTGGTAACTTTGATACCAGGATCAAGCGAGCCCCCCGATCTGCACAGGTGGCCTGGGAACATTGCGATGGCAAAATCGGGCCGGCTGCTCACTTTGTCTATTTCGTCGACCGGCTCATAAGCAGGTTCGAATATATTGCTGGTCTGCGCGACCAGATACCCTCCGGCTGAGAAGCCTATGACACCGATCTTGCGGGGGTTGATCTTGAGCTCGCTGGCGCGCGAGCGCACCAGGCGTATCGCACGCTGGGCGACCTGCAACGCAAGGAGGTGCTTGGGCGTCACTGCACAATGGCAGTCTTCATCATAATGGTGGCCGCTTTTGGGAACATGGTATTTGACGAGCACGCAAGTGGTGCCTCTTGAAGTCAGCCAGTCGCGAACTTCACTACCTTCCAGATCGATCGCGAGCTTGGAGAATCCTCCGCCGGGAAAAACCAGCATCGCTGTGCCATTGCCTGGTTGTTGGGCGGGAAACACCGTGAGAGTGGGCACAGTGACGTTGAAGGCGCCGGTAACCGGACGTCCGGCGAAGCGTTTCGGATTCGTTGCCGTTTCGCTATACTCTGGAGGAAGTTTGACATCCTCCATGTTCGGCGCCGCTCCAGGCCACGGTGGCGTCTGCTGATGGCCCGCTGGGGTTGCCACACGCCCTCCTCCCTGCCCTCAACGCTTGCCGTCTCGGGCATCTTTGTCGGGCCCTTAGCGTCAGGATCACGCGTCTCGGCCTCGCTGCAGCCAACAACGAAGCCTTGAAAGCACAAAAGGCCTGCTGGAATCACGCTTCGCTGCAATGAAATTCCGAACCGCCCCACATTCCGCATTTTCCTGCTTCCTCACCTCGGATCGCCACCGGAAAAATTTCTCCTGACGACATCCAACCCTTAATTGACCGGGTGACCAAAGGATGATTTCTCGGGCTAGCGTCCAATTTTTTTAGGGACATGCCGTGGGTCGGCGATCAATCTCGCTAAACACGCGCCGCGCCTTTGAAGCCGCAGCGCGGTTGTCTGAACAACCTGAATAGTTCGATCGGGCAAGCACTGCTCGCGTCTCAGGCAGGGTGCGATACTTTCGTCATCGGGTTGCGCAATGTGGTTGGGGGCAAAGCATTGATCCGGAGCATGTTCGGCTCGCTCTTGACGGCGGTACTGTTGCTCGCGCTGAGACCGGGCGCGTCCGCAGAGTTAGTTTTCGAGCCGCTTCCGCCCAGCCCGGAACTAAGCGACCGTCGGCAAAGTGCCTATGCCGGGTCCTCCAGCGAAAATCGTACCTGATAGAACAGGTTGGTCCCATTGCCCGTCCGTACGGACGTTGCTGGGCTAAACGGCAGGCCGAGCTTCTTTATGTTTCCCTACTCATGGGGGAGTATTAAAGCTGGATTGGCCGCATCGTGGGTCAGCTGACATGGGTCGATGGAGGGAGCGTCGTCGGTCGTCGTTTCGGGCCCTTGGCCGAAGCAGGAGTTTGGCAAATGGAATTAATGTTCGCCCCTCTCATGGTGGCGGGATCGCGCGCGCGATGAGCCCTGCAACCGTCGCCGCGCTTCTGTTTCTGTCCGGGGTAGCGCCGCCTCCGACCGACCTCGCATCCGAAAGCCAGACTGAGACCGAGTTGCAGCGGGTAGATGATCCCTCGGCCCCACCCGAGCCGCCGATCGTTGTGCCAGCACTCGGCAACACCCCGCATCCCTCTTTAGCCGCGCCAGCAACCTCCGACGACGAGACTATGGCCGAAATGCCCTCGGCGCCCCATGATATTGTGGTGACGGCCCGTGGCGATGCGCCGCCGGGAGATCCGCTTCAAGCGGTCAATATTGCCTCTTATCGGGCGGTCCAGTCGATCGATGCGGCGCTCGTGGCCCCAGTCGCGATGGGCTATCAAGGTATCGTACCCGAACCTGTTCGCGACGGGCTGGGCAATGCACTGCGTAACCTCAGCGAACCCGTCAATTTTCTGAACTTCCTGTTACAGTTCAAGATCGGCAAGGCTGCCGAGACGCTCGGCCGTTTCGCCGTAAACACGACATTTGGTGTCGGCGGCCTTTTCGATGTCGCGAAGACAATGCCTTTCAATCTGCCTTACCGACGCAACGGCTTTGCCAATACATTGGGTTTCTACGGCGTCGAGCCCGGTCCCTATTTCTATCTTCCGCTTATCGGGTCGACGACATTGCGCGATCTGGCGGGCAACAGCATTGACTTGCTCGTCGTGCCGACCGCGGTCGGCGCGCCTTTCGACCGCACGGCATATGCCGTTCCGACAACTGTGGTCAGGCAACTCAATGACCGCATCGAGGGCGACGCTCAAATCCAGCGCTTGCAACAGGAAAGCCTTGATCCCTATGTCGAGACACGGACCCTCTATCTGGAACTGCGCAAACGCGAAATCGACGCATTGAAAGTTAGGCGCAGCGACCGCAATGGCGAGGCTGGACCTCAAACAGAAATCACGGTCAGCCAGACCGGGCCCTTGTCCGATCCAGAAGGTCTCATCTCCGTCGGCCCCCTTGAACTCGAGACGCCGACCTCGGACGGTTTGCCACCGCGACCTTAACGCCAATGATGCACATTTGGCGGGCGCGCAGAGAAGCCAAAGCGCTTCGAAATTTTGCTCGCACGGAACTCAAGCCGTCAACTGCAATCGCCGCGGTGAATCTCAATAAGCTTCCTCGCTGAAGTTTGGTCTTCCGGTTTCGGACGTGTCGAGACAAATGCCCACAACCGCTATCGGTTCGGCCATCGCGGATGAGTTTTTCGATCATGAACGCGTGCCTCGCGCTGTCTCCGACTGGCGTTCCCGAACTCGCCGATGGTCCCATGTCAAATGCTCGTCGCTTTGCGTGGGAACCGCTGGGCCTTCGCGTGGCAAGATGCGCCGCGCGTCAGATGGGTGTTTTGCTCGCCGAATGGCTCAATTACCGCGCAAACCAGGCTGCCAGATTGGGATCTGGATATCTCTTTTCTGTTCAAAAATTATAGGTTCGCAAGCAAGCTTGGGAATATCGTGATCGATGCGGCGGCCAAGAGTGTCATGCTGCACTCGGCAATCAGGGGCCACAAACCGCCGCGATGATCGTGCCGCCTCCGAACGCTGCCGGATTGATCGCGAGCTCGCGGTGCCGGAGACCAGCGTGCTTCCTACAAGTGCCCGTGGGCAACGGTCAGCGCGCCGTTCGCGTCGGTCGCATGCGACATCGCAAGCACAGGCCGCGAAATTCGGAGATCCTTGAGATGGCTCCAGATGACTTGCCTCTTTCCGTCGCAGATGCCCCCGTTTGGTGCCTTGGGCCTGGCGCATGGAAACCGGCGTCGGAGAAGGTTCCCCCGTCTCTCCGACGCCGCGATTTCTATGCGAGTTAGATTGGAACCGCTAAATCGTCAGAATTTTGCTCCGATGGCGACACCATAACGCCGCGGATCAAGAGTATAGATGTTTGTAAAATTACCGGAAGATGCATCGGTGACATAAAGTCCGGTAACCGAGTTGCTATCGAAAATATTCTGAACGAACCCCCGGACAAACCAGCGCTCGTCGGCGCCATTCAACTGTAAAACCGCATTTGCCTGGACGAAAGGTTCGATACGATTAATCCTGCCGTTGAAGATATTGCCATATTGCTTTCCGGTAAGGGAAATGTCGACGCGGGGGACGAGTGTCATACCATTCCCAACCTCTGCCGTGTACTGCACGCCCATCGAGACCTTGACATTCGGCGCTTGGGGCAATGTGTTGCCCTTGATGTTAACCTCGACGCCAGGACTCAATACCTGGATCCCGCTGTTCGCAGGGATAGCGCTCGCGAGGACACCGCAAATGCCGAACGCGCCGCTGGAGGCGATATTGCCGTCCGAAGGAAATTCC
>NZ_DASYHE010000019.1:0-1941 GCF_035998965.1 Sphingopyxis sp.
ATCCTTCGTCGTCAGCTTGGCCGATTTCACAAAGAAGGTCTTTGGATCCTCGGCACCGCCGAGCAGGATCTGCCGGTCGCGCCGGAGATACAGATCGATGAACTCGTAGAGCCGCCCGAGATCGGGCAGAAGCAACCGATAAGGCTTCCGGCCGAAAAAGGACGACTACGCATTTTTGAACGCAACGGCGGGAATGAAGACCTCCCAGCCGCCCGATAGATCATTCCATCGAAGCTCCCCGCATCTCAGGTTCTCGAGTTGCTTCTCGCTGCTGTGCCGCCCGCCTCGAACACAGAATCGAAGCTGTCGGAGATTCTTCTGCCGAAGACCAAGATGCAAGCCAAAGCGCAGCATCAGAAAGGCGCGGACCGCTTCCGCCGCAGCCTTCGGATGACGCCGCGCGCTCGGCATCCGCGCCAGTATTTCCTCGGTGATCTTGCGATATTCGCCGACCGGGCTCTCGGCTTCGAGGATGGGCAATATCGGTTCGAACGGATCACGATGGACCTTCGCGACGCGCTGAACATCCTTCTTTCGGTTCAGGGCGTAGATGATGAAGCGGTCGCAGACAGCATCCCAATCCCTACAAGCTTCGTCGACCTCACCTGCGGAAATCAGCTCATCGACCGGTTGCAGGGCGTCCGCAAGGTCTGGGTGCTGCCGCATCCAACCCGTCTTTTCGCGCGCAAGCGAGAGCGCGAAGTCGAGCATATTGACCTCCCAGCTCGTATAGAAGCCGCGGCGCTCCTCGCGCCAATGGAGATACCAGTCCCAGACCGACGGGAAGAGCCGCATCGCGAGACACAGTCGATCGGCGGGAACGCCAAATCCGCGAACATCACCATCCGGCGGCGAGCATAGAGCACCGAACATAAGTCCGAGATGTTCCAATTTCTGCGACGCCGTTTCCTCGCCCCACATGCCTTGGCGAAGCAGGCCTGACGGCGCGAGGGTCGAGGTTTTGAATGCGATAAGACTATGGACTTCAGTCTGCAGTTGGGAGGGCGCATCGCGGCAGCCAGCCATGCTCCCGTCGGTCGCACCGGCATCGACCGATGCCGTGTTCGAGAATCGGAGGGAGAAGCGCTGCTGCGTCGCTTCTCGCTGAAAGCGGCGATACTCTGTCGCGCCCTCGATGATGACCGAACGCACCCACGCCAGTATTTCCTCGCGCTCGCGTTTGGGCCGTTTCGAGAAATCGCCCGGAAGGTGCCAGGCGAGTTTCCGCCTCTCGGAAGCCGTAAGCGCCGCGATGGCGGGCCGCGCGGTGGCGCGCCCGGTCCGATCGAGTTTCGCCTGAAAATAGCCCTCGGGCAGACGATAGCGGCGCTCGATTCTGCTCAGGACCGAGAGGCTTTCGATCGTGCCCGGCGCCTTAACGCCGGTCGCCCACGTCTGGATCGTCTTGCGATCGGTCTTGTCGTCCGGGCCGATAATGGCGCGGTGGAGATGATTGCAGCTATCTCCGTGCCGGCGCATGTGCAACGCAAGCGCTTCGGGAAAGGAGGGTGGATCGACCCATTCTTCTCCAGACGCCTCGGGAAATTCGACAATCACCTTCGGTTTCGGGCCGCGCTTCTTTTTCGGATGGCCAGCGAGGTCCGCGCTCTCGGCTATGGGAGCGAGCAGCGGGCCTTCCGCCAAAATGGTGGGCACTTTCAATAAACTCCTGCATTCGGTGTAGGGCGGCGCCCGATGGCAGAAGCTTCCTTTCAAATGGCAAACGGCTGGATCGCTCTCACGATCACCGCGGATTGCGGCGCCCGAACACCCTCTTGCGCTCGTCGCCGGGAAACTGCGCTACGACGCTTGTCTTCACGCCGACACGCTGGTAGAGGCGCCCCTCGTTGCCGCTTTAGCTCAGTTGGTAGAGCACATCATTCGTAATGATGGGGTCACAGGTTCGAGTCCTGTAAGCGGCACCATCGACCCCATAATTCA
>NZ_DASYHE010000023.1:0-42511 GCF_035998965.1 Sphingopyxis sp.
CGCCGCGATCCGCCAGGTCTTCCTGCAGCCCGATCAGAAAAGCGCAACGCAGGTCTGGCGACAGGTCGCCGACCAGTTGCGCACCCGTTGGCCCAAGCTCGGCGCCTGCATGGACGAGGCCGAAACCGACGTGCTCGCCTAGAGGTCGTCGGCAAACTTGTATGCCTGATGCTCGTCGGTCGTCCTCGTGGACTTATAGACGTATCCCGGCATCCCCGGTGCCTTGATCCGACACATCCATGTCGGTTTCACATAGTCCCCACGAACGAAGAGGTAGATGCCTCCGTCCTTGAAAGTCTTCGATTTCAAGATGTTCTTTCCACTGGGACTTTTCGATTCCTGTGAATCGATGCTGCCAATCGTGGATTCGTTAAGACCCAATTTTTCCAAAACCTCTCCTCCAAATCACATATCCGTATGTGATCCGTATATACCGGATTTTGGATTTTCAGAAAACAGGGGGTCAAATAAACCGCAGAAAACTGCGGTTTCTGGAGCGGGCGAAGGGATTCGAACCCTCGACCCCAACCTTGGCAAGAAATTACGACAACTACGCCAGAACTTCTTTTTCTACGCCAAGGCACTAAAAAGCAAGCTTTTGTTGACTTCAACCTACGATATTCTATCCTCGACCTACCCTGCGAAGCGGTGAATTTCTATTACGTCCTTATTACTTTTCGAATCGCCCACCCTCGCGTAATATGATGGAGGAACTTGTGGCGCTTGCAAAGCTCAATAAGCGGACGGTCGATGCGCTGGCTGCACCAGCGACAGGCCAGGCATTTCTTTGGGATACCGAGATCAAAGGTTTCGGTGTCCGTGTCGGCGCAACCGGGACGAAAACCTTCGTCATCCAGTATATGAATGAGGAAGGCCGGGTTCGGCGAGTGAAGATCGGGCGCTTCGGAGTGATGACGGTCGAGCAAGCCCGCGAGCTCGCGAAGATTCAGTTGGGCAAGGTCGCCTCTGGCGAAGATCCCGCAGAGGAGTCGCGCCGGGTCCGGAAGGATCTCAATGTCGCCGAGATGTGCGAATGGTATCTCGTCGAAGCGCGAGCCGGCCGCATTCTTGGACGGAAGAACCGCCCGATCAAGGACACCTCGCTCAACATGGATGAGAGCCGCATCCGAACGCATATCATCCCGCTGATGGGCAAACGCCTCGTGCGGAAGCTGACGATCGCCGACGTCGAGGCAATGCAAAATGACATTGCAACCGGTCAGACCCGAAAGCCTCCTTCGGGCGGGCGCGGCGGCCGCCCGACGGGCGGTGCCGGCGTTGCCGGGAGGAGCCTCGGCACCCTCCAGGCCATCCTAGGCCATGCAAAGCACAAGGGACTGATTGCGGAACATCCCACGAAGGGCGCGAAGAAGCTCGCGACCAAGAAGAAGACCCGGCGTCTCAGCATCGCCGAGATCGAGCTGCTGGGTCGGGCGATCGGCCGGGCCGAACTGGGTTCCGAGAACCCCGTTGCGCTCGCAATTGTCAGGACGCTCCTTCTGACCGGCTATCGGCGCGAAGAGGCGCAGGCGCTGCAGCGGCAGTGGGTTAACCCCATGGGCGGTTACGTCGCGTTCCCCGACACGAAGAGCGACGCGCAATATCGGGCGATCGGACCCGAGGCGATCAAGATCGTCGTCGCACAGCCCGAGATTGCTGGCTGCCCCTACGTCTTTCCAGCGTCGAATGGCGAAGGCCCGTTTACCGCCGTCAGCGACTGCCTGGCCCGGCTATGCCGCTCGGCCGGCATCGAGGGTGTAACGCCGCATACGCTGCGCCACACCTTCGGGAGCATGGCGGGCGAACTCGGCTTCTCCGAGCTCACGATCCGCGCGATGCTAGGCCACGCGTCGCAAAGTGTGACGCAGGACTATGTTCATATCGATGAAGCCGTGAAGCTGGCAGTCAGCCGCACTTCGGACGAGATCGCAAAACATCTCGAGACTGGCGTGCGGAAGGCGGCAAAGATGAAGTTCGCCGCCTGATCAAGGCAGCGAACCGTCGCGCGCTTCCATTTGCTCGAGAAGCTGCACTCCGATGATCTCCAAATCGGACTTGCCGATATCGGCTACTCTCCGGATCGAGAGGTCATGCTTTAGTATGGCAAGGTCCATCATCAGATCGGGCTCCCCATTCTCCTTCACGTAAGTGGGAACCAGAATGAACGAGCCACCCGCGGGATAGTTATCGAGAAAGAACCTCAGATTCGTGTCGGCGGCAGGTTCGAGCAGCTTGAGGCGGCTCGGCATGCTCACCAGCGTACCAGCGAAATCCCCTGGCTCAGTTCCCGCCATCAATAGCACCGCATAGTGGGACGGGGGCCGACCAGGTAGTTCGCGCAAGATCGCGATGTGGATAGCCCCTTCGGCATCTCGTGCGCCGAACCGTTCGCGCCAACGCTCGAAAATTTGGCGTCCCGCCTCGCGATCCTCAAAGTGCAATCCGACGATCGGGAGATCATGCTGCAGACCGAGCATCACGCCGATCCAGCGGGCCTGCTCCCATTGCGGAATGTCCAAGATAGAGCGCACTTCGACGCTGCGGTGATCGCCAGTCGCGTATCGCTCGCTGATTGTTTCTTCTTCGGGATCAGCCTCTGGCACCCTTACAATTACCGGCCGGTCGGCCTTCGGCGGAAACCGCTCGAGCGATAGCTCGTTCCAATCCGTCAGTCGCGACGCTGGACTGTTCATCGCCCGGATGCGGCTGTTCGAACTCGCGACTGCGGCGCTGACGCGCTCAAGGAGCGATTCTTCCCGAAAAAGCTTCTCCAGAGATATTTTTTGCCGGTCGGCGAGTGAGGTCGCGACGAGCATCAGCGTCGAGAGAAGCAGGAATTGGCTATGGGTTCCGCTCTCACCGAGATGATCGGCGGGTGTCGATCCGGCAGGCCAATGAAGTTTGGCGCGCATTTTATTGCCATCGAAATCAACGCTCGGTGCTGTGGCAACATCGCTTTCCACGAGATCGATATCAAAGCGCTCGACGAATGCTCCGATCCGCAGGCCGATAACCGTAGCAAACAGCGTGTCGATAACCGCCAGCAGGGTTTGGCCGGCGAGCAGCGCTGTGTCGCTGCCCGATAGATGCACCGCGACGCGCATGCCGATAACGCGGGTCTCGATGCTGTGCGGTTGCGGGCTGCCGGTAACCAGCGGCCGACCACCGAGGTCGCCCGCTGGCTGGTTGCGCGACATGTCGAAGATCGCCCGGACCCGCTTGTCCAGCGCGTGAAAATCATCGCCGCCTTCCGCCGCCACCTTCCAAGGATTTCGGCCGTCGACATTATATCGCCGCATCCAGCGCCGGCTGAAACCATCGGGATCGGGATGGCCGGCATCCTTGGCGATGCAGGCAACGGTGCGCTCAAGGTCGTAGCGTTCGACATCCAATGTCACAAGCGCACCATCGGGCGCGCGGCGTAACTCGTTTACGCCCGGCCGGCTGTCGGTGGCCGCAGCGCCATCACGGATCGCGCCTGCGGCCGCAGACACCAGCGCGACGGCATTGGAGCCATTCAAAGCTGCGGGCGCGCTCGCCTCCGCCAGATTGGCGCCGGTCCCTGCAAAGGTGAGCCGCCGCGAACGAAGCGCGTCGATCGTCGACAAGATGCCGCCGGTATCGAGATCCCAGGCGTGATTGTTGGAGGTCGCGACGAGATTCACCCCGATCGCCTGCAAGCAATCGATAACCGACGGCTCTCCGACATGCAGCACCTCGCTGTCCGCGGGCCGTGTCGACTTGCCCGCAAGCGGTCCGGCGATCACCGTTTCAAGGTCGGTGAAAACCGCATCGCGCCCGTCCAGCAGTTGCTTAAACTCCGCCAGGCCGGTCCAGCCGATAGCCCGTAAATCCGTCTTAATGAGCGACTGACCCAAGAGACTGATCCGCAGCGACCGCTTTCCCGCGCCCGTCAGAACCGGCAGAAAAGCCACCGAAATTCCGGCACCAATCAGTTGCCGGCGCGTGGGTGTGCTGAAGCTCGCTCGCATCGTCGTCCCCTCTCTCTAAGCGCGTCATACGAAGAGTGAGCAATGCAGGGCAATGTCATGCACTTTTGTTATGACTGTATGTAGAGCTGTCATAATATTTTTTGCGGCAGCGCTTGGCCCTAAGCCATCTGCGAATCACAGATTGGGGGACAATATGACCATCGCATCCGCTCGTTTCGCCCGGCGTATCCAGCTTGCCAGACTTGCCGCCGCCGCCGGAATCAGCCTTGGCGCCCTCGCCTGGCCGTCGCTGGTTCAGGCACAAGATACGGTGGAAGCTGAAGAGGACACGGCAACGGACGTCGATCCCGGCGGCGATATCATCGTCACGGGTTCACGCATCGGACGCAAGGATGCGGCCTCGGTCGGTCCGATCCTGACGGTCACCTCCGAAGACATTACCAAGTCGGGCACCTCGTCGATCGGCGACCTGCTCCAGAAACTGCCTTCGGCGGGCGTCAGCCTCAATTCGAACGGCACGCAAGGCACCTCCTACGGCGCCAGCTCGATCAACCTGCGCTATCTCGGCGGCGGCGAAGGCAGCGGCAACCGGGTCCTCGTTCTCGTCGACGGGCATCGCTGGGTCGACGGTGTAGGCCAGCGCGGCTTCCGCGATTTCGTCGACCTCAACACGATGCCGCAGGGCATGATCGATGGCATTGAAATCCTGAAGGACGGTGCGTCGGCAATCTACGGTGCCGACGCGATCGCGGGCGTCGTCAACATCAAGACGGTCCAGCCGTTCGATGGGCTGCGCGGCTCCGTCCGTGCCGGTATCACCACCCAGGGCGATGGCGCCGAGCTTGGCGGCAAGCTGACTGTCGGCAAGACCTGGGACCGCGCTTCGATCATTTTGTCGGGCAGCTATTTCCGCTCGCGTCCGATCCGCACCGACGCGCGCGACCTGACGACGCTGACGCTCGTCCCGCAAACCGCGGTGGGCAATAACCCCAATGGGCTGTTCATCCTGCCGGGCCTCGCGAACAATGCCTATTTCGGCACCGGCGCCGGCTTCGCCAGTTCGGCGAACCCGATCGTGCTCAACAATGGCGCGACGATCGGCGCGGGGAATAGCGCCGACAATGCTTTCCATGTCGGCGCGCTTCCGGGCGACTTCTACAACACGCAGGCGCAGGGCATCTACTCGGCGGGCCCGTCGGAACGCTACGGTTTCTATGGCCGGTTCGACTATGAACTGACCGACGATGTCACGATCAAGCTGGAGGGCGTCTATAACCGGCGCAAGTCGAACCAGCTCTTCTCGCCCGTGCTGCTCGACGTCGGCGGTACCGCGGGTTCGGTTCGCGGCTTCTCCATCCCCAACAACCAGGCATTCAACCCCTTCGGCACCGCCAATGGCGTTCCCACCGCCAATGCACTCGCGTTCGGGGCCAACAGCGCGTGGCGCATCCGCAAGGTGATGACCGACGTCGGCAACCGCAACAATATTCAGGACGTCGAGACGATCCGCTTCTCGGTCGGGGTCGACGGCAGTTTCATGATCGGGGGTGGCGAGTGGCGCTGGGACGTCTTCGGCTCCTATTCGAAGAACAGCATCAACACGGTCGCCGAAAATGGCATCAACTATGACAATCTGTTCCTGGGGCTCGGGTCGCCCGCGGCCTGCGCTGCGGCGGCGGGATGCGTGCCGATCAACCTGTTCGCGCCGATGACCGCCGAGCAGGCGGCCTTCATTCGCTTCACGACGCGTGAATATAATCGCACCGAACTCTATAACGCCGCGTTCAACGTGACGGGGAACCTGTTCGACCTGCCCGCAGGGCCGGTCGCGCTCGCAGTCGGTTATGAATATCGTCAGAATCGTGGCTTCGACGCGCCCGATCCGATCGTCAATGCCGCCCCGACCTATCTCAATCCCGCGCTCTATACGAAGACCACCGGGCAGACACGCACGGCCACCGTCGGCAGCTACGACCTGCACGAAGCCTATGCCGAGCTGAATGTACCGATCTTCCGCGACCAGGCCTTTGCGAAGAGCCTCGAACTCAGCCTCGCGGGCCGCTACTCGGACTATTCGACGGTCGGCAACAAGGTGACGCTGAAAGCCGGCGTCGGCTATCGTCCGATCGACGACATCCTTCTGCGCGGCACCTATTCGCAGGGCTTCCGTGCACCGTCGATCCTGGAACTCTATCAGGGTGCGCGGCAGGCGAGCTTCCAGGGCATCGACCCTTGCAATGGCGGCGCAGCGGCCAATGCAGGCCTTCCCGGGTGCGCGGGCGTGCCGGCGGGTTACAACCAGGTCAACTTCAACCTCAACGGCCTGATTGCCGGCGTGATCAGCGGCAATGTCGGTCTCAAGCCCGAAACAGCCGATACCTTCAGCGGCGGTATTGCCATCACGCCGAGCGGCATTCGCGGGCTGTCGCTGACGGTCGATTATTACAAGATCAAGATCAAGAACGCGATCGCGGCCCAGACGCCGACCCAGATCATGCAGCTGTGCGCGGTGCGCGGGGGCGTGTTCTGCGACCTCGTCACCCGCGATGCGGGGACCGGCGAAATCCTTCAACTCCTGCAGGGCGCGCAAAATCTGAACTCGATCACGACCGACGGGGTCGACGCGACGCTGCGGTACGACTTCAGCACCGACATCGGACGCATCTCGGCCGTGATCGACGCCTCTTATCTCAATTCGTTCCGGACCACGGCACCGAACCCCGCCGGCGGCGACCCGATCGTCGATGAGCGCGCCGGCAAAGGCGACACGCCGCGCGCGACCTATCCGCACTGGAAGGGTCAGGCCTCGCTCGGCTGGACCGGCGATGCCGTCGATGTGATGCTGCGCGGCCGCTATATCGGCCCGACGACCGACGTCGTGAATGCCGTCAAGGATGCGCGCACCAAGTCGATCATCTATACGGATCTCGAAGTCGGCTTCAGCATCAACGACGATGCCGCGCGCTTCAGCCTCGGCGTCAACAACCTGTTCGACAAGGCACCGCCGGCTTCCTACGCCAATGCCCCGATCAACTATGACATCTACACCTATGATGCGCGCGGCCGTTTCGTCTACGCCAGCTTCTCGGTAAAGATGTGATCGGGTTCGGCCGCGCCGACAGCGGCGCGGCCCCAATTAGGCGGGGCGCGTCGACCATGTCAGGAAAGACGGAAAAATGGCTGGACCGGGTCGAACGCTGGGGTAACGCTCTTCCCGACCCGGTCTTCATCTTCCTTGGCCTTATTGCCGCGCTGGTCGGCGTTTCGGTCGCCGCGGCGCTGCTCGGTTGGAGCGCGGTCAACCCGGTGAGCGGCGAGACGCTCACGACGAAGAGCCTGCTCTCCGCCGAGAATGTCGGCAAGCTGCTGACCCAGATGCCCGAGACGATGGCGCATTTCCCGCCATTGGGACTGATCCTCGTCGTCATGCTCGGCGCCGCGGTCGCCGAGCGCTCGGGATTGTTCACAGCCCTCATGACCCGCGCGATGCGCGGCGTCCCGACCCGTTTCCTCAGCCCGGCGATCTTCCTGATCGGGCTGCTGTCGCATCAGGCGGCCGATGCCGCTTATGTCGTGTTGATCCCGCTCTCGGCGATCATCTTCGCGGCGGCGGGACGCCACCCGCTCTCGGGGATTGCAATTGCCTATGCCGGCATTTCCGGCGCCTTCGCGGCCAATCTTGTGCCGGGACAGTTCGACGTGCTGATGCTCGGCATTACCAAGTCGGCGACCGCATTGCTTGTCCCCGACCATATGCTCAATCCGCTCGGCAACTGGTATTTCACCGCCGCGCTCGGACTGATCCTGATCCCCGTGACCTGGTTCGTGAACGACCGCATCGTCGAGCCCCGCCTCGGCGCCTGGACCGGTTCGCCGCCCGAGGGGGAGATCGAGGATCAAGCCGATCCGGCGGCACAGCGCAAAGGCCTGCGCCGCGCCGGGGTTGCAGCCCTCGCCATCGCGCTGCTCTTCGCGGCCCTTGCGCTATGGCCGAGCTACACCCCGCTCATCGACACCGCGGCAGAGGGGCCAGCACGGCTCGGACCCTTCTACGCCTCGCTGGTGGCAGGCTTCATGCTGCTCTTTCTCGTCTGCGGCTGGGCCTATGGCGCCGCTGTCGGCACGATCAAATCGCACCGCGACGTGGTGAAGATGATGACCGAGGGCCTCGCGACCATGACGCCTTTCCTCGTCATCTCCTTCTTCGCCGCCCATTTCATCGCGATGTTCGCCTGGTCGAACCTTGGTCCTGTCATGGCGATCAACGGTGCCGACTGGCTTCGTGCACAGCATCTCGCAACCCCGGTGATGTTGATCCTCCTGCTGCTCATGTCCTCGGTGTTCGATCTCGTCATCGGATCCGCCTCGGCGAAGTGGAGCGCGATGGCGCCTATCGTCGTGCCGATGTTGATGCTGCTCGGCGTGTCGCCCGAAATGACGACCGCAGCCTATCGGATGGGCGACTCGATCTTCAATATCGTCACCCCGGTAGCGGCGAACTTCGTCCTGGTCCTCGTCCTCGCACAGCGCTGGCGGCAGGATTTTGGCGTCGGCTCGCTGATCGCGCTGATGCTGCCCTTTTCGATCGCGATCGGGCTGACCGGCCTCTGCCTCATCGGAGCCTGGACAAGCTTCGAACTCCCCGTGGGCCCTGGCGCGGCCGCAACTTATGAGATGGCCGCCCGATGATCGAGACAATGGATATTCGGGTGATACGCAACGCAATGGTACCCATGCGCGACGGCGTGCATCTGGCGACCGATGTCTATCTGCCTGTAGAGGGCGCCGCGCTCCCGGTGCTCCTCGAGCGCATCCCCTATGACAAGGACGGCACCAACCACGCGGACTTCTCGGCTGCCGATCAGACACCGCTCTCGAAGCCCGAGCTTGCACAAATCTTTGCCCGCCATGGCTATGCCTTTGTCCTTCAGGACTGCCGGGGCCGCTATGGCTCGGAGGGCGTATTCCGCAAATATCTGGCGGAAGCCGAAGATGGCGAAGACACGATGGCATGGATCATGGACCAACCATGGTGCAACGGCCGGATCGGGACGCTCGGCCTCTCTTATGGCGCGCATGTCCAGGCCGCGCTCGCCACGCTCGATCCACCGGGTCTCGCGGCGATGTTCCTGGATTCAGGTGGCTTCTCGAGCGCCTATCATAGCGGGATCCGTCAGGGCGGCGCCTATGAGCTGAAGCAGCTGACCTGGGCGTTCAAACACGCGCTGCTCGCTCCCGAAACCCTGGCCGACCCGGCGCGGCGCGCGGCGCTCGAGGCCGCGGACATTCGCGATTGGGTTGGCGTGGAGAAATGGCGCCCCGGCCATTCTCCGATCAGTGCGGCGCCCGAGTATGAGGATTTCATCCTCGAGCAATGGAATGCGGACAGTTTTACCGACTTCTGGAAGCAGCGCGGCCTTTATGCCCGAGGCTGGTACGACAGCTTCGCCGATGTGCCGATGGTGCATATGTCGAGCTGGTACGACCCTTATGCGCTGACGGCCGTCGAGAATTTCACGGGTCTTGCGGCGCGTAAGCGCGGCCCGGTAAAGCTGATCATGGGCCCGTGGACGCATGGCAAGCGCTCGCTGACCTTTTCGGGCGATGCCGATTTCGGACCGCAATCGACCCTCGACCATCTGTTCGGCGACTATGTCACGCTCCGCATGCGCTGGTTCGATTGCCATATGCGGGACGCCGCGACCGATCCGCTACCTGCTTCGGTCTATCTTTTCACCATGGGCGGCGGAACAGGCCGCCGCCTGTCGAGCGGGCGGTTGGACCATGGCGGGCAATGGCGGAGTGCCGCCAACTGGCCGCTCCCCGCCATGCGGATGACCCCGTTCCATCTGCATGCCGACGGAAGCCTCGGCGAGACGCCACCTTCCAAGCCCGATGCCCGCGAATTTGTGCACGACCCGCATCGTCCGGTTCCGACAATCGGCGGAGCGATCGCCTCGGGCGCGCCGGTCATGGAGGCCGGCGGATTCGACCAGCGGGAAGGACCGGACTTCTTCGGTTCGAGCGTGGCGGGACGGGCACTGGCCGATCGGTCTGACGTCCTGACCTTCGAGACGCCGATACTGCGCGCCGATGTCGAACTGACCGGCCAGGCCATAGCCGACCTGTTCGTCAGCTCGACGGCCATCGACACCGACGTCACGATCAAAATCGTTGATGTTTATCCGGCGAGCGCCGATTATCCGGAGGGCTATGCGCTCAACATTGCGCACGGGCTGGTGCGGATGCGCTTCCGCAATTCGTTCGAGGCCCCTGAAGCCATGGAGCCGGGAAAGGTCTATCGCGTGCAGATTGCGTCTTTTCCGATGAGCAACCTTTTCGCGAACGGGCATCGCATCCGGATCGAGATCGCCGGCAGCAACTTCCCGCACTTCGACATCAATCCCAATACCGACTGGCGGATCGAGGGACTGGCGCCGGTTGTCGCGGAGACGAGCATCCACCTCGGCGGCAACCAGGCCTCGCAAATCCTGCTGCCGGTCGTGATCGACGGAGCGGACTGACGGTGCGAAAGCCGCGTGCGCCGGCCGGCGTCGAGCCCGACAAGGATGTCAGTTTCCGCGCACTTCGCGTCTTCTCCGAGATCATGCGCACCGGGTCCGCGACCGCGGCAGGCAAGCAATTGTCGCTGTCGCAGCCCGCGGTCAGCCGCGTCATCGCGCAGCTCGAGACGCAGGTCGGCTTCGACCTGTTCTACCGTGATCGCGGCAAGCTGGTGCCGACCGCCGACGGGACCAAGCTGATCCAGGAGGTCGAGCTGACCCTCGCCAGCATCGACAGGTTCAACAGCCTTGTTCGCGACATCGCAGGCTATTCGGCCGGAACGATCCGGATCGTTGCACCGCCGAGCTTTGCCGAGGGCATCCTGCCCGATATCGTCTCGCGGTTTCGCGAGCGCTTCCCGGGCGTTGAGTTCAACATCGACTCGCGCAGTGTCGAGACGGCACGGACCATGATCGCGATGCGCTACGTCGACTGCGGATTCGTGAAGCTGCCCGCGGAAGAAAATGATCTGGCGATCGAGCAGATTGTTGCGAGCGGCTCGGTATGCGTCATGCACGAGGATCATCCCCTCGCTGGTCACGCCACCATCACCCCGGCCGAGATCGGTCAGCATCCGCTCATTCTTCTCGGCGCGGGCCGCCACTGGCGGACGCAGGTCGATGCAGCCTTCGCCTCCTTCGGGCTTCGACCCGTTGTCGCGGTCGAGACCCACACCCACGGGTCGGCCTGCGCGCTTGCCGCGCGAGGCAATGGAATGGCCATTTTGAACGAACTTCTGGTGAAGCCGTACCTCCACAAGCCGCTGGTGACCCGGCCATTCGAGCCGCCCATCACCCATGAATATGCCTTTGCCGTATCCAATGTGTCGCGCCCGTCCAGGCTGACGCAGGAATTCCGCAACGAGGTCAAAGCCTATTTCGGCTCCTGACGGATCGCCGACGACGCCTGGGTGAACCTCACTCCCTGCGACGTTGCTTGCTGAACTCGCGATCGCTCGCGATGAACCGGTCGACGATCGGCGGTATCAGCTTCTCCAGCGGTAGCGGCGAGGCGAGACCATTCAAGCGCGCATGAACCGCGGCATAGTCGGTGAGGTCGCGCATCAAAGCACCCGAAAACTCGACCGAGAGCTTTACAGGCTTCTCCTCCACGATCGCGTGACCACGGCGGTCAGCGCGGAGCGATGACGGCCGTAGGTCTCGTAAATCCACTGGATGATTTCCTCGCGCCGCTCATGCTCGAAGTCGACGTCGATATCGGGCGGCTCCTTGCGCTCGCCCGACACGAAGCGCTCGAAGAGCAACTCGTGCTTGATCGGGTCGATCGAGGTGACGCCGAGCAGGAAGCAGACGCAGCTGTTCGCCGCCGACCCGCGCCCTTGGCACAATATGCCGCGGCGCCGGCTCTCGGCGACGATCGAATTGACGGTCAGGAAATAGGGCGCGTAGCCGAGCTCGCCGATCAGGCGCAGCTCATGCGCGATCTGCTTCCGATAGGCAGGCGGCACGCCGCCCGGAAACATCCGGTTCGCACCTTCCTCGGTCAACGCCGCCAACGCCTCTTGCGCGGTGCGGCCCTCCATCACCTGCTCATAGGGATATTGGTAGCGGATCTCGCCAAGGTCGAAGCGGCAGGCTGCCGCGATGTCGGCGGTCGCCGCGATCGCGTCGGGGAAGAGCGCGAAGCGCCTTTCCATTTCGGCCGGGCTCTTCAACGCCCGGTCCATGAAGCGTTCGCGCTTGAACCCGAGTGCATCGACCGTCGTCTTCTCGCGGATCGCGGTCAGCACGTCCTGCAGCGGGCGCCGTTCGGGCGCATGGTAGAGGATGTCGCCGAGCGCGACGCTCCGCACCCCGAGCTCCTGCGCCAGCGCATCGAGCGCGCGAAGCCGCGCGAAATCGCCGGGCCGGCGGCGCAGCGCGAGCGCGAGAAAGGCGCGCGGGCCGAAGGCGCCGCTGAGCTCGGCGAGATCGAGCCGCGCCCGCTCGTCGGCTTCACCGGGCAGGAGGATCGCGACGAGGCCCTCGGCCGCGGCCGCGACATCGGGCCAGTCGAGCCAGCAATTGCCCTTGCCGCCGCGCGCCTTCCCCAAGGAAAGCAGCCGGGTCAGCCGCGACCAGGCCGCGCGATCGGTCGGATAGAGGAGGATCGAGCGACCGTCGCGGAGGTCGACGCGCGTCCCCGCGATCAGCCGGACGCCGGTTGTTTCCTGTCCCGACAGGCCGCGCACCATGCCGGCGACACTGCCCCGGTCGCAAAGCCCGAGAGCCGAATGGCCGAGGGCAACGGCGGCCGCGAACAATTCCTCGGGCGAAGAGGCCCCCCGCAGAAAGGAAAAATGGCTCGTGGCGTAGAGTTCGACATAGGTCGTAACGGGTTCCGTCATCCGAACACGCCATGCATGTACCAGCTGAGGTCACCCGTCTTGTCGGTGATCGCGTCGCCGCGGCGGAAGAGCCAGAAGCGCTCGCCGCTTGTCGCCTCGACCCGGAAATAGTCGCGAACCGCCCACATCTCGCCGGGACGACGCCACCATTCGCCATGGATCCGCTCGGGGCCATCGCCTGCGACCACGGCATAGCTCCGCCCGCGCCACGCGAAGCGGCGCGGCGGATGGTCGGGAAGCAAGGCGACGACGCCCGACAGCGCCTCGGGCCGCGCGAGCATCCGGATCGGCCGCGGCCAGACGGGCCAGCCGGCGGGCTTGACCAAAGGCCCGGCGCGCACGATCGCGCGCTCGGGGACATCGCTTTCGATCGCGGACAGGCGGAACAGCGCGGCATCGCCGGCGCGGCCGGCCAGCGCATCGACGAGCGGAGCGAGGTCGGGCGCCTGGCGTGCCGTGTCGAGGGCGGCGGCGATCGCCTCGGGCGCCAGCGCTTCGACCTGCGGCGCCGCGAGAACCATCGTCTCGATCCCGAGCCCCGGTTCGATCCGGTCGATCCGGAGTCTGAACAGGCGCATCAGATGTTTCGCGTCGCGCGTCGCGCGCGCCGTCCCGACGGTGATGAACTGCGCGCCCATGTCCAGCCGGTCGCAGCGCAAGACGAGGCTCCGCACGCCAAGACTACGCTCGCGCAGCGCGAGCACGAGATCGCCGAGCAGGTCGGCGATGACCTGCTCGATCGCCTCGGCGGTCCCGATCGGTTCGAGCAAGGAACGGCGCGCCTCGGGCATGTCGAACGGCACGACCGGAACGATCGGCTCGGGCACAAAGCCGCGCGCCTGATCGAGCCGCTCGACCGCGCCGCGCCCGAGCCGCCGGGCCAAGGGCCCGCGCGGCATCGGATAAAGATCGGCGATCCGCTCGATCCCGAAGCGCGCCGCCGCGGCGAGCGCCTCCGGCGCCAGCCGGAGCGCCGCCAGCGGCAAAGGCGCCAGCGCGTCGCTCTCGCCTCCTTCCGGCAAGATCCCCACGCCCGCGCCGCCATAGCGCGCGAGCGCGTGCGCGGCGCCCGGCGTGCCGGCGATCGCGACACGCGCGGTGAAGCCGAGGCGCCGCAGAAAACCGAGCAGACGCGCCGCGAAACGCTCTTCGCCGCCGAAGAGATGCGTCGTGCCCGACAGGTCGAGCCACAGCCCGTCGGTGCCCGACACCGCCGCCGTCGGCGTCCAGCAGCGGGCGGCGTGGAGCGCAAGGCGATCGAGCCACGCGCGATCGGCGTCGGGTGCGGCGTCGAGTATGTCGAGATCGGAGACCAGCGCGCGCGCATGGGCGGCCGCCATGCCGGGCACGAGGCCGAGATCGAGCGCCGCCGGACAGGCGGCGGTCACGACGTCGCGCTGGCCGGTTCGCGCGACGACGATCGTCGGACGGAGGCCCCAGAGCGGCGGCAGCGGCGCAGCGAGCCCGCCCGACGTCCCGTCGTCCGAGCGCAACGCCCGGAACACCGGTGCGGCAGCTTCGCTCCGCCGTCCCAGCTCGCGCATCGTCGGTCGCTGGTGCGCCGGGAGGGCGTCGAGCGACGGCCTGCCGGAGTGCGTGCCTTGCGCCCAGCGCGCGCCCGGACGCCAGCCGCCGCCGCGCGGCACCGAACAGGTGCCGGGATTGTCGTCGACAGGCTCGGGGCAGCGCGGACCAGCCCGCGCCCGATCAGGCGGCGTGCCCGAATGCAACGGTGTCCGTTCTGCCCGGCGCAACCGCTCGATCGGCAGTTGCGGCAGGAAGAGCGAGGCGACCCTGGTCATCGCACGCCTCCAGTTCGAGGGAAAAAGGCGGCCCGCCGCGCTGCCGGACCAGCTCGACATTCCAGCGCCCGCGCCCGACGCCGGGCGAGGCGAGGCGGCCCGACGACAAGATGCCGATGCGCCAGCGGGTCATTGCGAGCGACGGATCGGCGAGCGGGCATTGGCCGTAACGCCGGTACCGGCGATAGAGGATCATCGGCGTGTTGCCCTCGGATGCGGCCAGTTGCAGCCGGCGCGTCGCGGTCTGATCGGCCGCTTTCACTTCGGCAACGACGCAGGCGAGCGAACCATCGCGCAGCGCGTCCTCGCACAGCGCCAGCAGTTCCTTGTCGGTCCTGCCTTGAGCATAGAGCACGCGGTCCGGACCGAGCCCCGCCTGTTCGAGACCGGGGGCATAGAGATCGAACCGCGTGAGCGCCCAGAGCGCCGACACGTCGGGCGCCGCCGCGAAGCGCGACGCGATTCCAGCCGCGAAGAGCGTTGCCGCAGCGTCGTCGCTCCAGCTTGCCGAGGCGCCCGCGACCTCATGCAGGCCTGCGCCATCGAGCCCGCCGCCAGCGAGAAGATGATCGACCGGCCCGACGCCGAACGGCAGGACCGGCCCGCGCGAGGCGGCTGCACGCGCCACCGCCGCGCGAAGCACGTCGATATCTCTGGCACTTGGCCGAGGTGCAGATTGGGGCGTCGTGCTCATGGGAATATCGACTCAAATGTTCCCTTTATGTTCCACCGAGTCAAAGGGCGCGTCAAGCGGGCCGCGACGAACCGCCGGGAATCGGTGTGCGCCTTCCGCTCAGCCTCTGTAAAAGCGCAACAAATTGGGCTCATGATCGTGACGGCTGCGTCGTGCTGACGGAACGAGGATCGCCGCCAAAGCATTGGAAGACCGGTGACGGACCTATTGCGAGGCGAATCATGCGCGAGAAGCACAGCCGCTATTCCACCGTCTCGATCGTCCTGCACTGGACGATCGCCATCCTGATCATCGCCAATGCCACCTTTGGCGGCTGGATGGAGGACGCCTCGGACAGCGAGAAACTCGGCTATTATCAGCTGCACAAATCGGTCGGGATCACGATCCTCGCGCTCAGCCTTATCCGGCTCGGCTGGCGCTTCGGCCATCCCTGGCCGGCCTTCCCCGGCGGCATGCCGTCATGGGAACGGCTGCTCGCGCGCACGACCCATATCCTCTTTTATGTGCTGATGATCGGCGCCCCGCTTCTCGGCTGGGCCGCAGCGTCGGCGGGCGGCGCGCCCGAAGTGCCGCTTTACGGCGCCGTGCCCGCACCCAATCTTCCGCTACCGCTGAATGAGGATCTCGCGGAAGAGCTCGGCGACATACACAAGCTGATGGTGAAGGCCATTTACGTCGTGCTTGGGCTGCATGTTCTCGGCGCGCTCAAGCATCATTTTTTCGACAAGGACGAAGTGCTTCACCGGATGCTGCCGCTGTTTCGCAATCCGCGCGGCTGACACGCGTCGGCGTCACGGCATGCTGTCGTCGCGGCTGAGCAGGCCCAGGGTGCGCTCATCGCGCTCGCCGCCGAACCAGCGGATGAGCGCGGCGGAGAAGAGCGGCCGCCGGCTCACGGCCTCGAACAACGTCAGCGACGAACGCAGCTTGACGGTGTCGACCTCGCCGAAGACCGCCACCGGGTCGCTTGCGGGCAGGTCCTGGATCGCCTCGACGCATTCGGCATAGCGCGCGCCGAGAAGCGGATGGGCCAGATAGGCCCGCGCCTCATCGGCTCCCGCGAGACCGTAGAGCTTCGACGTCGCGCTTCGGCCAAGGCCTGCCAGCTGCGGGAATATGAACCACATCCAGTGCGAGCACTTCTTGCCGCGGCGAATCTCGCCGAGCGCGCGCGCATAGATTTGCTCCTGCGCCGTCACGAACAGGTCGAGCCCCTCTTCGTTTGTCATAAGGCAAGAGCGCCTTGCGCAGGGGGCTTGCCATATACCTGCGTGACCTCAAGGCTGCCTTCGGGAAGCCATTTCAATATGTCCTCGGCCGGAACGCGCGGATCGAGCCAGGCGGCCCATTGATCGCGTGGCAGCGGAATGATCTGGCGATGGTGATAGGGTGCGATGTCGGGACCGGCGTCCATGGTCAGGAGGCTGAAGGCTTCGCCGACATGGCTGTCGCGCCACACACCGGCCATGCAGAACCAGCGATGGTCCTTCATCGTGAACAGCCACTTGTCGAGCCGCTTTTGCGCGGGGTCGGTGGGATCGGTGAACTCGTAGAAACCGTCGCAGAGGACGAGGCATCGCTGCATGCCGAGATCGCGGCGCTCCGAGCGCACATTATAGACCGGTTTGCCGCCCTGTCCGGGCCAACTCCAGCGCCGGTTGACAATCGATCCGGCGGAGGCGCCGTCGCTGCTCTTCACGATCGGCGCGGTATCGGTGATGCGGACATCCTCGCGCGCCGGCACGTTCGGTGCGCCCTCGGGCATATCGATCTTGATCTGGAGGTTGTCGAAGTCTTCGGCGATCGACGCGATGTCTACCTCGAGCCGATAATCATTGCACATGCGCGTCGGTCCCCTCGCCCTTGCGACTCAACATCGTTCCCATTATGTTCCACATATGGGTATCGCGCCAACCCCTTTCGATCCCGACGCCCCGAGCGGAGGCGTGCAGGCGCTCGTCCGGCGCAATCCCGACAATATGACCGAGATCGAAATGGTCAAAGCGGTTTGGGGTTCCGACCCGCGGTTCAACGACGGGATCAATTATCGTTTCGTGCGCGCCGAGGGCCGTGCCTTCCCGGCGCGCCGCTGCCTGATCCCGGCGTCCGAGTTCCGCATGGGAACCGGCGACCACCGCTACCGGGTGACGCTCGACAGCGGCAATTTCTTCTATCTCGCCGCAGTGTGGGACCCGCCACTTGCCGACTGGCCGCTGTCCTACCGCATCCTCACCATCCCGGCGGGCGCCGATGTCATTCCTTATCAGTCGCGCCACGGCGTGATCATCCAGCGGCGCGACGCGAACCATTGGCTCGACGGCAGCCTGCCGAACGAGCTGCTGTTCGAGGAACCACCGCGTCATACGCTGTTCGTTGAGCCTTTGCGCAAACAGGCAGAGCTTCCGCTCTAGATCATGATGTCGCCGGCCCGCAGGGCCCGCACAACCGCACTCTTGGCGAGCCCGCAGCGGGGCGGCGTGCGATGCGCGTCCGTGCCTAGCCGACGCACCGCAAGGATAGCGAGCCGAGTGTGCCGCGCGGCCAAAACAAAAGTGCGACCCCTGGCCGAGCCTGCGAGGCCAGAGCGCGCTCATCAGATGCCGCGCCCGACATGCCGCCGCGCGGCCGTCCCGTCGGCACACCGGCGGGACGTACCGGCTCAGCCGTTCAGACGGTCCTTGACGGCCTTCGCGGCGCCGAAGGTCAGCTTCTTCGAAGCCGCAATCTGGATGGTTTCGCCGGTCGAGGGGTTACGACCTTCGCGCGCGGCCGATTCCTTGACCTTGAACTTGCCGAAGCCGTTCACCGAGACTTCGTCGCCCTTGGCGGCGGCGTCGGTGATCGCGGCGAAAACGGCATCGACAGCCTTCTTCGCATCGGCCTTGCTCAGACCAAGTGCGGTTGCGACGCTGTCCGACAGTTCGGCGTGGTTCATAAAATCATCTCCTTGAGCGACCGGAAGGATCCCGGCCGGGCGGGCGCTATAGCGCCGCGGACGGATCGGCGCCATCTGCGCCGCGCCAAGGCGCGGAACGGCGAGTTGCACTCGGTGGCGACGTGCGGCAGTAGCGGCCGATGCTACCCCACCGCCTCATCGCATCCGCGCTTCTCCTGCTTGCCACTGCTTGCGCGCCCGCGACCTCCGCACCCGCAAACCCGACTATTCCATCGAAACCGATCAAGCTCGCGAGCTGGAACCTTGAATTTCTCGCCGCGAGGAACGGCGAAGGCTGCAACCCCAGGGATGACAGCGATTATGCAGCGATGCGCCGCATCGTCGACGACCTCGACGCCGATGTGATCGCCTTTCAGGAAGCCGAGAATGAGGCCGCCGCAGCGCGGGTCTTCGACCCCGCCAAATATGTCGTGATCATGGAAGCCCGGAAGGGCGCGCCGGGCGGCACCTGCGGCGGCAAGTTCCCGTCGCAGACGGTGATCCGCCAGGCGGTCGGTTTTGCGATCCGCAAGGACATGGCCTTCGATCGCCATGCCGATGTGACGTCGCTGATGCGCGGCAACGAACAGCTTCGCTCGGGCGTCGACATCACGCTCCGCCCCGAGGGCCGCACACCGATCCGCCTTCTCGGCATCCACCTCAAGTCAGGCTGCTTCTCCGGGAGCGAGGCGAAGGCCTGCCCCATATTCCAGGATCAGATTCCGGCGCTCGAAGCCTGGATCGATGGGGCCGCCGCCGGGCCCGACCGCTTCGCGGTGCTTGGAGACTGGAACCGCCGGCTCGCGCTTCCCGGCGATATGATCTGGACCGAAATCGACGATGGTGATCCGGCGAACGCCGATCTGACCCTCGCCGACGCGGGCAAGCCGCCGGCCTGCGATCCGCGTTACGACAGTTTCATCGATCATATCGTGCTCGACCGGCGCGCCGCTGCCGACCGGACGGGGTTCAGCGAGACGCTCTATGCGCCCGGCGAGAAGCATTACTCGGACCACTGCCCGATCGCGGTCACGCTGCGGCGATAGAAAAATTCCGGGCCTCGAAGTAACCTACGGAACCATCCGCGCCCGGCACGTTTCACTTACCTGTCCAGACGAAAGAATGGCAGAATTTGATGGCATCTTCGGATGAAATCTAGGGAAGCCCAGCTGCAGAGATGTAGCGGGGCTTACCATTTCCGCTCCGCAGATATGCGGGCGCCATGCCGCAAGCGAGAAGCCAAGCAGCTCGCCAATCATTCTGCGTCAGGCACGTCCTCGACACTTTCCCGACCGTCATCATCAGGAAGGGGAACCTGCTCCGGAACTTGCTCGGGGCCGGTCGGGGGAGAATCGGGATGCGGGTCGGGCGGTGCGCTTGCCATGACAGCTCCTATGGACGTTGCCACTGGGAAACGGCCGGCAAGTCCTGCGGTTCCGGCGAGCCCGAGCCGCCCTGCGATCAGGCCGCAGGCCCCGGCACAAAATAGATCCAAAATGGTTTGATCTGGCGCCGGCACTTCCGTTTCCCCCCTGTTGACGATAGCGTGCCGCGCCATGACCGTGGGGGAAGAGGAATCGATCGGACCGGGATCGTTGTGGCTGCGATGGGATCCTCACGTCCACGCCCCGGGCACGATCTTCAACGACCAGTTCAAGGGCGATTGGGAAGCCTATCTTGCCGCGATCGAGGGTGCGACGCCGGCGATCCGCGCGCTCGGTATTACCGACTATTACGGGCTTGAACTCTACAAGGAGGTTCGCGCGCGCAAGGAGCAAGGTCGCCTCAAGGACTGCGACCTGATCTTTCCGAATATCGAGCTTCGGTTCAGCGTGGGAACCGCGCGGTCGTGGATCAACGCCCATCTGCTCGTCTGCCCCGACGATCCCGATCATATCGAGCAGCTCACGCGCTTCCTTCAGCGCCTGACCTTCAAGACCACGACCGACACCTTCGCCTGCAATCCTTCGGAGCTGATCCGCTTGGGACGGTCGCTCAATTCCGAGCTGACCGATGATCGTTCAGCGCTTCGCCACGGCTCCGAACAATTCAAGGTAAGCTTCGATCAGCTCCGTGAAGAATATAAGGGGATGAGCTGGGCGCAGGAGAATATCCTGATCGCGGTCGCCGGCGCGAAGGGCGATGGGACATCGGGACTTCAAGATGGCGCAGACCAGGCTTTGCGCCAGCAGATTGAACATTTTGCTCACATCATGTTCGCGTCGAGCCCGGCGCAACGTGAATTTTGGCTCGGCCGAAAAACCAGTCGCGAGCATATCTGCGAGACCTACGGCGGGCTCAAGCCGTGCATGCACGGCAGCGACGGGCATTCTGTGGAACGAACGGGCGCGCCCGATGGCGACCGCTATACCTGGATCAAGGGGGCGGCGACATTCGACGGACTGAAGCAGGCCTGCATCGATCCCGAAGGCCGCGCTTACGTCGGGACCGAGGCGCCGCCCGCAGCTGCGCCGTCCGAGACGATCCGCCGTGTGACCCTGACGAATGCGCCGTGGGCCCCTAATTCGGTGATCGATCTCAACCCGGGCCTCGTCGCGATCATTGGTGCGCGCGGGTCCGGCAAGACCGCGCTGGCCGACATGATCGCAGCGGGCTGCGATGCCCATGCCGACCAGCTCCCTATGCAGTCGTTCCTGGTTCGGGCGAGCGAATATCTCGACGATGCGACGGTGAAGCTCGATTGGGGCAATGGCGTTGTCACCGAACGCGGCCTCGATAATGCCGCGGCGGCATGGGACGGCTACGCCCGCGCTCGATACCTGACACAGCAGTTCGTGGAATCGCTCTGCTCACCGGAGGGAATGACCGATGGCCTGTTGTCGGAAGTCGAGCGCGTGGTCTTTGACGCGCACAGCCCGACCGAGCGCGAGGGCGCCGTCGATTTTGCGGACCTTCGCGACCTCAAGGCAGCCCGGTTCCGCGAGGCGCGACGCCGCGAAGAACAGAAGCTCGAGGAATTGTCCGACCGGATCAACATCGAGCTCGAGAAGCAATCTCAGATCGTGGCCATTCGGAAGCAGGTCGACGAGAAGAAGCTCAAGATTACCCAGCTCACCGATGACCGCGGCAAGCTTGTCCGCAAAGGCAGCGAGGACCGGATCAAGCGCCTCGAGGCCCTGACCGAGGCGGCAAACGAGGTGCGCGCACGGGTTAGGCGCCTGACCAATCGCGAGCAGAAGTTGCTACTCGTCCAGGACGAGGTTTCGGACTTCCGGACCCATCAGGCGCCCGAAAATCTGCGCGATGCGCAAGAGCGCCACAAGGATGCCGGCATAGCCGGAGAGGCGTGGGACCCGTTTCTGACGCAGTACAGCGGCAATGTGGACGGCATCATCAACGACAACCTGTCCTCCACCCGGAAGAACCGTGACGGGTGGCGCGGGATCGATATCGCAATCACCGATCCAGCGACCCCGCTCATCGCCGACGATGCCGATCTGACGAAACTTCCCCTTGGCCGGCTTGATGCGGAAATCCGGCGGCTCGGCGATATCATAAACGTCGACAAGGAAACACGCGAACGGTTCAATTCCCTGTCGACGAAAATCACGACCGAGACCGAATTGCTCTCGGTCCTGCAGGACAAGCTGAAGGACTATGAGGGCGCAGAGGAGCGCGCCAAGGGCCTGCCTACGGAAAGGCAGTCAAGCTACCGGCGGATCTTCGAAGCGGTGTTTTCGGAACAGCAGGTCCTCAACGACCTTTACGCACCCATCCGGGCGCGAATGGACGAGACGGGCGGGACGCTCGGGAAGCTTGCGTTCACTGTCACCCGCCGAGCAGACATGGCGGAGTGGGCAAAGCGCGGCGAGGATCTGCTGGACCTTCGCCGACAGGGCCCGTTCCGCGGCGAGGGCAAATTGCTCGAGGCTGCGAATGACGAGCTTCGCGGCGTTTGGGAGAGCGGAACCGCCGAAGAAGTGACCGAGGCGCTGAAGGAGTTTCGCCAAAAATATCAGAAGAGCTTCTTCGAACATGCTCTCGCACAGCGCAGCGATCCCGCCGCATTCCGCGGCTGGCTCAAGCTGTTCGCGCGCTGGCTCTATGGCACCGATCATATCGAAGTCCGATACAGCGTAGATTATGATGGGGTGGACATCCGCAAACTTTCGCCGGGCACGCGCGGCATCGTACTCCTGCTACTATACCTCGCGCTCGACAACGCAGATGAGCGGCCGCTGATCATCGATCAGCCCGAGGAAAATCTCGATCCCAAGTCGATCTATGATGAACTCGTCGGCCTGTTCCTCAAGGCCAAGGCGAAGCGCCAGGTCATCATCGTCACGCATAATGCCAATCTGGTGATCAACACCGACGCCGATCAGGTCATCGTTGCATCGGCCGGCCCGCATCCGGGGGATGGCTTGCCCGAGATCACCTATGCGAGCGGCGGCCTCGAAGATGCACCGATCCGCAAGATGGTCTGCGACATTCTCGAGGGCGGGGAACATGCGTTTCGCGAGCGCGCACGGCGCCTGCGCGTTCGCCTGGAGCGTTAGTCTCGATATTTTGCACGGGCTCAAGGGGGAGCAAAACCAATGAGGAAAATCATTCTGGCTGCGGCGCTGATCTGCGCGCCGGGACTGGCGCAGGCGCAATCGGGCTGTGCAGCCTATACGGGCACCATGGTGCAGCCCCAGACCTTCGACCAGGCTATCGCGTCCATCAAGCCCGTCGCGCCGAAGGACGAATTCGAGACCAGCGATGCATACCGCGCCCGGCTCGCAGCAGCGGGCGGCTCCGGCCCCCTCATCATCTCGAAGAAGATCGAAGGCGCGGAATATCTGGCCTATAATGCCGATCTCGGAGCCTTCGAGGTGAAGTCCTATCTGTTCGACAATACGAACTTCAGCGCTTGGGACACCTTCTATTATGCAAAAGTCGAAAGTCCGAAGGCCAGCACCCTCAGCAACCTCGACGTGACGATTTCGAGCAGCGAGGTCACGACCGGCACCTATTCCGCGCAGAATGGCTTCGGGGCAAAGGCCACCATCAGCAAGATTACCCGGACCGAGAAGGCAATCTTCGAGGGGGAACCGGCGCGCTATGGCGAAGAGCTTTTCATCGCCAACAAGGGTGGGGTCATCGGGACCGTCCCCATGAGCGTCGCCGAAGCGCAAGCCTTCAAACCCCAAGCCAAGATTGCCTTTGTTGTCGTGCCGAAGCTCCCGAATGTCGTTCGCGCCACCTACCCCTATGGCAAGACGACGATCAGCAATCCGACCGATATCACGGTGAATTCGACGGTCCTGGTCGCCGACATTCAGTGCGGCCTGCTCATGGACGGGACGAACAAGGTCGTCGCAGCCTTCACGACACGATGACCGCGTCAGAAGATCCCGGAGACAATTCCGGTCACAATGCGGCCGATGACCGCGCGGAGGATGAGGCAGGACGCCCACAGCCACCGGTCGACGAACTCCTCGTTCTCGACGAGCGCCAACTCATCCGGATCGAGGCCGTACACAGGGGTTTCCTCTACCAGCATCTTTACGCGGCAGCGTGCCTTCTCCTCGCGGGAAAGGCGGGAGCCGAACATATCATCGTCGAGCGGGACGAGGACATTGAAGTCCAGCTTCCGGACGCCCGTATCTATGCTCAGGTCAAAACGCGGCAGGACGTCCTCAACCCCAGTGATATTTCAGGAGCACTAGAGCGTTTCGAGGACATACGTGCGGATCATCAGAACGGCCTGCGAGCTGGCGACGCGAGATTCGTGATCGCGACGAATGCGCCTCCGTCGCCAGCCCTGCTCAAGAAGATTGCCGCGGATGACTGGCCTGACGATGTCGAGCTGCATTGGCCAGGCGGTCCTGAGCCCTCCGACAATTGCCTGCCTCGACCTGCCGACAATGTTGCCGGTATGGCTGCATATTGCTCGGATCTCGCGGCGCAGCTGCCATTCGGGTTGCTCAGGCCGGAGACGCTGACCTGGAAGCTGGCCGCCATGGTCATGCTCGCATCCGCTGGCACGCCTCCGCGCGAGGATCACAGTTTTTCCCGCGAGGAATTGCCGGACCTGTTCGAGCAGCTCGTGGTCCAGATGCAGCAGCTTCCGGCGCCGCCCCCGGTGTACCGCGCCCAGGTCGACGAACCCGCCCTGCTAAGTGACCAGCCCGTCCGCATCATAGCGGGACTTTCGGGCTCGGGGAAAACCGCCTGGATGGCCGAGGCCGCGGTCCATGCTGCGCTCCCGGTCACCTATCTCGACGTTGGGGACACGCCGGGACCCGCGCTCGCGTCAGCGGTAGCGCGCGAAGTGGCGGCGAAGATGTTCGGTCGCTCCAACGACAAGCTCGGCGAAATTCTTCTGCCGGGCGCGAGCGGATTGGACATGGTGAGCGCGCTGAGCATCAAGCTCGGCGAAGACGGCCTTCACGGGGCTGTCGTCATCGATAACAGCCACCGCATTCCCGCGGCCGATATAGAGGCGCTGGTAGCACGGGGCCCCAATCTCCGATTTGTCCTGCTGAGCCAACCGGGTCGGCACATCGCCGAACTCGAAGCAGGACTAGATATTCAAGCCGAGACTCTGAACGGCTGGGACGAAGACACTATCGCGGCGGCAGTTCAAGATGCTGGTTGCCGTGCCGATTTCGGCGATTGCGAGCGGCTATCCAGAATTACCGGAGGCCTGCCATTTTATGTACTCAATGCGGCGACGATCGCGGCGCGCGAATATGGCGGCGACATTAGGGCCTTTTGTACGGATATCGAGCAGCAGACCAATATCGTCGAGACGGCTCAAGAGATTATCCTGAGGCGCGCGTTCGAAGGCTTGCCGCCGGTCGACAGAGAAACGATCGCGGTCCTGAGCCTCGCCGATGTCGCGCTCTCACGGGACGAAGCCAGTGCCTTGCTTCAAGCCGCATGCGACATCGACGCGAAGGCGGCCACGGCCCGGTTGCGCGCGCTTCCCGCAACGGGTGCGCTGGAATTATTCGGGAATAGCGGCCTAAAAATTCACGACGCGGTGAGGATACTCGGCAAAGCGGACGTCTCGGCAAAGGGTCAGGACTTCGAGCAGAAAGCCTTGGGCTCGCTGCAGCGGGTCATCGTAAGCTCGATCCGGACCAACTGGAGCCTCGCGAAGTTAGGACTGCTCATCCGTCTGTTCGGGCTTCTCGGTCAGGCGAGAATATTGGTGCAGTTTGCCACAGACGAATTGTTCCACGAACTCGGGGTCTGGCCGGAAATCGAACCCTATCTGCTGACGATCGCGGCCGATCCGAACGGAGATGCCGAGACAAGGCTGTGGGCGCTCGACGGCCTGGTCTTCAATGATCTGCGCGAGGGAGATTATGAGGCCGGCCGGGAGCGGGTCGACGAGATGGAATCGCTGCTGAGGGCGAACGAGCTCGGCGACGAGGAGTGGATGGCCTGGGGCATGAAGCGGATGTTGCTCTTGTCCGAGCTTGGCGACATTGATGGCGTCCGGGCCATGCTTGACGAAGTTTCGGATCGACTTCCCGACCAGCCCGAACATCTGCGCGTGTTTCGCTACAATCGCGCCCTCGCCCTCTTCAAGCTCGGCGACAACGATACAGCGGTAAGTGAGGCACTCGCCCTCATCGGCGAATATTATCGGGAGCTCGGGATCAGGCCCGACGATGTGATAGGACGGAACGCCCCCGAACTTCGGGAGCTTCTTCCCAAAGACGAAGATCTCACCGATCGGCTGAAACATCTGGCAGACAGTCACGATCTTTTCGCGCAGGCCTTGGGCCGGAAGAGCCAGCGATCTACTCTCGCACGCATCCATGCGATGAAATTCTACGAACTGTCGCAATCCTACCAGTCATTCGTCCGGGTTGGTCTCGATCTTGTCGAAGAACTGGTCTGGGTGAACGACTTCATAAGCGCCCGCGAGGCCTTCGAACGGAACATCTTCCCCATCTTGCAAGGCGCGGGCCTCGCGGGGCCCGTTCTCGAAGCTCGCGCTCTATATGCGGTGGTTCTTGCGTACTGCGGCGACCATGATGCGGCGGCGAACGAGGTCGAGCGGCTGCTGCCGTTCGAGGATGCGATGGATCCGAACCATCGCGCGGCATTCCAGGAGCAGAAGGCCATCATTCGCGAGGTTCGGCGCAAAGGCGGTCCCCCGCAGCGACAGGTTGTGATTCCTGCCCCTTTGCAGGCGCTGTTCGATCAGCGTCGCGGTGCCCCCAGGGAGGTTGAGCCGAGGAAAAAGGTCGGCCGCAACGAAAAATGTCCCTGCGGTTCTGGCAAGAAATACAAAATCTGCCACGGGCGATGATCGCGAGCGGCTAGAGTCGGTCGTAGATGGCGTTCGGCAGAAGTTTCATCAGGCCAGCGACGAGCCACCAGCGTTTGGTGACATAGGCATGAGACTTACGGGCGCGGATGGCGCCGTAGATCTGCTTCGCCGCCTTTTCAGGCGAAGCAACCCAGAAGAGTCCGTCACCCTTCGCCATCGCGGTGTCGACGAAGCCGGGCCGCACGTCGGTCGTTGCAATCGGCAGGCCCCGGCGCGCCATGTTCTGGCGAAGCCCCTCCATATAGTTGGAGACGAAGGCCTTGGACGCATTGTAGGCAGGCGCGTCGCCGCTTCCCCGCAATCCCGCGATCGACGAAATGGCCACCAGATGCCCCGTGCCTTGGGCGATGAAGTGCTGCATGCCGATATTGGCCGCGGCCGCGAAACCTTCGACATTCACCGCGATGGTCTCGCGTTCCGCCTCCCAGACAAGATCGGCATTTATGTGGCCGACCCCGGCACTGATCACCAGCAAGTCGAGCCCGCCAAGCCGCTCGATCAGGGCGGCGAGTCCGCGTTGCATCGCGGTCGTGTCGGCCACGTCGAACGCCTCGTAGATTATCGAACCGGAAGAATTGCCAGCGAGATTGGCGAGCAGGTCGCGGCGCCGACTGGTGACGCCAACCGAATAGCCATGATGCGAGAGCAGCATCGCCAGCTCTCGGCCGATCCCTGAACTCGCGCCGACTATGATCGCTTTGTTCACGGGCAAGCTCTTGGAATGCGCCGGAACGAAACTGCGATCACAGCCTTCGTCATCAGATTTCGAATGCCTTGAGGAAGTCGGCCATAATTTCCGCGGCATGTCGCTGCCGCAAGATCCGGGCGTTCAGCAGATCGGGGTCGGCCGAGACATCGGCTTCGTCGTCTTCGAAACTTGCCACGGCGACGGGCCCGTCGCGCAAATAGCTCTCGTCGGGATTGGGATCGCGGAAGCGAGCCGCCATGCGAGTAAGAGCCTCGCGTATCGCCTCGGCATGCGGACCGGTCAGTGCAGCCGCGAATGCGGATTGCGCCGCGCCGACGCCACCTTCCAGATTCTCGATGCAGTAGATCAGGTCGTGCGCATCCTTGCGCTCGAACCTCTGATCGAAAGCAAAGGCCTTGAGACAGGTGAAGGTGACGATATCAGCGTAGCGCACGACCTCGGTGGCACGGCCCTTACCGTTCAGCAGGTCCGCCGTGATTTCGACGGTCCCGTGATGGTCGAACACCATGGAAGCGTGGGGGATGTTCAACGCCGAGACATTTCCGTCCGAAGGAAGTTCCTTTACCTTGCCGCCTCCAAGTTCCGGCGAGTCCGCCAGAAACTCGAGGATCATCGTCGTGCCGTCCTCGATCTCGGCGCGCCACCGCCAGGATTGCTTCGCACCCTTTTCATTCTCGGCGCGCTCGAAGTTCATCGCCTTTAGATTTTCTTCTAGCGTACTGTAGGCTTCGGTCGTCGTGAGGATTCCGACGTCGACGACGATATCGACGTCACCCGTGCCCGCATGTTTCGGAACCTTCGGAGGCCGGGCGGTCACGAGATAGCGCGGCGCGAGACCGCCGACGAGAAAGACCGAATCCTTCCATGGTCCAAGCCCGCGCAGGAGCGTGACCAGCACGCGCTCGCACGCGTCGGTGACCATGTCTTCATAGCCGCTGATCGTCTGTGGTTTGGGCATTATTTATCCAGACGTTCGCTACGGAGGTGCATCGCCATTTCACGGGAACGGCCGGACGCCTGGAGCAGGTCGAGATAGACCTGCAGCGGCGGCGCGTAGCAGACGCCGTCGATCCGTTGGCCCACCGCGACATCGCGCCGGCTCTTCGCCTCGATGATGCCGAGGTTCCATCCTTCAGCGACCGGCCGCGCGTCGAGATTGAGCAGCGCCTCGATCAGCTTCTGCCCGGGCTCGATCCGGCAACGGAGCTGTGAGATCGACGAGAGATAGGGGGCATAGATTTGAGCGGCGACTTCGCCGGTGACCGCATAGGCGGCCTTCGCCTCGTCGCACGCCTGATCAAGGCGCAGCGCGAGCGCCAGTGCGTCACTCCCTTTCGGGACATAGTAACGCCGCACCGTCGGCGCCTTCTGATCGCTCGCATAGCTGGTCCAGGCTTCGAGAAGGGGCCGTGCGGCGCGCAGGCGACGCTGTTTCGACGGACCCGCGCCCTGCACATCGACCCACTCGCGCCGTTCGAGCTCCGTGAGGGTCTCGGAAGCCGTGGCTGGCGAAACGCCGCTCGCATCGGCGAGATCCTTCACGCCCAACCAGTCCTGCCGCCTCTCATAAATTTCATGGAGTGCGCGCGCTTTTTGGCCCTGAAAAATGGAATCGAATTTCTTAGTCCCTTTTTTCGGAGCCGGTTTATCGAGGAATATAAATGCCTTTTTGCCCGGAATATAAAGCGAGCCTCCAAGGTCGAAATATCCGACGCGCTCTTCCCGAAAGATTTCTCGAGCGCCCGGCGAGATGGCACGAGCGACGAAAAAGGGAATAATTTCCCGGTCGTCCCCGGAATTGCTGAGATGGGCCTGATTATTCCGAAGCTGCCAGATTGCTTCGCGCACATCGCGCGGAAAAAGCTGCGCCTTGATTTCGACAAGCAGGAGCAGCGGCTGGCGGTTGATAAATGCACCAATCAGCGCATCGGCGCGGCCGCGCGGCCCAATTTCGACCTCATATCGCTCGATCTGCGCGTGCGACTGAGGCAGCGCCAAAAGCGCCTCCAAAAGCGCATCGAGCAATTCGCGCTGAGAATTTTCAAATTCGGCCATATTTTGTGTCCAGCAAAAATCAGCATAAAAGTGAATATTCGGAAAAACGTTGATATTTGCTGCGCAGAAAATTTGCATTAAAAAAATGAGAAAAATCTTTGGCGCGGATTTTGCCCAAATCGCAATAGCCTCATAATTACCGAAATTCCGGGAAGGACGCGAATGACCTGCTATTATCAGGGCTGTACCAGCAAAGGGACTACGAAGGAGCATATCCCACCCAAGGCCTTCTTTCCCGAGGGCGAGCGCGATCAGCTGCTGACGGTGCGATCTTGTCCTCACCACAACAACGCAAAATCGAACGACGATCTCTATGTCCTGGCGCATATCTGCATGAACGCCTCGCCGAGCAATCGCGCGCGCGAGGTTTGGGAAGCGAAGGTGGTTCCCCAGCTCTCATTCAATGGCGACAAGTTTCGGGAAATGCTTGCGGCGGGCGCAAAGCCGAATAGCGACGGGGTGAAATATCCCGTCAACAAGAGACGGTTTGACGACTTCTTCACGGCCCTTTCGTGCGGGCTAATTTACAAATCGCAGAAGTCGCCCTTACCCACCAGCTACCGGATCGGGCACATTTATCATGCGTTCACGAGCGACGCTGATCCCGCCGTGCAATTGCTCGAAGCAGCGATCGGCGCATTCTATAGCGGTCCGCCAATCGACAGTTTCGACTTTGGCAAACCAAATCTGCAGAACGAGCGGATCTACACCGCCGAAATCTTCGGCCACGCCGGTTTCGGGGGACATATCACCATCGCACACTGCTTTTTCGGCACCTTCAAAGTGACCTCGATGCTGTCGAAGTTCTAACCACGCCGTGCCCCAAATGGGCATGCTGATCATCCGCTCTTAAACCGTTGCACCACTTTCACATGACGTCACCTCAGCCTACATTCCGGGAATGAAGATTTTCTGGTCTTGGCAAAGCGACACGCCGCAGAACGCGGGTCGACATTTTGTACGCGAGGTCATCGCCGACGTCGCGCGCAGCCTCAACGGCGAAGATGATACCGAGGACGCCGAAAGGCCCGAAGTGGACGACGAGGACGAGGCGGACGATCTTCCCGCCGACGACGGCCGCGTCGAGGTCGATCACGACACCTACGGTGTAGGCGGATCACCGCCGATCGCCGAAACGATTCTCCGCAAAATCCGCGCGGCGGCGGTTTTCGTCGCCGACGTTACGCCGATCACTGAAACCGCGGCGGGCAAGCGGGTTCCAAATCCCAACGTCATGATCGAACTCGGCTACGCCCTTCGCGTGCTGGAACATGAGCGGATCGTGCTCGTGATGAACGGGGCAGAAGGCGCAGCCCTGAAATATCTTCCGTTCGATTTGCGCCACTGGCGGGCACCGATCATCTATAAGTTGCACAAAGATGCCCCCGAAGAGCGGAGGCTCGAGGTTGCGGCTGAACTGAAGATCAACCTTCGCAGGGCGATCTTACCGGGCCTGAAGCTTGCGGAAAAGAAGATGCGAGAAGACGAACGGCGCACGAACCGAATGCCCGAACTGAGCGTCACCCTCGATGGAGATGTCGAAGGGCCGCAGCACATAAGCCAGAAAGTGACCAGCCTCGGCGTGCGGACGCTGGAAGATATCAAGAAGGAAACGCCCCTTCTTCCACTACCGGCCAAAGGCGGCCGCATCGGTCCAGCAAGAATCACCATGTCCAGCCAAATCGGCATTCTGGACAGCCTCGGCCACAAGCGGCCCGTCTCGCAATGGACGACGGAAGAAACAGAGGGATATAACAGGCACGTTCAGGCCTATTATGCCTCTTACGCTAGATTTCTCGAGAAACGCGTCGACTTCGAGCGCCTCCGCCTCCGGAGCTTCCAGGTCAATCTGCGTCTCGAAAACAACGGCACCCTCCCGGCGACCGATATCGACGTCGATATCTATTTCCCCGAGGGGATCGTCCTCTACGACGATGATGAGAAATTCGCGGCCGAGCCAGAACCACCAGAAGCGCCTCCCCTGCGCCCAATGGGGCCGGGCACCGCAATCATCCGCCATGTCGGGATAGACATTCCAACCTCGCTTAATCCTGGCTGGATGTTACGGTCCACGCGGGTCCATCCAACCGAACGCCGCGTCACTTTCTCGGCAGACGAGCTGAAGCACAACCATAGCTTGACGTTCGACTCATTCGTCATTTCTTTCGCGACTGCCGAAGACATCAAGTCGTTTGAAGCCGAATTCGAAATTACCGCCAACGAGCCCATCGATCCAATAACCGGCACTGTCGCGTTCGAGGTGGTTTGCGGCGACGATTAGCGAGCGCTGCCGGGCCAGCAGAAGCCCGCTCCTGCCGATGAACCGCAATTGGGATTTTCGCGCATTTCAGATGCGGGATAATTGTTCGCGCTCCAAGCCCAATGGCAGTTTCAGAAACAGCCGAAAGGACCTCACACAACGAGGAATGCGCTTGAATTGACCGGCGTCGCCGCCCAATCTCCAGGCATGGGGCATCGGGAACGCGTGTTGGATTTTGTGAGCCGGTTTGCTGGCCGTGACGATGACGAAATTGCGCAGGCGCTTCACATCACGCGACGTCAGACCGTCAATCAGATTTGCAGGGCCTTGGTCCAGAGCGGACAACTTGAGCGGCGCCCCAACGGGCAAGGCAAGATCGGCAATTACCCTGCTTCTGGCGAAGCTGAACCAATAACCGACGCACATTCAGCGAGGGCCACGAAGCTGCCCTCTATCCTCCCGACGGACTGGTTCTGGGAGGGGAATGTCGTCGAGAAGCTCGCGGCACATTTCATCCGCGACGGATGGACGATCGTCCGGTGCGCGGACACGGCATCGCGCGAACCGGGGCCTGACATCCACGCTGAGCGGTCGGGAGCGACGCTGCTGGTCGAGGTCAAGGGCTATCCCTCAGCACAGTATCGCGATCCGAGACGCGCTGGGGAGAAGAAGCGCACCAGTCCTTCCCTGCAAGCCCAGCAATGGTTCTCGCACGCCCTGCTCAAGGGCATGCGACTGCAAAATGAATATCCGAACGCCACGGTCGCCTTGGCGTTTCCCGATTTCCCGCGATATCGGACTCTCACCGAGGAAATCAGGGGCGGATTAGACAGGGTGCGCTTGACGGTCCTGTTCGTAAGCGACGCGGGCACAGTATCCATTGTGGCCGCTCCCGCGCCATAGCCACGGCGGCGTTCCACTTTCGATCCTGATCGAAGACCTGAAGAGACCGACACAATTAGCCCCAATCTGGTTCTATCTGCCGCCACGCCCCTGCATGGACCTGACCGTCGGCGCTAGGTTCGTTCATCGGAGGTAGTGATGATCGATTTCAAGATACTGGCGATCGCCAGCCTGGCGACCCTGTCAGCATGCGCTGAGCCCGAGCCGCGCAGCGTTCAATATTTCGAGGCCAATCTCGATGAGGCGCGCAACGTCGTCCAAAGCTGCACGGCTGGCGATATGCGCGGCGATGAATGCAGCAATGCCAATGTCGCGGTCGAGACTGCCGAGGGCAAGGCTCGCTTCGAGCGCTTTCGCGGAAAGAAGTAACGGGCCTCAGCCTGCCTGACGCGCTGTTGCCTCAAGCTCAGCGATGCGGTCACGGCAGATAATCTCGACGATATCGGCGAGGTGCTGAACCCGCGCGCCGAGCCATTCCAGTTCGTCCGCGGTGATCGCGTAATGCTTCGAATAGCGCGCCTTGATGTACGCTTCCTTCAGCTTTTCGAAGCGCGATCGGTCGGCCTTCACTTCTCGCGGCCATGCCTCGATCAACCGGTCGTCGATCCGCTCGGCCTGGGTGCGCAGAAAAACAAGGTTATGGATGTGCGGCGTGTGGAAAGTGCATACCAACAAAATGCAGTGGTAATATCGTTCCGTCGCCTGATGAAGCTGAAAGGCGGCATTATTCAACCACCCTTCAGTGACAGCGCTTCGATAGTGATGAAGAAACTGCGCTCCGCTAGGATACCACTCGTCAAAATACTCGCGCGCCATCTCGAGCGCTGCATGCGGCGTCATAGGCTTGGGTTCTGCGAGCTCCTTCCCGTCGGCCTCGTATAGCGCGATCCCGTCACGAGCGACGTCGATAAAGAAATAGCGCCCCTGCGTAAGGCCGGAATTCACCTCGTCGAGGCTGTGAACGATGAAGTTCACCGGCGTGCGGAGCCGCTTCGTCACCGACAACTCACGAATGAGCCGATCGTCGAGCTTCGACCAATAGTCCGCCCGATCGGTCAGCCGCTTGTCATTGACGATGATCAGCAGGTCATAGTCCGACTGATAGCCCTTCGCCGTGTGCGGCTCGTCGACCCAGCCACCCCGTGCATAGCTGCCGTAGAGGATGATCTTGGAAATCCGGCCCTTGCGCTTCCAGTCCTGCGTCGCGAGCGCCAGCGCATCCTCGAATTCCTCGAAGATGATCTCGACGACGCGCTCGATCTCGCGTTGCTTGTGCGGGGGAAGATGTTCGAGGCTGCTCTGCATTGGGGTCACCCTAACAAGGTGGCGGCACCCTTGCACCCGGAAGATTGTTCCGATGCGCAAGGATGCCGCAAGATGGCCGCCGCTCAGTCGGCGGGTGTCCAGATGATCGCGAAAACATCGTCGCGATCCTGTCCCGCGGCCCGAACTCGGGGGTCGCGAGCGAAAGGGAGACATAGGGTCGCCCCGATTGCTCGGCGACGCGGATCCAGCCGGCGCCGATTTCGACGCCATCGGACCAAACGCGATAGTCGGGCTGCACATCGCTCGCCTTGCCGCGGTTGGGGCGTATCTCGATCGGTGCCTTGATCGAAAGCGTTATGAGCTGGCCCACAAAGCCCTTCTCGATGCTGCCGCTGACGATGCCGATGCTCGCCATGTCGATACTCCTGCTGATTTGCCCGGGACCATCCCGGGCGTGCAGCCGGGCGGGTCGGCGGCTTGAGGCGCTTGCGCACCCGAAGGGCCGAAGCGCAGCGGAGGAGTGAGGCTACGCCTCGCTTGCGCGGGCGCCGCCGCCGACCAGATTGGCGGAGCGTTCTTGGGTGGGACCGATCGAACTTAGACAGTGGAAGAGCGATAAGGGCGAGCGATCGCGCCAAGGATATGACGAAGCCGAAAAAGGGGCTGCATCGATACGGATGCTTCCCGGCCTCGTCGCGGCGATATATAGGCCTGCTCTATCGGACGTGGTTCTTCTGAAGGCACGCGCTCGACGGTCGTAACTCTGCTGAACAGGATCGTGTCGATGCCGTGGCCAAAAGGTACGCGCGCCCTCGTGCTGCACAATGCGAAGGCGCGGCAGGGAGAGCAGGCGCTGGTTCCCGTTCGCGAGCGTCTCGCTGCGGGCGGCCTTCTGGTGACGGTCGAGCCGTTCGAGAGCTTGCCCGAAATTGCACGCGACGTGACACGCTTGCATCAGACCGCCGATATCATTGTCGTGTGCGGCGGCGACGGTTCGATCTCATCCGCTGCGCCGGCTGTGATCGAGAGCGGCCTGCCGCTGGGAATCATTCCCGCCGGAACCGCGAATGACCTGGCGCGCACCCTTTCCATCCCGCTCGACTTCGCAGCGGCGGCCGACGTCATTGTCGAGGGTCACAGCCGACGGATCGATGTCGGCACGGTCAATGGCCATGCCTTCTTCAATGTCGCGAGTATCGGGATCAGCAGTGAACTTGCGCAGAAGCTCGACCCGGCGATCAAGAAAAGGTTCGGCCGCCTCGGCTATGCCGTCGCCGCGCTGCGGGTCATCCTGGCTGCCCAGCGGTTCCGGGCGAGGATCCGCGAGAAGGGCGAGTCGAGGACCGTCAGCACCTATCAGGTCGCGATCGGCAACGGGCGTCTCTACGGGGGAGGTAACGTCGTAGAGGAGAATGCCGCGATCGACGACGGCACGCTCGATCTTTATAGTCTCGAGGTCAAAAATCTCTGGAAGCTCGCCCTCATGCTTCGCGCCTTCCGCTCCGGCACGCATGGGGCGTGGAAGGAAGTGCGCACCGCCAAATGTGTCGAGTTCGATATCGAGACCCGGCGGCCGATGCCGGTGAACACCGACGGTGAGATCGTCACCGCGACGCCGGCGCATTTCCGAGTTTTACCCCGCGCAATTTCGGTACTCGCACCGTGCGAATGCCCCGTCACTGCGCGGCAATTCCCACTCTATCACCATTGAGCGAGGATCGGCGATCCGCCGCGAAGCCCTTGTGAGAAGGACGGCTTTGCCGTAAATCGCGAAGCGCGGGCCGGGCCCCTCTGACGGTCGTACAGCGACGGCCGTGATGTCGGACCGCATCGAGCGACGCTCGGTGCAATTGTCTGCGTTCCCATCGATCTGCACCTTTGCGCGACCGGTTCTGTGGCAGCATCGCTGAGGAAGGGCGTTCGACATGGAAGGCTTGGTCACCCTGTTTCAGGATCCCGCGGTCTGGGCGGCACTGTTGACGCTAGTGGTGATGGAAATCGTCCTCGGCATCGACAACCTCATCTTCATCTCGATTATCTCCAACAAATTGCCCGAAGCCCAGCGGCAGAGAGCCCGGCGCATCGGCATCTCGCTGGCGCTGGTCATGCGCCTCGCGCTGCTTTCGGTGATTGCCTGGCTCGTCGGGCTGACGGCGATCGTCGTCGATTTCGGATTGCAGGGCGCGCCGGATGCCTATGGCAAGCCAAGCTTCGAGACCGCCTTTTCCTGGCGCGACATCATATTGATCGCCGGCGGCCTCTTCCTGATCTGGAAGGCGACTTCCGAAATCCACCATAATGTCGATCCAAACCCGAACGACGATGTCTTCAACGCGGGCAAGAAGGCGCTGACGTTCGGATCGGCGATCGTCCAGATCCTGCTGCTCGATCTGGTCTTTTCGGTCGACTCGATCCTGACAGCCGTGGGCATGACCGAACATCTGCCGATCATGGTGATCGCGGTGGTTTCGGCGGTTCTCGTCATGCTGCTCGCGGCCGACCCTTTGGCAAACTTCATCCGCGACAATCCGACCGTCGTGATGCTGGCGCTCGGTTTCCTGCTGATGATCGGTGTCGTGCTGATCGCGGACGGCTTCGGAGCAAAGGTGCCCAAGGGCTATATCTACACCGCCATGGCATTTTCGGCCGGGGTGGAAGGGCTCAATATTTGGGCGCGGCGCAGACGTGAGCGGGTCGCGCTTGCAAAAGCCTCGGGCGAAACCGCCGAAACGAAATAGTCGACGCCCGGCAGCACCGAAGCTGTTCTGCCGTCGTTTCCGGAGAATAGACTCGATCTGGATCTATCTCGGTGCAGTCGGCTTGCATGCCGCTGCGGCAAGGCTATGCTTTGAAGTGCATCGGGCAAGGCGCACGGTGCCAGGCGTGAGAACCTGCTTAGCTTAGTTTTCCTATTCCATCCTGCCGGGTGGCCGCTGCGCATGTCCAAGCCCTCGGGCTAAAGGCGGCGGCGCTTGTTCGCTAAGCAAGTTCTCAACGCCCGGCTTGCCGCCTTCGTCCCGAACGGGAAGGCGGCAGGTATGGACTTCGAGGACAAGGACAGCGAGCGACCGGGAATTGCCGGCGGCGACCCCTTGCCGCCGGAGGATTGGGAGCGGGTCGGGCGCTCGGCGCGCATCGAGGCGATCTACTCCGAGCACCGGCCGCACATCACCCGCTTCTTCCGCGGACGCGCCCCGAACCAGGATGTCGGCGACCTTGTGCAGGAAGTCTTCAGCCGCTTTGCGAGTGCGCGCGGCGGCCTCGCTGCGCTGGTCGAAGGCCCCGGAGCCTATCTCGTGAAGAGCGCCCGGATGCTCCTCGCCGAATATGGTCGCGCCGACGGGCGCCGCCACCGGTCGCAGCACGACAGTTTCAGCGATGAACATGAAGGATCGAGCGACCCGCACGCCGCGCTCGAGGCGCGCGACGTCCTGCGCCGGGCAGAAAGAGCCATTTCGAGGCTATCTCCGCTCACGCGCGAGATTTTCCTGATGCATCGCTTCGAAGGACTACGCTATCCCGAGATCGCTCGAATCAAGGGAATCAGCGTGAAGACGGTCGAAAGCCACATGACCAAAGCCCTTGCCGCCATCAAACGCGCGCGGGGTAAGCAGTGAGCCGCGCCGATAGCGAAGCCACCGCCTGGCTCGACAAGATGATAGGCCCCGATGCCGACCAGCACCGGGCGGCGTTCGACGAATGGCTGGCCAAGCCGGGCAATGCCAAGGCCTATGACGAAGCGCGCGACAATTGGACCTGGGCTGGAGACATGTCGACCGCGCGGATCGCGGCCGATGTTCGCGCCGATGCTCGGGAGCGTGAACCCGGCGGGCGGCGATGGGCATTTGCCACGATCCTCGCTGCGGTGATCGCGGTCGGGTTCGCCTGGTATCTGGTCGGTCGCGACGGCGATCAGCCGATCATCGCCACCAATTCGGCGCAAGGCGAGAAAAGGCTCGCCGACGGGACGCGCGTGACCCTGATGGACGGCGCCCGCATCGAGACGCGCTTCTCGGACGGCGAACGCCGCGTCATCCTGCATGACGGCCGCGCCAGGTTCGAAGTCGCGCACGACGCATCGCGTCCCTTCCTCGTCGAGGCCGGAGATTCGGTCACGCGCGCGCTCGGTACCATCTTCGAGGTCGATCTCCGCGCGGATGTTCCGCGCATCGCGCTTGTCGAAGGCTCGGTCGAAGTGCGGCGCCTCGAAGGCGGAAAGGCACTTCGCCTCCGTCCCGGCGAACGCGCCGAGGTCAGGTCGACCGGCCCCCAGCCGATCACTGGCGAGGAGGCGAACGCCCCGGCCAAATCGCTGTGGGCCGACAATCTCCCGCTTGGTGCGATCCTCGACCGCGCGGGCCGGGAGAATGGCGTCACGATCAGCTTGGCCGACCCGGCGCTGGCGTCGCTACAGGTAACGGGCCGCTTCGACATGACCGATGCCCGGAAACTTGCGCTGAAGCTCGGCGCCGCGCTCGATCTCAAGGTCGAGTTCGGTACGAACGGACCGATTCTCAGCGCGAAATCCGAGTAGGACACCCAAGAAAAACCCATAGGGTGTTCGGAGCACCCGTCATTTTTTCCCTTCAGACGGCCAAAATCGGCCGCACGGGAGGGATGAATGACGATGAAATTTTTCGCGGCCGTTCTGGCTTCGGGCGTCTCGGCGACCGCACTCTATGCACCCAGCGCGTGCGCGCAGACGGGCGAGCTGACGTACAATATCGAGGCCCAGCGCCTTAGCGACGCACTTCGCAAATATTCGGACATATCCGGCCGCGAGGTCATCGCGGCTTCGAGCCTGCTCGAAGGCCGACGCAGCAACCGTGTCCGCGGGCGCCTCTCTCCCGACGCCGCCCTTTCGCCCCGCACATCAAGGCCGAGCCAAGGCAGAAGCTTGCTGTGTACCAGCGCAACCTCGACTGGTTCCGCTTCTGGCTGCAGGGCTACGTCGATCCCGATCCTGCCAAAATAGCTCAGTATGAGCGTTGGACCGGCCTGAATTTCCCGCCGCCCAAATCTGAAACCGATGCGATCCAAAGTTCGATATCGGCGAGTTCGAGCAAACGAAAATAGTCATAGTCGCCCTCGATCCGCTCGCGCGCCAGATAGGCTTCAACCCTCTTCCGATCGATCAGACCCTCGCGTGCGAGCCGCCCCTCCAGCAATATGGGCGCAAGGGCGCGGCGCTGTGCCAGGAACGCCTCGGCGCACATCGTCTCGAGCCGCCCCTTGTTGCGGCGCCATGCGACGATGCCGGGGAGGTGGCTCGCAAAGGCTGCGCGCGCAACCGCCCGATCACGGCCGCCGGCGACCCAGGCCCAGGACGGAATGGCGAGACAAAGCTCGACCACCGGCTGCGACAACAGCGGAGCGACGACATCGCGTCCGTACCAACGCCCGGGACGATCCAGAAAGTCGCCAATGCGCAGGATAGATTGTACGTGACGGATCTTGCCGACGGGGAGGTCATCCACGACCTCGTCCCATGGGTGCGGCAGCGGTTCATCGGGGAGCATGGTCCGCACGCAATATCCATCGTCGCGAGGCCAGGCGGCATCTCTGCCGGCGCGCCACTGCCGCCAGACGGCCCGGGCTGCCCTCCAGACGGTTGCATTGCAGAGACGAGCGCAATCATTGAGAGCGGCAAGGCTGCGCGGGCGCGGACCGAGCGAAAGCAACGCATCGAGCGCCGGCATGATCGACCGATTGATCGCGAAGACATTGTCTCCACCGATCCCGGTAAAGATGCTGGACCCCGACATCTCATTGGTCGCCGAACCGAGAGCCGCGTCGATCCCCGCGAGGACGCCATAGGTGGCCGGGCGCGGTGCCAGGAACGCAGGGCCTGCGGTGAGGTCGAGCACAGCGTCGCCATGCAAATATTCGACAAGGTCGATGCCGCATCTTTCGGAGACGGCGCGAGCAAAGCGTCTTTCATCGCCATCGGGGCTGGCCGTCGCGATCGTCGCGGCGGAAAAGGCGTGTCCGCCCTGCGCCAGCGCGGCCGCGACGATCGAGCTGTCGAGGCCGCCGGACAACTCGACAACGATGCTGTCGCGACTGTCGGCCCAAGCCGAAACGCAAGTACGAATGCTTTGCTCAAGAAGCATCGGGGCGTCAACCTCACCCACGCTCTCTCGCGCATGCGGCCATGGAGACCAGAAAGTCTCGGTTGTCGGAAGCCCGCGGCCAAGGATGAGCGCCGTTCCCGGCAGAAGCTCCTGGACCCCCGACAGCCCGGTTCTCGCCGTGCGAAAGTTGCTGAACGACAGGAGGTAACGAAGATATTCCTCATCGACCGAGAGGGCGACGCTGAAGGCTTCAATCAGCTCGAGGTGCGAGAAGAGCAGAACCCCTCCCGCTGCCTCCAGCCAGTATAGCGGCATCCCGGTGATCGGAGCCCGCCGGATCGTCAGACCTCCGGCCTGGTCCACCATAAACTCGAGATAATTGCCCCATGAAGTCGAGCGCGAATTCTCGAACCAATCGCCAAGAAACAGGCGTCCCGGATCGGGGATCGATATACGGACGCCATCACCTGCGAAAAGCGCTAGTTCCGGAACGAGGCGGTCCAACGAACGCAGACCATGCCTACCGGCTGCCACTGCAAGCTCTGTGGCCAAAGGTTCGCCGCCTAGAAATCCGAGGATAGCGCGCTCCATCATACGACCAGAATCGGCTGATAGTTTCGTGCCTCCTCCGCCGTTCCCGTCAGGACATATGCGCCCGACTGGAGCCAGCAATGCGCCGCGAAGGGATTGGTGCGCACTCCGAAGACGAGCGTTGGCGCGAGACTCCTGTGAAGCGCCATCCGGTATAGCGCGAGCGAATCGACAAGGCAGCGGGGCGCGATCGGAACGAAGGTCCGCGAGCGCGCGAATGTCGTCCCCAACGCTCTCAGTTCACTCTCGTGTCCGCTTCTGTCCAGAAGCCGCTTGTCGCGAAGCAGTTGCTCTATAGTCGAAGGTAGCCGGTCGGGCTTCAGCGCCCGCGCAGCCCAAGCCAATGCGCGCCAGGCGCCGAAGAGCGATCGAAGGCCGCTCCGCTCGGAGTCCGGGCGGCTGAGATCGTCTGTCGGAACGTCGATTGCGGGCGCTTCGATACGAAAACCAAAATCGCCGCGGACGAAGAGGCCGGTGTCGACGAGCAGCGTCATAGCATCACTGTCGTTGGGCTTGCCGGCGAGAAGCCGATCGAATGCCGCGCGCCGGGCATCCGTCATGAGGACGTAGCGGTCGCGCCGGAGATCGAGAAAGATCATATCCGGGCCAACGGTGCAAAAGCCCACACCGGGTGCGAGTTTCCAGCTCATCGCATCATACCGTATCCGGGTGCCGGCGGGTCGCGCCGACACCCGAACGATCGGCTCAGTCGAGGCTGATGCCGTTCTGCAGGTCCTTCCCGCCGATTTCGACCGGGGGGCCGAAATCGCCGAGGGTGTCTGCGCTGACGCTGCCGAGCTCGACGAGGTCGTTGGTTTCGCGATCCATGATCGTTTCCTCCATGATGCCGCGGAATTGCGGCTCTCTCGAAGCTAAGGAGGCCGCGCCGTATAGGAATTTAATACGACTCATATTCTCCGAATATTATCCACCGGCTCGGACCGGCGCCGGATCTCCGCAGCGACGCGGCCGGCATAAGAGGCACGGCGACGATGGAAGCGCGTGATTTTGCTGCGTAATGCGCTCCACCGGCCGAACCGGTAATCGTCCGCCATCGCCGTGAGCGCATCATTTGCGGACCCGTCGACTCGAGCCTCCAATGTGCGGATTGTCATGCTTCGCTCGACACAATTGATGATCGAAGCGCGAAGTTCGCCATTGCCGCTGGCAATTGCGATGGTCCGGAAGAGGCCATTGAGCCCCTCGGGATAGGACTGGTGATTCGCGAGCGAGATCAGTCCGCCGGGCAAATCGGGCCTCGGCGTCCTCCCCTTCAACGCCAGCGAAAGGAGAGCGCCGGTCAGCTCCTCGCCGGGGCGCGCGGAGAGCACCGTCGCGGAGACTTCGAGAAACTTGGGTTTGTGCGGATCCATGCGCATCGAATAGCGGATCGCGATCGGGTCCTCGGCAAGCCGCTCGATCCGGACATAGGGGTTCCAGATCCGGTGGTTCTCGAAATCGCCGAGGACCGCCCATATCTGTTCCGGACTATAGGGGAGGTCATGCTCCCGCTCGAACTCCATCAACTTCACTCCTCTATCGATCGGCGGCCGGGCTTTGCCCCGTGCCGATGTCGGTGACGCCCGCAGGCGATGGGTCGGCGTGCGCGCCGCCCGTTGTGAACCAGCGGCGCAGGCGCGGGGCCATCCGGCGTTCGAAGCCCGCCGCGAGGCTGAAGGACGCCGGCACGATCAGCAGCGTCAGCATCGTCGACAGGATGAGCCCGCCGATCACCGTGACCGCCATCGGCGCGCGCCATGCGCCGTCTCCGGTGAGCGAAAGCGCGGTCGGGATCATGCCCGCGACCATCGCGACCGTGGTCATCAGGATCGGTTGCGCGCGCTTGTGTCCGGCGTCGACGATCGCCTCGTCGCGCGGCACCCCGGACGCCATTTCCTCGATCGCGAAATCAACGAGGAGGATGCTGTTCTTGCCGACGATACCGAGCAGCATCAGCACGCCGATGAACACGGGAAGCGAGAGCGGATAGCCCGTCAGCAGCAACGCGACCGCCCCGCCGAGCGGGGCGAGCAGAAGCGAGCCCATGTTGACGAAGGGC
>NZ_DASYHE010000027.1:0-25669 GCF_035998965.1 Sphingopyxis sp.
GGGGCTTTAGGGACGCGCCAACCGCGATTCTCGCGCCGCATCATCCCAATCACCGGAGCATAAAATGAGCGAAGCCACCGTATCCGACGAACAACTGCGCCTTTTCATCGAGCGCATCGAACGGATGGAAGAAGAGAAAAAAGGCGTCGCCGACGACATTCGCGACACCTATAACGAAGCGAAATCGCAGGGTTACGATCCAAAGATCATGCGCCAGATCGTTCGCCTGCGCAAATTGCCGGTCAACGACCGCAAGGAAATGGAAGCGATCCTCGATGTCTATAAATCGGCGCTCGGCATCGACTGAGCCTCAGCCATTTTCAGCAAAGGAGAGTGACGATGTTCAGCACCACCACCAACACTGTCGAAGGCCGTCCGGCCCGCGAATATCTGGGCATCGTCACCGGCGAAGTGATCGTCGGCGCGAACCTGTTTCGCGACCTGTTTGCCAGCATCACCGACATCGTCGGCGGCCGCTCGGGCAAATATGAAGACGTCCTCTCCCGCGCCCGCAAGGAAGCGATCAGCGAAATGGAAGCCGAAGCCGCCCGCCTTGGCGGCAATGCCGTGGTCGGCGTCGACCTCGACTATGAAGTGCTCGGCCAGAACGGATCGATGCTGATGGTCAGCGCGTCGGGGACCGCGGTCGTTCTCTGACGCGGTTGTCTCTTGTCGGCCGCCGCGGTAGGGCGGCGCCAGCTTTCAAATTGACCGATGGAGGGTGGCTTGGCCGGCCATAGCAAATTCAAGAACATCATGCACCGCAAGGGTGCGCAGGACAAAAAGCGCAGCAGCCTCTTTTCGAAGCTCAGCCGCGAAATCACCGTGGCGGCGAAAATGGGTCTGCCTGATCCCGACGCGAACGCGCGCCTGCGCGCCGCGGTCAATGCCGCCAAGGCGCAGTCGATGCCCAAGGACAATATCCAGCGCGCGATCGACAAGGCGAGCGGCGGCGACGGGGATAATTACGAAGAAATCCGTTACGAAGGCTATGGCCCCGGCGGCGTGTCCTTGATCGTCGAGGCGCTGACCGACAACCGCAACCGCACCGCCACCAACGTGCGCACCGCCTTTGCCAAGAACGGCGGCAATCTCGGCACGTCGGGCAGCGTCGCGCATGGCTTCGACCGCCTGGGCCTGATCAGCTATCCCGCCAAGGCGGGCGACGCCGACACCGTGTTCGAAGCGGCGCTCGACGCGGGCGCCAGCGACGTCGAATCGTCCGAGGACGGCCACGACATCTGGACCGAAATCGACTGCCTGCACGAAGTCGCCAAAGCATTGGAAGCCAAGCTGGGCGAGGCCGAAGGCGTGAAGCTCGCATGGCGCCCGACGCTGAAAAGCGAAATCACCGACGAAGCGACCGCGCAGACTTTGTTCAAGCTGATCGACACGCTCGACGACGACGACGATGTCCAGACCGTGTGGGGCAATTACGAAATCCCCGACGCGGTGATGGAGAAATTGGGTTGATGAAATCCTCTCCCCCTGGGGGAGAGGATAGGAAGGCTTGCCAGCTTGTCTGGCTAGCCGGACTTGGTGAGGGGATGTGGCGTCGCCATACCCTCACCCAGCTGCGACTAGCGGGCAGAGCCCGCAAGTCTGCGCAACCCTCTCCCCCAAGGGGAGAGGGAATCTCATGATCATCCTCGGCCTCGACCCTTCGCTCAGCTGCACCGGCTGGGGCGTCATCCGCGTCGAGGGCAGCCGAATCAGCCACATCGCCAACGGGCAGATCAAGACCGACGCCAAAGCCCCCCTGCCCGACCGTCTCGCCCATCTCGACACGGCGCTGGCGGCGGTGATCGCCGACCATGCGCCCCAAAACTCCACTGAAAAAATGTGCGCCGCGGTCGAGGAAGTGTTCGTCAACGACAATCCCCAATCGACGCTGAAGCTCGCCCATGCGCGCGGCGTCGTCCTGCTCGGCTGCGCGCGCGCCGGGCTGCCCGTCGGCGAATATGCCCCGCGACTGGTCAAAAAAGCGATCGTCGGCACGGGCGGCGCGGCGAAGGAACAGGTGCAGGCGATGCTGCGCGTGCTGCTCCCCGGCGCGAAGGTCGCAGGCCCGGATGCGGCCGACGCACTGGCGGTTGCGATCTGCCACGCGAACCATCGCCCGCGATACTAACCCTTCGTCACCCCGGACTTGATCCGGGGTCCATGCGGCGAGGCGGCGAGGGATGCCGGATCAAGTCCGGCATGACGACGAAGGGAAACTGTTCCCTTTTCATTCCCCCCGCGCTACGCACAGTGAATGATCGCGAAACTCACCGGACGGCTGGACTCCAGCGGCGCAGGCCATGCGGTGATCGACGTCGGCGGCGTCGGTTATCTGGTCGAGGCATCGGCACGCACGCTCGACGCGCTCGGTCCCACCGGCGGCACCGTCACCATCCACACCGAAATGCTCGTCGGCGAGGATTTCCTGCGCCTGCTCGGCTTCGCCAAGGCCGAGGAACGCGACTGGTTCCGCCTACTCACCAGCGTCCAGGGCGTCGGCGCCAAGGTCGCGCTCGCGATCCTGTCGGCGCTCGAAATCACCGATCTGCAACGCGCGCTCGCCAGAGGTGACAGCGCGATGATCGCGCGCGCCAACGGCGTCGGCCCGAAGCTAGCACAGCGGATCACGCATGAATTGAAAGACAAGGCCGGGGCGCTCGGCGGCATAGCGGGCAGCGGCACGTCCTACATATCCACCACCCCCGGCCCCCTCGCCGACGCCGTCACCGCCCTCACCGGCCTCGGCTTCAAACCCGGCGAAGCGAGCGCTGCGGTCGCCGCGGCGAGCGAGGAATTGGGCGCGGGCTCGAATCTCGATGCGCTGGTCCGCGTGGCGCTCAAGAAAGCCGCGAGGTGACCGACCTCACCACCCCCATCCGCACCCCCGAGGACGCCGACGCCGCGCTGCGCCCCAAGACGCTCGCCGAATTCGTCGGCCAGGCGGCGGCGCGCGAGAATTTGCGGATATTCATCGAGGCCGCCAAATCGCGGTCGGATGCGCTCGACCATGTGCTCTTCTACGGCCCGCCCGGCCTCGGCAAGACGACGCTGGCGCAGATCGTCGCGCGCGAGCTCGGTGTCGGCTTCCGTTCGACCAGCGGCCCGGTGATCGCCAAGGCGGGCGACCTTGCCGCGCTGCTCACCAATCTCGAAGACGGCGACGTGCTGTTCATCGACGAAATCCACCGCCTGTCACCCGCGGTCGAGGAAATCCTCTATCCCGCGATGGAGGACCGCGCGCTCGACATCATGATCGGCGAAGGGCCGTCGGCGCGGTCAGTGCGGATCGACCTGCCGAAGTTCACGCTGGTGGGCGCGACGACGCGGCAGGGCCTGCTGACGACGCCGCTGCGCGACCGCTTCGGCATTCCGGTGCGGCTCAATTTCTACACGCATGGCGAGCTGGAGCAGGTCATCACCCGCGCCGCGCGCCTGCTGGCGCTGCCGATCGCATCCGACGGCGCGCTCGAAATCGCCAAACGCTCGCGCGGCACCCCGCGCATCGCCGGGCGGCTGCTGCGCCGGGTGCGCGATTTCGCGACCGTGGCGGGCCATGCCATTGTCGATGCCAAGGCCGCCGACGCCGCGCTCAACCGGCTCGAAGTCGACGCGCTCGGGCTCGACGCAATGGACCGGCGCTACCTGACGATGATCGCCGATATCTATCGCGGCGGCCCGGTCGGGGTCGAGACGATGGCGGCGGGCCTGTCCGAACCGCGCGACACGATCGAGGATGTGATCGAACCCTATCTGCTCCAGGTCGGCCTGATCGCGCGCACCGCGCGCGGGCGGATGCTGAATGCCAGCGCGTGGAAGCATCTGGGGCTTAATCCACCCGCGGGCTCGCAGGACGGACTGTTCGACAACGGCAAGTGACCGCGCCCCTGCGAAGGCAGGGGCCCCTCACCTGCCGCCACACAAACGCAGCACGACTTCAATCAGGATCGTCATTGCGAGGAGCCGAAGGCGACGCGGCAATCCAGAGTAGCGTAAACCGCCCTGGATTGCTTCGCTTCGCTCGCGATGGCGAGTGAGATGAACTGACCTCATCAATCCTTAAAGCAGACGCAGCTCAGCAACGAAACGGCCGGTGATGGGCCCCTGCCTGCGCAGGGGCACGACGCACGCGGGAATATGGCGCATTCCCCTCATCATCTCCCACCAAACGGCCCCCATCTGCGACGAACCGTTGATCAGGGGTTTGCGACGAGTCGAAGGCCCGCTATCGATCAACCCCATGGTAAACGCCCCGCCCCCCTTCATCCCCGGCGCCTTCGTCGAGGCGGCGCATCACTACCGGGCGCGCGTCTATTTCGAGGACACCGACCTCAGCGGCATCGTCTATCACGCCAATTACCTGCGCTATATGGAACGCGCGCGGTCGGACATGCTGCGCATCGCGGGCATCGACCAGCGCGCCGCAATGGAGGCGGGCGACGGCAGCTGGGCGGTCACCGACCTCAGCATCAAATACCGCCGCCCGGCGAAGCTCGACGACGACCTGCTCGTCGTCAGCACGGTTCAGGCGGTGCGCGGCGCCAGCGTGATCATCGCGCAGCGCATCCTTCGCGGAATTGACACGTTAACCGGCGAGACACTCACCGACGGGCACGTCACCGCCGCCTTTCTGTCGCCCGAGGGTCGGCCGCGCCGCCAGCCCGCCGGCTGGGCCGACCGCTTTACCGCCATCATGAATGGAGAGAATTTCCCTTGCTAGACAATATCTCGCTGGCCGCCGACGCGGCGACCCTGTCCCCGGTCGCGCTGTTCCTGCAAGCCGATATCATCGTCAAAGCGGTGATGATCGGGCTGCTGCTGGCGTCGATCTATGTCTGGGCGGTCATCTTCACCCATGGGCGGAGCGTCAGCAAATTGATGCGGGCATCCGAAAACTTCGAACGCGATTTCTGGCGCGCCGACAATATCGACAAATTCTTCGACAAGAACAGCGGCGAGGAATTGCCGAGCGCCAAGGTATTGGCCGCGGGGATCAGCGAATGGCGCCGGTCGACAAAGAGCAAGATCATCGACCGCGACGGCACGCGCGAACGCCTCGGCATCGCGATGAACTCGGCGGTCGCGGGCGAGGTTGACCGGCTCGCCGAAAAGATCGGCACGCTGGCCACCATCGGCTCGGTCGCGCCCTTCGTCGGGCTGTTCGGCACCGTGTGGGGCATCATGCGCAGCTTCACCGCGATTGCGGCGAGCAACAACAGCAGTCTGGCGGTCGTCGCTCCGGGCATCGCCGAGGCGCTGTTCGCAACCGCGATCGGCCTGTTCGCCGCGATCCCCGCGGTCATCGCCTACAACGCCTTTTCGCATCGCCTCAACCGGCTCGAATCGCGCCTCGGCCGCTTCGCCGACGGGCTGCACGCGACGTTCAGCCGCGAGCTCGAGGTCGAAGCCTGATGGGCATGACCGGTCCCTCCGGCGGCATCGGCGGGCGACGCGGCCGCGGCCATCGCCGCGCCCCGATCGCCGATATCAACGTCACCCCGCTCGTTGATGTCATGCTCGTGCTGCTGATCATTTTCATGATCACCGCGCCGCTGCTCGCCTCCGCCGTGCCGATCGATCTGCCCGAAAGCCGCGCCAAACCGATCGAGACCGAGGAGCAGGAACCGGTGCAGCTGTCGATCAACGCCGACGACACGCTCTATATCGGCGAGGAGGTGGTGCCAGAGGCCGAGCTTCCGGCGCGGCTCGACGCCATCGCGCGCGAACGCCAAGGCGAGGACAAGCCGCGCCAGATCATGCTGCGCGCCGACAAGGGGCTCGATTATGGCCGCGTCATGCGCGTCATGGGCGAACTCAACCGCGCCGGGCTGACGCGGATTTCGCTAGTGACCACGGGCGCTGAAGGCAGCGCGGACAGCGCGCCGCCCGCCGCAGCCGCGGTCACCGACGGTTCAGAAACGGGGCAATAGGGTCATATCATGGCCGCAGCACGGGCAGAGAGGGGGAACGAGGGACGCGGCTTTGCCATCGCGGTGGCGGCGCATATCGTGATCATCGGCCTTCTCTCCGTCCAGTGGACCGCGGGCGAACGGCGTTTCGAAAACCCGCCGATGGAGGTCGACCTGATTGCCGAGACCGCGGTGCAATCGACCGCCCCGGTGATCAGCGAAAGCCCGCCTGCGGCGAGGCTGGGCGAGGAGGAAGCGGTCGACATCGCCGCCCCTGAACCGATGCCCGCGCCGCCGCAGCCCGAACCGATCGTCCGCCCGACGCCCGCGCCCACCCCGAAACAGGTCGCGCAGCCCAAGCCGCAGCCGAAGCAAACTCCGCCCGCCGCCGCCAAGGCTCAGCCAAAGGCCGCGCCCAAAGCGCCCCCGGCCAAGGATCGCCCCGCGCGTCCGACCGGACGCCTTGACGGCATCGCCGAGGGGCTGTCCAAAACACAGCCCAAAGCCCCCGCCAGCAAGGGCGCCCCTGCCGCAGCTACCGCCGCCGAGGTGCGCCGCTCGATCGACGTCAGCATCAAGGCAAAGGTTGGCCCCCGCTGGGATCGATGCCAGGTCAGTGGCTTTGATGCTGATAAACTGGAAACCGAAGTTAAGTTTCGCCTGACCACTTCGGGCGCCTTGGGTGGATTTACCAGCGTCACCACAACTGGACAGAACGACAGCAACAAGAATCTGGTCCAGCGGCATCAGGAATGCGCCAAACGCGCCGTCGAACTTGCCGCACCCTTCGATCTGCCCGAAGAAAACTACAGCTTCTGGCAGAATTACACGCTCGATTTCATCAAGAGGTAAGCATCATGTTCCTCCGTCCGATTGGCCTCTCGCTGGCTCTGCTCCTGACCACCGGCCCGGTGTTCGGCCAGACCACCCCTGCCCCGCCCGCGGTGGCTCCGACCGAGCCGCGTGAAACGATCGAAGGCACGCTGTCGAACGAACGCACCGTCATCGCCATCCCGTCGCTGGCAACCTCGTCGGTGCAGACCGTTGCGGGCCTGCGCACCGACAGCCTGGGCCGCCAGATCGCCGAAGTCATCGCCGCCGATCTCGAACGCAGCGGCCTTTATCAACCCGTCGGCCCAGGCGGCCTCCGTGCGATCACGCGCGCCGAGGTGCAGGCGCCGCGCTTTGCCGACTGGCAGGCGCGCAATGCCGAAAATGTCGTGCACGGCTTTGTCGATGCCAGCGGCACCGGCGGGCTCGTCGTCGGCTGTTACCTCTATGACACAGCGCTGGGCAGCGAACTTGTCCGCAAGGGGTTTGAAATCCAGCCGTCGGACTGGCGCCGCGCCGCGCACAAATGCGCCGACGCCATCTATTCGCGCCTGTCGGGCGAGGCACCCTTCTTTGACAGCCGCGTCGCCTACATCGCCGAGAGCGGGCCCAAGGGGAACCGCATCAAGCGCCTCGCGATCATGGACAGCGACGGCGGCAACCACCGCTTTATCACCAATGGTCAGGCACTCGCGATTTCACCGCGATTTTCGCCCGATTACAAAAAGATCGTCTATGTCAGCTATTTGAACAACCGCGTCCGCGTGTTCATTTACGACATCGCCAGCGGGCAGCAGAAGCTGGTCACCGAAAGCAGCAATGCGACCTTTGCCCCGCGCTGGTCGCCCGACGGCACCCAGATCCTCTATTCGATGGCGGTCGGTGGCAACACCGACATCTATCGCATCTCGGCGAACGGCGGCACCCCGGTGCGGCTGACCAGCACCCCTGGCATCGACGTCGGCGGCAGCTTTTCGCCCGATGGCAAGAAGATCGTGTTCGAAAGCGATCGGTCGGGCAGCCAGCAAATCTATACGATGAACATCGACGGGTCGAACCAGCAGCGGATCAGCTTTGGCGGCGGGCGCGCCGCGACCCCCGAATGGTCGCCGCGTGGCGACCTGATCGCCTTTACCCGCATGGGTGGCGGCGAGTTTCGCATCGGAGTGATGACCCCGACCGGCGGCAGCGTCCGGATGCTGACCAACAGCTGGCAGGACGAGGCGCCGACCTGGTCGCCGAACGGCCGCGTCATCCAGTTTTTCCGCACCACCCCGGGGCGCGACGGCAAGTCGAGCCTTTGGCAGGTCGATCTGACCGGGGTGAACCTGCGCCGCCTGCCGACCCCGCAGGATGGATCGGACCCCAGCTGGGGACCGGTGCTGCCGTGAAAAAACGCGGAACCAAAAACGGCCCTCAGGGTTCCCATAATGGTATGAAACGGCCATAAAATAGGCCGAAACGAAATTTTTCCAGCAACTACAAGAGGACAGAAGACATGACGATACGCAAAACAACCGCAATGATTGCGGCGATCACCATGCTTGCTGTTGGCGCTTGCTCTAAAAAGGCGCCGGACACGCTCCCTCCGGCGCCTGAAGGAACGGGCACCGAAACCGGCGTGAACACCGGGGTGATCCCGGGGTCGCAGGAAGATTTCCTCGCCAGCGTCGGCCTCGAAGGCGACCGCATCTTCTTCGATTTCGACCAATATAATGTCGACAGCGCCGACATGGCGACGCTGCAGGGCCAGGCACAATGGTTGCAGCGCAACCCCGCGGTCCGCGTCACGCTCGAAGGTCATGCCGACGAACGCGGCACCCGCGATTACAATATCGCGCTCGGCGAACGCCGCGCCAATGCCGCGAAAAACTATCTCGCCTCGCTCGGCGTCGATCCGTCGCGGATCAGCGTCATCAGCTATGGCAAGGAACGTCCGGCCGAAATCGGATCGACTGAGGAAGCTTATGCCAAGAACCGCCGCGCGGTGACGGTCGTCATCGGCCGCTGATCAACGGCCACAGCGGCACCGTCGCGAACGCGGCAGTGCAGGCAAAGACACCAAAGGGGATCCGCCGCTGCGCCAGCGGCTGGTCCCCTTTTCGTTGCGCGGCAAGCGCCCAGACGATGCCGCCAAGGCTCGCGAGCAGGAGCATCAGCGGCAGCGCCTGCCAGCCAATCCAGCACCCGATCGCCGCCACCAGCTTGGGATCGCCGCCCCCCATGCCCTCCCCACCGCGCGCACGGCGATAAGCCCAGGCTATGAGCGCCAGCGCTCCACCGCCCGCCAGCGCACCGATCCAGCGATCGAGCAACGGCGCACCGAGCAATGGCCCCGCTAAGACAAGGCCGGTGACGGCCAAGAGCGCACTCAACCGATCAGGCAGCCAGAAATGTCGCGCGTCGAGCAGCGCAAGCGGCAGCAACATCCAGCCGAACAATGCCCACATCCAGCCGGCCGTCCCCGGCATCATCACCAGCGCAAAACTGCCGATCAGCGCCGACCCCAACTCGACCCGCCAGTGAAACGGATCAATCGCTGCGCGGCACCTTCGACAACATCCACGCACCACCATCGCCGACACCAGCGGCACAAGATCGACCGCGCTAAGTACCCGCCCACAGCCATCGCACCGCGACCGCCCGAACACCGAACGCCCCGCGGGCCAGCGCAGCACCAAAGTCGCGATAAAGCTGCCGAGAACCAGTCCGATCAGCGCGGCAAAAGCGACGCCCATGCCAAAGGGCAAGGCATCGAGGATCGCCACGTCAGAAGCGGCCCGTGGTCGCCAGCACGAAACCGCCCGAACCGGCCTTGAAGCCCAGCATCGCCAGCGCCGCCGCCATCGCCGGGTCGCGGTCGACATTGATCGCGAACTGGGCGCGGTAAGCGCCGCTGCCGTCAAACGATAAGGTCAGCCGTTCCATCCCTGACTGGCTGGCCAGCGCCGCCTGCGCCCGCCCATTGACGCACCTCAGCGGCCCCGACAAGCCGCGCGACAGGTCGAGCCCCGCGATCGGGGCGGTCACCGCCAGCTGGATCCGACCGCTCGCGCTGGCACATTTTCCGGCGCCATCGAAGCGCAGCGTCGCCCCCTCGAAGCGGATCGTATCGACCGGGATCATCCCCAGCCCGCCCGACATCGACGTCGTGCCATTGACGTCGGACACCCCGCGCGGATTGCTGCCGTGCAGCCGCCCCGAAAGCGCGCCAAGCCGCTCGTCGGTGCGCGAAAAAGCAAGCTCGGTATCGCCGCCGAGCAGTGCCAGCGGCGACAGGCTGGCGCGCACGGTACCGAGCGGCAGCGCGCCCAGCCGCGCCTCGACCAGCTCGCCCGCCCACACCGACCGGCGCACCTCGCGCGCGGTCACCCCGGCATCGGTCGCGCCCGCCCACGCCAGCGCCAGCCGCATCGGGAAGGTCGCGACGATCAGGATCAGCGCCAGCAACAGCGCCACGATGCTCCAGCGTTGGCGCGCGCTCATTGGCCGCCCTTTCTGAGTTCGGCGGTCAGCCCGACGGTGCCGTCGGCAGCGGGAGTGATCGTCAGCTGATCGATGACAAAACCCTGCCCCTCAAGCGACGCCAGCCAGTCGGTGAGCACCGGCGCGCGCGCGGTGGCAATCGCGATCGTCGCCTGCCCTTGCCCACGCGCCTCGTTGCGGTCGAGCGTCAGCCCGATCTCGCTTGCTGACTGCGCGAGATATTGATCAATGGCGACCGCATCGACCGCGGTCGCAACCGATTTCGCGGGCCGCGCCGCCAGCAATTGCACCTTCGCCGCGACCCGACCTTCGCGCTCTATCGCCGCGCGATGCTGGTTTTCGAGATCGACAAATGCCGCATAGGCAGGACGGCCAAGCCCCCACAGGAGGACGCCCAGCGCCAGCACGCCCGCGATGCCAACTAGCCATCGTTCGCGCTGCGACAGACCCAGCCACCAGTTTTTCAGTCGCTCGGTCATGGCACCGCCCGGATCGTGATATTCGCCATCTGCTGGCCGTCGCTGCCCGCCATCGGCTGCGCCGTGACGCGGTAACCGCGGGCCTGGAGCGCGAGCAGCACCGCGTTGATGTCCTCTACACGCGGCGCCGCGAGCGTCGCGGTCAGCGTCCCGTCGGTGCGGTGCGACAGCGTTTTAAGCGCGACGCCCGGCGTGTCGCGCATCGCATCGTATAGCGCCGACGCCGGGACCGAAAACGCCAGCGGACCGCCGCCCGCCGCCGCGAGCCGGCGATCGAGTTCAGCCTCGGCTGCGGTGGCGTCGGGCGCGGTCACCCCAGCCCTTTTGGCCATCGCGACGACTGCGTCATCGGCACGGCTGGTGTCGGATGACAGGCGCACGGCATGGACGATCGGGATCAGCAGACTGACGACAAGCAGCGCGATCGCCAGCCGCTTGGCCAGCCGGAGCCGCGCCGGGTCGAGCGACCAGCTGCGCTTCGGCTTCCAACCACCGCTGAGCAAATCGAGCGGCGGCGAAGCCAGCGTCATCAGCAACGCCTCGCGCATCCGGTCGGGATCAAGCGGCGCAATTGGGTGACCGCCCGCGATCAGCGGGTCGAGTTCGGGATCGGACAGATAGGCATGATCGGCGGCCCGCACGATCTGCTCGCCGCCAACCTCGGCGGACCACAGGCTGTCAGGTTCGGGCGGCGGCACCGCGGCAGCCGCCGGGATGATCGCCGCGGGCGACAGGTCGCGCGCCTTGAGCCAGTCGGACCACGCCGTCATCGCCGCGTGCGTCGTCACCGCCACCGGCACCGCCTGCCCGCCTTCGATCGGCTGGCCCGCGACGATATGCAGCAAAGCGCCGTCGCCCAGACTGTCCTTTAACGTATCAACCCGTGCCGCCGATGCCGCCTGCGCCGGCGCCGCATCGGGATAATGCCGCCAGCGCAAAGGCACGTCGGCGGCGGGCGCCAGCGCGATCAGCCGGTCGTCGGGACTATCATCCTGCGGCTTTTCCCACGCGTCGACCCAGCCATCGTCCTGCCCGCTGTCCACGATGACACCATCGTCGACCCGCAGCCAAGCAGGCGGGCGGGCGTTCTCGTCACCCAGCGTCGCCACCGGCGGCAACCACAGAACCAAAGTGCGGCTCATATCAGTCGCTTTCGCCCCAGCTTCGTCGGACGATCACCGGGGGCGCCTGTCCAGCGGACGGCGCGCCGCCGTTAGCGTCGATGAGCGAAACTGCCGTCAAAAACCCGTCCCCCATCGTCACATTCGTCGTCAGCGTAAGCCAGCGGCTGGTCACCCCAGCCTGTTCGGCCACCTCGGTCGGCGGGTCGAACTGCGCGAGCGGGCCTGACTCCCAGAATCGCACGCTGCTGCCATAGCCGCCCGCGGGGCGCGCCGCCAGCGCTGCACGGGAGTCGGCGAGCGTCATTTCACCGGGCAGCAGCATCGCCACCAGCGGCGCCTGTTCGGGCGCCAGCGTGTTGACGTTCAGCCGCACCGGGTCGGTCACAGGCAACACGCAGATCCAGGGTTTGAGCCGCGCGTAAATTTTGGGGCTAACGCCTCGGACGGCGCGCAATTCGCTGATATCGGCCATCTTGCGGTTCGCGGCCAGATAAGCGCCCGGCAGCGACCGATAGACATTATCCTCGGCGCCGAGCGGGCCGTCGTTGCTGTCGCTGTCGATCCAGTCGGCGGTGGCGCCAGCAATTGCCTGCGCTTGCGCGGCGTCGATCCCGAGCAACACCATCAACTCGCCGAACTGGCGCATCGACCCCGATCGCTGGCTGAATCGTCCCGGCACCGCCTCGGCGACCAGACTGTTGAGGTTGAAGCAATTGTTCGCGTCGGACAGCCGCGCGCTGCCGCTCCCATTCGGCAACGGCAAGACGAACTCGCGCCCCAGCCACTCGCCCGCGAGCGTCAACTTCGCGGGGTCGCGCCCGACCAGATCGGCGACGCGGCGCAGCGCGATCTGCTCGGCGGCAAAGCTATAAGCCCGGCCCTGGTCGACCGTCGCCGCGCTGCCGGCGATCCGCGTCGCCAGCGTCAGCCGGTCGAGCGCGGTCGCCGCGATCACCGCCATCACTGCGACAAGCAGCAATACGGTGAGCAGCGCGGCACCGCGCTCATTGAGCGGACGGCGGATCATGGCGCCGGGTTCTCGGCCACCGTGGGCGGGGGCGGCAGCGTCGGCGCGGTCAGGAACAACATCGTCAGCGCCTCCCGCCCGCTGCGCGACACCCGCACCTCGACCGCGCGCGGAAGGCGGTCGCCGGGTTCGGAGCTCCAGCTGTCGCCCCAATTGCCGGTGTCGTCGCGATAGCGCACCGCAACCGTGGCGACGTCGCGCAAGAGCCGGTCGCCTTCGCTCAGCGCGGTGCCGTCGAGCATCGGTTGCGTCGCGCGCCGCCATTCGCGGCCGACGAGGGCATAAGCGACCCGTTCGACTGCGGGACGCAGCGACCCGTCGAGCGCCGCTGCGCCGCCATGGACGAAGGCAAAGCCCGTCGATGACCCGACGAAGGCAGGCACCGCCTCGCCCGCCGGCCCGCGCGTCGATCGCTGGACCGCCTGCGCCAGATCATTCGCCATCACCGCGCGCAGGCGGTTGATCCCGCCCATCGCCTTTAGCCGCGTCTGCACCGCATCCTGCGTATCAACGCTGCTGCGCAGCAACCCAACTCCGATCGCCGCAATCGCCGCGAACAGCGACAGCGCGACGAGCATTTCGATCAGGGTGAAACCGCTTTGCCCCCCGAAATCTCGGGTCTCCCCTTTTTCCGTATGTGCTGAGCTTGTCGAAGGGCTGTTATTTCTTTGCGACGTCGAAAAGAAAGAACAGCCCTTCGACAAGCTCAGGGCGAACGGGATCAGGGGGTGAGTACCAAAACTCATCGGCTTGGCCGAATAATCGTCAACGCCGCCTGACCGCGCCCGCTTTCGGGGCGGACGATCAGGTCGATGCGCAGCAGGCTGTCGTCGGCGGTCCGCGCCACCCGCTGTTCGACGCGCCAGTTGCGCCCGGCATTGGCGACACCAATCGCGCTGTTGCCGATCGTCGGCGGTGCCGGATCGGTCCACAGTTCCACCGCGCGGTTTTGCGCAACGATGCCAGCGATCGTGCTTTCGTCGAGGTCGCCCGCGGTGCGCACGGCAAAGGCGTCGAGGCGGACCAGCGTCAGCGCGGCGATGCTGATGACGCTGAGCGCGACGAGCATTTCGAGCAGGGTGAAGCCGCTTTGCATTTCTTTGGCACGCTCATTCGCCACGGCTGACCTCCCCGGTCGCCGACACACGCACGATCTCGCGCGCATCCCCGCCGCTCAGCACAACGACCTGCGGGGTTGGGCTGGTGCCGACCCGGTCGAACAATATGCGCGCCGCGCCCTGTCCGTCGCCCGCGGCAAAACGGACGTCGCCTGGCCAGTTGCGCTGTGCAAAAGCGCGGCCGGGCAGCGGCTGCCATTCGCCCGCGATCCGCCGCTCGAATCCGTAACCCGAGGGAGCGAAGTTGACCGCAACGCTGCGCCCTTCGATCACCGCAATGTCGCGTGCGCCGGCCAACCGGGCGGCGAGCCGGTCGGCTTCGCTGCGCACGCTGCGATCTTGGCCGGGGATCGTCAGCACGACGGCGGTCGCGGCCAGCGCCATGATAGCCAGCACCACCATCAGTTCGACGAGTGTGAAACCGTTGGCCTCGCGACGCGCGCGCGCCTTAGCCTTCGCTGCGAATATCCGCATTGTCGTCGGTCCCGCCGGGGGCGCCGTCGGCACCGAGCGACCAGACGTCGAACGCCTTCCCGTTCGGCCCGGGCGCCTGATAATTATAGGGACGTCCCCACGGATCCGCGGGCAGCTTCTTAATATAGCCGCCGCGGCGGTACCGCTCGGGCTGCGCGAGCGACGGCGGCGGCGTGCTGAGCGCGTTCAGCCCGTCGGTCGACGCCGGATAGGTCAAATTGTCGAGACGATATTGTTCGAGCGCTGTCTCCAGCGTCGCGATATCGGCCTTGGCCTTGGTCACCATTGCGCGGTCCTGGCTGGGCAGGACGTTGATCATCACCACGGTGGCGAGCAGTCCGATGATGAAGATGACGACCATCAGCTCCGTCAGGGTAAAGCCGCGCTCGTCGCGTTTGCGGCGGCGGTGGACCGGCGCGCGACCCTCCCCCGAGAAGGAGGTGTCGAGCATTAGGCGAATGAAAAGCTGCATCAGCGACATTTATTATATTCCGGCAAGATTCTGCAACTGAAGGATCGGCAGCAGAATGGCGAGGATGATCAGGGCAACGCATGACCCCATAAGGACTATTATGACAGGTTCGAGTAACGCCATCGAAGCCGCCGTGAAGCGGTCGAATTCGCGCTCCAGATAATCGGCGGCGCGTTCGAGCATAACTTCCAGCCTTCCGGCGCTTTCGCCGCTGGCGGTCATGTAAACGAGCAGCGGCGGGAACACCCCGGCATCGCGCAGCGCCGCCGACAGGCTGCCCCCGGCGCGGACCTGATCAACGATCGCGGCGGTGGCGCTGGCGAGCGCGGCGTTGCGGATCGTCGGCAGAGTCAGGCGCAGGCCGTCGACGAGCGGCAGGCGGCTCGACACCATCGTCGCCAAGGTGCGCGCAAAGCGCGCCGCATAGAGATCGCGAAGCAGGCGCCCGAACAGCGGCAGCCGCAGCAGCCGCGCATCGACCCGCGCCTTGAACGCCGGTCGGCGCATTGCGGAGACCCAGCCAAAACTTGCGGCGGCGAGCAGCAACGCAATCAGCCACCACCAGTCGGCGGCAAAGCTGGAGATCGCGATCACCGCGCGGGTCAGAAAGGGCAGTTGCTGGCCAACGTCGGTGAATTGTTCGACGACGCGCGGGACGACAAAGATCATCAGCGCCGCCACGACGCCGATTGCGACGACCGCCAGCACGATTGGGTAAGCGAGCGCCGCGATCAGTTTGCCGCGCACCTCGGCCTGACGTTCGAGCAGGTCGGCGAGGCGCGCGAGAATCGTTGTCAGGCTGCCCGTCGTTTCGCCCGCCGCAACCATGGCGCGATAGAGCGGCGGGAAGCTGGCGGGCTGGCGCGCCATTGCGTCAGCGAGGCGGCGGCCTTCGAGAAGCCCGGCATGGACGTCGCCGATGATGGTGCGGGCGCTCTCGGCCTCGCTCTGCCGGGTCAAGGTCCGCAGCGCCTCTTCGAGCGGCGCGACTTCGGCCAGCGTCGCCAGCTGGCGGGTGAACAGTGCAAGGTCTTTGCTGCTGAGCCGCACGCGGCGGAACGCGAGCAGCGACCGGCTGGCGGGCTTCGCGCCCGCCGCCTCGACCGCGACGATATGGAATTTGCGCCGCACCAGATCGGCGCGGGCGGCATCGTCGTTGGCGGCGGTCAGCCGCCCCTTGCGCTCGCGGCCTTGGGGATCGATCGCCACATAGCGATAATCAGGCATCGATTTCCTCGCGCCGCGCGATGCGGATCGCCTCTTCGGCAGTTGTCAGCCCTTTGGCGACCATCGCGCGCGCTGCCGAGGCGAGCGTCGGCGATTTCAGGAAGGCGTGGCGCGTGATCATCGCCTCGTCGCCGCCGTTGTAGATATAGCGGCGAACGGTGTCGTCGACCTTGATCGCCTCGAATACGCCGATACGGCCCTTGTAGCCGGTGCCGCCGCACTGCTCGCATCCTTTGGGGCGCCAGATGACGGTGCCGATGTCGAGCCCCAGCATCGCGGCGACGCTGTTGTCGGCCTGCACCGGTTCGCGGCAATGGTCGCAAAGTTTACGGACCAGCCGCTGCGCGATGACGGCGCGCAGGGTCGAGGCGAGCAGGAAGGGTTCGACTTTCAGATCCTTCAGGCGGGTTATCGCACCGACGGCATCATTGGTGTGGACGGTCGACAGCACCAAGTGGCCGGTCAGCGACGCCTGAACCGCAATGTCGGCGGTTTCGCGGTCGCGGATTTCGCCGACCATCACGACGTCGGGATCCTGGCGCAGGATCGCGCGCAGGCCGGCGGCGAAATCGAGCCCAACCTTGCTGTTCACCTGCGTCTGGCCGACCCCGTCTACGGCATATTCGACCGGATCCTCGACGGTCAGGATATTGCGCTGGCCGTCGTTGAGTTGTTTGAGCGCCGCGTAGAGCGTCGTCGTCTTGCCCGATCCGGTCGGCCCGGTGACGAGGATGATGCCATTGGGTTCGGCGAGCGCCTCGCGCAAAATCTGGTCGGAAGTGCCCGACAGGCCGAGGACGTCGAAATCGATCCCCGCCGCATCTTTGTCGAGGATACGCATCACGACGCGCTCGCCCGCGCGGCTGGGCAAGGTCGAGACGCGCACGTCGACCGCCTTGCCCGCGAGCGTCAGCCCGATGCGGCCGTCCTGCGGCACGCGGCGCTCGGCGATGTCGAGGCGCGCCATCACCTTGATGCGGCTCACCACCACGGGCGCGACGTGCGGGGGCATGCGCAGATGCTCGCGCAGCACGCCATCGGTGCGCATCCGCACCACGAGTCCGCTTTCATAGGGTTCGATATGGATATCGCTGACCCCCTGCCGCACCGCCTCGGCGATGATCGCGTTGATCAGCCGGATTGCGGGAGCATCGTCGGCGCTGTCGAGCAGGTCTTCGGCGCTGGGCAGGCTGAAGTCGATGTCGTTGTTGCCGACCGACCCCGCCATCGCGGCGGCGGAGCTGTCGACAGCATAATGGTCCGACAGCAAGCGGTCGAAGTCGGCGACACTGGCCGTCACGACACGCAACGGCTGCGCCAGATAGCGCTTCACTTCGATCAGCACCGCGGGATCGGCATCCTCACGCAAGGTTGCCTGCCACGCACCACCCTCTCCGGGCGCGATCACCACGCCATGCTGGCGCGCAAAGCCATAGGGAATGTCGACCGGCGCTGCGGGCGCGACGATCGGTTCGGGATCGCTCACGGATAGTCTCCGGTCGGCGGCGCGGGCGCGTTCGAGATCGACGGCGGCACATCGGTCGAAATCACCCGGCCATCGGGACCGCGCAGTTCGGGCAGGTTGACCGGGCCGACGGTGATGTCGGCGGCGGTCGCCTCGGTCGGCACCGGCGGCACTGCGCCCAGATAATCGCGCACCAGCGTATCGATTGCGGGTTCCACGTCGGGATTACGCTGCAACTGGAAGTCGCGGATATAGCCGTAACGCCGTGCGGTCAGCGCCGCATTATCTTCGCGATTGCGCAGGATCGTCGGGCGGATGAACACCATCAGATTGGTTTTCGAGCGCGTCCGGCTGCGCGACTTGAACAATTCGCCAAGCAAGGGAATGTCGCTGAGCAGCGGAATGCGCTCGATCGTCTTGCGCTCGTCATCGTTGAGCAGCCCGCCGATCGCCAGGATTTCGCCGTCATCGACGGTCAGCACGGTTTCGAACGAACGCTTGTTCAGGATGAGGTCGCTATTGCGCGACGACACCGGGCCGGCGACGCTCGACACTTCCTGGCGCAGGAACATCTTGACCTCGCCCGCGCCATTGACCTGCGGCGTCACTTCCAGCTTGATCCCGACTTCTTCGCGCTGAACGGTGCGGAAGGCGTTTTCGAAATTGTCGCCAAGCTGTTCGCCGGTGGTGATCGGGACGTCCTGGCCGACGAGGAATTTCGCCGCCTGATTGTCGAGGGTGACGATATGCGGGGTGGCAAGCAGGTTCGACGTCGTGTCCGATTTCACCGCGTTGATGATCGCGCCGAAGATCGTGTTCTTGCCGATATCGCCCGCAAAACCCGCGAAACCGCCAGTGGCTTGCAGCAGCGACGCAGCGGCGGCCTCCTGCAAGCTGTTGCCCAGCGAGCTGTTGGTCTGGGTCACCGTCGTGTTGCCATTGACCGTCGTCGTCTGCTGCGACAATTCGTTCGCTGCATAGGCGCCGCCGAGGGTCAGGATGTTGGGCGACGCATTGCTGTAACTGGTCGCGATAAAGGGGATATTCTTGCCGCCAAGCAGGAATTGGACCCCCAACCGCTTGGCCGCGTCGTCACCGATCTCGACGACGATCGCCTCGACCAATACTTGTTGCCGCCGACTGTCGAGCTGGCGGATCAACTCGCCGAGCATGCGCTGCACGTCGCTGTTGGCGGCAACGATGATCGCGTTGGCGCCCTCGTAGCGGGTGACAATCGCCGGGCCGCGGGTTGCGATGCTGCCCCCCGAGCCGCCGGTCGATACATTGGCGGTCGGCGCGGGCGCAGGCGTCGGGGTGCTGTTACCGCCCGACGACGACGAATCCGTGGCAGGCGGCAGACCCGCCTTTTGCGCCGGGTCGCTGCCGCCGCCGACCAGTTGCTGAATCGTGGGCAGCAACGTTTCGGCATTGGCATGTTCGAGCCAATAGACGCGCAATTCGGTGCCGCCCGCCGCCTTCTGATCGAGATCGGCCGCCATCGCGACAAAGCGCGCGACCATCGCCTGATCGCCGCGCAGCGCGATCGCGTTGCTGCTGTCGATCGGCACGATCGCGACCGGCGCCCGCGCCCCCTCGCCCGCCGCGGGGACCAAGGCGGTCAGCGCCGCGGCAATTTCGCGCGCGCCGGCGTTTTTCAGCGTGACGATCTGGCTGGTCGAACTGTCGCGGTCGATGCTCGACGCCAGCGCGCGGATGCGGCGGATATTGTCGGCAAAGTCGGCGACGACCAGACTGTTGGCGTTGCGGTTGGCGGTCAGCGAGCCTTGCGCGCTGACCAACGGGCGCAGCGTTTCCACCGCGGCGACGGCGTCAATATGGCGCAGGCGGATGATTTCGGTGACAAACTGATTCTGCGCCGCGCCGCTGCTGCCGATGCGGCCGGGCTGCGCGGCAGCGCCATCGATCGGCTGGACGCGGTAGCTGCCATTGGGGCCGGGCACGGCAACAAGGCCGTTCGAGCGCAGGGTCGAGAGGAAAATCTCGAAATACTCGCTGCGCGACAGCGGCCGGTCGGTCACCACCGACACCTTGCCGTTGACGCGGCCGTCGATCACGAAGGTGCGCCCTGTGATCCGCGCTGCATCCTGAATGAAGGCGCGGATATCGGCCTCGCGGACGTTGAGGGTATATTGGGCGACCGCGGGCGCCGGCGTGGCGGAAACGAGCGCGGCGGCGAGCATCAGGGACAGTTTCAGGCGCATGATTTCTAGGACTTTGACAAGAAGATGGCGACGGGAACGACGCTGGCGCCGCGTTCGACTTCGAGCGATATGCGTGCGCCGGGTGCGATTTGATTGGCGAGCGCGGCGGCATCGCTGGCCGATCCTATCGGACGGCCATTGACGGAGCGGATGACGTCGCCCGGGCGCAGTCCCGCGGCGCGGAACACCGCGCCGTCGCCCTGCGGCTGGACGACCAGCCCCGTGACGCGGCCATTTTCGGCGCGCGGCGCAAAGCCCACCCCCGCCTTGAGTGTCGCGGGCGACATTTCGCCGCTGGCGCTCACCCCGGCAGTCGCCGTCGATCCGACTTCGGGGGTGGGCGAAGGCAGCGGCGTCGCCGGGGCCGCGACCGCCGCTTCGCCGCTTTGGTCGAGGAACAGGCTTTCGCGCGCACCGCCGCGGTCGAGCAGCACATGGTCGAAGGCGACGCCTACGAGCTTCACCCCCGGGGCAATCTCGTCGCCAACGGCATAGCTGGTTTGCACCCCGTCCTCGCCCGCGATGATCGCCGAGCCGCCGCCGGTCGCTTCGTTGATGTTGATGCCGAACAAGGTCAGGCCCAGCGCGGTGACGGTGGCCGAAGCCGGACCCTGCGGCGCGCTGCGAAAGAAGGGGTCGAAGCTGGCAAACAGTGCGCGGCGTTCGGCGGGCGAGGCGATGACCGCGGCCTGCGGCTGCCACGCGCCGAGCGGCGACAGCGGGGTGATGATCGTCCAGAGCAGGCGGACGAGCTGCCAGATCAATAGGGCGCCCAGCAACGCGGCAAGCAGCAGCGGCCCGATCTCGCGCGGTGAGCGCCGACCTGCGCGCAGCCACGTCGGCAAGCCGCGCGGCAGCCTGAAGGCCGATCCGGACATCAGCGTCGCCATGAAATTGTCTCTGTCCCCCTGAGGCTGAAGTTGCCGTCGCGAATCGCCTAGGGGCGATTGGTGACAATCAGTTGACGGGAAGATTACAGTTTTTTGACGAGCGGGCGAGTCTGGTGCGGCGGTTGGCCGTCGTGAAGCCCCTCTCCTTCAGGGGAGGGACTTATACATCCATCAAAACTTCAGCGACGCGCTCAGCGAGAAGGTCCGGCCGAGCTTGTAGCGGTTGAGGAAGACGCGATTGTCGCCGTTTTCCTGAACTTCCTGATAGTTACGCCCTGTCAGGTTACGCGCCTCGAACTTCAACTCGATTTCCTTGTTCAGCAGAGTGACCCCCTGCCGCGCGACGAAGTCGAGCGAAATGCCCGGTTTTTCGCGAATGTCGGGCTGACCCGACGGGCCTCGGCTGGTCACGCGCGGACTGGCATAGGTGAACAGCAAGGTCTGTTGCGACAGACTATCCTGATCTTCCAGTCCGATCTGGACGTTCACCAGATGGTCCGACTGGCCGGTGAGCGGCGATCCATCAAAGAAGAAGTCGGTGGCGTTCAGCGTCACGCCGTTGATGATCGTTGTGTCGCCGGCCCCCACTTTGATTTCCGACTTGGTAAAGGTGTAGTTGCCGATCAGGACCAAGCGGCGGCTGCCCCAAAATGGCGAATCCGACAAGATGTCGAGCGGAATATATTTCTGCGCTTCAATCTCGGCGCCGTACAGGGTCGCCTTCGGCGCATTGGCGAAGCTGGAGTTAGCCACCGAGTCGGTGCTGATCGATGTGTAGGTTTCAATCGGGTTGTCGATCGATTTGTAGAACCCCGCCACCGTCAGTCGCTGATCCTTGGCGAAGTACCATTCGTACCGCACTTCGGCGTTCATCAGCTCGCTGTCGATCAGCGACGGGTTGCCACGGAACTGGCGATTCGATTCGGGATCCTGATAGATTTGCGCGATCAGCTCTCGAAACTGCGGACGCGCAATCGTCTTCGATCCATTGACGCGCAACTGCATGTCGGGCGCCACTTCCCAAGTCAGCGTCACCGCGGGCAGCCAATAATTGTTGTTGAGGCTGGTCTCAACAATGGCGCTGCCGCCGGTTCCGAAGATATCGATCGGCGCGACGCTCTGTTTGGCGTCCTCGTAACGAACCCCCGCATTGATGTTGACGCCCGAAACAATCTCGGCCTGGACTTGGGCATAGCCGGCGTGCGTCGTCAGATCGGCGTCAAAAGCCGCTGTACCATCCTGCGCCGATGCTTCGACCAGCGTAATATCGTACAGCTGGATCGTCGCGTCGGAGAGCAGATAGTCGGGGCGCAGCTGCTGCACGGCGATCGGCAGGTTCGACCCGCGGATCTGGAACGCGCGGCGGACTGCGGTGCGGTGTGTGTCGCTATAAGCATAACCAACGGTTGCGGTAATGCGCGGTGCCAGTTCGTAGGACACATCGAAGCCGCCCGACCACAGATCCTCATTCAGATCTGAAAAAGCGATCGTCGCGCTGCCGCGGTTGCCGCCAAGGTCGTTGACGAACTTGTCGCCAACCGGGTCCTGATCTAGCGGGAGGTTCGAGCGGATGTAAGTGAAGCTGCGCTCATAAGGCGCCTCGCGCTGCGAATTGGCATAGCCGCCGCGCAAGTCGAGCTTTAGCTGGTCGAACTGCAATTCGCCGACGAGTTGGGTGTTGATCAACTGCCGCTCATACCACGCCGTGTCCTGCACCAGCGTGTCGCGAAGCTGGACGTTCTGATCGACGCCCAGCCCCAGTCGCGATTGTTTTAGCGTGTCGCGAATATAGAGGTTGGTCCAGCGGAACTTGTGCTCGCCCAGCTCAAGTCCAAAGCCCAGCAGCCCGTTCACGACAACACGATTATCGGTAATGACACGCCGGAAATCGGTCTGCGGCGGCCCGGCCAGCTCGGGATCGACCGATGTCTGCTGGATCGCATCACGGGTGCGCCATTTGTTGCTGATTCCAGCCGTTGCGATGATGCCTAGTTCGCCGTCTGGCAGCGTGATCGATGTGCCACCGGTGACGCCTGCCGACCAGTTGATCGGGATATGATTATTCTGCTGAAGCAAAGTGGTCGGCGCATTCACCAACTCGACCATAATCGCTTTCAGGTCGGTCTGCGTAAAATCGGCGCCGTTGAGGATTGGCTTGCCGCTAGCCAAAGCGGCCTTGAGCAGCGGTGGGACATCGCGCGTGCCATCGTCGAAACCGGTCCAGTCGGTGTCGCTGCCATAATAGGTATAGCCAAGCTGGTTCGTCGTCTCGCTGTCCCAGCCGATACCGCCGCTGACGGTCAAGAAAGATTCACGCGGGATCGCCTTGGTGGTCAGGTTGATCACACCGCCGCCGAATTCGCCCGGGAAGTTCGCCGAATAGCTTTTCTGGACCAGCGTCGAATCGATGACGTTCGACGGGAAGATGTCGAGCGGGACGACACGCTTAAGCGGTTCGGGGCTGGGCAGCGGCGAGCCGTTGAGCAGCGCTAGCGAATAGCGGTCGCCAAGACCGCGGACATAGACGAAGCCCCCGCCGACGACCGACAGGCCGGTCACGCGCTGCAGCGAACCCGAAATATCGCCTTCGCCGGTGCGCGCGATGTCGGCCGAGGAGAGGACCGAAACAACCTCGGGGGTTGCGCGGACGACATTCGGCGTAAAGCGACCGGTCACGACAATTTCCTGGTCGGCACCGCCAGGGATCGAAACATCCGCCTCCTCGTCCTGCACCGCCGGATCATCGGCCGCCGGTTCATCACTGGCGGGCGCTTCGGTGGTTACGGGCGGGGTGTCGGATGCGGGCGCACCGCCGCTGACATCCTGGGCGAGCGCCGCGGGCGCTACCAGCGCCGAGCTGAGGAGGAGCAGGCTGGCAAAGATCGGCCGCTTGGTCATGTGGAAAGTCCCCAAATTATGCAGGAAGGGAGCGGGCCAGCCCGTCAGGCGTGCCCGCTCCCCAATTGGATCGCGAGCGATCAGGTCGTCGGGATGGCGCTGCAGCTACCGCTGGCGGTGCCGAAGTTTGCCGTCGACGAATTGCACGTCCAACCCTGGTACCAGGTGTCGTTGGCGTCGCGGACGGCGCCGACATAGGCGGTGGTGTCAAAGAAGGCGTTGAGCGTCTTGGCATCGAAGGCCGGACGGGCGGTTTCGGTCGCGCCATTGATGAACAGGTTGGTCAGCGTCGGCGTGTAGGCGACGGTGTTGTTCGTGCCGCCGTTGAAAATCGCCTCGACCTGCGCGTCGGTCACGCCGCTCGTACCACGGAATGGCGATGCGTTGCACTGCATCGAGACCGAGAAGAAGCGCGGCGGGCCGGCTTCGTCCGGGCCGGTCGCCTGGATCGTCGTTGCGCTGTTGAAGCCGAGGCAGCGGAAGCCGGGCGCGACGATCAAGCCGTTGGCAAAAGTATAGTCGGCGCCGCCGCGAACCAGGATCGACACACCATTGCCCGCCGCAGTGTTGCGGTGAATGTAAGTGAAGTTCGACAGGTTCACATTCTGGCGCGGCGTGGTGTCTTCGTTACCGTTCGAGTCGATTTCCATCATCGAGTCGCCGACCGCACCGCCTTCGCGCTGCACGCCGATGACATATTGGATGTTACCCTTGTAGCCCACGTCGGTGTCGAGGCCGTCATCCTCGGCGCCGGTGATTACCAGATGCTTCATATTCGCGCGGCCGCCGAACACTTCGATGCCGTCATCCGAGCTGTTGTGAACCTGGATGTGGTCAAGCTGGGTGCCAGAGCCGGTGCCTGAAGGGGTAAGCCCCTGCAATTCACTGTTGCCCGAGAGGACGAAGCCTGAATAGCGGATCTGGACGTAAGACATCCGGCCCGAATTGTCTGCCGGCTGTGCGCCGCCATAGAGCGCGTTCGACGTGCCTTCGGTGTCGCGTTCGCACGCTGCCGTACCGGGAGTCGCGCCAGGCGCGAGACAGTCGGTGATCGGCGCGCGGCCGAGCAGCACGACGCCGCCCCACAGCTGCGACGTCTGGTCATTCGCCGAGCCGACGACGTTCCCGCGGCCGGTAAAGATGATCGGCTGGGTCGGGGTGCCGACTGCATCGATGCGGTTGCCGCGGTTGACCGCCAGGAACGACACGCCGGTCGCGCCAAAAATGGTGACGCCCGGATCGATCGTGAGGGTGACGACATTGTTGGTGCTCGTCGCGCCTTGGTCGGTGCCGACATCGACGCGGCCGGGCAGCGAGTAGATAACGCCAGGAACCTTCGGAATCGCGGTCGTCGCGGTGAAGCGGGTCGGGAAGCCGCAATTGCGCCATTCGCCGCCGGGGCCGCTGATCGTGCCGAGGTTCGACAGCTGGTCGGGACCGGCGATCGTCGGGCAGTTGGCGGCGGGGGTGACGGTTGCCGGCGGGGTCGGGGTCGGCGTGGGGGTCGGCGTCGGCGTCGGGGTCGGCGCGGGGATGACGATCACGCCTTCACCCGGCGAAGCAACGCCATCGGCACCGCAAGCGGCCAGAATAGAACAAGCCACGCCGCTGAGCATGACCATACGAACGCGTGCGAAAGCCGCCATGAAAATCTCCGTTCCCGGTGTGCGCCCCCAGATCGGTCGAGCGGCGCCCCTGATGAAAAATCACCGGTGAACGATGTTTCGCCCCCGGTGACGACGCCACTAGGGTGATTCGATGACGGTCTGACGCCAGAGCCGTGACATTTGCGTGACTCTTTTGAGTCCGAACAGTGACACGCCGGGCGAAGCGCAGGTGGCAAGCGGCACCGCGCCTTCGCACCTGCAAAAAATAATTGCGGCGTAGCTCGCTTGCATCGCTCCAAAAGCTTTGCTAGGCGCCCGCTCCTACCCGGAGCCGGACCCGTTCGGCCCCATCATGATGTGCGGTCGTGGCGGAACTGGTAGACGCGCAACGTTGAGGTCGTTGTGGCCGAAAGGCCGTGGAAGTTCGAGTCTTCTCGACC